>DATDGL010000048.1:0-23221 GCA_036522115.1 Candidatus Angelobacter sp.
AACAACAGCAGCAAGAGACACGTCCGCCGCGCAATCACGCGAGCTACTTGTCCCGGCTCACTGTTAGGATGCGGCGAGGTTTGATCACCGCAAATTGGACTCGGCCACTGTCTTCATAATACCACGATAAATTATGTTAGTAAAGGATATATTATAATGGTTACCAGGTTGTTTGATGTAAAAAGCAAGCTTCCGAAATGGGTCCAATCCTCAAGGCACTATGCACTAATAACCTGTGACCTGTTACCTAATCTCATTCGTACCGCAACGCATCTACCGGATCGAGGCGCGCGGCTTTCATGGCGGGATACATTCCGAAGAATAGGCCCACGCTGCTGGCTACAGCCACGCCGAGTATCACGGTCCACAGTGGCACGGATGACGGAAAATTGAACATGTGTAGAAGGAGGCTGATGCCCAGCGAGAGGGCCACGCCAATCACGCCGCCAAGACCGGTCAACGTCATGGCCTCAGTCAGGAACTGAAAAATGATGTCGCGCTTGCGGGCCCCGATGGCTTTGCGCACGCCGATTTCGCGCGTGCGTTCAGTCACCGACATGAGCATGATGTTCATTACGCCCACTCCTCCCACCAGCAATCCAACCGAGGTTATAAATACCACCAGCAGGAAGACCCCGGCCGCGATCTGGCGAAACTGCTCACCCAGGCTCTCAGCGCTGCTGATGCCGAAGCTGTCGGGCTTATCGAAAGCTACACGGCGGCGCATGCGCAATAACCCGCGCACCTGGTCTTCGGCCGCGCTCTTCATTCCCTGGTACGCCATCACCATAATGAAATTCTCGTCATCCTGCGGGTAGTGCTTGCGGTAGGTGCGGTAAGGAGTGAAAACTTCGTTATCTCCTCTGGGAACGGGATTCTTTCTTTTCTCCACCACGCCCAGCACGGTGTAAGGATTTCCATCCACCATCAACTGTTTGCCTACCGCCGTCTCGCCGGGAAACAGGGTCTGCTCCGCATCAAAGCCCAGGACCACCACCTCCAGCCGGTGCACGTCTTCCTGCTCGGTATAGAACCGGCCTTCCTTCATGTGGATGCTCTCAACATCTGCGAAACTCGCGGTAGTGCCGCGGAAAATATTGTCCACCAGTTCGTGGCTCTTGTAGCGCGCGATGCGGATGGGCTGCTGGAAGCCCTCGCCCACGTGCGGCAGCACCTGCACGGCTACGTCCTTCACCGAGGGAATTTGCTCTTTGATGGCCATGGCGTCGTCATAGGTGAGCGATTTGCGCAAGCGCTCTTCCGGGCTGAGACGGCTGAAATGAAAGCCCGGATCGAACTTGAAGATGAACAGGTTATCTACACCGAACTCATCCAGGGACGCCTGCACGTTGTCCTCAAACCCCAGCAGGATGGAGGCCACCACGATGGCCACAGTGACTCCAATCATCACGCCCAGTACGGTGAGAAAGGAGCGCACCTTGTGATTGCGGATGGTCTCCAGTGCCATCAGCATGTCTTCCTTCACCAGGCTGGCGCGTGACATGGCTATACCTCAAACCTTAGAGCTTCAATGGGATCCAATTTCCCCGCTTTGTACGCGGGATAGACGCCAAACAACATTCCCACTCCTGTGGAAACTCCGATGGCAAGGACTACCGCCCATGTCGGGACTGCCATGGGCACCGGACTCAGTCGCGTCACCAGGATGGCGATGCCCGCAGCCAGGAGCACGCCCATCACTCCTCCGGTCGCCGACATCACCGAAGACTCGATCACGAACTGCAACATGATGTCCCGGCGCGTAGCGCCCACTGACTTGCGGACCCCGATCTCGCGCGTGCGTTCGGTCACGCTGGCCAGCATGACGTTCATCACCACAATCCCGCCGATCACCATGAAGATTCCCACAATGAACACCGAGGAACTGGCCAGGGACCCGGTCAGATTGCTCCATAGGGCCAGCAAAGCGGATGGCTCCACCACTCCGAAGTTGTCTTCCTCGCCCGGCGCCAGGTGATGGCGGGCGCGCATAAGCATGCGCGCCTCGTCTTCCGCCGGTTGCATCAACTCCGGCGACAGGGCCTTGACGTTGATGTTGGCCGTCTGCTGCGTGCCGTAAAACTTGTGGTAAGTCTCGATGGGAATATAGGCAAAGTCGTCCTGCGATACGCCGAAAGTGCTGCCCATGTGTTTGGCTACACCGACGATGTCAAACGACTGGCCATCAATGTAGATGGTCTTCCCCAGAGGATCGACGCTGGGAAACAGTCGGTCGGCTACGTCTGTGCCGATCATCGTCACATTGGACCGGTGCTCGTTGTCGCCGTCGCTGATGTATCGCCCGGTTGCCGGTTCTTCGATGTCAATTTCGCCGATGTTCGCGGTGACTCCGCGTACATCGACGTCATCCACCGCTTCGCTGCGATACTTCACCTTGCCGTTGCGGCGGATTTCCAGTCCTACGGCTTTTGCCAGGCGCATGTTGTCCCGGACATACTCGAAATCATCCCAGGTAATGTTCTTGTTCCGGCGCTCCAGCTTCACCAGTTGCTCGCGGCTGGTAACCACTGGAAAACGCATCACCAGAAACACATTGGCGCCAAAATTGGCTACGTGGTCGGCAAAGTAACGGTTGCCGCCTTCAATCACGGCAATCACCGCAATCAACGTGGTAACAGAGAGGATCACGCCCAGCAGCGTAAGAAAGGAGCGCAGTTTATGCGCGCGCAGAGTTTCCAGCGCGATCAGCGCCGGTTCGCGCAACGATACCCCTCTCCGGGACCTGGGAGTTGCAGACATTGGCTTGTCGTCCAGTTGCAGCTTAGTGATTTCCCTACTCTATCAAACAATACGATTTTTCTGCATGTGCGGTTCCGGCTTTTCTGCCGGCAGTTGACAATAATCGCAATCAAAAAACTGCCGCTGACGGACACAGATTAGATTGACTGCAAAATGCGGGGGTGAGCTTTATTTTCTGTTTGTTGCGAAGCCGGCAGCCCGGAGCTGGGTTGGTTTTGTCTTTCCTGTTCCTGTAACCTGCTACCCAGCTTCATTCGTATCGTAGCGCATCCACTGGATCGAGCCGCGAGGCTTTTACAGCAGGATAAATGCCAAAGAAAAGTCCGACGCTGCTGGCCACAGCCACCGCCAGAATGACGGCCCAGACAGGCACCGCCGAAGGCCAATCAAGAGCGCGCATAAGAAAGCTGACTAGCAATGAAATCAGCACGCCGATCACACCGCCGACTCCGGTCAAGGTCATGGCTTCCGTCAGAAACTGAAAGATGATGTCGCGCCTGCGGGCGCCAATGGCCTTGCGCACGCCAATTTCACGCGTGCGCTCCGTGACCCCCATCAGCATGATGTTCATCACTCCCACGCCTCCCACCAGGAGGCCCACGGAGACCAGGCCGATCACCAGCGCAAAGATCTTGGCCATAATGTCGCGGAACTGAGTGCCCAGCGCCTCTGCGCTGCTGATGCCAAACGTATCCGGCTTATCAAACGGTACGCGGCGGCGTTGCCGCAGCAACCCGCGAACCTCGTCCTCCGCAATATTTCTCATGCCCGGGTACGCGGAGGCCACAATGAAGTGCTCATCATCCTGAGGATAATGTTTCCGGTAGGTGCGATAAGGAATGGTTACGTTGTTGTCTTGCCCGCTGCCGATGGAGGTGTTCTTTTTTTTCTCAAAAACACCGATCACCGTATATGGAGTTCCCGCCACCTGCACCTGTTTCCCGATCGGGCTCTCATCCGGAAAAAGAGTGTGCGCCACGTCATAGCCAATAACAGTAACGTCCTCGCGATGAAGGTCTTCGGCCTCGGTGTAGAACCGCCCATCTCCAACGGAGATCGCATTGACGTCGGCAAAGTTTGAGGTGGCTCCATTAAAGTCTATGCTGGTGAGTTCGTGATTCTTGTAGCGCGCCGTCCGGATGGGGCCCGGTCCCTGGGCCACGCGCGGAAACACCTCAATGCTCACGTCGCGAACAGCGGGCACATTTTCTTTGATGGCCATGCCGTCTTCAAAGGTCAGCGGCTTGCGCGTGCGCTCTTCCGCGCTCAGCCGCCCGATATGGATGCCGATGTTAAAGCGAAAGATCCACAGGTTGTTCACGCCGAATTCGTTGAAAGATGCCTGCACATTCAGTTCAAGGCCCAGCAGGATGGAGGCAACGATGATGGCAACGGCAACGCCGATCACCACTCCCAAAACGGTAAGGAACGCCCGCACTTTGTGCGTACGGATGGTCTCCAGGGCCATCTTCATGTTTTCCGCCATGAGTCTGGAGTGCAGCATCTAGGCCTCCTGCCGCAGAGCTTCAATGGGATCAAGCTTCGCAGCTTTGTACGCGGGATACACACCGGAGAAAAGGCCGATGACCGTGGATAGGCCGAGCGCGAAAACGATCGCATAGACAGGTACAGCCGTCGGGAAGGAAGCAGCGCGCCCGATCAAGGGTGCAATCGCAATAGCCAGGATCACGCCCAGCGCTCCTCCCACTGCCGAAAGAACGGAGGCTTCGATCAGAAATTGAAACATGATATCGCGACGCGTGGCACCCAGCGATTTGCGCACGCCGATTTCCCGTGTGCGCTCCGTCACGCTGGCCAGCATGATGTTCATGATCACAATTCCACCGATCACCATAAATACTGAGACAATGCCCACCGCGCTGGTGGCAATCAAGGAAGTCAGGCTGCTCCACAGGCCCATCACCGCTGAAGGCTCAATAAATCCAAAATTATCGTCCTCATTCGGAGCAACGTGCCGGAAGGCCCGCATCAGCATGCGCGCCTCCTCTCCCGCAGGGTCCATCCATTGCGGCCCTTTGGCCTGGACTCGAATGGTGCCGCTCTCCTGCGTGCCGTAAACTTTGCGATAAGTTTCCACCGGGATGTAAGCGAACGTGTCCTGCGGCTGGCCCAGGGTGCTGCCAATTTTCTCGGCGACGCCAATCACCTCATACGAATGGCCATCCAGGGAGATGGTCTTGCCCAGCGGATCAACGCCCAGGAAAAACCGGTCTACCAGGTCCGTGCCAATGAAGGTAACGTCAGCGCGGTGCTCATTATCGGCATCTGTAATGGCGCGCCCGTATGCCACCTCCACCGGATCCAGGTCCGCCATATTGCCGGTCACGCCACGAATAGTTACATTGCCCACGTCTTCATTTCCGTACTTTGCCTCACCGGTGCTCCGGCCCATGGCGAAAGCCACAGTAGTCGCCAGAGTCATGTGCTCTTTCACGAACTCGTAGTTTTCCCAGGTAATAGGCTTGTTCCGTCGCTGTAATTTGACGAACTGCTCCCGGCTGGTGACGATCGGGTACTGGGTCACCAGGAAAACATTGGCTCCAAAATTGGCTACGCGGTCTGAGATGTATTGGTTCGTCCCCCGAATCATGGAAACGACCACGATCAATGTTGCGACAGAAAGGATCACACCCAGCAGAGTGAGAAACGAACGCAGCTTGTGTGTGCGTAAAGTCTCCAGGGCAATCAACGTCGGCTCGCGCAATGAAACTCTTCGGCGGGAGGGACTCTTCGGTTGCGCTGGGAGCGCGTCCATCGGTATGGGATCGTAGCTCGACATCAGGGGTTTCTTTACATCATAGTGCCTGAAAGCCACTCTGCGGTTCAAGCGCGGCTGCACGGGATTCTTAAGTCTTCGCAAGCTGCTTGTCAAGAAGTAAGGCCGGTGTGGTGTAATTAAAAGTGCGAGTCAAGCCAGTACCCATGCTGTTTACTTAAGCGGTTTCGGGACCTTTTGAGTTAGACGATGGAACCGCAAGGTCCCTCCGCTTTACCCCCGCTGGCGCGTGGGTAAAGCCTCGGGATGACGAACCATGTTGGGGGGCCCTTCGCAAATAGTGACTCTCACTTTTAATTACACCCGGTCGGTGTTGCCTTCTCTTTTTTTTTGCATCCTCTTTACACGATTTCGCGCGTGTTTCGGATAACATTAATATACTGATTCAGTCTATATTGATTGCATTCAGTTTGATCAGATTTTGGCGATGCGGCAGAGTGCATGCAAACCCCCGCTTTGATTCTGCGCGCCACTTGCACGACCGAATCGCCGGGCAGTAAATTGACCCCAATGACCAAAGTTCAAAAGATGATGCGCAAAGTAAGCTTAGTGGCAGGATTGACTCTCTGCTCCATGGTCACCGCAATCGCCCTGGCGTTGGCGCAGCAGCCGGCGGCCCAGGAAGCGGTCACGCGAAAACTCGGCACCATCAAGGCGATCGATGGGCAGACAGTTACATTAAAGGTCGATTCGGGGCCCGACGTGAAGATCATCATCCAGAACTCAACTCGTCTGAAGCAGTTGCCCCCCGGACAGACCGACCTGAAAAATGCTGTCCCCATCCAATTGACGGACGTCCAGGTGGGTGACCGGATGTTGGCCGCGGGCAAGCCGGGAGATGATGGTCAGTCTGTGATGGCTTCTCAGGTTATCGTCATGAAGCAGGCCGATCTGGCGCAGAAGCAGCAGCACGATCGCGAGGACTGGCAAAAGCGCGGGTCTGGCGGCATTGTGACCGGTATCGATGCCTCCAGCGGAATCGTCACCATCTCAGTGACTCCCAGCTACAGCATTGCCGTTAAGACCTCGCCCAAGACCCAGTTTCTGCGGTATGCCCCGGACTCAGTGAAATTTAGCGATGCCAAACGCGGGACCTTCGAACAGATTAAGAGTGGCGACCAGCTTCGCGCCCGTGGTGACCGCAGTGAGGATGGCAAACAGGTCACAGCGGAAGAGATTGTCTCCGGTTCGTTCCGGAATATCGCCGGCACCGTAACCTCGGTGGATGCAGCCAACAACACAATCAATGTGATGGACCTCATCACCAGGAAACCGGTGCAGGTCAAAGTGACATCGGATTCGCAATTGCGCAAACTCACTCTCCAGATGGCCATGGGACTTGCTATGTTGTTGAAGGGAAGACCGGAAGGCGCTCCACCTCCTCCGGCTTCATCAGGTTCCCCCGGAGGTCGTCCCGGCGGGCCACCCGATTTGCAGCGCATGCTGGGCCGCGTTCCCGCCGTTACTCTGGCTGAGTTACAGAAAGGCGACGCCCTCATGATCGTATCTACCCAGAGTGAGGGAGCCTCCCCGGTTAGCGCCATTACTCTGCTGGCCGGAGTTGAGCCGGTGCTGACGGCGTCCTCCAGTGCTTCCGGAGCAGCCACGCTGCTCTCCGGATGGAATATGTCTGCTTCCATGGGAGATGCCGCCGCTCAATGATCCAGAAAATCACACATGTCAGGAGAAGAAGAGAATTGTTGCCGCTTCGGATCGTCAAATACTGTTTCGTCCTATTGCTCGTCCTGCCTCTCTTACCCGGCTATGCTCTGGCCCAAGCGCCCTCCATCACCCTGCATGGCGTGGTTGCCGATCCTTCGGGAGCAGTGGTCCCGGCAGCAACCATCACCATCAAAAAAGCCGGTATGCAGCCGATCACCACAAAAACAGACGGCGCGGGCGGATACGAATTGAAAGGACTACAGCCGGGAACATACACCGTCAGCGTAGCCGCTAAAGGCTTTAGCGTGGTCTCGCGTGAGATAGAAGTGACCGCCCAGCAGGAGCAGAAGCTTGATTTCGCGCTCGAAATTTCAGCCCAGCAGGCGGAAATCGTAGTTGAAGGCGAAGGCGCCCGCGTGAGCACGAACCCGGAAAACAACGGCGCCAGCCTCGTGTTGAGCGGAAAAGATCTCGACGCGCTTTCTGATGATCCGGACGAATTGCAGTCTGAATTGCAGGCTTTGGCTGGTCCGTCGGCGGGGCCCAATGGAGGCCAGATCTACATTGATGGATTCACCGGCGGCCAGTTGCCGCCTAAGTCGTCCATCCGCGAGATTCGCATCAACCAAAACCCGTTTTCCGCGGAGTATGACAAGTTAGGATTCGGGCGCATTGAGATCCTGACCAAACCCGGCACCGACAAATTCCACGGCCAGTTCTTCTTCAACGATAACAACGCCATCTTCAACACTCGTAATCCCTTTGTGCCCAATCAGCCCGGCTATCAATCCGAGATGATCAACGGCAACATCGGCGGGCCTATCAATAAACATGCATCGTTTTTCTTCAATGTGGAGCGGCGCAATATCAATGACACCAATTCTGTTGTCGCTACCACTCTTGACTCGAACTTGCTTCCTTTGAGCCTTGCCCAGGCTGTTCCCAATCCGCGCACCCGGACCAGCATCAACAACCGCATCGATTATCAGATCAGCACCAACAACACGCTTACGGCCCGCTACCAGTTCACAGACATTAATGAAAGCAATGATGGAGTTGGCCTGTTCAGCCTGGCCTCCCTGGGCTATAACCGCAACAGCACGGAACATACCTTCCAGCTCACAGACACCCAGGTATTGAGCCCGCGTGCGGTAAACGAGACTCGCTTTGAATATGAGCGCGGCAACAACAACTTGACCTCGCAAAGTGGCCTTCCGGAGATCCTGGTGCAGGGCGCCTTTACCAGCGGCGGCAATCCAATTGGCAACGAGGAAACAGTTTCAGACCATTACGAGTTGCAAAATTACACCTCTCTGGCCATCGGTAAGCATCTGGTCAAGTTCGGCGGACGCCTGCGGGTCACATCGGAATCCCTTCGCTCCACGCAGAATTTCAACGGCACTTTTACTTTCGCTTCGCTGGCTGCTTACCAGGCTGCCTTGCAGAATCCAGCAAACCAGCCTGACCAATTCTCAATTGCCACCGGACAGCCTCTGGTTTCAGACACGTTGTTCGATGTGGGCATCTATGGACAAGATGATTGGAAGATTCGGCCGAATCTCACGTTGAGCTATGGCTTGCGCTTCGAAAGCCAGAATGACATTCATGATCATGCTGACATCGCCCCGCGCCTCGGAATTGCCTGGGGCATTGGCGGCAAAGGCAACAAGCCGCCAAAAACAATTCTGCGGGCAGGCTATGGAATCTTCTATGATCGATTTCCGCAGAACCTGATCATTCAGGCCGAACAACTGAACGGCATCAATGAGACTCAGTTCCAGTTTAGTAAAGCCCAACTTCAGGTACTGGGTCTGCAGGTCTTTAATCCTGCCAATCCAGGTAGCGTCCCTCCGCTGAGCGCACTTGGGAACCCCAAAAACTCCAATGTTTACCAAATCGCCTCTAATCTGCGGGCGCCCTACGTTATGCAGGCGGCGGTTGGTTTGGAAAGGCAGTTGACCAAGAACATGACGGTGACCGTCAACTACCTGAATTCACGCGGACTGCACCAGTTCATTACTGACAACATCAACGCTCCCCAGCCCAACGGGACCGTCGCCTTTCCCGGCCAGGGCCCTATCTATCAGTTCGAGTCGGCGGGCATCTTCAAGCAGGAACAGTTGATGACCAATGTCAACGTGCGGGCAGGAGCAAAGCTCTCACTGTTTGGATTCTTCGTAATCAACAACGCCCACAGCAATACTGCCGGGCCAACCAGTTTCCCAACCAATCAGTTCAACCTGAGCCAGGATTATGGACGGACGCCCTTTGACGTCCGCTATCGCGCATTCTTTGGTGGCAGCATCGCTCTGCCGCGTGGCTTTCGCGCGAGTCCTTTTATGATCTTCAATTCCGGCCAGCCGTTTAATATCATCCTGGGACAAGACCGGAATGGCGACACCATCTTCAATGACCGCCCCTTCTTCGCCAACAGTGCGACGCAACCAGGCGCAGTTGCTACGCCGTTTGGTGTTTTTGATCCCAGCCTGACGCCCCAACCCGGCGAACAGATCATTCCCCCTTACCTTGGAACGGGACCCAACCAGTTCACATTCAACCTGCGGCTTAGCAAGACGTTTGGTTTTGGGCAGCCTCGCGAAGTAGCCGGCAAAAACCCACAGAATCGTGGCGGGGGAGATCACGGAGGAGACCGCGGCCGGGGCGGTCCGGGCGGCGGCCGTGGAGGCCCGGTGTTCGGCGGCCAAGGTGGTGGTATGGGCGGGATTTTCGGCGCCAGCCCCAACAACCGGCCTTATAACCTCACATTCAGCGTCTCTGCGCGCAATCTGTTCAACACCGTGAATCTGGCCACACCGATCGGCATCATCACCTCACCGCGTTTTGACCAGTCAATCGCCCTCGCGGGAGGTCCGTTCTCAACCTCAGACGCAAATCGCCGCGTGGATTTGCAGGTAATGTTCTCGTTCTAACAGCCTTTGAGAACGCTAGCGGCACTTGGATGATGGCGCCGTTAGATCCAGGAACTGCTACAGACTAAAGTATCCATCGTGGGCATTTGTCCGTAGGCTATTGAAAAGATGGTGGACCTGGTCGGGATGGAACCGATGACCTCTTCCATGCCACGCAAGAGGCATTGCAGCCGGTACTTAGTTTTCAAGTACTTAGCAACCGGAACAACCGGCAGAAACGGCGTATTCGGCGCTATTTCCGGCCAATTTCCGGCCAAAATTTTGACTCTGCAAAACTGGGGCTGCTGTGGGCGGGGGGGCATGGCTTCTCCAGTAAGGTTGAGGCATATTCCACTCTGAATCGCGGCGAGAATTTTGACCCGCTAATGCCAACTCGCCTTTTCCAGTGTTCATCCGTCGACTGGTTGCATGCTAATACTGCCGTCTCCAAAAAATCATTTCAGCAAGGGGGGCAGACCGGTCAGACTCTCTGCCGAACTCCGAGCAGACGTTCACCCGCCTGATGTAGTGTCGCCTCTCGTTTGCTGAAATGGAACCGAGCAAAGTTGGTGACTTGATGGTCGAAAAAAACGGATCCGGGCACCGCTGCAACTCCAATTTCTTCGATCAGCCAATTGCAAAACTCGACGTCACCAGCAAAGCCGCAATCGCTTATGTCCACGAGGCAGAAATATGTTCCTTCCGGCATCGAGTAGGGAAGACCGAGCTCATCGAGGTAGCTGGTAAAGATGGTCCGGCGCTGTTCGTACTCTGTCGTTAATTGTGTGTAGTAGCTAGCAGGAAGGGCGAGTGCGCAAGCAGCAGCTTCTTGGAACGGAGCCGGCGCACCGTTTGTTAGGAAATCATGCACTTTGCGCACTTGTGCCGTGGGTTGTTCATCAGCAATGATATACCCCAAACGCCAGCCTGTAATTGAATATGTTTTCGAAAGTGAGCCGCAAGCGATTGTTTGCTCAAACATGTCAGGTATTGAAGACACGTAGGTGTGTCGATTAGGAGGGTACACAATGTGCTCATAGACTTCATCGGTAACTACCCAGGCATCATATTCCTGGGCCAAATCGGCAATGATTTGCAACTCTGCAGGAGTGAAGACGTGTCCGCTTGGATTAGACGGGTTGCAGAGAATCAAGGCCCTGGCTCCGCGTTGAAAGGCCGTGCGCAATTCTTGCGGATCGAAGGTGAAGTCCGGCCGATGCAGTTGAACATAAAGCGGTTGCGCCCCATTAAGATGAATAATGGCCTTGTAGTTCTCATAAAACGGCGAAAATACTATCACCTTATCGCCAGGATTGCAGATCGCCTTGATTGATGCCATCATAGCCTCAGTAGCGCCGCAGGTAACCGTGATATGAAGGTCTGGATCAAGCGGCAACCCCATGAAACGCTCCTGTTTTTTCGCTAGAGCTTCGCGCATACGTGGGGAACCCCAGCTTTGTGCGTATTGATGAAATCCTTGGTCCAAGGACGCATGAGCGGCAGCTACTAGTTCTGCCGGTGGATCGAAATCCGGAAATCCTTGTGCAAGATTGATAGCCTCGTGCTGCGTGGCTAACCGTGTCATCTCACGGATTCTGCCTGCATTGAATATTCTTAGACGTAATGCGGTATCGGGCATGAATACTCCTCTCGCTATTTCACAGTTCTAGTTTCTAGTTCTGATAGTTTCGACATTTCTCAGGATCTCCATCATCCAACGCTCCTGGTTAAATTACCCGTCACGGACGGAGCCGCGATTTTTACCCCCGCCAAGACCTCGGGCTAGATTTCTGTATCAATGTTCTGCAATGCTTGGCCTAAGTGCTCGAGGCGCGTTCAGCATCCTGCAAGTGAGTAGTAATTGAAGATCTCATCCCCTTGCGCTTCCTCAGAATTGATGTAGTCTTGGACGACACTACTGGACCTCTGTGGGCTCAAGCAAGCGTTGCTAGCCCCATTCCTGTTAGTCACCCGGGCAGCAACGTCAGATTGTTTCTTGGCAGTAGAGGTGATATTTGTGGACAATTGTGACATGGCATAGCTCCTCTTTTATGATTGACGGTTGATGCCAATGTCTCGTGCACTTGCGGAGAACATGCCCTGCGACCGCAGCTCCAAGTTTGGAGAGATCTCGGAATGGTTACCTAGACTTCGACGAAGGCGAACCGTTTGGCCGTCACGATAACCTTCATGGTACAGTCGCACTGTCTCTACAGGACCACCGTTCGAGATGGCGTGGTCAGCATTTTCTGGAGCACCATAAAACGCGCCATCGTCGGGTTTAGCATCATAGAAACCATGAACCCAACCCCTCTTATATTCTTCTTGTCTTTCGTGCACTGCTTTTGTAAGGTCTGACATTTTGTCCTCCAATATGGGAGCGATACTCCTTCGTAGGTACCGATCCCGATTTAAAAGTTTTGATCCTTTTTGTCTTCACTTCCGCCGCTAGATCTTCGAGAGACCCTTTCATGAGTTTGCACACTTGCGGAGCTCCTCTTCTACATGGGCCAGAAGCTCCGGCCTCGACGGCACCGGGTACCAGGCGCTGCTACCCCACTCTCGTACAGCGAACTCCCAGTGATCGTCGCCCCATTCCGCGATGTAATGTGACCCGAGCCGATGAAGCCAGAAATTCACCCTTATTGCTGATGCCATTGCCATCCTCTTTCTCGTGACCGCCAATTTTGTTAATCCCGCCGAATCCTTTCAAGGTGCTCTCGCCGGATTTGCAACAAGTCCCGGACACCTATAACTTTGCCAAGTGCCAAGGTCCGCCGATATACCGTTCAGCCTCCAAGCTCCGTGCTGTATCAGTCGCCTTGCATTGGTCCGTGCGTCCGATCTGCTTCATAAAGCTCATCTTCGGGTCTTGTCTCGCCAACTGTTCTGGGAGGTTGCAATTTTTCTGCCAGAAGAATCAGGGTGGCGTCTGGTGACTGGGTAGATCTGTCTAACTCATAGCAAGTACTATGCGGAACGTTGCCAGCGCAGCAGCCCGCTAGAGTACTCCAGACGGTTTCACAAAAATTGCTTGGCGCCGGACTTGAGGAACTCAATCCCTAGAGCGGGTAATCTGATCCCGACAGCATGCAAATCGAGAATTTGGGAAAGAAGCAGGCAGAAGAGTGGGTGCGCGGATGTGGATGTTTCCGCCGTGATTTCCCCAAGCCGGGGAAACCACTCCTCGGATTTAAACAGTGAGGAGAACCTTATTCGCATTTGATTATTCATGGCATCCCCACCTTGTAAATCCGCTAATTTAATGAAAATTAAGGATTTTAGAGTCCCAGAGAATCCAATCCAGAAAATGGAATAGGGACTTCTAAAGGTGGCCCCTTTCATGCTAATAATGGCACGTCACTTATCTCACTTGACGAGGTTGTCTTTTTATGATGTCGGCAGCTCAGCCAGCGATGGAGAAGGACGTGAGCGTTGTGCGGACGTATCTGAGTTTCGCATCCTGGGGCGCGGAGACGCCGGTAAAGGATGGGTTTGCGGATGGCGAAGCTCTAGCGGCCGGATGCCACAAAGAACTAAGCAAATCGGGAGACCGAACGCAATTCCCCCCTCGACTCCTCATCCTGATGGCCTCGCCAAAGTATCTGGAAGGTAGCAGGGCGCAAGAGTTGGTACAGGGCATCGAGAATTATTTCATGACCCACTACCATGAACATGTTCCGCTGATTGGCAGTTCGGTGGCGGCGGTCTGTTTCAAGCGCCAAGCTCACGAGCACGGCGCGGTTCTCATCTGCCTGGCATCAAAGTCGCTCCAAGTGTGCGTCGAGGCGACCGACGTACCCGAACAACCGAGAGAGGCCATAGAGACTCTTTGCAGCAGGCTCGGCGTTGCCATTAGCGACGACCAAGACCCCAATCCCCTTGCTAATCGGATGTTGTTGGTATTTCTCCCTGGGCAGCTTGCAGGCAATCCGCCGATGTCTCTTTATAACTACATAACCAAAGCCATTGGTCACAAAATACACGTAACGGGAGGTGTATCCCATCCTGCCTCTGGAGAAGGTCCGGGGTTTCAGTTCACCCACTTCGGTGTTCAGCAGGGTGCCATTGTGGCTGCGCGGATCGAGTTTGGTATTTGCTTGGCCAGCGGTCTGGCTAGAAGCTGCCTACGTGGTCTCGGCGTTTATACAACTCGGCGCAACTGTTACAGCAAACCCCATATTGAGTTGGACAGTGATACCACAGTGGAAGATATTGTGAGCAAGAGGGGATTTGTCTTGTTGGGCAAGGAAGTTGACAACCGCTATGTGGCACTAGTTACACATGACCGAACGAAATCCAGCCCGCGAAAGCTGGGGAATGTTCGGGAACGGGAATCTCTGGAAGTTCTGGACGTGGATGAAAGTCAAATCACCAATGAGGCCGTCTACGCAATCACAGAGCCCAGGCGTCTCACTCATATGAAGAACCCCATAGGGGCGATTACGTTTCATTGTGCCTCCTATTACCGGTATCGGGAAAAAATTGGCCTGAATATAGGAGAGGCACTCGGTCGCATGGAGGAAGCAATTGGGAATGCGCCGATCGTCGGTGGCTTTTTCGACGGGGAGATCGGTGTTGCTGATGACGGACGTTCCATGCTTGCCAACTGGGTCGGAGCGACACTGACGTTCGGGGATGAAATGCGAGAGCGCGCTGTGTGGCAACAAGTGCTCATGGAAATCGCGAATTTCAGCGGCAAGCTCAACAAAGCTCAGTCTCTCGAACAAGTGATCAGTTTATCCCTGGAGATGGTGCATAAGGCGGGCTATCCGGGGGCGATGATTTCGTTCATATTTCCCGATTGGCAAGAGGATTGGGCCATTGCTAAGGGCGCCTTCGGTGAAAGGTTTTCCAAAATCAAAGATTTCGTCCAGGTCTCTTGGCAGGACGAGGAACCACTCGTCGCCGTTGCGCTGGGCCGCAAACCCCGATACATCGCGAGCTGGGATGATTGGGCGAAGGCAGAAGAGAGGAAGGGAAAGGAACAGGCAGCTTGGCATAGAGGACTTGTGAGCCAATATGTGATTCCTCTGTTCGGACGCAACGTGAAGAATGGATTTACAAACCAAGATGTTGCTCCTCTGCTTGGCCCGATTGTGAAGACTGTTGGTTATGCGTCTTTGAAAGAGGACCGGGAGGTTTTAGGGTTTCTTCACATCGATCTGGGCGACAGCAGCAAGAAAAGTAGGCTGAAGGAAACAGAAGAGCGAGTCCTTGACGCTCTCGGAGCGGCCGTAGAAAGCTCACTACTACATGTGCTGATCTGGGAAGAAGCGAACGTGCGACAAGCCTTAGACAAGGGCCTGGGAGAAGCCTTGGTGGCTAACTCTGAGACTTTGGGACGGCGGAAACTTCTTGAGGCTGCAATGAAAGCCTTTGGCGGTTACAGCGCCTACATCAGAATGCGAAACGGGAAATTCCTTGAGCTGGTCGACGGCTTTGGCGCTTATTACGATGCTACCAGGCACGTCCGGCCGCAGATTGACATCACCGATCAATCGCCGTCGGGGCAGACGTTCGCCCTCGGCGCAGGCGGCGCTGTGAATAACTCCAGTGTGATGCATCGGCAACTTTGCGGGCGATATAGTGGCGGATCGGACAAGGACCGCAAAATGACGGATGCCCTACGGGAGGTTGGGGCCTATGTTTCTTCCGTTCTAAAGGATCAGTTTGACCAGAAGGTCGGGACAGTCATGATTGTGGCGAAACAACCCTGGCGCTTCCACAGATTTCACATCAACTGTCTAAGGATCATGGGTCGGCTGTTATCATCGGTGACCGAGCACCTTGAGGAGACCAGCGCAGCCAGGTTCGTCCAGCAAATCGAGGATGACCTCCCGGCTCGCGTGAACTCGCCGGCTGACCTCGATCATGCGCTTAGGGTGCTAGTGGACCACGTCAAGCGGGCCCTGGGTGCACAGGTGGCTTGCATATTCCTGTGGGATGAAATGGTCGATCGATTCATCTTGCGTGCGCAGGTTGGCTGGCATCAATCAAGATGGGAGGGGGCAGCATACTACGAGAAACTTGAGGGCTGGACCGGCAGCGTCGCTCTCGCGGATGAACCACGCTATGAGGAGAACTTAATCAAATACAAGGACTTTGCAGGCAGTCCACCGCAAGGGGCGTACGAGGACGCTATGATGGGTGGTCCACCCAACGAGCAGCTTACAGCGGGTGTGGGATTGCCGCTCAGAGCTGGCGCGAAGCTTCTAGGGATCTTGACCGCCTTCACCCGCTACGAAAACAAGGGAACAGGAGAACTTTTCGCGATAGCCGACCCCAAGGTGCTGGCGCAAGCTGCCAGCCAGATTGAGGGCTATGTGAGTTCTCTGCTCTTGCAGCGATACGAACGGCTGGAGAAAGAGCGAAGGGAACGCCATGGCGCTATCCACAGGACAGTAGCTGCCTCTGCGACCGAATTCGGAGCCGTCCTGTGTCGACAGTTGTGCGAACTCTATCGGGCCGAAAAAGCCTTGTTCTACGCGTGGGACAAAGACACAGTCGGACTCGCGTGTGCGGCCTCGTATCCGGATGGGAGGGAGCGCGTTGATGATTTGTTGAAAGAGGTAGCCCAGAATCAAGCAACGAAATTCATACCCATCCCTTTCGTAACAGAAGAACGGGGCGATCCAGAGAAGGCTGCTACCCATGGAGCCATTTCACGTGCGTGCCTTTCCGTGCTGGCCGAGGGGGAACTTCTCGGTCTCTTAGATCTGCACTGGCCTAACAACCTGAGAAGATCGGAACACGTCTTGCAGTATGGCACTGACGAACTGAAGGTGATCGTGACCATGGTTGGCTCGGTCTATAAGCGGCATCGTCTTCAAGCTGACTTAGCTAGGGCAAAGGAACGAGAAAAGAATCTGGAGCCGAGAGTCAGACACTGGGCGGGTCTGATAGCAGAGTATTCTAAAGGTGCCGTGCATCAATGTGCGCAAATCGGTCCTCACCTAGTAGGATTGGAATCTCTGATTCTTGAAGGCTGCAGTCAGGACAGCGTCCTAAAAAGACTTCGTGAGATAAAGTCTAAGGCAGCGAGCATTCGGGATATCTTAAAAGACATGCCGAGCCCGAAGGATCCCGATTTCTTGGAACGCGTGGAAAGTGTGAGCTACCCCATGCGCGAAAGCATAGACCTGACGGTATTGATCCAGCAGGCAATTGATGCATCAGAAAGTCCCGGTGATATCTACTGGACGGCTCCTCGCGACGAAAAACTCATTGTGAACGTCAGCAGGGAATCAGTTGCGGCAGCATTTCTAAACTTCATTAATAATGCCATCCAGACCGTCAATAGGAAGAGAGCCCAGAAAAAGTCAGCTAGCATCGCAATATCGGTAGTGGCCCTTAGGGAAGAAAAGAAAGTGGAGATTGTCTTCAAGGATACCGGCGAAGGCATGGAGTTGCGCCAGATTGAGGACGCCATGCAGGGCAAAACGCCGCCCCTGGACAGTAACGGCCATGGTGTTGGCTTGCCCGCAGCCACCGCAATGCTGCAAGTCTTTGGAGGCACGGTGAACATAAAGAGTCAACCGAAATTCGGTACAGAGGTAGTTGTGACACTGCCTTTGGCGCCTGGGGGAGCAGAATGATACCGCAGATTTTGATCGTCGAAAATGAAGCGTCGCTTCTGGGGGATTATCACAGATATATTACCAACATCGGAAACGATGCGCTCAATTCCTTACGGGTTATAGATTTTGATATTGTGGAAGCTACCTGTGCCGATGACGCTAAGAAGGAGTTAGTTAAAGCTGCACAACAAAACCGACCTTTCGATCTGCTGCTGCTCGACCTGGGTCTGCCAAACCATCCCAATCCTAATGATCCAGGAGAACCGGGAAATGGCATTGCAGTTCTGGACTGTGCGCAAGAGCAGCGGGCGGCAAAGGAGATCGTGGTGGTGTCTGCCTTGTTGAAAGAGCCGAAAAATGTTATCGAAGCGGTTCACTCAGGTGCAGCCGATTTCGTGAACAAATTGGATTTTAGAAAAGAATACGTTCAAGAGGCCGTACTCCGCTCTCTGCGGCGTACCGTGGCTCGTTCCAGCCTTCACATCTTTGATCACCGGATTCGTTCACTGGTACCCTGCTCCGAGCAGAGTCTGGTTTATGGATTCGGCATTTGTTTCTCGCGCTGCATCCAGGAAGTGGGACGCGCTGAGGACGCTATCCAGGGCGAACTTCGTGAACGTCTTGGCCTTGACCCGGAACAAGACAAGTCTGATCTGCTGGTGCAGCAACTCATGGAGATTGACCGTTCCCTTCAGAGTGGACGACAAGACTGGGTTAAGCAACAGACTCTGCTTGGCTTGAGCCACCTCCCGCCAAATGCTGAAAAAGTCGCACTAACGCAAGCGATTGCGAAACTGGAAAAGGATCTGGAATCCTGTCTCATTGTAAAGAATGCAACCATCAAGAACGATGACCTGATGGCAGATGTTTTGAGCTTCAATGGCGATGTGCTGACTGTTCTGTCGGAAATGATTTTGGGCGGCCTGGCAGAGATTAAAGAGGAGTTTCCGAGGACAAACTATGAGCTGATGCTGTCAGCTGAAGTGCAAGAAAACTGGGTTGATCTAAGGCTAAGAGATAATTGCACCACTCTCAAATCGCAGGACGCCAGAAACATCAATGAAGGCGCCACTATCGGTCCGAGTGCCTTCGACCGCGCGTGGGGTCTCTCAGTGGCCCAATATCTGGCTCTGCGTGGAGGTGGCAGATTGACCGTGGAGCCACGCACTAGGGAAGGGAATATAATTACCTATCGAATTCCTCGAGCACCCGATGGCCAAGGCGCTAGTAATTGATGAGGTGTCTCGCGACGCCGACCGCATAGTAAAGCTATTGGCGGCAGAAGCAATCGAAGCAATAACATGTTCGGCAGGTGCCGAAGCGGAACAGGCCTTAGCTGGCACAGCGGACCTTGTGATAGCTTTCCTCTCGGCGGACATTCCCGGTCCACCCTTCGGCATGGAACTGATAGTGCGTTCCCGAAAGGCACATCCGAAAATGCCGATCATAGTGCTTAGTTCCGCATTGGATGCAAGTTTGGCTGCCAGAGCCGCGACACTCGGAGCCAGTGACTTCCTAGAAAAGCCTTTGGACGACGTTCGGCTGCGATCTTGCATTCGTGACCTTTTGCGAGAGTCCGACCCGCTTATTTCGATGGTGGAAAGGCTTCAGGGCCTGGCGCTGGGAGACCATGGAGAACGGTTGGTAGGCGAGTCACCAGCGTTTCTCCAGACGCTGCGGCGGGCAGCCAAAGTTGTACCCCATCATTATTCGCGGGTTTTGATTCTGGGAGAATCGGGTACCGGTAAGGAACTGGTGGCTCGGGCCATCCACTGCCTCGGAGTCGACTCCGACAAACCCTGGGTGGCAGTGAACATCGGCGAAACGCCTGGAACCCTAGTGGAGGCGGCGCTGTTCGGTCACGAGAAGGGAGCATTCACTGACGCTCGCGAGCTTCGGAAAGGACTTTTGGAAGTTGCCGCCGATGGAACCCTGTTTCTGGACGAGGTCGGTGATTTGGAGTTGCCGCTTCAGGGAAAGCTGCTGCGGGTGATTCAGGAAAGGGAATTCCGCCGATTGGGAGGTAATACGCCGATGCCTTTCAACGCCCGTCTTATTTGTGCAACGAATGTGGAATTGGCTGATGCCGTGCAAGAGGGAGCTTTTCGAAGGGATCTCTATCACCGAATTGCAGAGCTTGTAATCCAGGTACCTCCTTTGCGTGATCGCCCGGCTGATATCGAGCGGTTGATTGATCACTTTCTAAAATCCTACGATCATCGCCCTGTACGATTTGCCAGAGAAACGCTGAGTATACTACGGAGTTATCCGTTTCCAGGCAATATTCGTGAACTACAGAATCTGGTCAAGAGTGCTGTAATCCAGGCCGACGGCGATGTAGTGTTGGCGCGCCATCTGCCGCTGGCAAACATGGAAAAGTTCCTGCACCGTGAGGCCGGCCAACCTGTCATTGGAAGTAAACCGGCGAGCAGTGAAAGCGAGTCCCTGATTGGGTTTGTTGCGACACTAAAAGGGACAATCCCGGAGGAGTGGATGAAATTGAAATATCGCCAAGCCTTGCAAGCGGTTGAGCGGGCCTTTGACAGAGTATATTTGCAGCGTCACCTGGAGAAAACACACCACAATGTCACCCGCGCAGCTGCGTCCGCCGATATGGACACAAAAACTTTTCGCAAGCATTGGAAGGACTGTGGCTTGCCTCCCTTGACCGCGGATGACGAGCAGTGAGACTGGTCCTCGTCGATGATGGCAATCCAGATGCGTTTAGGTTGGCTCAGGAGGCGATCAAGGAGGGTTGGGCACTTTGGTGAATCTGGAAGTTCGTCAGTAAACCAAATCACCGACAGTTCGCAAGCGTGGGTTCGATACCTATATCAGAATGCTTCGCGGCGGGGTGCTTGGGCTAAAGCAAACAGCCACAACGTATGTCGCTATTCCCAGCGGTAAGCCGTTGCAGGAAGCTGGGCGCGGATGACTGCGAGATGGCTTCCACGAATCCCGTGAATTTCTCTAGCTTTTTTCTTCTGTGTTTTCGAAGCGCCCAGCTTTGCCCTACGAACAACTCCCTCGATATTATTATTGAACTGGTTTTCAGAATGAGCCACCTCTAGAGGTGGGGTCACCGAAGTCTTGTTTGGTCGTTTGGTCCTCAATTGGGCCGAGAGCATGCCGTGTATGCTGAAATATGGCATTGGGCTCAGGGTGAACGTTGTGATGCTAACCTTTGAAGCCAGACGGGGGTGGGCAATGAGATCGCAGTTTCTGATCGTTGAAGATGACGAGAGCTTACGCCGCGACTACCGTAATTACATTGACGAGTTCGAACGCAAGGCGCCCCTATCCCAGGGAACAGACACCTTTGAGATTGAGATTGTGGATGCTGGGTGCGCGGCGGATGCCAAAGCCCGATTGCTCGATCCTGCTCGGAAGACGCAGCCTTTCGACGTAATGCTCCTTGATCTCCTACTGCCACAACGCCCAGGTGAGATCCCGTCGATCAGGCACGGGCTTGAGGTCGGTAAGATGGCGCAAGATCTGGGCACGGTAAAGTGGACAGTGATTGTTTCTGGCGCACTAGAGGATATAAGCGTAGGTGACACAATGGAATGGTTCGACCTTGCCGCCACAGGATTCATAAGAAAGAGCGGGTTAATAAAGCAGGATATTCAAAATGCTATCGTTCAAGCGCGGCATGCCACGGGCCACGATGCCTCTGAGTTCCATTCATGTTTCCTTAGTTATTCAAGTCAGGATCAAAAGTTTGCTACACGCTTATATGTCGATTTGCAAAGCAAAGCCGTACGGTGCTGGTTTGCACCTAAGAACCTCAAAATTGGAGATAAGTTCCGGACGCGCATTCACGAATCGATCAGCCTGTATGACAAACTGCTCGTTATTATTTCGAAAAACGCTATTCAAAGCCCATGGGTCGAAGATGAGGTTGAAACTGCCCTAGCCAGGGAGCGCCGAGAGCAGCGCGAGATCCTTTTCCCCGTAACGCTCGATGACGGCGTAATAACAGCCACGCAGGCTTGGGCTCAGAGCCTTCGGGATACGCGGCATATTGGAGATTTTCGCAATTGGAAGAACGCGGCCTCTTATCGGAATAGCCTTGATCGCCTATTGCGAGACCTTAAGGCAAAAGGCAAGGCAGAATCAGCTTGGCAATAGTGAGTATTGACAGACTCTAAACAAGTCCAAAGACCACTGATGCGCTGTTTGCTTCGAAGTACCCGACCGACGCTATGCCTTATCCGGAAATCCGTCGTGGCTTCTCCTTATCCTCAACTTTGGTTAGTGCCATCCCGTCAGCGGATGCAGGAAATCCAGTAGACTTTCCGGTTGAATCCTTCTCGTCGGCAATGCCAAAAACCATATCTCCGCCACTGGCATTTGCCAAGGAAGAAACATCATACAAAAATTCTCTCTGGCTCTCGTCGCTGCCGCCAGGCAGTTGCGCTTTGTAATCGAGAGTTCTCCCTTCGTTGCGTTTTGCGCTAACGATACTTTCGATATCTATTTCGGATTTGATATTCGTCGAAATCGGATCATATCATCGTCCAATCCGGAATATTGGATCGTCTAATTCGGAAGACACGAGAAGACTACCTCAATCGAAATGCGATGAAGCGATCAGACCAGAAGCGCTAAAGCGACACAATTCACCTTGGTAAAGCGGGCATGTTAGTTAGAAAGGGTTCCCCAGGAGTTTCCGGCCAAGCGGCTCAAAATGGTGTCTCTAAATCGCTGAGCAGAAAGAGGTTCTCAGGTGTCGGACAATGACCTCTTCCAAAAGCTGAAAAATCGCGTCTCCCTTGGTTGAAAAGGCAGGACTTGCGTTGAAGACCTCTTCCATATCGTGGAACAGGTTAATGTAAGTGATTGAAAATGGTGGACCTGGTCGGGATCGAACCGATGACCTCTTCCATGCCACGCAAGAGGCATTGCAGCCGGTACTTAGTTTTCAAGTACTTAGCAACCGGAACAACCGGCAGAAACGGCGTATTGGGCGCTATTTCCGGTCAATTTCCGGCCAAAATTTCAACATCAAAACTGGGGCTGCAGTGGGCGGGAGTTCATGCTAAGCCCAGTTGAGCAACGGGTCTCAAAGTTAACTAACGCGGGATACTCGTTTTGGCCTTCGCGCATGGCGCGGACGTTGTCGCGCTCAAGGTCCAGCATTTCCTGATCGGTGAAAACTCGTCCTGCTGCGCCTGGCTGCCGGTCAAGTTCAATGAAGTCGCCTTGCTTGACTTCCTGCTCAAAACTCTGCCGGACTTCAGCTAAAGATGCCTCACCCACCTGTGCGCACTTATAATCACTTGCCGAAAGCCGTGGCTTTGCGAACTCTGTCAGTCCCTGGTATAGACGCGCGTGAGTATCGGGCTGATTCGGTATCCGGGCGAATTGGCAAAGATAGTCAAAGCCAGTCAAACTCAGCCAAATCTGTGCGACTGCAAAACCGCTTTCCGGCTCTGGCATAGATGCCCGGTGGTAACGCTTGATTCAGGCTCGTCGCCAGAATGGGCACTTTAGGCCAAAGCAGGGCAAAA
>DATDGL010000049.1:0-30737 GCA_036522115.1 Candidatus Angelobacter sp.
AATTGACGTACTTCGGTAACAGCAGTTAACTCGCCGGCGCGGAATCGCTCAAGCAACTCTTTCGCTTGTTTCTTAAGCTGTTCGAGACTGGGCTGTTGTGGAAGGTGGCGAGGAGATACAGACGTGGAACGTGGGTCGGACATGACAATCTCCTTTGGATCGCTGCCCGGTGTCCGCGTAACGGGCTCAAAGAAGATGGTCCGAATGTATTGGAGACATGGCTCGTCGATGGGCTCAGCCCTGCCCGCGGACACGGAGGCGTCCGATACGCCAGCCTGAGTATACCGCGAGCACCTTCTCAGATCATCTTTGTTCCGGTGCGGTGGAAGCTGGGAATCGCGAAACCAGAGTTGAATTGTTGACTGCAGGGCAAATCACTCATTGAGGTCGGTTTGGACGATGAACGCAGGGTAGGTACTGGGAAACGGGCCAGAGTTCAGGGAGCTCTCGTTCTGGATTGCTTTCGGAAAAACTGGTGCCATGCCGACTTAAGGGTAGCGATCGTGTTCAGTGAGTGCATTGGCGATTTATGACGCGCAGGTGTCAGGGTTCAGAGACCAGGGAACAGAAATCTGGGCTCGCGAGAATACCGCTTGACATTCAAGGGAAATCCACTACCATGTGGTTGTGAATCGCCTGGGTACAACATTTGCGGCTTTGTCTGATCCAACCCGGCGGGCGATGATCGAGCGGCTCTCCCGTGGGCCTGCCTCTGTGCACGGCTTGACAGAACCGTTTGCACTCTCGCAGCAGATGATTTCAAAGCATATTGCTTACCTGGTGCGGGCGCGGATTGTGAGCAAGACGAAGCGTGGACGAGAGAGTATTTGCAAGCTTAGGCCAGAGTCGATCAAGGCAGTCAGCGACTGGGCGATCAGCTATCGCCAGTTCTGGGAAGAGAGTTTCGACAAGCTGGATGTGGTTGTGAATCGAATGAAAAAAGCGGAGGTCAGAGATGACAAGAAACACGGTGAGTGAGACGGAGCGGATGGTTGTCACAAGAGTCTTTGATGCTCCACGCGAGTTGGTTTGGAAGGCGTGGACAGACCCGCAATATGTGATGCAGTGGTGGGGGCCGAAGGGCTTTACTGCGCCTTTTTGCGAGATAGATTTTCGCGTTGGGGGGAAATTCCTCTGCTGCATGAGATCTCCAGATGGGCAGGAGTTCTGGAATGCGGTTGAATACCACGAGATTGTTCCGCACGAGAAGATCGTTTCCTTGATGTACTTTTCGGACTCGAAGGGAAACAAGATTGATCCTGCGCAGCTAGGAATAGAACATGAGGCCATAGAGGGTGCGTACGACGTGACCATCTTTGAGGATCTAGGAAACGGCCAGACGAAACTCACCTTCATTGGAAATGAACCCATGGAGAGCGCGAAAAATAGCGGTCAATTAGAGGGCTGGAACCAGATACTCGATAAACTTGCTGCAGTTGTTGCGGGGCTGACACAGGCGAAATAAGAAGGTGAAGCTTTGATGATCGTCATGCGCGAGCAACTGAACGTAGAGCAAAGGCAGGCTATCTCGGAGACCCCGGCCAAGGGCGGCGGCGGCTTAGTTGAAACCTGCTTCTCGTCACTTGGCCGGATGGTCGCCTTTTCCGGGCAAGCGACCTTGGCTCGGCTGTTGCCTTCAGGGCTTAGCACTCATCGAGTGCAATTTGAAGCGTGATTCGGCGGATTAGTACCGATAGACGCGCTTTTGGTCACTGACTTCAGCAAAGTATCGAGATTTCATCTACAACGTGGAGAGGGCTCGTGATGAACATGACGATGGTTGTTGGATTCCTGATTTTGATCGTAGGCCATGTGGGGGTGGCCACGGCGCAAGATCGCAAGTTTGTGGACAAACTGGCGGAGAGCCGGTTGCAGTTGAAGATCGACGGCGGGCGCATGAGCGGTGGTGGAGCGGACCTGCTACGGTCGGCCCTGGACGGCGCGCAGTATGTTTTAATCGGAGAGGACCATGCGACGTCTCAGATTCCCGCCTTTACGAGTGCACTGTGCGCGATTCTTGGGCCGCAGGGCTTCCACACGATGGCTGTAGAGGCCGGGCCCATGGCGGCAGCCATCGTCCAACGAGGGATTGGGCGCAACGACCGGCGGGAGCAGATTGCAGCGTCGGAAAAGAAATACCCGGATAGCATCGCATTTTTCAACCTCCAGGAAGAGTTGGACATGGTCACGAACTGCGCGCGGTCGGCGAAGGGTGAGACATTCCACCTTTGGGGGCTGGACCAGGAATTTATGGGATCGACGGGTATGACGATGGCGCGGATTCTGGAGACGCGTCCCCAGAAGGATGCTGCCGCTGCAGCTCAACTCATCTTGGACGAAAACAATGCGGCGGCGGAAAAAGCTGCGAAATCCGGCAATCCCGCTGAACTGCTGATGATGAGCGCGCCCGATGAAGAGTTCACGCGGCTAAGAGAGTTGCTGAACAAGGAAGGCAATGCTGATGCGCAACGCTTGATGCGCGGACTCATCGTGAGCCGGCAGATCTACAAAGACAATATGGCTGCGCCAAGAAATTCCAATCGTGAGCGGGCGTTGCTGATGAAGCAGGCTTTCATGCAAGACTACGACGGAGCGGCGAAGGGCAGCCGGCCAAAGGTGCTAATGAAGTTAGGGGATTGGCACTTGTATAAGGGTTTCAATCCCTTGCAGAACAACGACATTGGGAACTTCGTGACAGAGTTGGCGGACGGGCAAGGCGCCAAGACGGTACATATCATCATCCTTCCCATAAAGGGGACCAGATTGCGGTTTGCTGGAATCGGTCGCCCATACTCGCCGGAGAGTTTCAAGATGCTGGACGACAACGACTACAAATTCATGCAGCCTTTCGTAGATAGCGTGGGGAGCGAGGGATGGACGGTATTTGACCTTCGCAAGCTGCGGGACGAAGCCATCAGCGATTTCAGTTTGCAGAGGCTCGTCCTGGGCTATGATCTGCTGGTGCTCATCCCGGAGGCGACACCAGCGACGCAGATCCGGTAACACCGGCGAATGCGCTCCTCTGCGCGGATATTGCTCGAACATCACACTGGGCGCATAGTCGGCTACACCAAAAATCATCCAGAAACGGGCTTTCGAGGAAGTTTTCCTGGATGGTCGCCAACTGGAAGCATCACTCCTTGCTCGACTGGAGACCTTCCAGACCATTCCTCCTCCAGTCCGGCAATCGGAATTGGCTCGCTACGCTGGCCTCCTGCCCTAAATGCCCAGATTCGGAGGGGAACGACATAAAAACCCGCCATCTCTGGCGGGTGGGGTAAAACTTAGTTTGGTGTTCTCTGTGCTTACGCGCCTGCTTCCGGCTGCTGCTCCTGGCGTTGTTGCCCTCCTGCCAATTCCCGTTTGCGGTGTTCAGCCTGAATCAGAACGTCATCCGGGTCTTCAAGCTCGCGTTCCCTTGTCCGACACAGCCGGTCATAGTAGAGAGCATTGTTCATGAGACGGTCGCGCAGGGTTTCCAGCAGCCGCAGACTGGTTTCTGCCTGCAGTCTGCCGAGTATGTTTCCCCAGGCGATCAGATCTTTTTCGGGGAAGAAACCGAATTCTTGCAGGGCTGCAAGATTGCGCGACAAGGACCAGACGCTACGCCCCAGTAAATTATTCTATCGGGGGACTTCCTGAGCAGAAGCTTAGACCATAGTCTTTGCCAGCCGCTGAGTAATCAACGGAGATGGGAACTCCTACGCTGATAAGCAGCTTGCAAGCATCGTTCTGCGATATGCCCAAATCCCGCAAAAATGCCTTTTCTGCGTTTGCACGCGCCAGCTTCAATGGCTTGGACTCAAGGGCAATGTTGAACGAGGAATCTGGTGCATAGAAGGCAATTACAAAGCTGTCAGTGTTCTCAACCACAAACGATGTCTTGTCGGAACTCACCTGAGCCGGATGCTGTCGGAAGTCGATCACTGAAACATCGCCATGGGCCGTGTGTATAGCAAATCTCGTTTCGGGGCCGCCGGATTTCCTATCAGCGGTACTCCTAGCTTTGGCTGAGGAACTGCCGGGAATCCTTGCAGGTGGATTGGCCAAACTGGCAAACTTGGCGGCGAGTAATCCCACAGATGCCACGAATATCAAGAGGCTGAGAACTCTGAGCGTGATGTTAACTACGTCGGTTCTTTTTGTCTTTTGCTGAGGTTGCCCTGTAACTAGGCCAAGCGGTGACGGGGCACCGCATTTACATGGGCCTGTTCCCTCCAGTTGCTCGCCACATTGAGTGCAGAACATTTGTTTTTATTCCGTTTCAGCTTCCTCAGAAGGCTCAAATTTTAAGTCGTCACCAAGCACCTGCTTCACCAGATCGCCGACGTGCTGTCCATCAGGGGTTTCGACGCGGTAAGGACGATGAGGGTCTTGTGCCCCCAGGGCGGTCAGGTTTTCCACGACTCGGAGATTAGGACCGAAAATGTGAGTGATCTCCTGGGTCCGGTAGTTCCTGCGCTTCAACTCGCCGATATCCTTGTCCAAAAGGCCTCTCTGGACGAGGTGAGGTTTACCCTGTTTGTGCTCAAAGCCAAAGCGAGTCCCCGCTCGCGCCAACTTAGGCAGCGGCTTATTGGGTCCAGAGTGATCAGACATAGCCCACAAGACGAACCACATGACAAGGAGCGCGAAAACCATTACCGCGACAATGAGAGTTATATAAACGGCAATGCACGTTACGATGCTCCCCACGATTAACCACAAGGTGATGCGAAATCCCGTTCTAACAAAAGGATCGGAGAGGCGTTGTGTCGCCCTGGTTACGCCATCACAGCCCGCGTAAGCCGGCCTGATGACCCAGCGCGAAAACTTTCCCCGTTGACGGGCACGCTCTTTTCTTCGTTTGAGCGCAGCAGCAAAACGTTCTCCGAGATGTGCGAGAAAGTCGAACCTTGCGATTGCAACCACACATCCAATTACGACACAACATGCCAAAGCTTGTATCAGCGCCTCCGGAGAAACAAAAAACTGAATTGCCAAAGCAGCCAGAGCAATTGCTAATGCGAACAGTTGCGACCAGTAGATGTTTGATCCTGCGATGGAGAACGAGTGGAATTTGATAGTACTGCCTGTTGGGCCACTCACTGGCATATCACCTCGAGTCAGAAGTTATTTCTACCGTCAGAAGTTTGCTCACCTGCCGAGCAGCGGGTGCAAAACGGTCATTATGGAAAATTGTTATGTAGGCCGTGGCTTAAGACCGGAAAAAACATATCCTTAGCAGTGGTTATTGTCAATATATCCAAACGATGAATTCCAGAATTGGCTTTAGCTATCGATGCATAGCGTGGCAGCATCTAATATAAAGACCGAATCGACGATCTGTGATCTCATAGCATGCTTTCGTGAGAGTTCACGCAATCGGTTTCCTAACTGGAAAAACCGGCCGCTGGTTTCAATCCCTGCGCTGGCCATGATTCCAGCGAGTGCCGCGCATAGCTCGGCACTTGCTCTGAACTTCCGCTAGTTTGGAGGTCCTCTGCGCCCAAAAAATTTTTCGAGGGGCGCTCGCCGTCGCCTCGTACTCCCCCGGCGAAAAAAAATCCAAGAAGCGTCGGTTTCCAAGTACCGTATAATGGGACACCGACCTTATTATTTGGCCCCCACACCGTTTTCAGATATCTTGATTGCATAAATGCCGTACAACCTGGAATCTCGGTGCAGCCTTTTGAAGCCAATCGACTTGAATAATCTTCTCGATTGGTATTCTCGCGAAACGGAGCAGATCACCATTGAATCTTTTCGTTATGTAGCACAGTATGCGGGTACGCACTGGCAAGATTTTGTACGGTTTGCGGAAAAGCCGTTGCTACTGTGGCAGGGATGTGACCGCGTTGCACCGGAAGGAAAAAAGCAGAGGTATCACACTTATCCTGAACAGATTAAGGCGATTGCAAAAAGGCTGTATGTGAAGCTCGATACCAGACCGAATGGGCCGGCGCGGGCATCGTTCGAAATCGCTGGAGGCGAGCGACCGGAGAGGGCGGGCAGTACGAATGACTGGACAGCTCACCACTTATACTCGGGAAAGTTTCCGTACATCGGGCGCTCGAAGACAACCCACGCAGTGAAACTAGGGAATCACTTTACCCAAAGCGCGGGGGTAATTACAGCGCACCCAATAGCAGACGCTCTCTGTGACGAATACCCGTTTTTCACCTGGTTGTTGCGCGCTTTGTCTTACCAAAAATTCAGCTATGACCCGGATGGAGTATTCTCAAACGAGCGGGACGAGTTCGGGTTCGAGATCCGGCAACCTTGCAATGTGTTCTTTAAATTACCAATAGCCGCAAGCACAGCAACCCGATAAGAATGCAGTGAGTCTCGTCCTGGGAGCCGCTGTTATAAACGATGTGAATCCATCAAGCAATATGGCAGGGAACCTGAAGCAAATGGCACAGAAACAAAAGCCAATGAAACCAGTTGGTACAACAGGAGTGATTACGGTCAGTCGCAGGCCCTCCGGGCCCGAGGCAACATTTAAGAAGCTTGAGTTCCCTCGTACAAAAGAAGAGATTGAGCAATTTATCGTCAACGGATTCCTGAGGGCAGCCCGCGATGCAAAGCTTTTGACAGCATCAGTCTCTGCTTTACAGAACGAGCAGAACAGTTTTGATTTCCAACTGCAACTGAAATGGCAATGTCAAGAAATATATGGAGTTGATGGAGATTGCACCACTCGAACATCTCAGAGGAAGTTATGATGCTGCACCCCGTTCATACAAGCCGTATGATTTCGCGAGGTACATCTTTGAGAAAGTGATGAAGAAATCCTCTCACTACGGAAATACCGGTGTTTGGTCTAATTCTGTTGCTTTATGTTACCGCCTGGCAATTTGTACTCAGTAAAACGGTAATCGCTCTCCTTCAGTTTTGGCTGACACATACCCAACACAAGTTTGACGCGATATATTGCTATTCCCCGATCGAGCAGAATTCAGGAGTCGCACACCTTTTTTATCCAACTCCAAGAGAGTTTTGGCGGGATTTCGACCCTGAGAAATTCAGGAATAATGACGTTTTGAATCTTGACCCGTCCACTTGGCAAATCATCTCCAGGTGAGTTTGATCCCGACTAGCCCCGCCAAATTTTGACTTAACTACTTTCAGCCGTTTGGAGGTGCCCCTACAGCTTGCGAAACTCCTGTCCTCGCAGCATAATACCCGGCACCATCAATGACACTTCGACTTCGTTTCCTTCTTTTTGCCGCCCTTATTCTCTTTTGCCTGAATGATCTGGATGCGCAGTCTGACCTTTTGCCGCCGCAGATCGATCCAGCTTCATATTCGTCTTCGATGTTGCACTTTCGCTACATTGGGCCGCCGGGGAATCGTGCTATCTCGCTGGCCGGCATCCCCGGCGATCCATCCACGTACTATGTGGGAGCCGCCTCCGGCGGGATCTGGAAAACCACTGACGGCGGAGTCCACTGGAAGGCAATCTTTGACGACCAGCCGGTAGCCTCAATCGGAGCCCTGGCGCTCGCCCCCTCAGATCCCAACATCGTCTGGGCGGGCACGGGTGAGACGTTCATCCGCAGCCACATCTCCATGGGATGGGGCATCTTCCGATCAGTTGACGCGGGAAAAACATGGGAGCGCCGAGGCCTGGAGAAGACAGGCAGAATTGGCCGCATCATCATTGATCCCCGCAATCCCGATGTTGTTCTGGTGGCGGCCTTGGGACACAGCTACGGCCCACAGCAGGAACGCGGCGTCTATCGCACAACGGACGGCGGTCTTCACTGGCAGCGCGTTCTGTTTGTTGACGAAAACACTGGCGCTGCCGACATTGTGATGGACCCGAACCACCCTGACATCCTCTTCGCTTCCATGTGGCAGATCGAGATCCACACATGGGGTCGCGTGAGTGGAGGACGGGGGAGCAGTCTGTGGAAGTCCGTGGATGGAGGCGCGACCTGGAAGCGGGTTGCGGGCCATGGCCTGCCCGAGCGTCCTTTTGGCAAAGCAGGACTGGCCATGACCAAGGCCGACTCTAACCGCGTGTACGCGCTCATCGAGACGGGGCGTGGCATTCCGTGGAACGGCCAGCCCACGGATCCGGGAACGCTGTGGCGCTCTGATGACGGCGGCGAAAACTGGAAGCTGATGAACTCCAATGGCAACCTGCTCTCGCGCCCGGCGTATTACACGCGCTTGGCTGTGGAACCCGACAATCCGGACGAAGCCTACTTTCTCTCCATTTTTGTCAGCTCCACACGTGACGGCGGAAAGACGCTCGTCCGCCGGACTCCGGACCAAAGCCCTGGCTTTGACAATCATGACATGTGGATTGATCCGCTCAATGGCAAGCGCATGATCATCGCCAACGACGAAGGCGTCTCCATCTCCATCAACCGCGGCGAGAGCTGGACTCGCATCCGTCTGCCTATTGCCCAGCTCTATCACGCGACCACTGACAATCGCGTTCCCTACACAGTGTGCGGAAACATGCAGGATGGTCCTTCCACCTGCGGCCCCAGCAATTCCAAGATTGGATTGGGAGAGCTTACCGGCAAGGCAGAGATTCCGCGTGGCCTCTGGTATTCAGTGGGCGGCGGTGAGAGTGGATGGACGACACCGGATCCGGTTGACCCGAACCTGATCTGGTCCACGGCTTCGGGCCGGGGCAGCGTGGGCGGCATTGTTACGCTCTATGACGCTCGCACCAAAGAGGTGCGCGACGTGGAAGTATGGCCGGTGAGCACCAACGGCCATGCAGCCCGCGATGTGAAGTATCGGTTCGTGTGGGATTTCCCCATCACCATTTCTCCTCATGATCATAAAAAAGTCTATGTTGGCAGCCAGTATGTGCATATGACCGTGAACGGAGGCCAAAGCTGGGAGCTGATCTCGCCCGACCTCACTCTGAACGACCGCACCCGACAAGGGCCATCCGGAGGCATTACCGGCGACAACATTGGCGTTGAATATGGCGACGTTGTCTATTCGATTGCCGAATCGCCGATCACCGCCGGGCTCATTTGGGCCGGGACCAACGACGGCCAAGTGCAGATCACACGCAACGGCGGAAAAACATGGACGAATGTGACCAGGAATATTCCCGGCATTCTCCCCTGGGGCACCATCAACAACATTGAGCCGTCACAGTACGATGCGGGCACGGCCTATATCACCGTGAACGGACATCAAGAGGGAAATTTCGATCCGTGGGTGTACAAGACGGCGGATTACGGACAGACATGGAAGCTGATCGTTGATGGCATCCCGCACAGCCCGCTGAGTTATGCGCGCTGCGTTCGTGAAGACCCGGTGCGGCGCGGTCTGCTCTACCTGGGGACGGAGAACGGGCTTTATGTCTCATTCAATGATGGCGGGCACTGGCAGCCGCTGCAATCCGGACTTCCGCCTGCGCCGGTTTCATGGCTTACGATACAGAAGCACTTCAACGATCTGGTGGTCTCAACCTACGGACGCGGTTTTTACATTCTCGATGATCTTTCGCCACTGCAGCAATTGACCAACCAGGTCGGAGGCGAGGAGGCGCATCTCTTCGCGCCGCCTGCTGCTTACCGCTTCCGCTTGACCAATGGCATCCGCGAAGCTTCTGATGATCCTACAGCCGGACACAATCCAACCTATGGCGCATCTCTTTCATACTGGCTCAAGAGCGTGCCTGAGGGCGATGCAACCATTACCATCGCTGACGCTGCGGGAAAAACCTTGCGCACGTTTCCAGGAAGCAAAGTGAAGGGCATCAATCGCGTGTATTGGGATTTGCGTTTTGATCCCATGTCTGCCATCGTCGCGCCGCCGCCGCGTCCGGCCAATGGTCCGGCGCCCCCAGCCGGTCCTGAAGAAGGGCCGTTGCAGGGGCCGGTTCCCGAGCCGACACCAGCAAGGGGTTCAGGGCCACCGCCGAGGGTGAACATACTTGCGCCTCCGGGAAGCTATCTGGTGAAGCTGAATGTGGGCGGCCATGAGTACTCCCACAAATTGACCGTGCTGCTCGACCCTGGCTCAGCCGGACACCTACGCGAGATTGAGCTGCAGACAGCTATGCTGAAAGAGTTAGCTGTCGATCTCAAGTCGTCAGTCACTCTGACGGACGGCATACAGGGAATCCGTCGCCAGCTTAGGGCTTTCCATGACCAATCAAAATCCGGCACAGACCACCAGGTTTTCCGGGCCAGCGATCTCGAGACTGCCGCAGCGCTGGAACTGAAGTTTTCAGCTCTGGAAGACAAACTGCGGCAGCAGAAGCCTGTCGCCTTCTATGAATGGCCGGTGCAGCTCACAGCCAAGTTTGTTTATCTGGCCGGGCACCTGCAAAGCTCTGACCGCGAGCCAACCACCCAGGCGCGGGCGGCATATGCTTTGCTCAAGAACGAGATGCATCTGGTACAGAATGAATATGACAATCTGGTGACGCACGACCTGGCTGCGTTCAATGACATTCTGCGCAAGCAGGGATTGAAGGAGATCGCGAGCAAAGAGTAATCGCAGATTGTGGCACACGACGGTCGCAATGATGAGGTCGTCGGTTCGATCCCGATTAGTTCCACCAATCAGAACCAGCCATTAGTCATTCAGCAATAAGGGGGTTACTCCTCCTTGTCATTGTTCGTCTGCTGGAAACGCAGGAATGACTCGATCGCTGCTCTCTTTTCGTGTTTTGCCCAATCCGCTGGCGTACCTTGCCAGACTGTATCTTTCAAATCCAATTTTGCACCTCGTTGGACGAGAAGGTGCACTACGACCTCATGGCCGGCCAAAGCGGCCTGATGCAATGGGGTCGAATGGGAATGAAATCCAACCGGGTTGTATCGACTTGGATCTTCGCCAGCATCAAGCAGCGCTCGAACGATCTCAACATGACCAAACTGCGACGCGAGGGCCAGCCCGCGATGGCGGTCCTCACCGTCGGCATTTGGAATCAAGCGACGCGCATCCTCGATACGTCCCAAAGCCGCGGCTACGGGCAGACTGACCCGCGCGCCGCGCTGAATCAAAGCATTCACCGCTTCGAACTCGCCGTGTGCAAGCGCCGTTTGGATCGCACTGTCAGGGTCCGCTCCGCGATCGCAAAGCAGATCGATTAGCGGAAGTTGCATGCGACATTGGCGCGAAACGCAGCCGGAACAAACCAGCCCAAGTGTCTGGTTCAGTGCGGATGGTTCAATGCCCGCCTCGAGAATGACTTGGGTGACCTGGAGGATATTCGATGGCAAAGTGCCACGCCGGACCGGGTTCTCAGCCACGAATTCCAATAGCGTCGGATTGCGAAAATAGTTTCCGCCCTCGAACGCGACGCGCTGATGCGCCAGGTTTGGGTGCTGCTTCAGGTGGGCACGCAAACCTGCTGCGTTGCCGGCGTCGAGTAGTTCTACGCCACGGCGAAATATGGCATCTTCGATCCGCTCATGGTGTGGCAGGTTCAGTTGGTCGGAAGGCGTGGGCTTTTCAACGTGCTGTTTCAGCCTCGCCCAACTCCGGAATCCGGACTCGCGCGCAAGGGCAAGCTGAACGTCACTGACGCTCAGGCGTGCAGCAAAGATTTCGTCATCGGTTGCGCTGACGAAGCGTGGGTGAAATTCTCTGATCCGCTGTGCGACTCCTGGATTTCGGGCAGCATGTCCCTTTAGCAGGTCTTTTGCTTGATACTTGAGGTGCTCTAGATTGGGCTTCGATGGGTGAGGTCTTACCGGCATGGCGAACTTCCTTTCCCAGGCCCGAGGTCCGCATTGACGGGCAGAAAGTAAGTTCGTGGAACGAAGATGTGACAACCAGGTGGACTTCTGTCCTTTCCGCGGACCGGATGCGCCCTTTACGCATCAGCGATCTTACCATGATGTTCGCTGGCGGCGGATTGCTTTGAGCGGCACATCCATGTCGTAATCTGTTACCCCAAGGGTTCGCGGCTCGAATCCCCGCCCTCGGAGGTACTTCTCTACGGCCTCTACAAAGGCGGCCTGCTTGCCTTGGTGAGGTTTTGGGTAACTCAGGAAGATCGAGATTTTCATCCGTTACGATGCCCTTCTGGTCCTGCTAACCTTGTTTGATATCTGACTTGGATAAACCGATCCGAGTTGGCCTCAGACGAAAACGCCAGCCGCGATCCGGGCCTAAGGTGGATATGCATGGACGAATTTGAGCCAGCCGTGCCTGGATTTCAAAGCTGGCCCGAGAGATTACGGCGGGCTTGAGCTTCGTTCTTCTGGCGCTTCGGCTTCAGTGTTCCGTGTTTCATCTTTGCTGACTGTTTCCGGAGGCCTGCGATTCTTGAAATGACCCAGTGTCACCCCTCTGCGACCGTCGAAGCGGTTTTTGGTGTGGGCGTGTCAGATCAATGCTTCTTCAGAAACTCCGTAGCAGCGTCGAGCAGGTCTTGCAGGTGCTTTTGATAATCCTCAGGCGGCTTGGCGGCAGCCAATTTTTCTCCGGCCTTGCGGGTTGCCATCTTCACCCTGCGCAGATGGGGAAATGCAGTGGCAAAGTCAATGACCAGAATTGCTGCTCCAACCAGTAATGTGGCGCATAAGCCCAGCTTAAGCCAGCAAAATATGATGGGGCCCGCAGTCAAAGCCACCAGTAAGGCGCCGCTCAACAGTGTCATCGTCTCGCGGCGGTCAAGGTCGACAAATATTTCAGGCTGCTTTGACCTGAGAACCAGCAGGTCCGCAGTTACCTCGGTCGGATTGTCCAGGAGCCAACGCAGGCGCGGCTGGACACCGGCATCCAGCGTCACGGGAGGATCCAAGAGCTCAGCGCGATATTTGCGCGCCACGATCGCCTTACCGATGTCAGACAGCAGATAGGCGGCGGATGCCAGCACGTGTCCAACGGCGTAGCAACCGGCAACGATCAAAATTGCGGCAGCCCATGTGGGCACATGAAACGGTGAAATTACGCCGGAGATGGCCTGCATTCGGATGCGGCCGACAAACATGCCAATTCCCAGGAAAACTCCGCCTGGCAGCGCGTATCCAAAGATGTCCCGCAGGATAAGAAATGTCTTGAGCAGCTCCTGGACGACGCCAGCCCAACCGCCCCCCGAACCATTTGAGGCTGCCATATTGCGCAAACTCTATACCAGGCCCGCATCCCGGTCAATGGCAGATTACCCTTGCTTGTTGGACACCAACATTCTCCTGTGGAGTGAAGCGAATTCTGTCTTTCAATGACACAGATTTTGCCCGGTACCGCGACATTGAGGCCGTGCATCCTCTGCGTATTATCTGCGAAGCATCCGTGACCTCTACCACTTGTGTGTTGGTTAGCAATTTAATCAGAGAATCTTACCCATTCCGCTTCAGCCGACGGAGAGCCAGAAGCGTCAGCACCAGCGTTACCCCGGTCAGTGCAGCCGCGTGGCCGATGGTGGATCCACGACTTGGCGCTCCCAATGTATTCATGACCAATTGCTGCAGATGGTAGGTAGGCCAGATTGGCGCGATGTTCTGCATAAACTTCGGCAGAGGATAAAACAGGCCGGAGAGATGCATCATGACCTGGTAGACCAAATTCACAAAGGCTGGGGCACTGCGGCCTGTTGTCCACACCCCAATGAACAGCCCTATGGCGCTGAAGGGCAGCGTGCCGATGATGCAGGCCACGGCGACCTTCAAGACCTGGGCAAAACTAAGACTTAGATTTACCAGAGTAAGACCGGCAGCAACCATCGTAGCCATGACGATCATGCCAAACAGCATGGACATGAGCATCTTCGCCAACAAGTAGGCGGCCGGCGGCATGGGCAACGCGCGCTTGAGCTTGAGCAATCCCTGCTCCCGCTCGATGGCGACACCCATGCCGAATCCGAACATGCCGGGGCCCATCATGCCGAGAATCGCAAAGGCGGTGAAGAGGAATTTTCCGGCGTCCTGGTTACTGCGAATCGCGGACCCGAACAGGACCACGCCGAACAGCAACAGCAGCAACACCGGCAAGCCCAAAAAGGGCATGGAGAAGGCAGGGGTGCGCAGCATGCGCACGAACTCGTATTTGGCCTCAACCAGGTAAGCGCGCAGCAATCTGCCGGAAGACACCATGCTATCGCTGGTCAGATTGGTGCTGAGAGGAAGGGAAGTAGCGCTCATAAAGCAGCCTCCTGAGTGAGTTCTGTAAATGCCTCGGCCAGCCCGGCGCGCCGGACCTCCAGGTCCTGAACATCTTCATCTGCCGCCAGCAGCCGGCGCACCAATGCTTCCGCATTGTTCGCGGTGATGTGAACTCCCTGGTGATCTTGGGTAACGTTCTCCACCTCCGGCCAGCCTTGAATCTGTTCTACAGCCAGAGCGGTTGAGCAAGTGACTTGCTTGCGGACTACGTTGGCGCGAATCTCATTGACGGTTCCGGAGGCGATCACGCGGCCCTTGGCCAGGACCATCACGCGATCGGCCAGCGCCTCCGCCTCTTCCAGATAGTGAGTGGTGAGCACGATGGAAGACCCCTGCTCCACCAGTTGACGTAAGGTTGCCCACATCAGCTTGCGCGCCTGGACATCGAGGCCCACCGTGGGCTCATCCAGGAACAAGAGTTTGGGCCGGCCGCACATGGCGACGGCGAACTGTACCAGCCGCTTCTGTCCTCCGGAAAGCTTGCCGTACGGACGACCAGCCAGCGCTGTTGTATTGGTCATCTCCATGGCCGTTGCCGGAGTCATCGGGGCCGGATAGTAGCTGGCGACCAGGTCAATCTGCTCCTGCACTCGAAGCTCGGCGGGAAGCACGGCTTCCTGCATCATCACGCCTACCTTCCGGCGAGTCTCCAGATCGTGCGGGGACTTTCCGAAGAGCTGTGCCTTTCCAGCGTCGGCCTCCTGCAACCCCAGCAGCAGGGAGATGGCTGTAGTCTTGCCTGCTCCGTTTGGCCCCAGCACAGCCAGCAGCTCTCCATCGCGTACCTGTAAATCAAGTCCATCGAGGGCCACAGTCTTGCCATAGCGCTTGTGGACGCCAGACAGCTCAGCCAGGAAGGTCATAAATGTATCTCCGTTTTCTTGCTCAAGCAGAGTCTCAGGGACATTCCGCGTGGCGAGGAAGGTGATTTTGACCAAGTGGATAGGAGAAGTGACGAACCGGCCTAAATCAACCCGTGTTTCCGTGCCTCCGTGGCAGGTGTTGATTTTGGTTGCGGCATCAGAAAGGATTTGCAGCCAGGGCTTTGAGCTTTTCGTTGTAGCTTCGGCCTGACTGAAGGCGCACGTCATTGTGCAGGGTGATTACATATTCGCCGTGCGGGCCGGGCTGAAGCTCTTTGATGCGGCCTACGTTGACGATGATTGAGCGGTGCACGCGCAGGAAGGTTTCAGGATCAAGAGATTTCTCCAGCGTGTTCATGGGCACGTGGAGCAGGTGCCGCGCGCGGCTGGTGTGGAGTTGGACGTAATTCTCCGCCGCCTCCATCCAATCGATGTCCTCAACGTCTACAAAGACCGTCTTGCCTGCGGAGCGCACAGCCAGCCGTTTCAGGTATTTTTGCGGGGAGGCGATGGTCTGGAGCAGGCCGATGATCTGCCGGGTTGCGTCGTCTCCAGAGTGCGATTGCAGGCGATTTTTTGCCCGAGCCAGCGCCTGGGCAAAGCGTTCCTCGGTGATGGGCTTGAGCAGGTAGTCGAGGGCATTGATTTCGAATGCTTGAATAGCGTAGCGGTCGTGGGCGGTAACAAATACGACTGCGGGCATGCGCTCCGCTCCTACTTCCCTGACGACAGAGAAGCCGTCCTTTTCCGGCATCTGTACATCCAGAAAAACCAGGTCCGGATGCATCTTGATGATGGCTTTGACCGCCTCATTCCCGTCCCTGGCCTCCTGAATGGCGCCAATCTCGGGATCCTGGGAGAGCAGCATGCGCAAGCCCTGGCGCGCCAGAGGCTCATCATCAACGATTAGCGTGGTCAAGGGCATGGATTTCCATCACTTCCGATTCGGAGACGCCGGGGGCCACATGATAGGGAATGAGCATGGTGATCACTGCTCCGCCGTGTTCGCCATTCTGGGCGGTGAGTCGCGCCGCATCGCCATAGAGTTGATGAAGGCGCAAACGCGTGTTGGCCAACCCAATTCCCCGACTGGTGGCGGCGCCAGCGGGAGGCAGTCCAGGTCCATCGTCTTGTACCTTCACTTCCAGCATGCCATTCACACGCGCGGCAGTGATCTGGATTTTGCCTGCGGCTGAACTTCGACCGATGCCATGGCGGATGGCGTTTTCGACAATGGGTTGCAGGCCCATCTGGGGGACGGCAGCATCCAGAATTGCGGGATCGGCGGATATCTCTACGCGCAGCCGGTCCTGAAATCGCACCTGTTCGATGGAGAGATACAACTGCAGATATTCCAGCTCGCGGCGCAGCGGGACCTCCTGCGCCTCTACATCGTCCAGGACGCAGCGCAGAAGGTCGCTCAGGCGTCCGAGCATCTCTTCCGCCTGCCGTCCTTTTTGCTGGCGCACCAGGACCATGATGGTGTTCAAAGTGTTGAATAGAAAATGAGGCTGAAGTTGCATCTTGAGCGCGCCCAAGCGGGCCTGCATGAGTTGGGATTGCAACTCGGAGGCTTGAAGCTCCAGCCGTAGCGCCTGCTTCTCCCGTTCCTGGTAGCGACGGTAATACCGGATGGCAGATTGAATGCCGAGAATGGTCCAGTAGGTGAGCACGTCTCCGTGGAAGGCAATGACCATCAGGATGGAGAACACAGCCTTGAAGGTGGATCCCAGAATGAAAGGCAAAACCCCGAGGCGCGCATGAACAAAACTGTCCATGGTGAGCTGGACCACAGCAAACAGCAAGCCAAAAATCAGGTGGAGCGGTACGGAGCGCATCCATTTTCCGCGTTCAAGAGGGAACCGCTGGCCCAGCCACAGCACCGCCGGCGTCAACAGCGCGGAGACCCAGACGCCAATGAGCCAGGACTCCATCGTTTGCCACCAGGGTGTGGGATCGTGAAAGTAGAGTTTTTGCGTGAGTGCCTGGCTGAAGAAAAAGAGGCCAAGTACCGTCCACAAGGAGAAGTAGATGGCATAGGCCCGCAGAGCGCGTTTTAGCAGGCTGCTCATTTGCGTGAATAGATTATCTCAAAGTCAACTCAACACCTACCACGGAGGCATCCTTCGGCTGGCACCTCGAGGACAGGCTACGACACGGAGAAAAAGCAAGAGCAGGGATTTGAAAAACCCAAAAATAAAATCAATATCTCACCACAGACGACCACAGAGGAAAAACGAGGAGACGAAGGAATGTTGAAAAACTAAGAACGGGGAATCAGAGAGACGATAATCGTTGCCGCAGAACAGGAATTCCAAGCGGGTTGTGCTACTGCGGCTGGTTTCTGACTGATTCCTCTTTCCTGACCGGGTCACTGTCTGGTTGGCTTACGCTGGTGGCGGTCTCGGCCTGCGGAGTGGTCAAGGTAATGCGGATTTTGCCACTGATCGCAGTTTCGGCGCCGCTCTGCCACAATTGCCATAGGCTGCGCACGTATTCGTCTTCGTAAAGGCGATCCAATGTTGCCGCCATAAGGACTGGATCAACGTTGAGCTTGGAGGCCAGGGTTTTAGCGAATGTAAGGTCGCCGTTGTTACTTTCCGGGGCAGCGGCCGCCAATTCAATTGCGCTTATGGCCATTCCCTGCGAAGTCAGGACCTTCACTTGATCTGTGGTGAGGCGCGATAAAACGATAGACTGGTCGATCCAGTCGATGAGCGTCCGCGCGCTGTAATGCGTGCGCACCACCAGATCAACTACATCAGCGGTAGCGAGATTCTGAACGTTATCAATGCCTTCTTCCTCCAACCGATAAGCTTTCCAGATATTGATGCCGCGCACCATCTGCAACGGCAGTTCGTCCTGTTTCGGCTGGGCGATGTTCAAAAGCTTCAACGTCTTCTCCAGCAGCCAATCCAGAACGATGTTGGCGAGAAAGCCGATGGAGAAGTAAAACTCCGCTCCCCAGTTTTCCAAACCGCTCTTCATGATTATCAACGCCAGGCCCATGGAGAGCAGGAGCCGGTTGATGGCGCTCCAGAAGACCTGCTCGCTGATATCGGCCAGATAGAGCCGGCGAATCATGGCTCCCAGATTGAAGACGAATACGCCGACGAATGCGTACAACAGCGGCACACAGGTCTCAACAAATTCCCTGGGGAAGAGCCAGGCCCGGGATTTTTCTACAAAGCGCAATCTCAGATAGGAATCACAGAGCAAGAAGCCGGCAAAGTAGAACAGGGTCAGCAGCATGGACGGAATTCCCAGGGTGGACCCGGCAAAATACTTTTTGGCCAGCCCCTCAATGTCCGGCAGAACGAACATGCGGGAGCGGACTGCCTGGCTGGAACCGGAAAGGCTGCCGTCACCCGGTCCTGCAAGCTTTTTAATATCCTCAGTCACCGCTTCCACCTTGCGCGGCAAAGTGAGGAAGAGGAAGAAGTAGGCAATCATCAGCGGAAGGCCCGCCAACAAAAAGCTTGTTGCCAAAATGATGGTCAACTCCATGCAGGCCACCCCTCGCCAGTCACACTTCTTGGAAGGCAATCTCAATAGATCGCTGGCGTCAGGTTACAACGAGTGTCCTGTTTTAGGAACTAAAAATGAACGGAGAAGCTTACTTTGGTGACCGCTTTCAGTTGACCTGAATGTCACCCGATCCGGTGTGGACGTCCACCAGCACGCCGCCGCTGCCGACTTTGCCCTGCACATGATTGCGGGAGAACGTTCCCTGGCTTGTGACCTGGTGATTTACCTTCAGACTGCCGGAAGAGGTGCGGGCATCGATGTTGAAAGAGGCGGTGGATGGGACTCTTAGATCAATGTTTCCCGATCCGGCGCTTACACGCCAGTCTCCGGTGGGCTCGCCATCTGCGGTGATGTCGCCGCTGCCTGTACCTGCCCGCAAATATCCTTTTATGCCGTGGAGTTTCAGGTTTCCCGATCCGGCATTCGCCCGAACCCCACCCGGGGCCGTTTGCTCGACTTCGATTTCTCCACTGCCAGTGCTGACGGAGACATCACCGGCAATACCACGGGCGCGGATGTTTCCGCTGCCGGCCTCTGCATTCAGCCCGCCTTTGACGCCGTTGATTTTCAGTTCACCTGAGCCCGACCTGGCGTGAACCTCAGCGCCAATATCGTTAGCAGTGATATTTCCCGAGCCGGTTCGGGCGATGAGTGCGAGCTGAACGCCCCTGATGTCCTGGTCTCCGGAGCCGGTTTGACTGGAAACCCTGGTTTGCGCCGGGACGGTGAGGTCATAATCGATGGATACATTCTGTTGCAGCTCGCGGTCCCCAACTCTGCCCACATGAATGGTGTTCCCCTGTTGTTCAACAGGGGGATTCGACTGGAGTTTTTTTACTTTTTCCTGCGCGCTCAGCCCAAACCAGGAGTCGCGGGCACGAATGGTGGCGTGAATGTACACGCTGCCATTTCCTCCGTTGTGCACCTTGATGTTGCCGGAACCCGAGGCTACATCCAGGTCAACAGGCCCTGAAACCTGCAAGGTGCGGTCAAATGTGCCCGTTTCAGATGCATGCAGCGGCAGCGCAGCGATTGCCGCGAAGAGTAAAGGGAGACCGAGAAGTTTTAGGGATTTCATATTCATTGCAGTATTACCTGCTCTCCTTCTTTCAATCCGGCAAGCAATTCTGTCTTGGAGCCATTGGAGATACCCACGGTCACCGTGATTTTCTTCTTGCCGTCTCTGACGCCGGGGTCCGGAATTTCGACGGAAGCATTGCGGTCTTTGTCATAAATGAGCGCGCCTTCCGGCACCATGAGCACGCCTTTGTGATCTTCCAGAACAATTTCCGCATTGGCAGTCATCATGGACTTGAGTTCACCCTTGGAGTTGTCAATCGAGACCCGCACCTCAAAGGTGGTCACATTGTCCTTCTCTACTCCCATGGGAGAAATCTTGGTGACTTTGCCGTTGAAGGTACGGTCCTTGTAGGACTCGACTTTAATCCGCGCAGGCTGGCCGAGATAGACTTTAGCGATATCGCTTTCGTCCACCTTGCCCTTGACGTATACCTCGCGTGTATCGCCCAGGGTCATCAGCAATGTGGCAGATGAACCCACAACCAGGATGGAACTTACGGCGTCTCCCACCTCAACATCGCGAGACAGGACGGTTCCATCAATGGGGGAAACGATGGTGGAGTTGCGATATTCCTCTTCCGTTTGTTCCAGGAGAGCGCGCGACTGGGAAACCTGCGCTTGCGCCTGCCGCAGCTTGGCTTGAGCGACTCCTTCATTGGCTTTGCCCAGATTCTGCTTGTTGACGGCCATCTCGTAATTTTTCTGCGCGTCATCCAGGGCCGAAGGCGCGAGCACGCCGGCCTTGGTCATTTCCTGAGCGCGATCATAAGCTCGTTTGAGCACGGGCACATCCGGCCCTTCCGCATCTACTTTGGCGTGCTGCAGGTCGGCTGCCGCGGCTCGCGCCGCAGCCTCCGCAGCCTCAAGCGATGCGCGCTGCTGGTTTACCCTGGCCTGGATTTCCTCTTTGTCGAGCTCCGCCAGCACCTGGCCCTGCTTAACCTGGTCGCCATAATCCACCAGCAACTTTTTTACGATGCCGCTGGCTTTGGATTTGACCTCAACCTGCGTGATGGCCTGGATTTTGCCGGTTGCGACGACGCTCTTGGCCAGGTCTCCGCGTTCCACTTTTACCAGCTTGGAAGGATCAATCTTGCTGCCGCCACGGGTTGCAGCCACTGCCACAAACACTACCAGGATGAGTGCCACGACCGTACAAATAACAACGATGAGCCTCTTTTTGCCTTTTTTTCCGTTGCCGTTTGCCAAACCCCTACCCCCTTATGGGCTTCTTCATCATTTAATACGATGACAGGCTGAAAAAGTTCCCTGAATATTAAGGACTTAGTTACTTCCGATTTATTACACTACCGGCCCCTGGGCTATCAGAATTAGACCTGAGATTTGAGGAAAGGAAAGCCAGGGAAATCGGAGCATCGGGTCATCACACCCCTCTATGCCAGCGCCGTCCGGCGAGTTCATGCCGATGGACTGAGCTTAACGTGTAAAATTTGAATCCATGGTTCCCCTGGTGCTCCTCCGGATCATGCTGGTGATCTTGCTGGTGGCAGCCAATGCCTTTTTTGTAGCGGCTGAGTTTGCCATGGTCAGCCTGCGCGATACCAGGGTGCAGCAGTTGATAGAACAGAGGCGCATTGGAGCGCGCACCGTCCAGAAAATCCAGAAGCGGCTGGATGAATTCCTGCCCGCAGTGCAGTTCGGCGTGACCCTGGCGAGTCTCGGCCTGGGCTGGGTAGGCGAGAGTACTTTGGCTGGTATCTTCCAGCCGTGGATGCCGAGCGTTCCTTACGGCACGATTTACGCTCATGGTTTTGCCGCTACCATCGCCTTCATTGTTATTACCTACATGCATGTCCTGCTGGGGGAAATTGTCCCCAAGTCGCTGGCCTTGCAGCGCGCGGAGCGGGTAGCCCTGGCCGTGGCCGGCCCCATGGATTTCTTCATGACGCTGGCCCATCCTTTCCTGCTGGTGATGAACAAGTCCGCCAACCTGGTGTTGCGCGGATTCGGGTCACGCATGATGCGCGAAGGCGGCGTACACTCGCCGGAAGAATTGAAATTGATCGTTACCGCCAGCCGGCGCGTCGGGCTCTTGCCGGAGTCGCAGGAGGAGATGATTCACAAAGCGCTTGAACTGGGGAACCTGGCCGTGCGCGAGATCATGGCGCCGCGCCATAGCATTTTTTCTCTTCCGGCCGACATGCCTCTGGAAGAGGCTATGACGCGTGTTGTGGAAGACCAGCACTCGCGCGTGCCCGTCTACGATGGGGAACGAGGCAAGGAAAACATCATCGGCCTGCTGTATTCCAAAGACCTGGCCCACATGATGCACATGAAAATGCTGGCGGGCCTCTCGACTGCCGACACCTCTTCCCGGCTGCGGGTCCGCAATATCATGCGGGAAGTGTTGTTTGTACCGGAGACCAAGCCGGTTGCCGACCTGCTGGTTGAATTTCAGCAGCGCAAGCGCCACTTGGCCATTGTGGTCGATGAATTTGGATCTACCTCCGGGTTGGTGACCGTGGAAGACGTTCTGGAACAGCTTGTGGGCGAAATGGAAGACGAGTTCGACGTGGCCCAGCGCCCCGGCGCGCCGTTTACTTCAGGGTCTGTTGTACTGGATGGCAGCGCCAATATTCGCGACCTGGAAGTGCAGTATGAGATTGAACTGCCTCGCGACCAGGGATTTGAAACTCTGGCTGGATTTGTGATGGCGCAATTGGGCCGGATACCCAAGGGCGGGGAAACGCTTGAATATCAAAACCGGCGCTACACCGTGCTTAATATGGAAGGCCATCGCATCTCGAGGATCAAGATCGAGAGCCAAGCAGGACCTCTGAAGCCAACAGGATGACAACTTGCTTCGCTACATAACAATTCGATTGCTGTACATGATTCCGGTGCTCTGGCTGGTGGTTTCAGTGGTTTTTCTATTGATCCACCTGGTTCCCGGAGACCCGATCCAGCAGATGCTCGGGGAGGGCGCCAGCGCTACCGATATTCAATCGCTACGCCATGCTTATGGGCTCGATGTGCCCCTTGGCCACCAGTATGTGAACTACTGGAAGGGAGTGCTGCACGGCGATCTGGGCAAGTCCTTACGCGCGAACCAGAACGTGACTGGCATGATTGCCCAGTGCTACCCCTGGACCCTGCAGTTGACGGTGGGCGCCATGATTGTGGCCCTGCTGATTTCGATTCCGGCGGGAGTTCGCTCAGCGCGGCGCCGAAACCGCTGGGACGACCGGACGCTTAGTTTTGCCAGCCTGCTCGGACTCTCATTCCCAAATTTCGCCCTGGGGCCGATCCTGATTTTGTTGTTTTCCGTTCAGTTGGGTCTTTTGCCGGTTTCGGGAGCAGGGCCTATGCATCACCTGAGGGTGCCGGGGACACACTGGGCGCTGCCGGTTCCCGGTATTACTCTTCACCTGCTGTTGCCGGCGCTCACGCTGGGCGGTTCACTGGCGGCTATTCTCACGCGCATGGTGCGCACCTCCATGCTGGAGGAGCTAGGCCAGGACTACATTCGCACGGCGCGCGCCAAAGGCTTGCCTGAAAACATGGTGGTCTACAAACACGCGTTGCGTAATGCGCTGGTCCCGGTGCTGACAGTGGTGGGACTGCAGTTTGGAGCGCTGCTGGCGGGCGCCATTGTGACGGAAACCATTTTTTCCTGGCCAGGCCTTGGACGCCTGACCATCCAGGCCATCAGCAGCCGGGATTATTACGTGGTGCAGGGCTGCATTCTGACGATCGGCATCACGTATGTCGTGGTGAACTTTCTGACAGACTTTCTCTATTCGCTGGCGAATCCAAGAATCAGACAGTGAAGAGATTGCCATCCTTGGCAATCTAGATGAACATTTCTTCGTCTTCTTCGGCTGCCAGTTGTGGGCCTTTCCTGCCGGCGCGATTGCGCCTGAGGAATCCGATACCGGCATTGACGGCGTGCAGGATGGCATGGACCCGGCGTACAGGAGTAATCACGGTATTTTGCAGGAAATCAGTTGTTTGTTCGACTCTGTCAGCGGTGGAGTGCACCATTTCGTCCAGGCGGACGGATTGCATCCGCACTCGCTCCACAATTTCTCCGGCGCTCTGCGCCATTCCCGCGACTTGCGAACGAATGGTGGCCGAGGCCTCGGTGAGATTGGCGGTAATCTCAGAAATCCTGGGCTGCACTTCACTCAGGATGGCTTGAGCGGCAGTGAGTACCGGAGCCATGCGCTGCTCTATCCGGTTAGCGCTGTTTTCCAGGCGCTCTGAGCTTTTCTCGATGGCCTTATAGAGGAGAAACAAAAGGACCAGTTGTCCGCAGAATGCGATCGCGGTAATGCCCACGAAAATGTCAAGAAACAGGTTGGAACTCACAGTGCTAACCCTTGCTCATCGCCTTGCGGCCTACACATTTTCCTTTGGTTTCGGGGCCGACTGATACCCCGACGTCCCGAACGCTAAGATTTTTTGTGTTCTTCACCAGCCGCCTCATGGTAAGCCTGCCTGCCTGCTTCAAAAGCGGAGCTGAACTGGTCTTTCTGGCGGCTGATAACCTCTTTACCCCGGTCGACCCACTGACCCACAGATTCACGCGCTTCGCGTCCTTGTTTCTTGATGAAGTCCTTGCCTTCCTGGGCGGTGTTGCGGATGGCCTGGCGGGTTTCACGGCCAGAGCGGGGAGCATAGAGGACGCCCAACAGGGCGCCAAACCCAAGTCCTGCCAAAAACCACATGAAGTTGTTGCTGCTGTCTTGATCAGACATCTTTCAGAACCTCCAATGGTGTGATGGTAGCACCCGCCGGGAGCGATTTACAAATCACAGAACGAGGAAGAGTGAAACGGCGACCGCGCCTCCGTGATGATTACCGCCAGTTCAATTACTATAAATAACAGCACAATGGATTCCCACGGTTTTGGTGTGCCGCACCCTTTAGAATAAAAGGTGTAGCGGGAACCCTGACCTGACTTGGCGAGAAACGGGCTTGGCCGACTTGGGCGCCGAGCTGGTCGCTTGCAGAAGCAGCAAACACTTGATTGGACGAAACGCTTCAGCGGTTTGGAGCGCAGCGGCAGGACAAAACGGGTCTCGACTCAGGCAATGAAATCCTTTCTGGAAACAGTTCGCGAACGTGTCGTCATCTACGACGGCGCCATGGGCACTCAGATTCAGGAGCGCCATCCCTCGCTCGACGACTTCTGGGGCAATGAAAACTGCTCTGAGATCCTGGTCTTGAGCCGTCCTGACATGGTCAAGGACATCCACGCTGCCTACTTCAAGGTGGGCGCGGACGTGGTTGAGACCAACACCTTTGGCGGCACCAGCATTGTTCTGGGCGAGTTCAATCTTCAGGACAAAGTCCACGAGATCAACAAACGCGCGGCCGAGCTGGCGCGTGAAGTGGCTGCTGACTTCTCCACGCCGGACAAACCGCGCTTTGTGGCCGGTTCCATTGGCCCCACCACCAAGCTGCCTTCGCTCGGACACATTGGCTATGACGCAATGTGGAAGTCCTATTACGACCAGGTGATGGGATTGATTGACGGCGGAGTGGACCTGCTGCTGATTGAGACGGCGCAGGACATTCTGCAGGCCAAGATCGCCCTGGCCGCGGTCTTCGATGGCATGAAGGCCGCCGGGAAGCGTCTGCCGGTGCAGATGCAGGTAACGCTGCTGGAAACAGGGGCCATGCTTCTGGGGACCGACATTGGCGCCGCCGAGACCGCGCTGGAGCCGTTCGATTGCGAGATCATCGGACTGAATTGTTCGACCGGGCCCAAGGAGATGAACGACTCTGTCCGCTATCTGGCCCACAATGCGCCCAAGGAGATTTCCGTTTTGCCCAATGCCGGGCTGCCGGAAAACGTAGGCGGAGTTGCGCACTATCGCCTTACGCCGCAAGAGCTGGCTGAATACCACAAGAAGTTCATCACCGAATACGGCGTTCGCGTGGTTGGCGGATGCTGCGGCACCACTCCGCTTCACATCAAGACGGTGGTGGATGCGTGCGCCAATCTTGAGCCGGCGAAAAGGGAAGTGGAGGTCACTCCCGCGGCCTCCAGCGCTTACAGCATGGTTCCGCTGGACCTGGATCCCAAGCCGCTGATCGTGGCAGAGGAGATGAATACGACCACGCGCGTGGAGCACTTCAAGAACATGGTCCGCGCGGGCAAGTATGACGACATTGTGGCGCTGGCCAAGAAGCTCGTCAGTGAAGGCTCACATATGCTGGACTTGTGCTGCGCCATTGTGGGCGAGGACGAGAAGGGCTATATCAGTTCGATTCTGGACAAGGTGGCGACACGCGTGCCTGCGCCGGTGCTGGTGGATTCGACCGAGGCCGACGTAATTGAAGAGGCGCTGAAACGGATTCCCGGCAAGGCCATCATCAATTCCATCAATCTGGAAGATGGCGAGAAGCGCACGGCCAAAGTGCTGCCCATGGCGAAACGCTACGGCGCGGCGGTCATCGCCCTGACCATTGATGAAGATGGAATGGCCCTGACGGCAGAAAAGAAGACTGCCATTGCCAAGCGCATCTTCAAACTGGCGACGGAGAAATACGGAATCCGTCCGGTGGATTTGATTTTTGATGCGCTGACACTGCCCATCTCCACCGGCCAGGACGACTACCGCACCGCCGGAATAGAGACTTTAAACGCACTGCGCCGGATCAAGCAGGAATTGCCTGAGGTGAAGACGATCCTGGGAGTGAGCAACATCTCCTTTGGGCTAAACGTATATGCACGCCGCGTCCTGAACAGCGTCTTCATGAAGGAAGCGGTGGACCACGGCCTGGATATGGCGATTGTGAACTACGCCAAAATCTATCCGTTATACAAAATACCTGAAGTTGAGGTTGAACTTGCGCGAAGGCTGATCCACTACGACAAAGCGGATGGTGATCCGCTGCAAAAATACATGGCCCACTTCAGCGGGCTGGACAAACAGCCCCAGGCCGAGGCTGCGCCGGTGGAATCGCTCTCAGTGGAGGACAAGCTCAAGCGCTGCATCATCAATGGCGAGAAGGCGCTGGGTGAGGGAGCAAACCGGCAGGTGCTGGAACAGATTCTGGATGAGGCGCTCACGCGTTATTCTCCACTGGAAATCATCAACACCGTGCTGCTGGATGGAATGAAGACGGTGGGCGAACTCTTTGGAGCACGCAAGATGCAGTTGCCTTCGGTGCTGGATTCAGCCGGAGTGATGAAGCAGGCCGTCGCCTACCTGGAGCCGAAGATGGAAAAAGCCGGAGGCTCGCAGAAGGGAACTCTTGTCCTGGCCACGGTGAAGGGCGACGTTCACGACATCGGTAAAAACCTGGTCGACATTATTCTCTCCAACAACGGCTACAAGGTGGTGAACCTGGGGATCAAGCAGCCGTCTGACTCGATCATTGCCGCCGCGCAGCAGCACAAGGCGGACGCCATTGGCCTAAGCGGTTTGCTGGTCAAGTCCACGCTGGAGATGAAATACGTGATCCAGGACCTTCAGGCACAGAAGCTGGAGTTTCCCGTGATCTGCGGCGGGGCAGCTTTGACGCGCAAATATGTGGAAGATGACCTGCGCCGCGAATATTCCAACTCCGTCTTTTACGCTGACGATGCCTTTGCCGGCCTGCACCTGATGGATGATCTCACGTCAACCAATGGTGCGCGGACGGCGCGGCTGGCTGAAGGCCGCAAGGTCAAACAATTTCCTAAAGCTGTTGTGGTTTCCGGCGGGGAAGCGCCGCCCAGCACAGAGCGCTCGGCCGTGGTCCAGCCTGCGCCCAACATTCCCGGGCCGCCGTCTTACGGATTGCGCGTGCGCAAGGACTTTGATCTGAACGAGTTGTTTCAGTACATCAACCATACGGCCCTGTTTAAAAACCAGTGGCAGCTCAAGACCGCGGCGCAAAGCGATTACCAGCGCCTGGTAGAGGAAAAATATCTGCCGGTGCTGCTCGAGCTGGAACAAGAAGTGGCCGCCAGCGGATGGTTTGAGCCAAAAGTTGTGTACGGCTACTTTGCCTGCCAGAGCGAAGGCAACGATGTTGTGCTCTATGACTCACCGCAGTCGCCCAAAGAAATCCAGCGCTTTACCTTTCCGCGCCAGAGGGAAGGGCGCAAGCTCTCTATCGCGGACTTTTTCCTGCCCAAAGATTCGGGCAAGTTCGATTTGATTGGATTGTCGGTGGTGACGATTGGCAGCCGCGCCTCAGAGGTGACAAAAAAGCTCTTTGACGCGGGCGAGTTCACAAAGTACCTTTATCTGCACGGCCTGAGCGTGGAGACTGCGGAAGCCCTGGCAGAAGTCCTCCATAAAAACATCCGGGAAGAATTGGGCATCGCCGGCGAGGATGCTCCGCGCATCAGCGACCTGTTTCACCAGAAATATCGTGGCTCACGCTACTCGTTCGGCTATCCTGCCTGCCCTAATCTGGAAGACCAGACCAAGCTCTTCGCGGTACTCAAGCCGGAAGAAAACATCGGCGTCCATCTGACAACCGGCTTCCACATGGATCCGGAGCAATCCACGTCGGCAATCGTCGTACACCATCCGCAGGCGAAGTATTTTGTAGTGTGAGGAATTGGCTTTTGGCTTTATATAGTTTGTGCGTGGTTTGAGCACTCCTTTCTTTTCGGCGTTCAGTTCCAGCGGCCCATATTCCACTGGGTTGAGTATCCCAGGCGTCTTATCTCAAGCGGGCGTGGTCACATCATGGATGCCGTTTCCCGCGATTCTTTGCGGCAAGACTGGATAGCTATCAGGCAATTCGTCGAGCGATTCTTGTTCTTTACAGGAGGGTTGGGCTGCGTTCCGGAAGATCTCCACAACGGAACCGGCAATCACATGAGAATCCGTAACAGCGTTACAATCCGCGTTTTTGTTGGCGATTTCGGATGGGCCGCGATCTGTAACATTAACCCAGGGAACAGGGGACAGTGAACAGGGGACAGTGAACAGGGAACAGAGTCAGACGAAACCGGGGACGCCTCGACCCGGGACAGCGCACCAGGGGCGTTGAAACCGAGGTGGATTTGCCAAGGCCCGATGAAATCCTGAAGCTGGTAGCCGCGGGCGGGATGGGCAGAGCCGATGCGCTGCACGCGAGGATGAATATCGAAGGCGAGAAGGAGGCGGGCAAAGATGCGGGCGGTGATGGGGCCGGCTTCATTCATATCCCAGGGTCGAGTGGGGAGGGTGTGCAGCCAAGCCAGCAGGTCGGCGGTGGAGAGGCGTTCGGGATAGGCGTTGTGGGCGAAGCAATCGCGGACGTCAGCCAGAAGCTGAAGGCTGTGGCGCAGCTCGAATTCAGTTTCCGCCGCGAAGATGCCGGCCAGGGCTTCGCGAATGTGGACAGGCCAATGGCCACCGATAAAGTCGGCGAGTTGGAGCAGAGGCTCGATCATGTCGCAGCGGCGGGGAGAGAGGTTGGGAGGAAAGTCTTCAGAGTAGACCGGCTTCTCTTCGAGATCGGGCAGATTCTCTTCTGCCCAGAAGTGAAGCTGCGTTTGCAGCGGCTTGGCTTCCTTGAAGGCCCGGGAGAGATCGAAGCGGCGCACCTTTGGTTTTGCAGGTTTCGCGGCCGAGGGCGGCAACGGTCCCGATTCGAGCGGTTCGAGGATGATAGAGATGGAGCGATCGGCGAGAGCTTCAGGGAGTTGACCCATTCCGGCAAAGGCTTTGGGGGAGAAGGCATTGCGCTCATGGGTGGCGTCGGTGTAGCCGATGCCGCAATGATAGCCGCCGGCGAGGATGGCGCGCAGGGCAGGACCTTTGCTGCGGGCACGGGTGCCGACGGTGGCCTGGCATTCATCGAGCAGGATGGTGGAGACAGGACCATCGATGCGGCGAGTGAGGGTGTTGGCGGTGAAGCCGGCGGTCAGCGCAGGAAAATCGCACAGCAGGTTTAGGAGTTGCAGGCAAAGAGTCTTGCCAGATTGCTTTTGCGCAGACTGGATGGAGAGATAGGGCGTGACCTGGGCGGCGGTGGAGCAGTGCGTGTGGAGCACCCAGAGAGCCAGGACGGTGCGCTGGTGATCGGAGCATTGCAGATAGCGTCCGATGAACTGAGAAACTTGTTCGAGCAGTCCAGCGCCGTCAATGGGTTCGAGTTCGTCGGGGTTGAAAGAGGTGTCTGGTGCGGCTAATTCCGGGGGTACGGTGAGAGTTTGGCCGAGCATGGTGGGCTCCTGCAATCTATTTCGTTTTTTGTTCGCCTATAAAGTATCGCGGAGTTAATAGCTTGTTGTCAAGTAGAAAATTGTATATATATCTCTAAGTTATATATGCGATGTAAGTTGATGATTTCAGGCGGTCCATGGTTATCCTGAATTCCTTCCGGGTAAGTCTTTTTGACAACCGCGCGGCAGATATTCACATTTCCCAGCTAGCCCCAATACTGTTCACTTAGGAGATTTCGGAACCTTTTGAGTTAACGGCTGAACGCAAGGTCCCTCCGATTTACCCCCGCGAACGCGTGGGTAAGCTCTCGGGATGACGAACTTTTTTTCGCGTCCTCGTTAAGTGAACAGCATTGCAGCTAGCCCGCTGGAGTCGACCCGTTCCCTGTCCCCTCTTTCCTGATTCCCGACTCGCTTCGTTCTGTTTTCAGAAAAGCCAGGAGTCCTGCCGCCAATTTCCTGGCCACCGGCGACTTGCTAAAAAATCGGAGTTTTAGCTAAAGTAGTTTAGGCTTCAGCCCTGTCAAAGGAATTCCACAAAATTTTTCACCTGTGGCCGCTTCACAAATTTCCAGAAGCGGAATTTTTTTCGCCCCGGTGATCGCATCCAGAGTTCCTGCTTTATAAGAAATCAGGGTCTTCCAGAAACCTCACTCTGCTTCTGCAAGGCCGGATTTGCCAAAGTTGTACCGGAGTTTGCCCCTCCTGAATAAGTGCTATCACCATGCCTGCAGGAAGGGTGTGTCCACAAGGGCCACCCTGAAGGATTGGCACATGATGGTGCTAGATGATCGTTCTTCAAGTTCCTGTGCAATGACTCCGTATGCGCTTGGGGCCAAAACGGCCCAAGCAGAGCGGCTTTTGCAGAAACAGTTTGAATCCGGTTTGTGGACCAGTTATTTGTCGAATGCACATCTAGTCACTTTGCCATCTGCTCCAACGAAAACTTGTTTTTAGAGAAGCATTTTTCATGAAATGTTTTCCGGTTTTTGCCAGTCAGGGTAGATACAAAGGTGGAAAGCATCAGCACCGTTAGAAATCGCAATTCCGGTTGCC
>DATDGL010000050.1:0-3294 GCA_036522115.1 Candidatus Angelobacter sp.
AACGGTTCTCCTGGAGCATAAAGATGATGTGATTGATTTTGGTCAGATCGCCAGTCGGGGGCGGAGGCACAGGCGTCGGTGGTGGTGGCGGCGGTGGGGTTGGTGGCGGCGTCGGGTTCGGAGACGGACTCGGCGAACTACCACCGCCTCCTGTAGCATTGTTGCCCGATAGCAACGCGCAGCCTGAAAGAAGTGAAACGATACTTGCAACGAGGATTATCCGGAATGCCTGGCCCCAAATCCGTGACATTGTTTACCCCACGGTTACTAACTTGTTTCGTACTCTGAGATGACAGCAGCAGGTCTCAAGTTGGCAGCAGCATCTCGGTTTTTTTTCTCATCGCGGACATCGTTTTTCATTGCGATGTTTTTCATTGCGGTCATTGAAATGCATTTGCCTGCTGTTCAAAGCTGCTGCCGGGCAACTCAGTTTTTGCTTCTTCCGTCTGATTAATCGTAAGAGTTTATTTCGACGGCACCTGACGGGAGATTCAATGAAAAGCATTCGGCTTCAGACCATTCTGTCTACTTTGCTGTTTACGCTGGGTGTTCTTGCAGCGCGCTCCTACCCTGCCCTGGCTCAAGGTCAAGATGAGAAGGCGGGAGGCGTGGGACCTGGTTCCATGCCCACCGTTGAGGACCAGCTCAAGGACCTCACGGAGAAGCTCAACCTCACCGACGACCAGCAATCAAAAATCAAGCCACTATTGGAAGACGAACGCCAGCAGATGCAGACGAAAGATAATTCTCTTTCACCGCAAGACAGGATGAGCAGGCTGCGCAGAATACAAGTAACAACCAGCTCTAAAATCCGTGAGCTGCTGAATGACGAACAGCAGGTCAAGTTTGACCAGATGGAAAAGGAGCGCCGGAACCGCGAGCGTTCAGAGCTGGAAAAAAGGGGAGAAGTATCTCCGAAGTAGTTCGGCGAAAGAACATGCGTTCAAACATGGGGCGAGATTTTACCACCAGCGCTTCTATGAGACGGCTGGTTGTGTCAACATAAATCTGGATTTGCTTTTGCTTTTGGTGTTGATCTTGCTTTTCCCTTCATAGCAGGTTTGCCTTTGCTGTTGCTGTTGGTTTTACGTTTCCTCTCGATCAGCATTCATCTCGGGCTTCTATACGCACTCTATTAGCCTTCTTGAGGCTGGTGCATGGTGGTGTCCGATACCGATGAATGGGTGCTGCTATCTAAAGCGCGGCCTCTAGGGCCAAGCGCTGGTGCGCAGTCACCGCAACTCGAGGTTAGCCAATCAGATACAAACAGCCTGCTCCTTTCCTCAGTTGGAACTTTATTCAATCTGCCTCTAATCTAACCTACGGTTATGGTGGTCGCGCTGCTTTGCGGAAAGGCTTGGTAATTTTGGCCGCTTGACCACATGCGATGCAGAATCACGGCCAATTTCCGTGCTACGGCCACTATCGCTCGCTTTTTCCCACGCTTGCCGCCGCTGGCTGCCAGTTTCAATCCCCAGCGTCTGAGGGCCGAATCTGGGCCAAAACGCCCCAGAATATACTGCGCCGACTGCACCAATAAAGCCCGTAGGTAGTTGTTCCCGGTTTTGGTAATACGGCACTGCGGGTCGGAGTCGCCCGATTGTTTGCGCTTGGGGCGCAGCCCCAGAAACGCTCCTACCTGGCGACTGTGGGTCACCGCTTGCACTCCATTTAAAGTCAGCACGTAGGCGGCTGCCACTAAGGGCCCCACTCCCGGTGCGCTGCGTAATCGAATAATCTCCGGATAGCGTTTTTCCAGCTCCTCGATCTGCTGGTCCATACCCTTAATCTGCTGGTTCAGCAGTGTAACTTGCTCCAACAGTGGAGTCACCAGTCCTGCTAAATTCGCCGGCACTGCCGATTTCGTTTTCTGCTCAAAGCTCTCGCTACTGCATCGGGGCAGGCGTCCACCTATGCTTTTCACCAGGCCACGGGCGCTGTTGATGATCATCGTCCGTGCCTGCACCAGCGTGCGCCGCGCCTGCAGTAAACTTAGATCCCGCTGCCGCTCGGCACTGCGGTGCTGAATGGGATACAGCAGGCGGGGATCGAAATGGGCAAATACCGCCAATTGCTCGGCATCATGATCATCATCCTTAGACTCGCTGCCGGTGATCGCCTCAATTTTGCGCGCATTGGCCACGATCACTTCATGCCCTAATTCTTCCAGCAAGCGACTGATCCACGGCGAATGCGTACCGCACTCCATGGCCACTCGCATCCGCTTTTCCCCTTCGAAATGCTCCCGCAAGTTCTTTTCCTTGGTCTTGATCTCGCCTGTTTCCATCACCTCACCATCCCTGTTCAACAAGCAGTAATGGCACCACCGGTCACCCAAATCCATACCCACCGTTCGCTCCGGCTTATTTTCTTTGGCGTTAGGCTTTTTGATACTCTTCTTCATGGCTGGTCTCCTTTTGCATCTTGGAATGCGTTGCGGACAGCATCATAGCTTGTTCCGCGAGGCCAGCCGTCTCATTCCATCTAAAGCGCGGCTTTCTCGCAAGACCAGAACGCACGGATAAATCCGTGCTCTTCCACGGCGAAATGTATCGGTACATCGGTGCATCGGAAAACAACAACCCAGATTTCAACTTCACTCGTGCCCTGCCTGTTTTCTGAAGAGTGTCGGGGCATTCGCCCTGAGAGTGATTGGAGCGGGTAGGGTTCCCGCGCTACGCTTCGGGATAAACTACACAACTACTAACTACACCAGCCTCTTAAACCTTCTTCAGCGCCTGCTGCAAGTCTTCAATCAGGTCGTCAGGATGCTCCAAACCAATCGAGAGGCGCAGCAGGTTTACAGGGCTGCGGGTGGCCGGACCTTCGACCGAAGCGCGATGTTCGATCAGACTATGCGGTCCTCCCAGGCTGGTGGCATGCGTGAACAACCTGACTCCGCCGGCCAGCCTGAAAGCTTCTGCCTGCCCACCCTGGACCTGGATGGAGAGCATTCCGCCGAAGGCCGACATCTGTCCGGCTGCAATCTTGTGTCCTGGATGGCTGGGAAGGCCGGGATAATGAACGGCTTCTATCTTTGGCTCCTTGCTCAGAAACTCGGCTACGCGCTGCGCGTTCTCTGAATGCGCCCGAACGCGGTAGGGAAAGCTTTGCAATCCGCGCAGCGTGAGCCAGCACTCAAAGGGTGAGGGCACGGCTCCCCCATCGTGTTGAAAGTTGCGGGCTTTCTCGAACAACGCGTCCGCTTTCCTGAAAATCAGCGCGCCGCTCAACACATCGCTATGGCCGGACAGGTACTTGGTCACCGAATGCATTACGATTTCCGCGCCCAGC
>DATDGL010000051.1:0-1696 GCA_036522115.1 Candidatus Angelobacter sp.
ACACTTCTTACTTCCGGCGACCGATCCTTACCCGACAGAAAGGGCAGAACTGCGAAAGCGCCAATCCAGAGCGAATGTCAAATAACTTCTGGCGCACTACACTAGGTACACGAATTTGCGGCTTCCGGTGCAGGCGGCCTCCCAGCAGTGCAGCGCTGACGCGCTGCATGGAGGATGGAAACCGGTGAGCACGAACGACCGGCTTGCTGTTGCAATGGAGATAGGCTCAGGCGGCAAGCTATGGTCGCGACGTGTCTGGTGCCTTGGTGCCCGTCTCTCAGCATGACTTCGACTTTCTGCGATGCATGGATTGGTGAAGAGCGTCGCCTGGAAAAAGGCCCGGCTCGTTCCCGTTGGAGAGTTTGTAATTTCCGCAAGTCGAGCCGAGCCTGAGTCTAATTCAATCATTGAGGAGTATGACATGGCACGGCGCAAAAAATCTATATTCGAGCGTTTGCAGCAAGGCTTGCTCACCCGCAACGAGCGAAGAAAGCTGGCCCACAAGGTGGCTGGCTCCGATCCTGGTCTCAGTATTGTTCATCCCCACGCGGCTGGCATCGACGTTGGCAACGGCAGTCATTTCGTGGCAGTGCCGCCGGACCGCGACGAAAATCCGGAGCGAGAGTTCGGCTGTTGGACTGCGGCGCTGCAACAGATGGCGCGATGGCTGGTGGCCTGCCGCATCGATACCGTGGCCATGCAGTCCACAGGCGTGTACTGGATTGCACTCTACGATATTCTCGTTCAGCACGGATTGCGGGTGGTGTTGGTCAATGCCCGCGATACCAAAAATGTGCCGGGACGCAAAACGGACGTGCAGGAATGTCAATGGCTGATGAAGCTTCACACCTATGGCTTGCTACGAGATTCGTTCCATTTGCAATCCCATATGCAGTGTGTGCGAACGGTGTGGAGAATCCGCGGTCGGCATGTGGAGGAGGCCGCCCGCAGCATTCAACATATGCAGAAAGCGCTGACCAAGATGAACGTTCAACTGGCCAACACCATCAGCGACCTCAGCGGAGTAACGGGGCAAGCGATTATCGGGGCCATTCTGGCAGGGGAACGGGATCCCCATCGGCTGGCGGAACTGAGCGATCCGCATATTCAAGCTAGCCGAGAGGAGATGGCCCACAGCCTGGAAGGCAACTGGCGGGAAGATATCCTGTTCGAACTGCAGCAGGCCGTGGACAGTTACCGATTCACCCACCGGCAGATGCAGGAATGCGATCGCAAGCTGCAAAACTATTTAGCCCAGTTGCCGAGCCGGACTCTGGAAAATCTGGGGACGGAAGCGGAAAAGCCGCCCGCGCGGAACAAGAAAGGGCGGAAGTCGCGCAAACAAGGCGCCAATGCGCCGACCCTGGATCTGCACCAGGAACTACAGCGGATCTGCGGGGTGGATCTCACCTCGATCGACGGGATCAATATCATCTCCGCCCTGACCATCGTTTCCGAAGTGGGAACGGACCTGAGCGGATTCCCGGATGAAGATCGCTTTGCCTCGTGGTTGGGGCTTACCGGGAATCATCCCCTCAGTGGAGGAAAGCGCGTGAAAGGAGCTAAACGGAAAGTGAAAAGTCGAGTGGCGGCGGTGTTGCGCATGGGAGCCGAGGGGCTGTTGCACAGCGATTCTTATTTAGGGGCGCGCTACCGCCGACTCCGCCGGAACGTTAAAACTCCGCAGGTGGCGGTA
>DATDGL010000052.1:0-42711 GCA_036522115.1 Candidatus Angelobacter sp.
GGTGAATACAGCCCTTTGAACGTGGTGTCCAGGAAATGGCTCTTGAAGTAATGGTAAAACCCGCGTTGCGAGCTAACCATCGCCAGGAGGAAGGGACTGGAATAGATTGGGTTCAGGGCGTGCACTCCGGAAGACAACAGAGTAGCAACATTCTACCCGATCAAAGGCAGATTAGGGTAATGCCCGCCTTACTTGTGCGGCGGCGGTGAAGGGCTCCACATCTGCTGCGCAATCAACCAGTTTCCGTCCGCCTGCCGCTTGAAGACCATGAGATAGCTTCCCTGATCATCGCTCTTAGTGCCGTCGGCAAGCTTGGTCAGCGTTTCGCGAAAATCACCACTATCGTAAGCCAAGCTGCCGGAGTTCTCAGTCTTGATGCTGTGAAAGGTGAGATCACTGGTGAACATCTGCATGACGTTCTTGCAGAGCTCGCGAATTGCCGCCCGCCCGGTGACGCGGCCAACATCTGGCGAGATAAAGACTGCATCCGGCGCATACAGCATGGCAATCTCCTCCAGGCGCTTCTCATGCAAATCTCGCGCCCAATCCAGGCGGATTTTTGCGATGCCATCTTCCACGCTGGACGATTGCTGATTGGGCGCAGCGACAAACATTGCCAGCGAAAGAATCAATACACGGAAAAGAATCATTGGTGAGCTCCCCATCAAAACAGATTCGCGTATATTCGCGTTACAAGCCGCCAGCTATGCTCAAGGTCCTGCAATCTTTGAGCCGATACTGATCGCAGGCTGATGTCAGACATCCCGTCGTGCCGTGGGCTGGGTGCTGAATGCTATAGCATTTTCAGAAACGATGTAACCGTCGAAAAATGCAGCCCGATGCGATTCATGAGGCGGTAGGGACCTCTCGCTTCGCTTCGAGGTAAACTAAAAAGACATATTGGTCAGTTGAGGAAGAATTGCCGGTAAAGCGTGTCGCGGCGGGCAGGACGGAAACCTGCATTGCGGATCATGTGGCGAAGCTCTTCTTCCGTGGTGCAGTTGGTCACCCCGGCGGAGCGAACAACATTCTCTTCCAGCATGACCGAACCCACATCATTGCCGCCAAAGCGCAGCCCGAGCTGACATACTTTAAGCCCCTGGGTCACCCAGCTCGATTGCACGTTTTCAAAATTGGAGAGATAAAGCCGCGAGATGGCCAGCACTTTCAGATACTCGACGGCCGTTGCCTCGTCCCAATGCCTGCCTCCCAGAGCTGTGTTCTTTGGCTGAAAGCTCCAGGGGATAAACGCCGTGAAACCGCCGGTTTCTTCTTGCAGGTCATAGAGGCGCTGGAAGTGATTGACGCGGTGCTCGCAGGTTTCGCCCACTCCAAACATCATGGTCGCCGTGGTGCGCATACCCAGCTTGTGCGCCGTCCGGTGGACGTTGATCCAGTCTTCCGTCAGGCATTTGAGGCGGGCAATCTTGTAGCGAACCTCATCATCCAGAATCTCTGCTCCGCCACCAGGTATGGAGTCGAGGCCGGAATCGCGCAGCCGCCTGATTGTGTCCTCAATACTGAGGCCGCTGACGGCGGCAAAGTGGATGATCTCTGAGGCGGAAAAGCAATGCAGATGCACCTGCGGAAAACGCTGCTTAATGCCCCGCATCAACTCCTCATACCATTCCAAGTTCAGATCAGGGTGAAGGCCACCCTGCATCAGCACGCCGGTACCACCCATCTCCACAGTTTCCCGGATTTTTTCGTAAATGGTTTCCAGCTCCAGCACGTACCCCTTGGCGCGCCCCGGTCCCTTGATAGGAGCATAAAAAGCGCAGAAGGTGCAGTATTCCGTGCAAAAGTTGGTGTAGTTGATGTTGCGGTCAATGATGTAAGTGACCACGCCTTCCGGATGCAATTTGCGCCTTAGCGCATCCGCTTCCATCCCGATGCCGATCAGGTCGTCAGAACGGAACAGCTCCAGTGCCTGGGATTTAGTCAGGGACATTCGCAGATAATTTTACCGCATCAACCTTCTCCGGAGGACTATGCTTATGGGCAACACTTCTGTTTGCAATCAAGCCGGGGAGGGCCGAAATGCTGAAACTGGGAAGAACCTGGATGCTGCTTGCATTCCTCGCTTTTTTGGCGGGATGCCAGCCGGTGGATACCTTCAACCCCTTGTACACGGACAAGGATGTCAGCTTTGATCCCGCATTGCTGGGCCAATGGGCGCAAGATCAGGTGACGCTCGAACTCTCAGATTCAGGCAACAACACTTACACTGTAGTTTTTTTCGATGCCACCAGCCCGCAGCGCATGGTGATGGAAGGTCATCTTGTGGTGCTCCAGGGACACCGCTTTCTGGATCTGATTCAGAAGAACTGGATCGTCGATCCCGACTCATTTCCGATCAGCGTTGAACAGACGAAAAATGGCCTCACCGTAACGCCTCGCCTGATACGCGCAGGAGACGGCGCTTACCTGGAGATTGTCCCCAGCGCCCCAGCCGGCAAGACCACGCAGATGAAGGTGCAGTTGCGGATCGCGCACTGGTTTCTCCGCGTGACCAACGACGACAAGAACCTCCAGTTCGCCTTCATCGACGATGACCGGCTCGCCAAGGCGCTCCAAGCCAAGAGTGTAGAGATCACTCACATTCTTATCAAACCAATCGACGAAGGATCGAGCGACCGCCATCTGGCATTAACGGCCGCCACCACCGAGTTACAGAAATTTGTGCTGGACCACGTGAACGACGATCAGATATTTGCGGATAACTTGAAGTTTCATCGACCGGACAAGACACCTGCTCAGGGGCAGTAGTCGACAAGGGAAAACAGCCGATCTACGTCCTAACACAACTGCAAATCTGCCTGCGCCAAATGATTGTCCATTTGCATATAGTGACACTATATGCAAACGAGTAAGTTTCGGATTACGCTGCTTTGACGCGCTGCTCACCGGCATCAGGCAGGATCGGTTTGCCCTCTCGTCTTCGTTTCCAGGCATAGAGGCCGGCGGCGACTCCTCCGGCGACCGCGAGCGCTGACAGCGTCCACAGCATGGGCTTGTAATACTGGTGGAAGAAGCCAAAGATCTGCCTGCTGTAACTTGATCCCAGATAAGCCAGAGCGAAGTAGCGAATGGTCCTAGCTGTTCCCACCGCCAGCAGGAATTTCCGCCGCGAGTAATCCAGGCCGCCGGCAACAATCAGGAATGGTGAGTAAGGAACCGGGGGAGGCAGCAAAGCCGGCACAAACACGCTCCAGAAGCCATATTTCTCAAATGTCTTGCGCGCCCATGCTGCTTTTTTCCTGGTCAGTTTCTTCTTCAGGCCTTCTTTGCCGCCTTTTCGCGCCACGGAGAAAGTCATGTATCCCCCGAGAACGCCGCCAATGGTCGCCATGATGGCGTAGTACCACCACCAGTGTTTCTGGTTGGCCGCAAGGATCACGGTGAGCGCGTCCATACCGCCAGGCAGCGGAAGAGGAGAGTTATCTACGAAGCCAAGCAGGATCAACCCAATCCCGCCCATATGTTCCAGCCAGCCCCATATCGTTATCGCAATAGCCTGGATCATGCACCTGATTGGATGCGGGATAGACCGCAGGCAACCGGTTGAGATTTATACTTCTCTGCCGGATGCGCGAAGTAACGCGGGAGGGTTGAATCATGTCTGACGCGGCGATGCAGTTCTCCAACCGTGTGGGCGCGGAGATGTTCCAGTTGTTGACCAGGCGCCTCGACGAACTTTCCGGGGAGCCGAACTTCGATCGCTACTCTGCCTCACTGGGCGCGGCGTTAATCGCGGTGGCGGAGGTCTTGCGCGATCCGGTTGAGAAAGGAGCAGCCCCGAGAAACTGTTGGGATTTGCTTCCCGCTGGCTGAATACCCTGCTGGAACAGATCAAACAAAAACCCTCGACTGATGCCTAACGTCTACTAACGCTTTGCCGAATGTTCCGTCGCTGACTGAAGGCTGCCGGCCACTTGCTGTGTCTGATCCAGAAACTGCAGCTCAGGCGCTCGCGGCAGGACGTTGCACTCCTCCGCATAACGATAAAAGAGTCTCAAGCCGCGCAGGTTTCCATCGTCCAGCGAATAATCGATGTTGCTGGTCAGATATTCGCGAACGCTCTCGGCCGGAAGATTGAGGCGCCCGGCCCAGGCTTGTGCGATCTCGGGCACATGCCGCAAGCCGTTGTCCCGTGATTGCTGGAATACCTGCGCGATATTCAGGCCCTTGCCCACGGTGGCGAGCGCTGTCTTGCGCACCGCCCAGAAAGCAAAGACAAACGGCAGGTAAGTCCAGCGACGCCACTCTTCCGCCAGATCGTAAACATAGCGCCCTGCGGTCTGGGCCTGGAGGGCAATATCGCCGATCAACAGTCCGGCATCGTGCCAACGCAGCATCTCCTGGAGGTCAGGTTTCTGCGGCGTAAAGCCAGGATCCAGCCCCACAAATTTCTTGAGGAAAATCTGCACCAGCGCCGTCGAGGTACGCGAGGAATTATCAGTCGCCACGTTGCGGATCTTGTCCAGCGGGACCTTGCTCACCAGAAGAATGGAACGCACTCGATTTTTCGAGGCAATGCCCACTTCAGGGACGATGACCAGGTCGGGTATGGTGGTGTAAGCGGCTGCAGGGATAATGCCGATATCGGCGCTCCCAGCCTTCAACTCATCAGCACATTGCGCGGGAATGGTATAGCTGAACTGAAAATGCTGCTTCAGCGCCTCCGCGGTCTCGCCATTCTCAAAATCCCACATCAAGGGCGCGGTATTGAGATAACTGATGGCAGAAATCCGGAGCTGAGGCATATTTTGATTGTAGCAACTGGCAAATAGCTCCTGGCCATTGGCTTTTGGCTGGCCACTGATTTTTTCTCCCTCCTGGCTTGTGATTTTTGATTTTTTCTAACATCTCAATCAGGCCCGGGCAAACAGAACCTGGCAACAATTTACAAATCGCAATTCACAAATCTTATAATTTGTTGACCATGCGATTCCTGGAGTGGCTGGTGGGGCCGGAGGCGGCCGGCGAGGGGAAAACCACACATCTCCTGCCACGCTGGATCTTTCTGCGCGCCCTGGGTCTGATCTACTTTTCCGCTTTTTATTCCTTTCTTTTCCAGATTAAAGGTCTGATCGGCTCGCAAGGGATTTTTCCCGTCAGTCAATATCTGCCCGCAGTGAAGCAATACTATCCCGGCATTAAGGCGATATGGTATGCACCAACCCTCCTGTGGTTTGGATCGAGTGACCGCGCTTTGCTGATCGTCTGCTGGCTGGGAATTGCCGCTTCAGTGGCTGTGGTCTTCAATCTATGGCCGCGAATCAGCCTGCTTGTCTCCCTGACCTGTTTTCTTTCTCTGATCGCCACGACCCAGGATTTTTCCTCGTACCAGTCCGACGGCATGTTGCTGGAGGCAGGATTCATCTCGCTATTTTTTGCTCCTCCCGGCCTGCGTCCGGGGCTCGGCGCCACGCATCTTCCCAGCAGGGCAAGCCGGTTCCTGCTTCAGTGGGAATGGTTCCGGATTTACTTTGAATCCGGCGTAGTGAAGCTGTTGAGCGGCGATTATTCCTGGCGGCATCTGACCGCCATGGATGACTACTACCAGAACGGCCCACTGCCTAGCTGGATCGGCTGGTATGTGCAGCACCTTCCGCACAAATTTCATGCTTTTACAGCACTGCTTACCCTGGTGATGGAGCTCGGCATCGTCTTCATGATGTTTTTGCCCAGGCGCGTCAGGATCATCTGCTTTTTCATCGTCACGCCGTTCCAGATTGGGATTATCCTCACAGCCAATTACACTTTCCTGAACTATCTGGTGCTGGCGCTCGGTTTCCTGCTTTTGGACGATGGATTTCTGCGCCCGGCGCTGCCGCAACGCTGGCGAGAGCCTGCAAAAACCGAGGAAAGCGCAATACAAACACCAGGACGATGGCAGGCCTGGCTGCTGCCGATGCGCCGAATGACGGCAGGCATTTGCCTGTGGTGGATACTCTATGCCACTACGGCACTCATGATTGCCATCTTTCCCCGCCGCGATGTGCTTCCGGATGGTCCGGTGCGATTGCTGGAACCATTCCGTATCGCCAACCAGTACGGATTGTTTGCCAATATGACCCATGAACGATATGAGATCGAGTTTCAGGGTTCCAATGACGGCGTTACCTGGACGCCCTATCCCTTCCGCTACAAGCCGCAGAATATCTACCGTGCGCCGGGAATCTACGCGCCCTACCAGCCGCGCTTTGAATGGAACCTGTGGTTCGCCTCCCTCGAATCCGTGCGTCAATATCCCTGGGTGGTGGACGCCGAGGTACGCCTCCTGGCCAACTCTCGGCAAGTGTTGTCACTCTTTGCCCACAATCCCTTTCCCAACGGACCGCCGCAAAAAGTGCGCGCTGTGATCTACCAGTACTGGTTCACAGACATGGAGACGAAACGCAAGACCGGAGCCTGGTGGCGGCGCGAACTGTTGGGCCTCTATGCGCCTCAATTGGAACGCACACCCGAGGGAAAAATCGTAGTTTCAGGTTCGGAATAAACCCTCGCCGCTGATGACGCTGATGGAAGTGATTTTCGCGGACCACACGAAGATTTCTCATAGCTTTCCGATCACCGGACCATGGCGGCTCTCATGTCCCCACCACCGTGACCACTCGATCTTCCTGTTGTCCTGCATTCAAATTCGGTTTCGCCGGTAGTGGCTCACGCCGGTAGAGCTTCACCGTGTTCCTGACCACGGAGATCAGGAGCAAGGCCACCATTCCTGTAATGCCCATGGTCCCGCCCACGTCAAAGAGCTTGTAGGCTCGTCCGAACAGATGCACTACGGATTTATAAAGCAGCGCCAGATTGCCAATGCAAAGCAGAATGCGCAGTTCGGTGGGACTCATCTTGTAGTAGGAGATTTTGAAGTCGCCCAGCGTGTAGCTGGCCAGATAGACCTCAATGGAGAGCAGGAGATAGGCAACCAGCAGGCCGATCGCCACCGCAGGCGCCATGTAGCCGGAGAGAGCCATGCCTCCCAGAAGAAACAATGCCCCGAACGCATCCACCACATGGTCCACATAAAAGCCGTAGCGCGGACGCGGACAGTTGCGGAAGCGAGCCAGCGTTCCATCCAGGCTGTCGCCCAACCAGTTCAAAGCGAGGCACGCGATCACAAGGAACAATCCCGCATGATTCGTCCGCGACCACCAATATCCTGCTCCGGCCCCGGTCATTGCTGCCAAGCCGAGCAAGGTCAGGTGATCCGAGTTGATCCAGGATGGCGTCCGCGCTGCCAGCCAGCACAGGGTCTTCTTTTCCAGGGCGGCCAGAAAGCTTTCCTGAGTGCGTTTCGCTTCACGAAAACGAAGAGCTTGGTTTGATGCCATGAGTTTTCCTCCAACTTGCACTGATCTGCCGCCCACTTTGCGGCAGGCGGGCGCCAGGCGGCAATGCACCCCGGCTCAATTGGAGGTAAAGCAGGAATCAATCAGTAGGCCATTGATTTTAAATAAGTTAATGGTGTTATCAACTGCTCTGGATGATTGCGATGTGCCGCTCTTGATGTGACCCTCCCGGATCGGGAGAGACGGAGAATATGAATTTACTCAGGAAGGTGAGAGGCCGCGGCCTGCGGCCTCAGGAATCCCCGCGAGCGCCCGCCTTCACGCAGACCGTTCGCTCTTTCGATATAATCATGAAAGCGGGCTGATTTTGCTGACTGCTAATTGCTAAATAGCAGCCACTTCTTTTATGACCTTTCTCTTGCCGCCGATTCGTCTTATGTGTCGATGTTAGCTGCTACTTCTCCGCCCTTTGTGTAATCAATGTTATTGACATCTTTCAAGGAGGACCTATGGCAACCACGCTGGCGCCCGAGCAACTGGCCATACTGAGCAAGGATGAAATCCTGCGCTACTCGCGTCACCTGATCATGCCCGAGGTGGGCATGGAAGGTCAGCAGAAACTCAAGGCCGCGCGTGTGCTCTGCATCGGCACTGGAGGACTGGGTTCGCCGCTGGCGCTCTACCTGGCCGCCGCAGGGGTGGGCACGCTAGGGCTGGTGGACTTTGACGTTGTGGATTTCACCAACCTCCAGCGCCAGATAATCCATTTCAGCTCTGACGTTGGTCGCCCGAAGCTGGATTCGGCAAAGGAGAAGATTGCCGCCATCAATCCTTACGTGAGCGTAAAGACATTTGAGACCCGGCTGACCAGCGACAACGCCCTCAAGATTTTTGCCGATTTCGACATCATCGTAGACGGCACGGACAATTTTCCCACGCGCTTTCTGGTCAACGATGCCTGCGTTTTTACCGGCAAGCCCAATGTTTACGGCTCCATTTTCAGGTTCGAAGGGCAGGCCAGCGTTTTCGCCACGAAAGACGGCCCATGCTACCGCTGCCTGTATCCGGAGCCGCCTCCTCCGGGGCTGGTGCCTTCCTGCGCGGAAGGTGGCGTGCTGGGCATTCTGCCGGGGCTGGTGGGATTGATCCAGGCCACTGAAGCCATCAAGCTGGTCCTGGGCAAAGGCGACCCGCTCATCGGACGGCTGCTGCTGGTAGACGCCCTGGGCATGCGCTTCCGCGAGCTAAAGCTGCGGAAGAACCCCGAGTGCGTGGTTTGCGGAAAGCACCCCACCGTGACTAAACTAATCGACTACGAAGAATTCTGCGGACTGCGAGGTCAAGAACAACCTGTGGCGACAGCCGGCATTCCCGAAATCAGCGTGGAAGAACTCAAGCGGCGTCTGGATGCAAAAGATGATCTGTTTATCCTGGACGTGCGCGAGCCCCATGAGTACCAGATTTGCAATCTGAACGGCTACCTGGTCCCGCTCAACGACCTGCCCAAACGCGTGCATGAGCTGGATCCAAACAAAGACATGGTCGTTCACTGCCGCTCCGGAGGCCGCAGCGCCAAGGCCGTGGAGTTTCTGCGCCAGGCCGGCTTCAGCAAAGCCAAGAACCTGGCGGGCGGAATCCTGGCCTGGTCAGACAAGATCGATCCCAAAGTGCCGAAGTACTGAAACAATCGGGCCTTTCTGGAGTTATAATGTTCCAATTTGGAACCAGATAATGTGATTCTGGACCAATCATGTTCCTGAAAGGGGAAACACTGTTATGACTCAGCAAAACAACAGAGTCCTTGCTCGCAAGGGCGCTCGCAGCCTCTCGGAAGAAGAGATAACACAAGTGGGCGGCTTCGGAACCCCCGTCCTGTTCACATTTTATCCACCGGATTGTTTCGACCAGGTGCAGGCGTAAGCCTTCTCCACGTAAGCCTTCTCCACCCAACTCGCGTTCAAATCCAGCGATTGTCCGGTGACCGGTCATCCGGATCATCGGATCATCCTGGTCCTTGCCATCTGCCGGTTTACACGTTATAGTTCTTTCCATGTATATCTCCCTGCACAACACGCAGGCGGCCTACCCGCTCCCGTGTGTCTTTCCGGGCAGAGGGTAGATATGCGCTAAAAATACAGCCATCATCTTTGAACCCGCTGCTCTCAACAGGCAGCGGGTTTTTACTTTGGAAAGGAAAATCTCATGAGCCTGGTAACAACTGAGGTTGAAACCTCCACACGCGCCGTTGTTGGAGGCAGGAAACAACTGGCGCTGCTGGGATGCGGCAAGCTGGGCGCCATTCTGCTTCAGGCATTTATGGAGCGCGGCCTGGTGGGGCGGGAGCAGGTCGTGGCCACCGTGCAGCATGAAGATAAATGCCAGTCCATTTCAGACGCGCTGGGTGGAATCTCCGTTGGCACGGACAACCGGGCTGCGGTCGCAGATGCGTCCATTGTGCTGATCTGCGTGAAACCCCAAAGCATGCCGCAATTGCTGGAGCAGGTTGGGTACCACATCAGGCCCGGCACGCTGGTGATATCAGCCGTTACCGCCGCCGCACTGCCTTTTATCCAACAGAAATTGGGCAAAGAGGCTGCGGTGGTGCGGGCCATGCCTAACACACCGGCCATGGTAGGCGCTGCCATGACGGCATTGGCTGCCGGACCCACGGTTGGACATGACCACCTGGAGACCGCCAAACGTCTCTTTGAGAGTGTGGGCCGAGTGGCTGTGGTTGATGAAAAACACATGGACTCCATCACAGCGCTTTCCGGCAGCGGGCCGGCGTTTGTGTTCGTGATTCTGGAATCGCTGGCTGAGGCTGGAGTCAAGTCAGGGTTGCCCAGGGAACTGGCAACGACCCTGGTTGCACAGACGCTCTTCGGCGCCGCGCAACTGGCGTTGAAGACAGGCCATCATCCGGCGCTGCTCAAGGATGCAGTGACGACTCCTGCCGGCTGCACCATCGAAGGCCTGATCGAACTGGAAAAGGGCGGGTTGCGCGTCACTTTGATCAATGCCGTCATTAAGACTGCGGACAGGGTGCGGGAGCTGATGAGCAGCTAAGAATCGGGAGATCGGGTAATCTGATCGCCCGAATCAAACTTTCGATTTGCGCGGTTTTGGCGGCGCTGTTATATTTGTTTCTTCATGCATTTGTCTCTGTCCAACATGGCCATGCGACCTATTCACATGGAGGCGTGTGTGTCATTGAGGCAGACATAAAACACGAAGAATAATTAAAAGCAATTATCCGAACCCGCTGCCTCAGGGCAGCGGGTTTTGTTTTTGGAGGAAAAATCATGAGCGCAGCCGTGCCCTACGAATTGAAATGCCGGGAGTGCCAGAAGACCTGGGGGAACCAGCCCATTTCGTTTTGCCAGAGATGTTTTGCGCCGCTCGAAGTCACATATGATCTGGCGCAGATTCGCCGGCAGATCAGCAAAGACGAGATCGCCAGACGCGGCACTACGTTGTGGCGATACCGGGAGCTTCTCCCCTTGCCGGAGCAATTTGATTCGGCTTCGGCCTTGTCCTTGCCGGTGGGCTTCACGCCTCTGGTCCATGCCACTCGGCTGGCCGAGAAATTCCACAGCAAATCCTTGTATCTCAAGAACGATTCTGTCTGCTTCCCTTCCCTCAGCTTTAAAGACCGCGTAGTGGCTGTGGCGCTGACCCAGGTACGAAATTTTGGCTTTGAGGTAGTGAGCTGTTCCTCCACCGGCAATCTCGCCAATGCGGTGGCGGCCCAGGCCGCGCGTCAAGGACTCAAGGCCTGTGTCTTCATTCCCGCCGACCTGGAACCGGCAAAAATTATGGGCACGGAAGTCTACGGCGCAAAGATCGTGCGCATTGACGGCAACTACGATCACGTCAACCGCCTGTGCTCACAGATTGCCGACAAGCATCGCTGGGGATTCGTGAACGTGAATCTCCGCCCCTACTACGCTGAGGGCTCCAAGACCGTGGGATACGAAATTGCCGAGCAGCTCGGCTGGCGGCTGCCGGACAACGTGGTTGTGCCCATGGCCGGAGGATCGCTGATTACCAAGATCAGCAAGGCATTCAAAGAACTCATCGAACTCGGCCTGGTGGAAGAAAAGACCGTAAAGTTTTTTGGCGCGCAGGCCACCGGATGCAGCCCTATCAGCACGGCAGTGAAAGCGGGCGTCAGCGAGATTACGCCACAGAAGCCCAATACCATCGCGCGTTCTCTGGCCATCGGCAACCCTGCTGATGGTTTCTACGCGGCAAAGACCATCGCCGCCAGCGGCGGCTGGGCGGAAGACGCCAGCGATCCGGAAATCGTGGACGGAATCACGCTGCTGGCGGAGACCGAGGGCGTCTTTACGGAGACAGCCGGCGGCGTTACCGTCGCGGCAGCCCGCAAACTGTATGCGCAGGGCCGCATCAAGCCTGACGAAATCACCGTGCTCTGCATCACCGGCAACGGGCTGAAAACTACTGACGCCCTGGCCGGAAGGTATCAAGTTGCTGAACCAATCCCGCCCAAGCTGGCGGCGTTTGAAGAATATTTGGAAAACGATCTAGTAAAGGAGTCGCAATGAACGTGATTGTTTCTATCCCCACACCTTTCCGGCGGCACACGGACGGCCTGGATCATCTGGACTGTACCGTCGGCAACCTCAACGAACTGTTTGACGCCCTGGAAATCCGATTCCCGGAACTCAAACCTCTTCTGCGCGACCAGGATGGCAGAGTGCGCCGCTTCCTGAATGTCTATGTGAACGACGAAGACATCCGCTTCCTCGGCGCCAATTATTCATTCCAGGAAGGCGATGAGGTCACGCTGGTGCCATCAATCGCGGGGGGCTAAATACTTATCAGGGCTCGTTTTGGTTGGAGCAGTCGGCAAATCTGACAAGTGAGCCGAGTCAGCGGAGCCGCACCGGAACCATCAGAATTTAGCCAGTGGCTGGCCGGCGGGACAGACCTGAGGTTGCGTTCGCAGCCGAATCAGAGACGCTAAGTTAGATTGGGCAAGTGTGTAGTTTAGAGATTGTTTGAAGGAAGGATTTGCTCCCAATTACCCGATTACTCAATTCCCGAGCAGTCCCACCTGTGCCGCTCCAGCGTGGTGCGTCACATCGATGGCCTCGGCCACGTACTGGAAGTCAATTTCCGGATCGCCTTGCACGAAAGCTACTTTATCGATCCGGCCACTATAGATTTTTTGCAAACGCGCTTCAAGATTCTCCCAGCTTACTTCCTCTTCATTGATCTTTAATGACGGGCGCTGGCCCACGGCTGCGTCTTTCAAATGGATGACAACGGGCTTCTCTACACCTTGGGGTGCGTCCCCCTTCTGCGGAATCTCGGCCCGCTCCCCGACCGACTGATTGGGGAAGACCACCATGAAGATAATGAGCAAGACCAGCAGCACGTCAATCATGGGAGTAACATTGATTTCCGATGAAACAGTTCTCCGCCCGCCGAGCATCATGGCCATGGGTCTTCTCCTGACTGCGTACTAGAAGATTGGACACCTGGAGGACAGGGAAAGTTCCACCCGTGAATTGCTTTGTAATTGTGAATTCGTAATTTGCAAATTTGGATCGAAATACGCTTCCACTCTTCAAATCACAAATTAAATTTAGAAATCAAAAATCGAGCGGGTTCTCAACTGAGCTGCGAACTGACTCATAAATCTCATCCAAAAAATAGGGCTCGGCGAAAATTTTATTCTGTACCACCTTGCCTGCAATCAGCACTGCAGGAGCCACAATGGCCGCACCCGACTCGAGTTCGTGGAGCGACAGGAATTTCACCTGCTGCCGCTCGCGTCCGGCGTTGGAGACCACAGCGCAAGGGGTTGATGGATCCAGTCCCAGATGCAGAAGTTCATGCGCGGTGGCGGCATAGTCCGGGCCGGGCATGTAGATGGCATAAGTGGATTGCTCCGGGTCGAGCAGCATGCGTGATAAAGACTGGCCGCGGCAGTTGTGCGCGGTCAGCATGATCAGCGCGGATGCGGCCCGCCGGTCCGTCAGGGTGAAGCCGGCTGCCGCCGCAGCGGCCATGGCCGCGGTTACGCCGGGCACAATTTCAAAAGGGACACCGGCTTCGCGCAGGGCATCCAGCTCTTCTCCCAGGCGTCCAAAGATTGCCGGATCGCCCGACTTCAGGCGGACGATGCATCCATGCAGCCGGGCACGCTCGACCATCAGCGCGTTGATCTGCTGCTGGCTGGTGCTGTGCCGGCCGCAACGCTTGCCCACGTTGATGACTTCTGCCGCAGGCGCAACCAGGTCGAGGATCTCCTGCGGCACCAGATCGTCGTGAAGCACGACATCTGCTTTGCGCAGCAGGGATGTGGCCTTTACCGTGAGCAGCTCGGCTGCTCCCGGTCCTGCGCCGACGATATGGACTTTTCCCGGCATTCCCTATGCGCTCTTCTTCTCCGCCGCCGGCTCTTCTTCAATCCATTCATGGACGGCGCGCACCAGGCTGTTGACCAGTTTGTCCACGCCGCCGATCATGCTCAGCCCGTCGCGCTGATGCTCTCGCAAAACTTCTCGCAGGCGTTTGGCCAATTGACTCTCTTTGGTTTCCCAATTCGCCGTCATGTTCCCTCCTTGTTTTGCCACTTTTTTCTTGCTTCGCGGGTTTCAGCCAGCAAATGCAGGAGTTCTTTTCTTCTCTGGCTGCGCGGTAGAGCCTGAATGATGCCTTCACGCATGCGTCCCAGCCAGCCGATCCAGGATTCATATTCCGGGCCGTACTGCTGCTCCAGCCGCTTGCGCACGCGCTGGGCCAGCGCCGGGCTGTGTCCACCGGTAGAGATGGCGATTTGAAAATCTCCGCGATTGACCACCGCCGGAGCATAAAAATCGCAGTAGCGGGGATCGTCCACGGCGTTGCACAGCACTCCGGTCCGTTGCGCTTCGGCGTAGACGGCGCGATTCACCAGTTCAGAATCTGTGCAGGCAATCACCAGAAAATATTCCTGAACCATGCCCGGGCGATACTCTTCCGCCAGATGACGCAGCAGGCCGACATCGACCCATCCGTGAATCCGGTTCGTGAGTTGAGGCGCAACGACGGTAACATCCGTCGCGGAGCGAAGGACGGCGTAAATTTTCTCCTCGGCAACATTGCCTCCGCCGACGATCAAAACTTTGCGGCCTTCGAGTTTCAGGAAAATTGGATATAGCGCCATCAGTTCCCTCGCTGACCTTCGAGCCTGACTGTCAGAGATCGGCCTACGGCCTCAGGAAATTTGGGCGGCGCAGATTCCTGGGCCCTACGAGCACTTCGGAATGACACGCGTTTGGGGTGGTTGATTGTGAGGTTAGAGGGCTCCATGATTTACGCCTCCAATTCGTGCGCTGGGCGGCCGGGAGAGGGATCGCGCAAGACCGCTTCTACCTGTTCCCCAGCAAGAAAACTGCGCAGTTCGGTATCGGAATGGCGGCCAAAGAACTGCCGCAGGTTTTCACGGGGCCAGCGGTCAACCAGGTATTGGCGCAGGAGGCGCTCGATGGCTTCCGGCGTCTCTTCTGCCGCGCAACGATACCCGATGGGCCGTGCAAAACCTGCGTGCTCACCTACGCTGCCGCCGATGCAGAAGTAATAGGCGTCCACCATCTGGCCATTGACCTTGATTTTCTTGCCTTCCATGCCAATGTCAGCCAAACGATGCTGACCGCAACTGTTGGGGCAGCCAGTCACGTTGAGCCTGAGCTGTTGGTCGAACTCCGGCAGGCGCTCTTCCAGTTCTTCCACCAGCCAGCGGGTGAAGGACTTGGTTTCTGTGATGGCCAGCTTGCAGAACTCGGCGCCGGTGCAGGCCACAGCGCCTCGCCAGAAGGCTGAGGCTTCCACGTGCAGTCCGGCCCATTCCAGTCCCATCACAACGTCCTGGGTTTTTTCACGGGGCACATTGATCAGTAGCAGGTTCTGAGTGTTGGTGGCGCGCAACTCTCCGCTTCCATAGCAGTCGGCCAGGTGCGCCGCCGCTCTCATCTGCGCGGGAGTGATCCTTCCGCGCAACACGGACGCGCCGGCGTAGAAGAGTCCTTGCTGTTTCTGCGGATGTACGCCTACATGATCGCGAAACACGTCGCCGGGAACCTGCTCTGCGGCTGCCGGCTCCAGATGAAAGCCCAGCCGCTGCTCGATTTCGCGCAGAAAACTCTCGGCCGTCCATCCGTGGCGCAGAAAAAGATATTTAAGCCGCGCTCGTTCGCGATTTTCCCGCAACACATCGGATTCGCGGAAAATCTCGCTGACCGCCTTGAGCACCGGGATCACCTGGCTCCTGCGAATAAAAGCATTCAACCGCACGGCCAAGTGAGGTTCGGTGGAAAGGCCTCCGCCCACGCGCAGGGAGAAACCGGCTTCGCCATCGCGCACCGCCGGGGTGAAAGCCAGATCGTTGATTTCCGGATACGAGCACCAGTCCTGGCAGCCGCTGATGCTGATCTTGTATTTGCGGGGCAGGTTATAGAAATCTGCATTGCCCACCAGCAAGTGCGCCGCCTGATCGATCAGCGGTGACGCATCCAACAGCTCGTTGGCGTTCACGCCGGAGAGCGGGCAGCCGGTAATGTTGCGCGTAACATCGCCGCAGGTAGACATGGTGGTGAGGCCGGTACGCAAGAGCGTGTCAATAACTTCCGGCAGATCCTGGATGGTGACCCAGTGCAACTGAATATTCTGGCGGACAGTGATGTCGGCCACGCCGCGCGCATACTTTTCTGCCAACGTGGCGATGGCGCGAAGCTGGTCAGACTTGAGGAAGCCGCTGGAGAGACGGATCCGGACCATGAAATAGGGGACGGCTTTGCCTTCACCGCCCGACCCGCCGAGCGCGCCCGCGCCGTCGCCCTGGGTATAGACGCCCCACCAGCGGAAATAAGTCTTCATCCAGGGTTCGGGGATGGCGCTGAGTCCTTCGCGGGCAAATGTTCGAATCTCCTCCAGGCACTCCCATGGGTTCTTGTCCCGCTTGAATCGCTCGACGCGTTGTGCCTTAGTTTCTGTCTGCGTTGTTGCTGGCGTGCTCATGCGACCTTTCCGATCTGGTTTGTCTTTGTCCCAAAAAAAGCAAAAGGCCCATCGCCTGCTCTGGCGATGGGCCTGCTTCCTTTAACTTATAAGTTCGCTTTAGGTAGCAGCACCTGCCAGAGACGTGGATAGACCACAGCAACAACACATACACACGTTCTGGCCGATCGACTGCATAGAAAGATACCTTAACGGCTCCAATAATAATCTGTCAAGTTACGAGATTCGGCGGAGTGGCGCCGCGATTCAGAAAAATTTTTAGAGCTATTCGCGCACGGCCGAGAGCAGCCAGAACACAAACATGGCCACACAACAAACAGGAGCATGCCAGCGCAGAGGATTGGGCCTGAGCAGTCCCACCAACCCGCACGCCAGCCCTCCGAGGGAGAGCAGCAGTCCGGTCCCGTAGATATCGATCAGGACAGGATCGTAATAGCTAAAGCCTCCGCTGACCTGGGCATACACCGCGGTGGCGATGGCCAGCGCGGCAGAGACATTGGAGAGCGCGAAGCCGATCAGGGAGATGGTTGAAGATGGAGTGCGGGGTTGCACGCTCCTTGCCCATCGCACCCATCCCCAGATGGCCAGGGTGGGCACGGCCAGCGTGATGACGAGGTACAGAACTATGGAAAGGGATTCGAGCATCCTGGTTCATGCCACGGCTTGCAGATGATTATGCTTCAGGATGCAGACCTGGTGGAAGACTATTGCCGCAGGAATGCTAAGGCGGTCTTCAGGAATTCGGGCCAGCATTCACCGATGACCGGACCATGGCCGGCGTTGGGGACAATCCAGAGGCTGGATTGCGGGATGGCTTTCGCCATGTCGACAGAGATTTCTACGGGATAGAGCTCTACGCCGTTGAGATTTTCGATTCGACCATTCATTCTTTCCTCCAAAAAGAAAAACCGCCCACGCTTGCGCGTGGGCGAGTCGTGTTCAGGAATAAGTTTATCAGCGGTGAGGTTATTGGTTCTATCGTATTCCGCATTCGCTGGACGCGTTTCCGAGCGGCTCGGAAAAACTCCAGGTAAACGGGACAGTGCAATATGTTCTTCCCACGACCCGGTAATCGGTTAACTGCTTACCACTGATTCGCGCGGATTTGGCTGATCTGCACTGATCAGGGCCATCATGCCCTTTCCCAGTCGCTGCTCTTTGTCCTGGCAAAGGAAATCAGGAACAGCAGAGCGAACAACAGATCTACAGCGCCAAGAACGAGGTCAGCGGGGTGTACACGCTGTTGCAGATACAGCACGACGATGGCAATACCGAAACCGAGCTTTTCCAGCACTGAGGGAATCATCAGCGGCCTGAAGCGGGCGGGACCGGTAGCGATCACACAGAATGCAATTTGCCAGGCGAAAGCCACGCCGGCGAAGCCGTAATAGAACCCGGGATGGGTGATGGGAGGAGGGTCCTGCTGGCCGATCCTATCGAACAGGAAATACAACGGCGTAATCGCCAGGATGCATAGATACCGGCGATCCAGAAGATGACCTTGGCAAATTTCATCGCTCCTCCATCGAGTACACCTTACCACCGGCAACACTGATTTGACTGACTTCCGCTGATTTCAACGCAGCTCGGGTACTAAAGTGCTCGCTCGCGCTTGCGCCCAACTTGACATCAAAACGGCCCATCATTATAGTGGGGTTTCCTGATGCACGGTTCGCAGAATATCGGCACGATGGCCATGTGGACAACAACCACAACAACAGGCACATGTGTGCGACATTCTGGCGAGTCGGCGGATTAAGATCAAGCAAGCATAGGCAAAAGAAAAAGCCCCACTCGCCAAAAACGAGTGGGGCTTTTTCTTTTGGGCAATCCGTAATTGGTAGTCAGTAATGAGCTACGGCAGAACCAAGGACAGCAATTAGCAGTTGGCAAAGACCAGAGCAAGAGCAAAATCCAGAGAACAGCAACGGCAAGAACAACAGCAATGGGCAAAAACAAAAGCAAGCAAAACGGAAAGCAACGGCGCTGAATGAGTACGAAAGCACAAAACGACTTGGGTTCTGGCTGGCGGGTCACGGTGCCTGCCACCTCGGCCAACCTGGGGTGCGCGTTCGATTGTGGCGGGCTGGCGCTCCAGCTTTACCTGAATGCACGTTTCATTCCTGCACAAGGCCGGCAACTGACCGTGCAGTACACGGGCAAGACTGCGGACCGTATCCCTCTCAATGAATCCAACCTGGTTGTGCGCTCGATGCGGTTGGCCGCCAAATATTTTGGCGCAGCCAAACCCGGCGGAAGCATTCTGGTTGAAAGCCAGATTGCGGTGGGCGTTGGCCTGGGCAGCAGCGCGGCGGCCATCATCGCCGGGCTGCTTCTGGGAGCGCGCGCCTGCGGCAAAGATTTTTCGCCGGAACAACTTCTGCGCTGCGCGGAGGAACTGGAAGGCCACATTGACAACGCTGCCGCTGCTTTTCACGGCGGCCTGGTCTTCGCGCTCAGCAACGCCAACGATCGAGCGGTGGCGCTGAAGACCTATTTTCCAGAGCAGATCAAGCTGGTGGTTGTGGTCCCTTCCGTTGCTGTCCCCACGCATCATGCCCGAAGGGCCCTGCCTGCCTCCTACAAGCGCGCCGACGTAGTACATACCTTGCAGCGAACGGCGGTGTTGGCAGCCACATGTTTTTCAGGAAAGTTCGAGCTGTTTCCGGAATTGTTCGATGACCGGCTGCACCAGCCGTATCGCCAGAAACTGGCGCCCGGCATTGCGCGGTGTTTGCGCCACCGGCAGGAAGGACTGTTGGGAGTCGCCATCAGCGGCTCAGGATCGTCCGTGATCGCATTTGCGGAGAAGAATGAGGCCCAGATTGCGCGCGAACTGCAGAAGATTTTTTCGGAAGAGGGAATCCAGGCTGAGGGGCTGGTTACGGCGGCTGATAACGGTGGAGCAGTAATTAGCTGAGAGCAAAACCAACACCTCGCCACGGAGACGCGGAGTCGCACACGGAGAAAAACTAAAGATCAAAATCAGGTATTGGAGAAAAGCAAAATCAAAACAAGACCTTTACCGCAGAGGACACGGAGAAGTAGACATGAAAAAACGTTTGATCGTAATGAAATTTGGCGGGACTTCAGTAGGTAATGCTGAGCGGTTCCGGCAGTGCGCGGAGATTGTTGCCGGGGCTGCGCTTAAGGACCGGGTCGTGGTGGTGGTGTCTGCCGTTGCCGGGGTCACCGACCTGATCTTCCGGACCATCGACGCGGCCCGGCGCGGGGATTCGGTGGCCACGGAGGCCAACCTAAAGCAGTTCGAATTCATTCACCAGCGGCTGCTGGCGGAACTGCTGGGCAGAAACTCAGCCTCCTCGGGAGCGACCTGCGAAGCGGTCCGGGATTTTGTGGCCAGAGTGGTGGAGCAGCTACGCAGTTCCAGCCGCGCGCTGCTGGCGCTGCACTCGGATGTCTCCGCGCAGACGCACGATCTGCTGGTGGCGTTAGGGGAACGAATCTCCGCCTGCGTACTGGCCCATTGCATCGAGCAGATGGGGACGAGCAGCGAGTTTGTGCGGGCGGAGAGCGTGATTGTCACGGACAGCAATTTCGGCAATGCCGCACCGGAGATGGACGCGACCACGGCCGCGTGCAAAGCCGTGCTGCTTCCCATTCTGGAGCGCGGCGCCGTGCCCGTGGTGGCCGGTTACAGCGGCGCAACGCGGGAAGGACAGACCACCACGCTGGGACGAGGCGGCTCGGATTATTCGGCGACGATCCTGGGTGCGGCCAGCGGCGCAGATGAAGTCTGGATCTGGACGGACGTGAACGGCGTGTTGAGCACCGACCCGCGCATCTGTCCGGACGCGACCACGCTCGCAGAAATCAGTTTTTCCGAGGCCATTGAACTGGCGTATTACGGCGCCAAGGTCATTCATCCTAAAGCCGCGTATCCAGCCATGGATGCGGGGATTCCGGTATGGATCAAGAATTCCTTCCTTCCGGAAGCAGCGGGGACTAAGATCACGCACGCGGCCGCGCCTTTTGCCTCGCCGGTGAAGGCTGTGACGTATGTGAACCATGCTACCCTGCTCACCCTGATTACGGGCCGCGAAGTGCATTCGGCGGAGTTGTTCGGGCGGCTCTTCCTGCGGATGGGACAGGAGCGGATTGATACGTTGTTTGCAACGCAATCGTCGCCGGAACACGCCCTGGGGCTGGTGTTGCGGCGGGAAGATGGGGCGCGGGTGCTCAAACTTATCCAGAACATCTTCCGCATTGAGCTGGCGCAAGGGGTACTGAATCCCGTGAACGCGCAGAATGACATCGCGGTGATCACGGTCCTGGGCGAATCGATGCGCGGGACCGCAGGAATCATAGGCCGGGTGTTCTCCGGAGTGGCGCGGGAAAACGTGAGCGTGATCGCAGTGGCGCAGGGCGCGAGCGAATTGAGCATCTGCTTTGCGGTGCCAGCGGTGCATTGCGCCGACGTGGTGCGCTCCGTCCACAGTGAATTTTGCAGCCAGGCAGAGTTCGCGGTGGCCGCGTGCGTCCAGCCGGGAATTCCAGTGAGTTCGGAGATCCGATGAACGCCGATTCCAATGCGCATATGGGAATCCACGTGCTGCGCTGCGTGCATTGCGGAATTATCCAGCGCAGCCCGGGATGCCTGTTCCGATGCAGCGGGTGCAACGAGTTGCTGGAGGTGATTTATCCGGATTGGGGCACATTGGATCCGGAGTCTGCGCGGCAGATCAAGCAAATATGGAAGGACCGCAGGCTGTCCCCTGCTCTGCAGGACGTGAGCGGTGTGTGGCGCTACCGCGAACTGTTGCCGGGCATCGAGCGGCAGAACGTGGTGACTATGGGTGAGGGCAACACGCCGCTGGTACCGCTAAAACAGTCTGCGCGAGCGCTGGGCCTGCGCCACCTGCTGGCCAAGCACCTGGGAATGAATCCCACGGGATCGTTCAAGGACTCGGGAATGGCGGTGGCGATCTCCGTGGCCAAGGCGGAAGGCTTTTCCTGGGTGTGCTGCGCGTCGACGGGGAACACCTCGGCCTCCGTTGCGGCCTACGCCGCGCACGCAGGCATGAAGAGCGTGGTACTGCTGCCCGCGGGACAGGTGAGCGCGGGAAAGCTGGCGCAAGCGCTGGAGTATGGAGCCATCGTGCTGCAATTGCAGACCGATTTTGATGGCTGCCTGAAGGTCTTGCAGGAGGTGGTGCAGCGCTTTTCCGCCTACCTGCTGAATTCGGTGAATCCTTACCGGTTGGAAGGACAGAAGACTGTGGCCTTCGAACTGGCCGAGCAGATGGACTGGAGCGTTCCCGAGCACGTGATTCTTCCCGGCGGCAATCTAGGCAACTGCTCAGCCTTGGGCAAGGGTTTTTGGGAGCTGCACAAGCTGGGCTTGATCAGCCATGTGCCACGAATCTCAGTGATCCAGGCGGAGGGCGCAAATCCGCTGGTGCGAACCATGCGAAAGAACGGCGGCCGAGACCTGATACGGGTGAATGCGGAGACCAGGGCGACGGCCATCCGCATCGGCAATCCGGCTTCCTGGCGAAAAGCGGTGGCGGTGCTGAAAAACACCGGAGGGACGTGCGAAGAGGTAAGTGAAGAAGAGATTGCGATGGCCAAGGGCGAGCTGGGAGCTGAAGGAATTGGATGCGAACCGGCTTCAGCAGCGAGCCTGGCTGGCCTGAAAAAGTTGCAGCGCTCAGGATTTGTGAAGCCGAACGATTCGACGGTGTTGATCCTGACCGGACACATGTTGAAAGACACAGACTCCATGCTGAAAGCCCATGGGGAGCCGTTCTCAACGGTGGATGCCGATGCAGAGGCGGTCATCAAGAGATTGGAGCAGTTGCATGCCGGAAATTGAAGAAATTGAAATCGCAGAAGAGAAGCAGGACGAGCCAGCCAGGAAGGATGTGCGGGTTGGCATTGTGGGTTATGGAACGGTAGGGCGCGCAACCGCTGAGATCCTGGCGAGCCATGGGGAAGAGATTCGGCGGCGCACGAATGGAATTTCGATTTGCGTCACGCAGGCCTGCCGCAGGGCTCCACGCCATGCAGAGCACACGGCAGAAGGCTTCGCCGTAGTTTCCGACTGGAGAAAAGTTGTTACCGCCGAGGACGTTGACATTGTGGTTGAAGCCATGGGCGGAACTGAGGTGGCGCGTGAGGTGGTGCGCACCAGCATCGAGCACGGCAAAGCCGTAGTGACTGCGAACAAGGCGCTGATCGCGCAGTTTGGCGAGGAACTGTTTGCACTGGCGGACTTGAAACGCGTGCCGATCGGGATTGAGGCGACTGTAGGCGGCGGAGTGCCGATCATCCGCGCCATCGCGGAAGCGCTGGCTGCCGACAGCATTCAGGCAGTCTATGGAATCGTGAACGGCACCGCGAATTTTATTCTTACGCAGATGGAGGAGCATGGCGTGCAATTTGGTGAAGCGCTGAAACAGGCGCAGGTCGCCGGCTATGCTGAGGCCGATCCCAGCCTGGACATCGATGGCCTGGACGCCCGCGACAAGATTTCCATCCTGGCCCGCCTAGCCTTTAACGCTTCACTTTCTCCAGACCAGATTCCGGTGACGGGAATCTGGCAAATTGCAGCGACGGATTTTCACTATGCCCGGCGTCTGGATTCGACCATTCGCCTGGTCGCGGCAGCAGAGCGCAATCCAGCGGGAATCATCGTCTCCGTGGAGCCATGGCTGGTGGAGCGCGAATCCATGCTGGCCAAGGTGGATGGAGCCAACAATGCCATTTTTCTGAAGGGAGAAAAAGTAGGCACGCAGATGCTCTACGGACGAGGCGCGGGAGGGAACGCTACCGGGACCGCAGTGCTATCCGACGTGGTGCAAATTGCCAAACATCTGGCGCGCGGACAGAGAGTTCCAAACGGGCTGCCGGGGTTTCACAAACCACAATGCATCGCGTTGGCCGAGCGGCAGCGCCCTTTAAGCTGGTATTTGCGGCTGACGATTAGAGATCATCCGGGAATTCTGGCGCGGGTGGCGGAGGCAATAGCGCGGGAGGACATTAACATTGATTCGGTCATCCAGGAGCCGCATATGGCGAAAGAACGACTGTCGTTTGTGGTTACGCTGGAGCCGGTGGGAGAAGTTGTGGTTCGCAAAGCGGTGGAGGTGATTAACCGGTTTGAGTTTATGCTGGAGCCGGTTCTCTTACTTCCGATCGTCAGTAACTGCTAGCCCGACTTTGACAACTGGGAAGTAGAAATTGCCGATTTCGACCAGTGCGGAGTGAATAAGTTGTTGCCTCTTCATCGCACCGTAGGCTGACAGCCTTGTAGTGAAGACCTATCCCCTTGCTTTCTTCCTGTCCCGCTGCACAATAGCAGCATAGGTCAACCCGAAAGCGGGGATTGTTCGCCGCAATCGCCGCTTCCGTCTGACCAAAAGTAAAATGCCCAGAACTAAAACCAATAGCTAGATTTCAGTTCACCTGCTGGATCAGCACCGCTGAGGTGCTGCCGCTAAAGCTGGAACTGCCTCCATAGACAACGGTGATGGAATGACTGCCTCGGCTCAGGCCGGAAGTCGACAGTGTGGCCTTTCCGGAGGAGTTCAAGGTTTTGGTTCCAAGCGTCGAAGTTCCGTTCTTGAAGGTAACGGTACCGGTGGGAACAGCAGTGCCTGGCGAGTTGGCGACCACGGTAGCCGTGAAAGTTACCATCTGGCCCCGCCTCGATGGGTTGAGTGACGATGTGACCGTGCTGGTGGTTCCATCCTTATTTACCGTCTGCGTCAGGACGGAAGAGGTGCTGGGGTTAAAGGTGGAACTGCCGTTGTAGGTGGCAGTGATGGAATGGGAGGCAACGGCGAGCGTCGAAGTGGCAAAAGTTGCATGGCCGGTTCCGTCCAGGGTCGAGGTTCCCAATGTAGCGGAGCCATCTTTAAACGTTACCGTGCCCGTGGGCGTACCACCCGTGGACGTGACTGTGGCGGTGAAGGTGACCGGTTGGCTGAATACTGAAGGATTAGCGGAAGAACTCACGGTGGTCGTAGTGGCAAAGGCGTTCTGCACTGTCTGCACCGTGCTGCCACTGCTGGCGGCAAAGAGCTGGTCGGAAGCGTAGGTCGCGGTAATGGTGTCACTGCCTACAGCCAGCGCCGAGGTGCTGAAGGAAACCTGGCCGCTGGAGTTGAGCGGCGCTTGCGCCAGCACCGTGTTGCCCTGCTGGAAGGTTACCTGTCCGGTGGGCGTGCCGGTGGCCGGAGGAACGGCGGCAACTGTGGCAGTGAAGGTCACGGACTGGCCGCTGCTTGAAGGATTGGGCGTTGAAGTCAGCGTAGTGGATGACGCGCCTGTGTGGATCACTTGCACCAATGAAGAGCTGCCGGCACTGAAATTGGAATCGCCACTGTACTGCACGGTGATGAAGTGGTGGTCCGCAGTCAACGACGAACTGGTGAAGGTTGCGTTGCCGTTGGCGTCCAGCGGCTCGTTGGAGGCCAGCGTGGTAGTTGTGGTTTGCAGCGTGGAGTTGACCACGGCGTAGGTGGTGTCAGTAAAGGTTACGGTGCCTGTAGGAATAGTGCCGGATGTGCCCGTATTGGTGACGGAAGCGGTGAAGGTGAGCGATTGCCCGGCGACCACTGCGCGCGCATCCGGCGTAGAGGAGGTCACAGCCACGCCCACTCCATTGAGGCTGCCAAGGGCCCACATGGTGCCGCCGTTCAAAGTAAACACTGTCCCATCCGGACCAATGACAGTAGGCACGTATGGCTCGCCGACGCCTGGGCCCAGCGTCACCCATTCGCTCAGAGAATTAGTGATCAGGTTCCAGCGATAGGTGCGGCCATCTTCGCTGGGAGTAAAAATGCTATTGGTGGCGGGATTGACGGCGGCGGTGTTGATGCACCACTCGCGCACGGCGAAGGGGAAACTGGAATTGCGAAGGGATGCGTCGGGCGTGGGACCAATCTGGGTCAGCACTTCACGCATGATGAGCATGCCGTTGGAGGAAGAGTGGGCGTCCACCTGGGTAGCGTTGGGATCGAGAAGGGCGATGCGGTTGATGCCGTTTCCATTGTCATTGCCGCCATCCGCGTAGTTGTTGTACTTGGTAAAGAGCAGGTAGCTGGAAGTTCCCGTATAAGACGGGACCATGCTGGCGGGCACGATCGCGGCAGTATTGTCCCACCCGAATCCGCCCGGAGGATGCTCCACGGTGAGATCGGAGCTGAAGTGCAGCATAAAGCCGCGCGAGCCATTGAAGGGATTGCCCATAATCCCAAAATAGACATCGCCGTCCGGACCCACCATGGGCGAGGCCGTACTGTCGTCCAGCATCTGGGCATTGTTGGCGTTGTTGCTGCGCGGGTCTTTCAGGAAGACTTTGAATTTGGTCGCCAGCGTGGTGCTGTCCAGGCCCAGCAGGTAGCCATAGGTATCGGTGCTGGCGCCTTTCACCACAACGTAGAGCGTCGTACCGTCATTGCTGAGAGCGGGAGCGGAGTTGTGGCTGTCCTGGCCGATGTTGGAGTCGCTGGCCGCCGTCCCGGCCAGGACAAAGGTGGCATTGCCGTTGGGATCGATGCGGGCAAAGCCGCTTTGCGTGGTGTTCAGCGGCGCCGGCGCCGTTCCCTGGACGCGAAAGCCAAAGAATACGTTGCCGCTCGAGTCTGAAGTGATGGGAGTGTTGACGAACACACTGGAGTTAAAAGCCGCAGCGTTCGCCTGATAGTTGGCCAGCGTGGTGTAAAACACCTGCTGCACGGGAGCGCCATGGCTCACCGAGTCGGGATTATCAATATAGTAAATCGTGCCGCCCGCGCCGGGATAATAAAGACGCGTGTCCACGGAGTTGACGGCCAGCGCGGGCTGGTAAGAAAGGATCCAGTTGTGCGAGGGCTGGACATAGTCGGTGGTCAGCGTGTAGAGCGCCGCGCCATTGACGGCGTTGAAGACGTTGATCTGGAACCCGCTGTTTGCGCCCGTCTTTTGGGGTACAACGATGGTGTTGGCAGGAGTGATCAACGGCGCGCCATAATGGGCGAACGCACCGGTATTGTTCAGGTCGATGGGTGCGGACCAGTGGATGGCATTCAAGTGCTGCGCCGTAGGGTTGTAGACAGCAGTATGCTGGGCGTTGCCCCCGAAGGTGGGAACGATGGTCTGGGCGGACGCGACGGCGCTCAACGCGAGAAGGATGAGTGGCAGGAATCTCTTCAACATAGGGTATTCTCCCGTTTTGAATTGGAAAACCAAAAGCTAAATCTTACCGCTGATTAACAGTCATAGTTAAGTAATTAAAAGTTAAGTAATTAAATTCGCGTTTGTTCTCCCTGTAACCTCCCCGATTCCAAATTGCTCAATCACTTGATCTGCGGTGGTTCGGGTTCGGCCATGCCATCGGAGCGGGGATCGGAGCCGGCGAAGTTCATCCCGGTTTTTGAGTTATGCATCACGGCCTGGCCGCGTCCCATCAATGCGGTGTAGTCCTGGTGCACGATCAGCTTGTGCCCCTTGTCCCGCAGAGTTTGTAAAACAGGCGGCTTGAATCGCGATTCAATCACAATATCGCAAGTCACTTGGTTGCCGGCCACGGTGAATCGCGGCGCTTCCAGCGCTCCCTGAAGATTCATTCCGTAATCAACAAAGTTGGAGACGAACTGGGCATGGGCCAGAGGTTGATTGGCGCCGCCCATGATGCCGAAGCCGATGTGCACATCTCCTCGTTCCATAAACGCGGGAATGATGGTATGGAAGGGACGCTTGCGCGGCTGCAGCGCATTGGGATGCTGGCGGTCAAGGACGAACAATGCTCCCCGGTTCTGCAATGCAAATCCCATGCCATTGACGACGATACCCGAGCCGAAAGCGGAGTAGTTGCTCTGAATCAGAGAGGCTATATTGCCATCCTTATCTACGGCTGCCAGGTATATGGTGTCACTGGTTGCGGGATTTCCCGGACCGGGATTGCAGTTGGCCTTATCAGGATTGATCCGATCCGCGCGCTGAGCTGCATATTCTTTGGAGAGCAGTCCTTTGACCGGAACTTTGGCGAAACGGGGATCGGCATTGTAGCGATACAGGTCAGCGTAGGCCAGCTTCATGGCCTCAATTCTTTTGTGGAGTTCGGCAGCGCTCTGGGGGCCATCCTGAGCAGGCTGGAAGTTGCCCATGATGTTCAGCATTTCCAGCGCTGCCATGCCCTGGACGTTGGGCGGAAGCTCGTAAATTTTCCATCCACGATAGTCAATTGAGATGGGCTCAACCCATTCGGCGGAAAAATCCGCCAGATCATCGAGGGCCATGGTCCCGCCGAAAGCGGATGAGGTCTGGACGATGGCCTGCGCGATGGGGCCTTTGTAGAAGGCATCGCGGCCCTGCTCGGCGATGAGCTTGAGGGTTTTGGCGATATCAGGATTGGCGAACCGCTCGCCCTCGTCAGGCGCTTTGCCTCCGGGGAGAAAGACGCGCCGGGCTTCCTCTGTTTTCTGCATCTTGGGTTCTGCCTCAGCCCAATAATCATGGACGATTTCGGGAACAGCGTAGCCGTGCTCGGCATAGTAGATTGCGGGAGTAAACAGGTCCTTCCAGGGCAGACGTCCAAAGCGATGGTGGGCCTGGCTCCAGCCTTCCACCGCTCCGGGGACGGTGACCGAGTGAATGCCATCGTGAGGCATGGAGGCGATGCCGTGTTGAGCAAGAAAATCGATAGTAAGTTTTTTGGGCGCCCAGCCGCTGGAATTCAAGCCGTAGAGCTTGCCGGATTTTGCGTCCCAGTAAATCAGAAAGAGGTCGCCGCCCACGCCGTTCATCATGGGCTCGGTGACGCCCAGCACAGCATTGGCTGCGATGGCAGCATCCATGGCTGACCCGCCATGCGCCAGGATTTGAGCGCCCGCCTGCGACGCCAGATAGTGACTGGTGGCGACGATGCCGCGGTCGGTAATGACCATGGAGCGTCCATAAGAACGGTCCTGGGGAAAGACAAAGGCGGACATAATCAACAGCAGTATAGCGAGAGAGAGGACTGGACGCAGCATGGTTAGCTCCGAGAATCTGCGATTTCTGAATCGGATCATAGGGTCACCATCACCCCGGTCGTCGGGCCATCGGAAGAAACACCCAATAGCTCGATGCAGTAAAATGCCTGTCAATTCTAAAGTGTTTAGATCGTTTTCTGAGTTGCAGGAGCCCGTGTTTTTTCACCGCGGCCAAAGCCGGCGTAACTGGATTCACCATTTTCGCGGGTTCTAAAAGGACCCCTTCCCCGGACTGAAGTCCGGGCTTCCACCTTTTCAAGGCTACAGAAACTCGGGAACCGCTCTAGCTGGCGGTCATCGGGAGAACCATGATTTGCAGTCTGGATGTATTTTGGATTTGGTCTTCCGATGAACCGATGCACCGAGGACCGGATTTCTACGGCCAGTTGGTTTTCTTCTCTTTTCGTCCCCAGTTGAAGTGGCGACCCACGATGGCCTTGATAATCAGATGATCGGTGGAGCGGGTGACGCCAACGCCCACGCCGAAATTCAGCTCCCAGTCCGGGGAAACATTCAAGTCGATTGCCGGGAAGAACTGCTGTTGCTGGTCGGCCAAAGGATCAAAGCTGCCGATGGGGCCAACGGCGCCATAGTACTCGAGCCCACCGGTGATCACTTTGGAAAAGTCATAGGAGACCTTCACATTGGGCGAGAACTCATATCCCTTGCTGATGCTCAGGCCATGCAGAGACTTGTCTATGGTGGGATTGAAGGCGAGATACCACGGACCGACCTTCTTATCCACAATGGGACGGATCTCCCAGCTCCAGGTGTCCGGGGAGAAGCGCGCACGCTGGTAGCCGACCTCATTGGAGACGCTTACTCCAACCGGCCAATGCCATTTGGGGGGCACGCGGAAACGAGGCCGGATATGATCGCCTACCCAATCCCAGCCATCATCAGAGCGAGCGCTGGTGAAAATGTAGAAGCCAGTTTCGAACCAATCATTGAAGCCTTGAGTGATCTCAATGGTTTCGTGAAGGGCGTGATTGGTAGGCTGAACACCATCGGTAACTACCTTGCTGCCGTCTGCGGTGAAATTGGTGTGAAACTCGACCATGGTGGTGCGCGGTTCCACCGTATCGGCGCCGTACACCTGGATTTCATAATTGTCCTGACCCAGTCCGGACAGGGAGCAGGCGAGAACGAAGCAGAGGATCATTACATTTCGCATTATGGTATGGAGAATACTGGGCCTTACCCGAAGATGACAATATCCGGAACGGAATCCAGGAAATATTTCGGGCCGCGACCAACCTAATTCGGTCGCGATGCGGCCTCACGTCTGCCTGAAGGCCCGCGATTCGCAAGCGAATCGCTAGACGGCTGATACACGGCGCTGAGCCATGGGCCCAGCGCCGATCAAAACAAAAGCGCCGAACCGGGTGGTACGGCGCTTTTGTTTATACCTGCTTTGCTATGCGGCCTTTGCGGCTCTCTTTCTTTCTGCCCACCTCTTTTTCATCATCTCAGAAATGCGTCTTTTGGCAGCGGCACTGAGACGGCGACGACGCCTGCCCCGCCGTCCATTGCCTGGAACACCTGCCCTGCCACCACGCCTTCCGTTACCACCTTCCAGAGCAGCAATTGCCTGCTCCAGACGTTCTTTTTCCTCTCTTAATGCTGCAACGATCTGTTGAATGTCCATAGGGCTCCTTCGTCGCAAAATGCTAACAGGGCTAAACCTTAAGATCAACTAAAATTAAAAGCCTCTAAGAATAGAAATGCAACTTATTTCACTTGGGTTTAGCGAGGATTGCTCAGGCAAGTCCGGAAGATGAAGTTATATACCAGTTAACAGTAGTTATACCTATGGTGCGCGTGCCATCCTGCTTAGTGAATCCGGGTAAAAAGGTAGCAGGGAGACACAAACAGCGCCAATAACAAGAGTGCAGCTTTCATAACCAGGAGAGGTGAGCGTACTCAAGAAGCTGAAAGCGTGCAAGCACTCCCTATGGTCTAGTGGTGCTGGCGTTTGAAGTATTGGACTGCACGCTCGTGGGCCTTGGTCTTCTCCAGGCTGGAGAAGGTGCCCAGATTGCGACGCTTTCCGGTTTTCGGATTTTTCTTGCGTGAATACAGGCGGTATTCGCCTGACTTCAATTTGCGAATCATGAGAAGCACTCAGCATTCAGCCGGGTCACTGCGCGAGATGCAGTGAACCGGGCATGGTCAGAAGCTGACAAACACCTTGTGAAAATGCCGTCAACAAGTAGAGATGCGGTCGAGGCTGACGCGAGTGGCCTGATGCATGACAACTACCAGCCTGTGACCAGCAATCTGCGGGCGGCCTTGAGTCCGCACTTCTGGTACTGGTGATAGGCTGCGGCGGCGCGCTCCCTGATTTGTTCATTGGTCTCGCCCAGCATCCAGCCATCGAGCGCGCTCTTCAGGGTATAGGCCTCTGGAGCCATGAGCCCGGTTGTCCAGACGAGTGGTTCTGCTCCCGCCGCGCGCAGTGCCGCGGCAAAATACGATTTACTGATGCAGGCGAGAACGATGGCCTGGCGCGGCGCAGCACTCTTTGCGGCAGGCAAAGTGGGCAACTGGAAATCCATAAAGCCCTCATGTCCCACATAGACCACCAAATTTGCGCCTCCACCGGCAGAAAGAGACGCAGTCTGTGCCCCGATCGGAACTGCGACTGGCTCCGTAGGGCTTCCGGCTGCAGCTTTCAGGAAGTCAACAATGGCTTGCTTGATTTGGCTGCCTTGATAGGCGTCCGCCACCAGAAACACGTTTTGCTTGCGATGTTTGAAGATGCAACGTTCCAGGATCTCCACTTTGCGCTTGAGGCGGCAAGAGAGCAGATCCCAGTCCCGGCTGCGGGCAAAGAACGTCTTAACGCCATAAGCAGCGCCCCAATAGAGATTGTGCCCAGCATCCTCGCCATTTCCGAGCATTGCCGCGACTGGCACAATCCCCTGGTTCTTGTTGTCAGCCAGAGCGACGAACACATGTACGGTTTTGAGAGGGGCCTGGCCAAAAGCGACGAACTCAAAGACAAACGATAGGGCGGCCAGGATACCGAGCTTCCGAAGGCCATCGTGCTTCATCTCGGGACCTCGGAGGCCGGCTGGTCGAGCATGTCGTGGAGTTGTTTCGACCCAAGCAACCGGGAGAGCGAGCGGTGGTGCGCGCGTTCATAGGCAGCTATGCGTTGATCGAAAGCGTGCTGCGCGACAACTCGCGACAACTCGTCTCCAATCATGGTTCCCTTCCCTGGTATCTCACGCAGCGTTGCATGTTCGGCATCAGCCAACCGATGGACTGCCGCATCCTCTGCATGATCGACTGCCCAAATATAAACTTGAATAACCTGTCCCTGGAAAAGCACAGTGGCCCCGCTTATGGGGTATTGACGCAGATGTTTAACGGTGTCCGCCGGATGGTCCGTGGTGAACTCAACCATGAGTAAGCGCTCCTTGCTCTCAGGTAAAGGAGATGGATCGAAGACAAGTATCTGCTTCTGGTGGGCATAACGACCCAGCAGCGCGCCCAGGTATTGTGCCTGGCTGTTTTTGCATCCGGTAAGCAGACTGCTGTTTTCGGCGGCGCCGTCGTAGATTCCTTCAGCGCTGAAGATATGCGGGGCCCCGCATACTTTTTTCCCAAGATACTTTGCCACCGCCAGAAAGTTGCTTTGTTCAAAAGAATTCAAAGAGCCTGCTGCATCCTCATCGGAGAGGTGGTCGCGAGTATTGGGACTCACAAATAAGAATGATTGCGCCAGAGAGGCGCCACTCAAGAGGAACCAGTAGAGGATCAGGCGACGGAATGGACGAATTATCACGCTACTCGGTATTTAGTACTTTAGATCCAAAGGATTCACTGCACCACAACTTTCCCCGTCATTCTTGGATGAATAGAGCAGAAATAATCGTAGGCGCCCGCCCTGGTAAAGGTGTAGGTAAAGGATTCATTGGTATCGAGGGCCTTTGACTTGAAGCTGTTGTCCTTGCTGACGACATTGTGCGGAATATCGTCATGATTGGTCCAGCGCACAGTTGTTCCCACCGCAACCGTGATGGTGGCCGGCGTGAAGCTGAAGTTATCAATCTTGACCTCGACCTGAGGCGCATCCTGGGGCGTGGCGGCGAAGAGGCCGGGAGCATTTGTCATGCCCACAGAGGCCAGAAGCAACGCCGCCAGGACGAGGATACGCGAAGAGAGTTTCATTGGCTTGCTCCTTTTTTAGAGATTTCTGTTGTCACGAACGGATTTGCGCAGTGCCGATCACGCACCGGTGAAGATCTCCGGTTACAGAGCCGCTCCAACAACGGTTCCGTAACCGGAATCTTCCCAACACGTTGCTCGAAGCACGATCAGCCGCTGAGTTGCGAGTCAATCACCGCCAGTGCATGCTTGCCTTTTACCTGGTTGACCTCAGTGATACCGAGCAGGCCGCGGAGTTGGTCGTCCGGAACCTTCATGGGCCCTGGAGCGGGCGCGGAGCCAGGCTTGGGCTGAGGGAAAGCCGTGGAGCACGCCGTGTGGAAGGTGACATTGCCCTCGACTTTCTGCATGGTTTGATGGATGTGGCCGTTGAGCACGGTGACCGAACCAAATCGTTTGAGGTATCCCAGCGCCTGCGCGCTGTCGTCTGTTCCCCATCCCCATTCCGGATAGACACTCCACAAGGGAATGTGGGCAAAAACCACGATGGGAGTACTTTTGGAAAGATGCTTGACGTCCTTTTCCATCCACTCCAGTTGTTCCTGCCCCAGATTGCCGAGCCCGCCGGCCTTCAGATTCTGCACGTTGACCAGGCCGATGAAGTGGACGCCTTTCTTCTCAAAGCTGTACCACCCGGCCCCATTGCTTCCCTGGGCGAAGCGCTCGCGGTACTGCTTGCCATCATCATTCAAAATGTCATGCTCGCCGGGGACGTAAAACACATTCGGGACGCTGGCACTCTTGAGAATCTGCTCGACATTATCGAATTCTTCCGGCTTGGAGAGATGGCTGATGTCTCCGGTGTGGAGCATGAAGTCGGGACGCGCGGGCAGGGCATTGATCTTGGCCATTGCCGCTTTGAAGGTGCTAACGACATCCGGATTTGCCGGTTTATTGAACCCCATGTGGCTATCGCTGATCTGCACAAAGGCAAGTTCTCCCTTGGCGGCATCAGGGCTGATGATTGCAGGATTGCTGAGACTGTACGAGTTGAGGACCCCACCTTTGACCACACAGAAGGCCCCGGTGCCGGCCCATGCCATACATTTGAGAAAACCCCTGCGGTCGATACCATCGTGATTGTGATCGTGCAGAATTTCATTTTCAGGCTTTTGATCCATAGTCTCTCTCCTCGGATGCGCTGCTTATACAGAGCGCTTGCGCCATTCCTATGTCAGTTAACTGATTGCCGGGCAGAATATTCCCGGGTTTTTGTGCCGAGAGCGTGGTTCGTACAAGCACTTATTGCTGCCTGGCATTCTGGAGGTGTAGGCAATCGGTTCATTGGTTCATCGGAAGAAAAAACCCATGCCCTGGTTGAGTCAAGCACCCACACTGATTCCAAACAGGTTAGATAGCAGTCAGGGGAGAGCACCGATTACTGCCCGGCATTTTAGTGGTGTCTGCAATCGAGTGGTCGCGCGTGATCGGAAGAGAAAGCCGATGCCTCGACGTAAACGGATACTGATTCTAAATAGCTGATCGAGGAATCAGTGGAGAAGCCCGCGAACGTCGCGCATCGGCGTTGACCCAAATCTCTAGGCGATCCCCTGGAACAGCGAAGAAACGCTGACCTCCAGTTTTTGCGAAATATGATAGAGGGTGGAGAAGGTCAGGTTGGTTTGCCCACGTTCAACTTCGCCCATGTGGCTGCGATTAATGCCGCACTCGTCCGCGAATGCCTCCTGTGACCATCCCTTTCCGGTGCGCAGCTCACGAATGCGATTTCCCAAGGCTTCCAAAATGGATTTCATGGGAGTTGATTTTCCTATCACAGCCGCATACAACGCCAGTTGTTTTACTTTGGCAAGTTATTGCCTGCCTTGTTATATCCATGAACCTTGAATCATTCCGGATTTTGGCCTCGGGCAAATTCCAGAGCACTGGTTCGAGCCTTTTGCCTCGCGAACCGGCCCTATGCGCGTCCAAAAAGGGAAAGCATAGTCACCGCGTTTTTCTTGTGTTAATGTCGGCAGAGCAGCCTCGCTGCATTCCTATTCTGCTGCTCCAGCCAAGGAGGATTCCATGCCTCGTCCGCTAGTCCTGGTACACGGCTACTCCGCTGACGCCCAAGCTTTCCATCCGGTTCGCAATGCTCTGGCGGCAACTGGTATTCCGACTATCGAGATCAACGTTTGCAACTACGTTTCTCTCAACAATGAGATCACGATCAAGGACATAGCTGAGGGATTCGACCGCGCCTTGGCCAACCATCCGCTCCTCAAGGATGAAGCGCAGGATTTCGACGCGATCGTGCATTCGACGGGAATGCTGGTGGTTCGCGCCTGGCTGGTCAACTACGGTGACGATGTGGGCACGAACAAGCGGCTGAAGCGGCTCAAGCATCTGGTAGGGCTGGCGCCCGCCACCTGGGGTTCTCCGCAAGCGCACAAGGGCCGCACATGGCTTGGCTCTCTGGTGAAAGGGAACAAGAAATTCGGCCCCGATTTCCTGAACGCCGGTGATCAAGTGCTTCGCGGCCTGGAACTGGGAAGCAGCTTTACCTGGGAGCTGGCCTGCTGGGACTTGATTGGAGAGAAGCCGTTCTACGGTAGGGGCGCAGATACACCTTATGTGGCTATCTTTATTGGGAACAGGCCATATGATGGAATCTCCAGCGTCGCCAACGATCCAGGCACTGACGGGACCGTCCGCTGGTCAGGGTGCGCCTTAAACGCACGGAAGATCAGCATTGATCTGACCCGTTCCAGCGTCGGAGGGCAACGCGCACGAATTTCCCCGTGGGCCAGTGACCGCCTGGATATTCCCATGATTGCCGTGGATGGAAAGAACCACGGCACAATCATTGCCGAACCAGATCCGGGGATGATCAAGCTGGTCTCAGCATTCCTGCAGATAAGCGATGAAAGCGCCCACTCGGACTGGCTGAGCAGCGCGCAAGCCTACAGCCAGAAGGGTCTGCCCCCAATGCTGGTGAATCCTGGCGCGCATGCGGCGGGCATCACGGCCGAGGCGGCCAAGCTCTTTGATCATTTAATCGGCAAGCAGGTGGGAACTGAAATGGAAGGGTGGCAGCAGTTCGTGGTGCATGCGCGAGACGAATGGGGCGACGGCATCTCAGATTATCTGATTGACGTGCTCAAGATGGAGAACGGGAATTGGACTCCCTTCACAGAAATGTACACCGACGTCCACGCATACGGAGCAGATCCCAGCTATCGCTGTTTTCATCTGCGTTTGCCGAAGGGCATTTCCAGCGCCGGAACACCCATCCACGTGAGAATCAACGCCTCTACCGGAACCGAGTTGATGGCGTACCGGGCCTATGGCGCCGGAGTCCAAAATCTGGGCGCAGACGCCGAACCGGTGGAGTTGGATATTACGAAACTGGATGGAGGTAAAGGAACGCTGTTTTACCCTTTTACCACAACCATGATTGAGATTCTGCTCAACCGCGAGCCTCTGCCGTTCAATCAGGAGAGCCGAATCCTGGCCTTCGAAAAGAACTAGAAAGCGCGTTCATGGCGTATTCAACTTCTTGCCTGTTGTGATGTAAGCGATGTGAGCTTCAATGGCGGCAAGATTTTCCTGAACAATCCTGAGATTGATGGGCGTAATAGGCTGCGCGTAGTAACGAGCCTGCCTGCTCACACGTTCTAGAGCTAGATATTCCTTAATTACAGTGCGAAGCTGAGGAATTTTATTCATGTAATCTCGGCGCTGATCATGGTTACTAGAATGGTAACCGTGTATGGCAAGATATGACTCAACAATGTGTATGGCTACATAAAAATAGACAGTGACTGCCCAGTCGAGAAACTCAGTTTTTGCGAGAGTTTCTGCCAGTTTGCGGTTTTTGGCAGCTTGGGCGAGGTGCTCGTCGCGACTTGGCAATTATGCCGCTCGATCCAATATCAACTGGCCGCTGGGGGTAACGACGTCAGCCGCTTTCCTTCCATTAAGCGGGACGATCGTGAAATCAAAAAAATAATTGGTGAACTGGTCCATCAGGCGCAGTTGCACATCGCAGATACGATCCTCAACATCGTAGTTCTTGGTCGGCACTATGATCGTCACAGCAAGCTTGTTGGATCGCGCGAGCAGATACGCTGATTCGATCTCCTGAATCTGGGCGAGTGCTGTACGAATCGCATCAACCTCCAGCCCAGAAGATGCCGCCGTGGAACCCATAATGTCTCCTCGGATAGACTGACCCATGATTTTAAACCCGAAAGTCAAATATTTGGTTGTGACGAAGGTGGCAGGAAGTAGCTTTTCCAATAGCTTAGAGGACAAAACCGACGACTGGTGTTGGCTTGCAGCTCTGATTTTATGCCGAATTGTGTTTGGAGGCGCGGGTCGGAATCGAACCGACGCATAAAGGTTTTGCAGACCTCTCCCTTACCACTTGGGTACCGCGCCCTCAGGAAGCATCCCGGCAACAATATAAACCCTCGCTTGGGCGAGGGGTAGCGGGACTTTTAAGCTTGTATGGAGCGGGAGACGGGATTTGAACCCGCGACTTCGACCTTGGCAAGGTCGCACTCTACCACTGAGTTACTCCCGCTCAGAAGCTGATTTGATTATACCGTATCAGGGGATAGGCACAGCCCCGCCTCGGTAGGACGGGATTGAATCATCTGTGGTTCTCAATGATGGGAAAACCTGTGCGCCTCATCGCTTGCCATTGTGGAAGGCAACTTGATTCTGAATGACTAGCGAAGAATCAGATAGCAAGGAAACATCTACGCCATTTTTGGGGCGGCTTGAATCAATCTGTGACTTTTCGGGTAAAGCTTTTGGCCACGCCTGTAATTTAGCCTGCCCCTTTCACCCCTGGATTTTCGTCCACTGCGGATCTTCGGCGACGCTTACAACCAGGCCATCACGCATGTGAACAATGCGATCACCGATGCTGGCGGCTGCGGGGTTGTGGGTGATCATGAGCACGGTCTGGCCGAATTTCTGGTTGGTCTCACGCAACATCTTGAGCACGATCTCTGAGTTCCTGGAGTCCAGGTTGCCCGTAGGCTCGTCGGCCAGGACAATCGCAGGATGATTGATCAGCGCGCGCGCCAGGGCCACCCGCTGTTGCTCGCCACCAGAGAGTTCTGAAGGACGATGGTTCATCCGGTCGGCGATTCCCAGCAACTGCGTGACGCCCTTTTCAAATTCGCGGTCCCCGCCATCGCGTCCTGCAATCTCGCGGGCAATGGCGATGTTGTCTTTGGCCGTAAGCGTGGGCAGCAGGTTGAATTTTTGAAATACGAACCCAATCTTCCGCTTTCGCATCTCTGTCCGCTTACCGTCAGACAGATGGGCGAAATCGACGCCATCAATCAATACGCGCCCGGAAGTCGGCCCGGTCAGCCCGCCCATAATGTAGAAGAGCGTGGACTTGCCGCTGCCGGAAGGCCCCACGATGCTGACGAACTCCCCTGGCTGCACCTGGAAACTTACGCCGCGCAAAGCCGGCACCTCGACCTTGCCGATGCGATAGACCTTGGTGATGTTCTCGACCTGGATGATGGCGGGCACGGTTGCGCTCATTGAATATTAGCAGGGGAAAGGTCACAGGGAACAGGGAAGGCAAATCCTTCTTGACCTAAGAAGGCCCGACTTTCATTTGTAAGTCGATGGACCCAGGGAGAAGCCCAAAATGATCTGTTGGCGAACCTGCGGCCTATCGTCTATTCCCTTCTTCAACTGGCCTGCTTGAATCGCTCCGCGACTTGTGCTGTGGACTTTTTGGGCCCGCGCTTTTTGACGACCAGCATGCGAATGCGCTCCAAAAGTTCCACGGGAGCGTACATGCCTTTGGGGAGAAAAACATCTGCGCGGGTGTCTTTTTCGTAGACTTTGATTTTTCCGGAGAACAGGATGGCCGGAACATCGGGAGAAATGTCTTTGATGGCGGCCACCAGCTTATCGCCGGCCAAATCGGGCATGACCAGATCACTCAGCACCAGGTCGATGCCGCCTTTCTTGAAAATTTCCAGGGCTTCACGCCCCGTGGTGCAGGCGACGACGCGGTAGCCGCGGGTCTCCAGCATGATTTTTCTGATGGAAAGAGATTGTTCATTATCGTCAACGCAGAGGATGGTTCGTTTTGGCCGCATATTCTCCCTGAAAGCTGTTCTCATCCGTGAACGCGCCAGAGCCGGTCCGCCCGCGGAGGTGATTTTTATTTTTTAGGGCTGGGTGAATCTGATAAAGAAAAACTAGCGAATCTTAGGCCCGGAAAAACTTCCTGTAAAGTATCGTGTAAGCCAATAGGCGAACCACTGATGTGGAAATTGCGCTCATGGCGCATGACGCGGTGAAAGTCCCGCAAAATCCGGCCTTTCACTCATTCCACTTAGTACGTTAATTTTCCCCGCGCTATTTCTACCGCATGCCCGCCAACTCTAATGTTTACTATCTTATTATCTATTTTCCCGGCCGCGACATAAATCCTGCTTGCGCGCTTCATCTCCACGCCCTGCAGCAGGAGCACCTGCTCGTCCGGAGGGACCACGCCATGCTGCACAGCCCACGCAGCACATGGCCCGGCTGCCGAGCCGGTGGCCGGGTCCTCACCGCGATAAAAAATCATGCGCGCCTGCAATCTGGCCCCGGCTTCCACCGCCTGGCGCGAGACAAAATAAAAAAACCTGGCATCCGTCTTCTGCAAGTAAGCATTCATCTGGGCCCACCCGGGAGCCAGCCCTTGCAGCGCAGCCAGTGAATTGAGCGGCACAATCGCAAAAGCGTTTCCGGTACTCACAGTCTGGATGGGCAGGTCATCGGCGATATCACCCAGAGGAATTCCGGAAGCGCGGGCCACATCCTCGCGCGCGTGTTGCTGTCCGAACTCCGGGTCGCGCTGGGTCATCTGCCCGAAGGAGCGGCCGTCAATCCGCGTGAACTGCACAGGAATCCTGCCCACGTTCAGATCCAGATGGATGGTTTGGCTGCCTGGGCCCTCGGCGTGCAGCACCATGGCCGTCCCCAGGGTTGGATGTCCGGCGAAAGGGAGTTCTTCGTCCACAGTAAAGATGCGCACGCGCACGCCGCGCTCCCGTTCGGTGGCCGAATCGCGGCGAAAGATGAACGTGCTTTCCGACAAGTTCATCTCCCGCGCCAGCGCCTGCATTTCGTCGTCGCCCAGGCCTTGGGCATCCGTAAAAACCGCCAGTTGATTGCCTGCCAGCGGGACAGAGGTAAATACATCCAGGGTAATGAACGAGAGGGAGCGCTTGTGGTCTGACATGATTTTCCAAAATACCCAGCTACCCTTTAGTGTAACAATGAGCTGGTCGACCTGGGGTTGTGGACAGTGAATCCGAACTTACTTTATGCTCAGGGGCCATGAATCGAAGAGACTTTCTGACTGCTGCCGCGGCGAGCACCGCGGCCTTTGCCTGGCCGAGGCTTGCTTCGGCTGCCGACGCCGACCTTAAGCCGGTCTGGACAGAGATTGAAAAGCGCCACGATGAAGCGGTGCAAAGGCTTCAGCAGTGGATTCGGCAGCCTTCCATCGCAGCAGAAAACCGAGGCATGACCGAGGGCTGCGACCTGATGATGCGCATGCTCCGGGATGCCGGATTCGACCAGGTCACCAAGATTCCCACAGATGGCCATCCAGGAGTATTCGCCACGCTGGATGCAGGCGCGCCCCGCACGGTGGCCCTCTACTTCATGTATGACGTGAAGCAGGTGGATCCTTCCGAGTGGTCATCGCCGCCATTCGATGCTGCGCTGGTGGACAAACCAGGCCTGGGCAAGATCCTGGTTGGGCGCGGCGCGGTGAACCAGAAAGGTCCGGAGGCGACTTTTCTTGCCGCCTTGCATGCTCTGCGCGGCGCTGGGAGAAAGCCTCCAGTCAATTTTGTATTCGTGGCGGAGGGCGAGGAGGAAATCGGGTCACCACACTTTCCCCAGGTTGTCCGCCGGCCAGAAGTGCTTTCTGCGTTGAAGCGATGCGATGGCGTGTTCATGCCCTTTGCCGCCCAGGGTCTGGATGGCGCCGTAACCATCACGCTGGGCGCGAAAGGAGTGGTGGAGCTGGAGCTGGTTTCCAGCGGCGAGCGCTGGGGCAGAGGGCCGGAGCGGGACATCCATTCCAGCAACAAAGCGAGGGTGGACAGCCCGGCGTGGCATCTGGTGAAGGCGCTGGCCACCCTGGTCTCCGCCGATGGCAACACTCCCGCGATTGAAGGCTACGCAGACAAAGCCCTGCCGCTCTCTGATTCCGACAAGAAGATGATTGCGGTTGCGGCCAGCCGCCTGAGCGAGGACCTTACCAAGAAGCAGTTGGGCGTCCTGCACTGGATCCATGATGTGGGGTGGCAGGAGTCGCTGGAACTTCTGGTATCCAAACCCACCGTGAACATCGAGGGACTGGTGGGCGGCTACACCGGCCCGGGCGGCAAGACCATTCTTCCTCACAGGGCCGTGGCTAAACTCGATTTGCGGCTGGTGCCGGACATGACCGCCGCTGATGCACTGGCTGCTCTCAAGGCCCACCTTGCCAAGCATGGCTTTGGCGACATAGAAGCCAACATGAGCGGCGGCTACGATCCCACGAGCACTGATGCGAACTCCGCACTGGTGCGCGCGCAGATTGCAGTCTATCGGCGAACGGGCATTGATCCGGTGATGTTGCCTCGACTGGCAGGCTCGTGGCCGGGGTATATCTTTACCGGCGACCCTTTGCGGCTGCCGGCGGGACATTTTGGCCTTGGCCATGGAAACGGCGCTCACGCTCCTGATGAGTACTACGTGATCGAGTCCGGCAACCCGAAGGTGCAAGGCATCGATGGCGCAACGCGCTCCCATGTAGAGTACCTCTACGAACTGGCGCGCACCTGAGGTCTCTTGAGAGCTTTTCGAAAACTGCTGGCGCGCACTCCGCTCTACGGCGTCTACAAGTCTTTGGGTCATTATCCCGACTACTGGTATTGGAAGCTGCGCGGCCAACCGGTGCGATCACCCCATCTGGTGAAGCAGCGCACGGTGCGCGAGTACGCGGAAAAATTCGGCTTGCGGACCCTGGTGGAAACCGGCACATATTACGGCGAGATGGTTGCCGCCATGAAGAACCGCTTCGCGCAGATCTATTCAGTGGAGTTTGATCGTCAGTTGGCACAGCGTGCCTTGAAAAAGTTTTCCCGCCGGCCGCACATTCACATCCTGGAAGGCGATAGCCAGCAAGTTGTGCCCACACTGTTGCAGAAGATCAACGAGCCTGCGCTATTCTGGCTGGATGCAGGCTATTACGGCTGGGCGGGCCTTCAAGGTGACAAGCAGCGGCTGACAACGGAACTGGAGGCCATCCTGCGCCATTCAGTAAAGGGACACGTGATTTTGATGGACGATGCCCGCGGCCTGAATGGCCAGAACGGCTCACCAACGGTAGAGGGGTTGAAACAGCGGATCGAATCTCAATTTCCCGGACGACACGCGGAGGTGAAACACGACATCTTGCGGATCACGGGATTATCAGGATTGCCATAACTGCCATAATCCATGGCTAGCCGCAATACTGTTCACTTAGGAGATTTCGGAACCTTTTGAGTTAACGGCTGAACGCAAGGTCCCTCCGATTTACCCCCGCTAACGCGTGGGTAAACTTTCGGGATGACGAACTTTTTTTCGCGTCCTCGTTAAGTGAACAGTATTGCGGCTAGCCGGGACAGGTTGTCAAAAATTCGAAGAAACCTTTCCCGCCGAACAACGCTAATGTAGCTGCTGCCGGATCCACCTGTAGATTTACAAAAACCGGAATTAGATTGCACTTTTTATGGTGCGATTATCTCTCCATTTCAATCAGAAAACAGGCATTTTTGAAAAATCACTGAATTTGCCTCCTTGCCGCGAAGGTTATTGAAAACAAATCAGATATTCGTTGCGGATAGGGCCTTTTTGGGGTTTTCTGTTGCGCTCATCCGCGAAGGTCATTGATAACGCAGGAGATATTCGTTGCGGATGGGCGGTTTCTTCCTCCTTCTTTTCACCCTCATCCGCAAAGGTCATTGAAAACAGGACAGATATTCGTTGCGGATGCAGGAGCAACTCTGTTTGGCCGCAGACCAGGCACCGATGACGCAGATGGACCGGATTCGTCTCCCGTTCCTGTTCTGGCGCGGCTGCAACTGGATTCGGCTTGCACACACTACTCCTGTGGCGCTCGCACAGCGATGCGCGAGCGCCAGAGACACTTCTCCTGCCGCGCCGCCAAAGCGGCAGGCGCATTCACAGGCATCCCATGAAGACGCAGCCCA
>DATDGL010000053.1:0-30150 GCA_036522115.1 Candidatus Angelobacter sp.
TCGTGGTAGTTTCGGCTCAGGCGAGGCTTTCACGCGCGCCAATGTGAAAGATTTTGGCTACGGCGACTGGCGAGATATCATGGCCGGCGTAGACCAGGCGCTGAAGGAAGCTCCCATCGATGAGCACCGTCTGGGCCTCACTGGATGGAGCTATGGTGGTTACATGACCATGTGGGGCGTCACTCAGACCAATCGCTTCGCTGCCGCCGTAGCAGGCGCGGGTCTGGCCAACTTTCAGAGCTACTATGGCGAAAACCAGATTGACCAGTGGATGGTTCCATTCTTCGGTGCTTCCGTTTATGACGATCCCAAGGTCTACGCCCGCAGCTCGCCCATTACCTACATCAAGAATGCAAAAACGCCCACGCTGATCGTGGTCGGCGATAGCGACGGCGAGTGTCCCACGCCGCAATCGTATGAATTCTGGCACGCGCTCAAGACGCTGGGCGTGGAGAACGAATTTGTGGTCTACCAGCATGAAGGCCACGCCTTCGCCAATCCTGACCACCAGAAAGACGTCATCGAGCGCGTGGCCGCATGGTTTGACCGGCATTTGAAATGATTTTCGCGCGGTGGACTTTTTTGCTGATGAATCAAGGGCGTTCTTCGGATTGACAATGAACGCCCTTTGCCAATTCGTGCCTATCTAGGGCAGAAAGTGCCTCCACCATTCGCCGTGTACGAACATACGCCTTGGGCATTGCGGGTATCGAACGCGTCATAGGTTACGTATACGTTGTACTGATGCCAGTACGTGACATTGGGAATGGTGTTATACCAGGTTCCAGAAGCATCAGGAGTCGCCGAAGCAGCCTGGATCCAGCCTGTCCCGGCAGTGACGTCGGACCAGAAGAATGCGACCACCGTGCCTGCGGGAGCGCCAGTGGCATTTCCCTGGATCATCAGGCTCCCGGCAGGCCCCCATCCGGCCATCGAGGGCGGCTCAATCCAGTTCACGTACGCATTCTCGTTACAGTACGGCGAGCCCACGCCCACATAAGTAAAGGTAGGCGAACTGACGTTCAGGTAATTGGCGTAGATCGCATAGCTATGGCAGTAGTTGGAGGTCGGTATGGTGTTGGCCCAGCTACCGCCTCCATCGGGCGTGGACTGGGCAGCAATCGTGTTCCAAGGTCCATTCAGAGTCACGTCGCGCCAGACTGTTTGCACAGGGCTGGGGCCATTTAGCGCCGAGCCGTCCACAGTAAGAGTGTTAGCAGGGCCAAAGCTGACTCCGGACGGCTTCACCCAGGAGATGTTGTTGACCGGGGTGAAGTAAGAGAAGGAGTTGGCCAGAGTGCCGCCCTGCCCGTCAGTATTGGTGATGACTACACTAACCGTACCAGCAGAATGAGCCGGTGTGACAGCCGTCAACTGCGTAGAGCTAACCACGTTGACGCTGGATGCTCCATAACCGGAAAGGGTCACCGTCGCTCCGGCGCGGAAGTTGGCGCCGGTGAGGGTAACGGTGGTTCCACCGCCGATGCTTCCGGTAGTGGGACTGATCGAACTAATGGTCGCCAGCGGCATATGTACGACGTAACTGGCGCTTGCGACATTGCTGTTGAAAAATCCGGCACCCGTCGCAATGGCATTGATGGTCATATTGCCGGTGACCGTGATGGCACTGTGGTATGTGGAGGACGATGCCGTAGGAGTCGTTCCATCCGTGGTGTAATGTATGGCGGCCCCGGAAGTCGCATCAGCGATCGCCACTGATTGCGCGCCGGTGTAGGTCCCACTCGCCAGGCTGAATGTGGGGGTGGCTGCTTGCAGAGTGTACGTAGCGCTAACAACAGGACTGTTGTTGAACCCTGTAGCAATTGCGATGGCATTGATGGTGGTGGTACTGGTGACCGTAATGGATGTTCCGCTGTAGAGACTCGACGATGCTGTGGGCGTGCTGCCGTCGGTGGTGTAGTGGATCGCGGATCCCTGAGTCGAGTCAGAAAGAGTCACAGCCTGAACCGCATTGTAGGTTCCGCCGACTGGGCTGAAAGCCGGTGCGCTGGCCGGGGTCAATATGGTGTATACGGCGCTGGAAACGGTACTGTTGTTGAACCCCGGAGCAATTGCGATGGCATTGATGGTGGTGGTACTGGTGATCGGAATCGATGTTCCGCTGTAAAGACTCGACGATGCTGTGGGCGTGCTCCCGTTGGTTGTGTAATAGACCGCCGCGCCGGGAGTCGCCTCGGAAAGTGTTACCGATTGTGCAGCAGCGTACGTTCCACTTGCCGGGCTAAACGCCGGTGCGGCCGCCTGAAGAACATAGGTCGCGCTCGAAACGTTGCTGTTGATGAATCCTGGTGCAGTTGCCACGGCCGTAATGGTAGTCGCACTGGTAACTGCAATAGGCCCGTTGTAGACGGAAGATGATGCCATGGGAACGCTGCCGTCAACGGTATAGCGGATGACTGCATTGGGAGTGTCAGCAGCCAAAGCTACAGCCTGTACAACTGCATATGTTCCGCCCGCCGGACTGAAGGTTGGCACGTTCGGAGGAGCATTGGGCGGCGTGTAGCCCGGCGCTTGTTGCTGCGCCAGTGCCGCAATGTCACGCTGAAGTTGCGGGAGCATGGTGGGATCAAGCTTGGAGCACACCGGATCAGCAGCCAACTGGGCTTGCGTGGCCACTCCGCCGTACTTTTGCGTCATCTCTGTGGCCAGCAGTCGGTAATAGGCAGGATGTGTCACTTGCGTCGTCACCCATTGCAGTACTGTTTGCTGGGTGTCTGCATCTTCGCCCAGCGCGTAATAACAAAGGTCCCAGGGGTTCTTGCGGTCCTGCGCATAAAACAGCAGCAGTGTGATTGTCTTCAAGTATTTGGGATCCACGTTCTTAAGTTGTACCAGCGCATCTATTGCCGATGGAGTCGCGGCAAATGCATATAGGTCAGCAACGTTGTCCAGGAATGTTCCAGGAACCACAAGGCCGGGATATGCCGCTAGGCGTTGATTGAGGTCGGCAACCAACACTTCCGGAGTGTTGTGCGCCAGCAGGTATACCTGGTCCATCATGGCGCCGGAGTAGCTGGCGGTGAACGCCTGGTTCAGCAAAGCGGCTTGGTCGGGCGTGGGAGTGCTTTGTCCAATCAAGGAACTGCCGCTTAGAAGTACCAGGCTGAGGGCTGTGATGATCTTTCGCCAATCCATACGACCTCCTTAAGGCGTGTTGGCCAGGATGAAGTTTGCAACTTGCTGAGCCAGGGAAGATCCCGCCCCCGGATTCCACAGGGAAATGTGATCTGGCATACTGCACTGCCCGTTGTAAAACGCTGAATAGTCGCCGTTATTCGTGTCGAATACCAGTAGCTGCGCCCAGGGATTTCTATCAGCGCTGTGAGAGTAAATGTCGCTGGCAAAAGTCGAAGTGGGCCGATTAAAACTTCCGCCGGGAACGCCGCTGAACAACGCACTGTCAGCGCATACGACTCCGTCATTGGAAGAGCCAGCCGGACAACCGTTTTGAGTAGAGTCAGGAAAGCGTATAGGCGATTTACAGAAAGTCCCGGCAGCTGCCAGCCAGGGGAACGACTGGTATCCAGCTCCGCCTAGCGGGCTAGCGAGCCAGTTGTCATTGATATGTTTGATGTACTGGCCATTGAATGGATAGCCTGCCGGGCTGCTTCTTATATCGCTGGCAATCTCTTTGGCGAGTCCATCGCAGATAGCAATATTGTCCCAGGGATATTCATACGGATACCCATTGTTGCCGGTCCCCAGTGTCACCAGGCCTAACAGTTTGTGGCCAGGAGTTCCGATATTTGATTCCTGCTGACCTTCGATCATGTCACGAGCGACATTGCCGCCCAGGCTATAGGCAACAATGAATACGTCGCCAGGAGGGTTCTTCTGCGCGATGTAATGAGCAAGGTCATAGGCTCCATCGCTAACGTTGCATTGATTGGGGCACGGATTGGGTGGAAAACCGGGAATCAGAGGAATGAATGGAGCAGGTGGCGGTGGTGGCACCACGCCCTGGTCTTCGCCGGCTGGAAATGGAGTAGGGGGAAAGCGTTGGTTTAACTGACCGGTCTTCGTACATCGCGACCAATCGAAACCGGTGTCAAAATTGTAGGTAGCTCCTTTGGGGTCAATCGAACTCTCCAGGGTAGCCGCCAAGCCATCCAGGTCGCCAGCACCCTGGTCGGTGCCATGGACAAAGAAAATCGTCACTTTTCCCTGTGCCGTCACCACGAGATCGCTGGTGAAAGCTGATAATTTCCCCGAAACCTCTGCCTGCAAGGCAAAGCTGTAGGTGGTGTTAGGAAGGGCGGCATTAAACTCGTAAGAAGTAGCAGTGCCTAGCAAATCGGCCACCAGGAATCGCGTCAGATCGTTAGGCCCGTTTTGATACAGATGGAGCGCCGTATATCCATTGAACGGATTGGTCCATTGCAAATCAATCAGTGGGGCGGTGTGTGAAGTACTCGTTAGATTAGTGGGGACTGGGACTAAGGTGCTGTTAATAGCAATAGTGCTATATGGAGAATAATTTCCGCTCGCGTCGGAGGCGCGGACCCTATAGAGGTATGTGGTCGCTGGCTCGAGGCCCTTGTCCTGAAAAACAGGAGGCGCGGATGTGTCTACCGTCCCAATTCCCCCGAAGGGCGGAGACTGCGCTTCTTCTCGTTCAATGTGGATGGTGAAATTGCCGGGCGGATTCTTCCAACTGAGATCGATCTCGGTAGTAGATATAGGGTTCGCATAGATTTGCGTAGGAGCGGGCGGCGCGGGAGGTGGCGCTTGAACCGTCAATGTAATTATCGTGTCACTCACCAAGCTGCCTGTGGCTGGCGTTGAGGTTCCCTTGATCGTGACCTGCTGTCCCGTAAAAATTTGTGCTGTGCTGCTGGCGGTGAGTGTCAGAGTACCGGTCAGGTTCGGTGGCACGACTGGATTCGGGCTAAAGCTCGCCATGACACCATTCGGCAGGTTTAAGGCTGTCAAGGTCACACTGTCCGAAAAGCCGCCGGACGGATTCACCGCAATTGAAATAGTCCCGCTGCCACCTTGGTTGATGGTGAGACTGTTTGGTGAGGCTGACAGAGTAAAGCCCGGAGGTCCATTTACGGTCAGCGTTCCCGGCCCGGAGTTTAATCCCGAGTTCGGTGTAGCCACTGAGTCACTCACCAACTGGCGATACTTACCGGTGTCGCCAGGCTGCGAGTTGGTGATTTGCAGGATAGGAAGGGTTGATCCGACGATCGTCGATCCGGAGAGCTGTGCTCCGTCATTCAGGGGAGAGAAGGAGGTTGGCGGAGGACTGGCAGTGGTGCTGAAGAACTGCCAATAACGATGGAGTATTCCCGACTGGCCCGAAACGTCCGCTTCGAAGCTCACGGTAGCTCCCGCATTCGCGCTCTGGGGAGTTGGGAAAGGCGCGGTGATGGTAAAGGGCAGCCCGGTGGTCACGCTCAGATAACTGGGCCCCGAGTTCAGGTTTGTGGTCGCCCCTCCAACGGTGTCGCTTATGAGGCAACGATACTTTCCGGCATCGCCTGACTGAACGTTGGAGATCACTAAGGTTGTGGTCGACGAACCGGAGATCGTCGATCCCGAGGCCTGCGGGCCATCGCTTAATGAAACAAATGAACCAGAGCTTCCGCTGCTCAGGAACTGCCAGGCAAGGAACGGCGATCCCGATCCTCCCGAGACGATCACCGTGAATGTCGGAGTGGCCCCTGCGTTCACATTTTGCGTGTTTTGCATAGGAGGGCTTATAGAGAGCTGCGCCGCTGCAGCGGTTGTAAGAATGATTGCGCTGAGAGCAAGGCCTATCGTGAAGCGAAAGATTGCGGCGGACCCTCGTCCGAATTGTGGGTCGTCCAAGCGGCCCGTGTTGGGCGTATTTGCTGAAAGGATCTTACGGAGAGAATTGCGGGACCTCATTTTCGCCTCCTCTGGTTCGCGTGCTTCTTGCTGGGACGCCTGGTCTGCTGCTGGTTGTTTGCGTTGAGCTACTCAGCATTTAACGCGCATTCAGGACATCTCGAAATAGATAAGGGACGAATAGACTTACTTCAGGTATGAATGCACCAATTGGGATCACAAATAGAGAGGCATGAAATGTAGTATCGTCGGCGAAGAAAGACGCGGCCGCAAACGGCGTCGTCTGTGGATGGAAGATCAACAGCCCTGTCAGTCAGCTATTAGGGTTGAATAAGATGCTTTAGCTCCGCGCGATAGCCGCGGCTGCACGGGAGTTCTTTGCCGCCTTTCAATACCAGAATGTATTCGCCGGTGTTGCAGGGTTGCAGCTCTTTGATCTTGCAGATGTTGGCGATGATGGAGCGGTGAATGCGCACAAACTGGCCGGGAGCGAGTTGCTCCCAAATGCCGCCGATGCTCTCGCGCACCGGGTAACAATCTTTCCCGCTATGCACGCGGATGTAATTGGCGGCCGCTTCAATCCAGTCAATCTCATCTATGTCCAGGAAGACAACGCGTCCTCCGGTCCTGATTACGAGCCTGTCTGATACCGGCTGGGATGTGAGCCTGCCTCGCACAATAAACGCATGGTGGGCGGCTTGTCCGTTGGAGCCGGGCAAAGGCGTTGTGCTTGTTGCCTGATTCGCGCTGTGGTTTCGCTGCAGATCAAAGCGCTGAGTTCCCAGGGTTCCATTGCGTTTCTCCAGAGGCACCAAAACTGGCCGTCGCGGCCGTCGAATCAGCTCACCCTGGCAGTTGGGACAAACGAAATGCGCCTCAGCAGCGCACGCAGGACAAAATGTGCACTCAAACGAGCAAATGTATGCTTCTCCCCGGGCCCGGAGCCTGCACCGGCATCCCTCGCAGCGCGATTTCATTGTGAGTTGCATACAGCCTCATTTTGCAATTCATGCCGTCTTTCCGGCTCGTCTTTTTCCATCACAAGGTCAAAAAATAAATCTGGATTAGTCTTGCACAAAATACATGTATATACATATAGTTTTTTGACGTACACAAGTAAAGAAAGTAATCGGCAGATTCATCGTAGCGCCTGGTCAGGCTCCGGTGACGCCCGCCGGATGTGTATAGACATATCCTGTTGTCTGCATTTTGGAATGTGGGGAAATCAAAGTGAAACCTTCTTCACTTTCGGGAACCGGACTGTGTGTCTGTTTTCAGCTGCGGAGAACCTCGCGCGCAATTACCCAGCTCTTTGACGTCGCCCTTCAGCCTGGCGGCATTCGCTCCACTCAATTTGCTTTGTTGGTCGCTGTCGCCAAGAAAGAGCCAATCACCATTTCTGAGTTGGGCGATCTGCTGGTAATTGATTCCACTACGCTCAGTCGCAGCCTGCGCAAGCTGGAACAAATGGCATTTCTGAAGACGGTGAGCGGCTCAGATCGCAGAGAGCGCTTAGTGCAACTCACGGCTAAAGGCCGGCGCGTGCTGGAGAAAAGCCTTCCCTATTGGCGGCGGGTGCAGGCAGAGGTAGTCTCAAGGCTCACAGATCCAGGCTGGTGCGAAATCCGTAAAGACTTGCAAGATCTGAAAGACGTATCACAGCGCGTCTTTGAACACAGGGCCGAATAGGGAATGAGCGGCGCAACCAGGATTCGGATCTCTTCTACTCCATGATCAACTGCGGGTGGCGCGCCGGAGTACGGCGATGGATTTCGCCCGATAGCTTGCGCAGCCACTTTAATTCCGTCTGAAACTGCTCGATCACCAGGGTCACCATCCAGACAGCTTCGTGAAAGCGATGACCCACCTCAGCCTGAATACCGGCGAGTGTGGCTTCTTCGCGGGCCAGTTCCTGCTCCAGGAATTTCTGGCGGCGGCGAAGTTGCTGGCGGACCACTCCCGGTCGCGCCTGCCAGGAGAGCGCCAGCCAGGTTAGAAAGGGCGGACGGTCACGCTGGTTGGTCCATTCGGCTCGCTCCAGCGCGTCTGCCAGCGCAGAGCGGCCTTTGGCAGTGGTGGTAAACACCCGGCGCTCCGGTCCCACAACCGGTTCGTCAGAGTCCTCAGTGCGAATCAGGTCCAGGCGGGCGAGTTTCTCCAGCGAGTAATACACCTGGGGCCGGGAAATTCCAGCCCAATCACGGACTTCACGGCGCTCCAACTCAGCATTGGCCTGGTAACCGTGCATCGCCCGCTCGGCCAGTAGACTTAGCAGAACCAGGTCGGGAGTAGTCAGTTCACGCTTTTTGCCGGGCATTCCTTTCCTTTCTCTTGCGGCTCCAATACCACCATTGACGCTGTTCCACAGGCAACATCGGATTTCTCGCCTGCTCCACGGCTGCGGAGAAAACATCCAGGCAGCAAATATCCTGGCGCTGGCCCATGATTCGGCACAGCTCTTGGTAGAGCTTGGCTGGATCTTGCCGGCCCAGTTGTTCCACGCTACGGATGCCCAGCAGCTCAAAATCACGAAGCCATGGCCGGGCCCACAGAAATCAAATCCTGCAATCGTCGTTCTCCTGTTTGCATGAGGGTTCCTCCAGGAATTTACCATAGTAGTCTAGTTTAGACTAATGGCTTTCTGCAAACCTGAAATTTTCGCGGGGATCAGGATTGCGGCAGGAGCCTGAGCCTCGCTCACGCCCGCAAAGCGCAAGATAGAGCAGGTTCTTCGCTTTCGCTCCGGGTTTTGCCTGCGGATTCCCGCTCGGCGGAGCCCCACTCACGCCCGCAAAGCAGCTCAAATTAACAATTATTAACAAGCTAATGTTTGTAATTTATGTGTTTGCGCGTCATCATCAAAGTGGCTCGATTTCGCCTCTATTAAATACTAGAGAGTTGGTCCCGCCGTAGCGGATGTGGCAGCAACCCAGGTTGAGCGGAATACCACCAATACGCTGTACGATGAGAGGTTCCCCCTGTTACATTGTCAGCTTCAGAGAGGAGATGGATGATCGTTAAGCGTTCCTCGTGCTTTTGCGCCCTGCGCATTGGTGTTTTGCTTACTGTTGCTGTTTTTCTGGCGTCCTGTGGAGACTCTTCCGCAAAGGCAACCAAGACAACAAAAGGTGGACGTCAAGGCGCCGCTGGTCAAGCGATGCCCGTGGCGGTCGCCCCGGTTGAAACCCGCGATCTTCCTGTCTATCTCTCGGGGTTGGGTTCGGTTGAAGCCTTCTACTCGGTTGTGGTCAGGACCCGCATTGACGGTCAGTTAGAGACTGTTAATTTCAGAGAGGGCCAGGAGGTAAAAAAAGGCGATCTCTTGGCAGTCATTGATTCTCGCCCATATCAGACGCAATTGAGCCAGGCTGAGGCGACTCTCTTTAAGGACCAGGCCGCATTAAAAGACGCCAAAGTCAACCTGGAGCGTTTCCAACAGCTATTTCAGAACGGCGGAGTCATCTCCAAACAGCAACTTGACACGCAGGATTCGCTGGTGGGCCAGCTTGAGGGCGCCGTTCGTGCCGATCAGGCGCAAATTGACAGCGTGAAGCTGAACCTTATTTATACGCGCATCACTGCGCCCATCAGTGGACGCGTTGGGCTGCGACTGGTGGATCCGGGAAACATTGTTCATGCTGCCGATGCCACAGGGCTATTGTTGCTCACGCAGATGCATCCTATCGCCGTGATCTTCACGTTGCCGGAAGACAATCTGCCGGCAGTCGCCCAGCACATGCGCAGCGGAGCTTTGCAGGTAGAGGCCTACAGTCGTGATGACCAGACCAAGTTAGCGAGTGGCAAACTGCTGACCATTGACAATCAAATCGATATCACCACAGGCACGGCCAAGCTGAAAGCTGTATTTGATAATGAGGGGCAGGTCCTCTGGCCTAACCAGTTTGTGAATTGCCGTTTGTTGATCGAGGTGCGAAAGGGCAGCACAGTGGTACCGGCGGCCGCGATTCAGCGTGGGCCGCTAGGCGCGTATGTATTTGTGGTGAAGCCGGACAAAACGGTGGATATGCGAACGGTTACAGTGGCGTTGGTTGAGGCCAATTATGCCTCTATTACCACGGGTCTGAAGCCTGGAGAGACCGTGGTGACGGATGGCCAGGACAAGCTCCAGGCCGGCAGCCATGTTGAACCCCGCACCGCAGCGGCTTCCCCCACCAAATCCAATCAGACGGCAGAAGCGAAGTAGGAATGAGCCCATCCCGGATTTTCATTCTCCGCCCGGTCGCCACCACGCTGCTCATGATCGGCGTGCTCCTGGTGGGCATCGTAGCCTACCGGCAGTTGCCGGTTTCAGCTTTACCCCAGGTTGACTATCCCACTATTCAGGTGCTGACTTTTTATCCGGGCGCCGCCCCGGACGTAATGACCTCATCCGTCACGGCGCCGCTGGAAAGACAATTCGGCCAGGTGCCGGGACTGAACCAGATGACCTCCAGCAGCTCCTTCGGTAGTTCGGTCATCACCCTGCAATTCAATCTGGATCTCAGCATCGATGTTGCCGAGCAAGAAGTGCAGGCCGCGATCAACGCCGGCACCACATTCCTGCCGCGTGATCTGCCCAATCCGCCCATCTATAATAAAGTTAATCCCGCCGATGCGCCGATTCTCACGCTGGCGTTGACCTCAGATAGCTTGCCGCTCACCCGGCTGGAAGACCTGGCAGACACAACCCTGGCGCAGAAGATTTCGCAGCTAACCGGCGTTGGACTGGTTTCCATCAGCGGCGGCCAAAAACCGGCGGTGCGGATTCAGGCAAATCCAACAGCGTTGGCTTCTTACGGATTGAGCCTGGAAGACCTGCGCACAGTGCTGGGCCAAGCCAATGTGGACCAGGCCAAAGGCGTTCTGGAAGGGCCGCGCCAGGCCTTCACCATCAACAGCAATGACCAGTTGCTTTCCAGCGATGGCTACAAATCCATCATTGTCGCTTACCGCAACGGCAGTCCCGTAAGACTGACGGACGTAGCCACCGTTATTGATAGCGCGGAAAACGTCAAACAAGCTGCGTGGATGAACTTGTTGCCGGCCGTGATCGTCAATATTCAGCGCCAGCCGGGCGCCAACATCATCAGCGTGGTGGACCGGATTAAAGCCGTGCTTCCGCAATTGCAGGGCGCGCTGCCCCGGTCCGTGAATGTTTCAATCCTCACGGACCGCACGGAGACGATTCGCGCCTCTGTTAAGGACGTGCAATTTGAGCTCATGCTCACTGTTGGCCTGGTTGTGATGGTGATTTTTCTGTTCCTCCGCAATGTTTCGGCAACCAGCATTCCCAGTGTGACTGTTCCACTTTCTATTGTCGGCACCTTCGGCGTGATGTACCTGCTGGGATATAGCCTGGACAATCTCTCTCTGATGGCGCTCACCATCTCCACCGGCTTTGTAGTGGATGATGCCATTGTGATGATTGAAAATATAGATCGTTTTCTGGAGGAAGGGCACTCGCCTCTGGAGGCGGCGCTCAAGGGATCAGAACAGATCGGGTTTACCATCATCTCCCTGACGGTTTCGCTCATTGCCGTGCTGATCCCGTTGCTGTTCATGGGGGACGTGGTAGGCCGTTTGTTCCGTGAATTTGCCGTTACGCTGGCAGTCACCATTTTGGTTTCGGCCATTGTCTCCCTTACGCTCACGCCCATGATGGCGGCACGGCTGTTGAAGAACCCGGCCCAGGCAAAGCATGGGCGTTTTTATCAGGCTTCTGAGCGCTTTTATGAGCGCGTGATTGAGTTTTATGGCCGTACTCTCAAGTGGGTACTGAAGCATCAGCCGGCCACGCTGCTGGCCACCATCGCCGCTTTAGCGTTGACTCTCTTTTTATATATGGAGGTTCCCAAAGGCTTCTTCCCGGTGCAGGATACCGGCGTTATTTTAGGAATTTCCGAAGCCACGCAGAAGATTTCTTTCACGGCCATGTCTGAGAAGCAACAGGAGCTTACGAAAATCATCCTCAAGGACCCGGATGTTGCAAGCTTGTCGTCTTTCATTGGTATTGATGGCACTAACACCACCATGAACAGCGGGCGCATTCAAATCAACCTTAAGCCCCATGATGAACGCAGCAGCAGCGCCTCCGACATCATCCGCAGGCTTCAGCCGGAGGTGGCCCAGATCGACGGCATGACCTTATATATGCAGCCGGTACAGGACCTTACAGTGGAGGACCGCGTCAGCCGTACTCAATTCCAATATTCTCTGGAGGATGCCGATGCGAATGAGCTGAATGACTGGGTGCCGCGTATCGTGAGCACGCTCTCTAACTTACCGCAGTTGCGCGACGTTGCCAGCGACCAGCAGAACGGAGGTTTACGGGCCGATCTGGTCATCGACCGGGACACAGCGGCGCGCTTCGGCATTCTTCCCCAGGCCATTGACGATACGCTCTACGATGCCTTTGGTCAGCGCCAGGTATCCACCATGTTTACCCAGCTCAATCAGTACCACGTGATCCTGGAAGTTGATCCGCAATTTCAGCAGGGGCCTGGCGCGCTGAAGGACATCTATGTGAAATCCGGGACCGGAACGCAGGCGGCGGGGTCCACACCGGGCGCCGGTGGTGCGCTTGGTGGGATGGAGGTGCCGCTTTCGGCATTCAGCCACTTTGAAATTTCCAATGCGGCGCTCACCATCAATCACCAGGGACAATTTCCGGTGGTCACGATCTCTTTCAACCTTGCGTCCGGCGAATCGCTGGGCAATGCCACCACGGTCATTGCCCAGGCTGAAAAGGATTTGGGGATGCCGACCAGCATCCATTCCAGTTTCCAGGGAACCGCGGCTGCGTTTCAGAATTCACTCGCCTCAGAACCTTATTTGATCCTGGCAGCTCTGGTGACGGTGTACATCGTGCTGGGTGTCCTGTATGAAAGTTATATTCACCCGGTAACCATTCTTTCCACTCTCCCATCTGCAGGAGTAGGAGCGATTCTGGCGCTGATGGTTACGGGCAATGATTTCACCATTGTGGCGCTGATAGGCATCATTCTGCTCATTGGCATTGTGAAGAAGAACGCCATCATGATGATTGATTTCGCGCTGGATGCGGAGCGCAAACAGGGCAAGCCGCCGGAGGAGGCAATTTTCCAGGCCAGCCTCTTGCGTTTCCGGCCCATCATGATGACCACCATGGCTGCGCTGCTGGGAGCTGTTCCCCTGGCCATGGGCACGGGCTCAGGTTCAGAGCTGCGCCATCCTCTGGGTATCACGATTATCGGGGGCTTGCTGCTGAGCCAACTGTTCACGTTGTATACCACGCCGGTAATTTACCTGTGGTTTGATCGCCTGGCCCGCCGTTTTGCGCACCTGCGCCTGGGCAACACCATTACTCCGGTAGAGGAGCCCGTAGGGACAGACTGAGAAGCAATTGGCTAATTGAAGATTTGTTTTTAATAAATACTGACTACTAAGTACTAATTACTGTTTTTCATGAATATCTCTGCCCCATTCATTCGTCGACCGGTGGCCACCTCGCTGCTCACTTTCGGTCTGCTCCTGGCAGGGATTCTGGCTTACATGCGACTGCCGGTAGCGCCGCTGCCGCAGGTTGAATATCCGGTGGTTCAGGTTTCCGCTGGGCTTCCCGGAGCGAGTCCGGAGACGATGGCCTCAGCCGTGGCCACTCCGTTGGAGCGGCAGTTTGGGCGCATTGCCGGTGTGAACGAGATGACTTCTACCAGCCAGCTCGGTTCCACCAACATCACTCTTCAATTTGACCTCAGCCGGAACATTGATGCAGCCGCGCGTGATGTCCAGGCGTCAATCAATGCTGCCCTGGGACAACTGCCGGCCAACCTGCCCTCACGCCCGTCATACCGCAAAGTCAATCCCGCAGATGCGCCAATTTTGATTGTTTCTTTAACGTCAGACACCGTTACTCGCCCGCAAATGTTTGATATTGCGGACTCCATCCTGGCGCAGAAGCTGTCGCAGTTGCCCGGCATCGGCCAGGTATTTGTGGGTGGGGGTGCGCGCCCGGCGGTGCGGGTGGAAGTGAATCCAACCCTGCTCAACAGTATGGGAATTGGCATTGAACAGGTCGCCGCCGCATTGGCCGGCGCGAACGCCAACCATCCCAAAGGAGAGTTCGCGAACGCCATTAACGCTTGGGAGATCACGGACAATGACCAGCTTTTTACCGCCGACAAATACAGGAAAATCGTAGTCGCGCAGAAGAACTCAGGGGCCGTACGCCTGGAAGACGTGGCGGATGTGCAGGATTCGGTGGAGGACATTCACAATGCCGGGCTGGCCAACGGCCGTCCCGCAACGTTGATGATCATCTTTCGCCAACCGGGTGCAAACATCATTAGTGCCGTGGACAACGTGCGGGCTGAGTTGCCGCAGTTGCAGGCATCCATTCCCGCGGGCATCAAGCTGGACATCGTGATGGACCGCACCACCACCATCCGCGCATCCGTCGCGGACATCCAGATCTCGTTGATCATCTCCATCGTGCTGGTGATTCTGGTGGTGTTTGCATTCCTTCGCAGCCCGCGCGCCACTTTTATCCCCAGCGTTGCTGTTCCGCTTTCACTCATCGGTACCTTTGGCGTGATGTATTTGCTGGGCTACAGCATTGACAATCTCTCCCTGATGGCTCTGGCAATCTCCACCGGTTTTGTGGTGGATGATGCAATCGTGGTGCTGGAAGACATCACCCGCCAAATTGAGGCGGGAATGGCACCGGTCCAGGCTGCGTTTAAAGGGGCGCGCGAGATCGGGTTTACCGTGCTCTCCATGAGCACTTCGCTGGTGGCTGTCTTCATTCCCATTCTGCTCATGGCGGGAATTGTGGGCCGCTTATTTCGCGAGTTCGCCGTCACTCTGAGCACCGCGATTGCCGTTTCTCTTGTTGTTTCTCTTACCACCACGCCCATGCTGTGCGCCAAATTCCTGCGTCCGCCCAAAACGGAAAAACATGGCCGAATCTACATGATGAGCGAGGGGATGTTCGACTTTATTCTCAAAATCTACCGGGGCGGCCTGGGCTGGGTGCTGCGACACCAGTTTGTGACGCTGGTGATCACCATCGGCACGGCGGCCTTGAGCGTTTACCTTTACATTATTGTTCCCAAAGGTTTCTTTCCCCAGCAGGACACAGGCAGAATTGGCGGCTCCATCCAGGCAGCTCAGGACATCTCTTTTGATGCGCTGAACCGCAAGCTCAATCAGTTCGTCGGCATTGTGATGAAAGACCGCGCAGTAGACACCGCCGTGGGCTTTGCCGGAGGCATGGGCAGCCAGAACAGCGCGCGTATGTTTGTTACGTTGAAGCCGCTGAACGAGCGCAAATCGTCGGCCGACCAGATCATCAACCGCATGCGCGGCCCGCTCTCTGTGATACCCGGAGCCACGTTGTACCTTCAGGCCGCCCAGGATCTTCAGATCGGCGGCCGGCAGAGCAATTCGCAGTTCCAATACACTCTGCAATCTGAGAACCTGGACGACCTGAACGAATGGGCGCCGAAAGTGCTGAACAAGCTCCGCAGTCTGCCTCAACTGCAAGACGCCAATACTGACCAGCAGAACAAAGGCCTCTCCGCTCAATTAGTGGTGGATCGCGACACGGCTACGCGGCTGGGCCTCTCGGCGCAACAGGTTGACACCGTCCTGAGCGACTCCTTCGGCCAGGCGCAGGTTTCGGTGATGTACCGCGCGCTGAATCAGTATCACGTGGTGTTGGAGGTGGCGCCGCAGTTTCAGCAGGGAACGGATGCTCTCAAGACAACGTACGTACACTCGTCCAATGGCACTGAGGTGCCGCTCTCTGCCTTTGCCCATTACGAGTCCGCCAATACCTCATTGCAGGTCAACCATCAAGGGCAGTGGCCGGCAATCACCCTCTCTTTCAATCTTGCTCCCGGAGTAGCGTTGGGGCAGGCAACCGGCATTGTGGAAACGGCGATGCGGGACATCGGCGTTCCAGACAGCGTCCACGGCAGTTTCCAAGGAACGGCCGCAGCCTTCCAGAGCTCGCTCTCCAGCGAGCCTTTGTTGATCCTGGCCGCGCTGATCACCGTCTATATCGTGCTAGGCGTGCTCTACGAGAGCTATATTCATCCCATCACCATTCTTTCCACCCTGCCGTCTGCCGGAGTGGGAGCGATTCTGGCTCTGCTGATTACAAATACTGACCTGAATGTGATTGCGCTGATAGGAATCATTTTGCTGATTGGCATTGTGAAGAAAAATGCCATCCTGATGATTGACTTTGCCATCGATAACGAGCGCAGAGAAAATAAGACGCCGGAAGAGGCAATTTTTGAAGCCTGCCTGCTGCGCTTCCGTCCCATCATGATGACCACCATGGCGGCCCTGCTCGGCGGATTGCCATTGGCCATCGGCACCGGCGTAGGCTCAGAGATGAGACGTCCGCTGGGCATTGCCATTGTTGGAGGATTGATTGTGAGCCAGGCCCTGACGCTCTTCACCACGCCGGTGGTTTATCTCTACCTGGACCGTTTCCGCCTGCGCGTAGCGAAATGGAGAGGCAAACCCACCCACCGGCCTCAACCTCGCCCGCGGACTGAACCACTGATGAGGCCGAGCGGAGACTAGGGATTGGCAATTCTGGCAATCAAAAATGGCGGAACACTCAAGCGAGCGTCCCGCCATTCTCTTCTTTCTCCCGGGCAATAAAACTTAATACCGTCGCCAGCCATCCCGATCGTGGTTGCGATCATAACCACGGTCATAGCCGCGTTGATAGCCATTCTCGTAGGCTTCACGGTAGAGTTGCTTGTAATAATTCTTGTCCATGCCGCCGTAGTATCCGCGATCGGCGTGTTTAAAATTGCTGTCGTGCGTTGGACGGAAGCTGTGGCCGGTCAGGTGGTCGTTGCGTCCATCATTGATGCCGTCCTGATAACCGAACTCGCGGGCATTCGCCGCTGCACGATCATTCCTGTGATAGCCGTCCCGGTCCGGATAGCCCCATCCTTGCGCCGATGCTACAACTGAGCTGCTGCTCACCAAAGCCATGGCTACAAGCAACATTCGCAGTCGGTTCATATGTTCTCCTTTTTCTGCCGGGGACCTCATTTCCCACTTGCCACTCCCGTGCAAGCCTGAGGTCCCCGGTACTTGCCTTCGTTTGCTGGTAAAAACCCAGCCCTGTGTGCTTTGTTCCGAGGAACCGGATCATGAATCGTGAGGTTTTGTTAAGTCCTTAATCGTGAGCCTGCTTGAATCCTGGAACGCAGTGCATTTTGTCTGCGAGTGAACGACAGGATCGTGGATGGCGAAAGCTCTCACCTCTGCCCAGCCATCCACTGACCATGCCCTCATGCCCTCATTCCTGCATCCCTTAAGCCCAACTGATTGCGGGCTGACTGCTGATTGCTGTTATCGGCGATCGCCATCGTGGTTGTAGTTCCACCCGCGCCGGTCATCATCGTCACGCTTCCGGCGGTCATCGCGATCTCGGCCACGGTAGCGGTCGTCCCGGTCAACGTAGCGGTTGTCCCGGTCATGATCTCCGTTTGCATAAGCGTAGAAACCGCCGCGATTCTCTCCATCATGGCCGCCCACGCGGACTTGAACCGAAAATCCAGTCTGATAGTGTTCCTGCGCGGACGCCAAAGCCGAGCTGCCCGTGATCAACGCCGTAGTGATAAGCAAAATTTTTAGCCGATTCATAAAAAACTCCTTTCCTGGCAGGCCTGATTTTCTTGTCCATTCCTGATTCTCAGGTCCCTGTCTTTTTTCCTCGTTAGTGCAAACCCCCCAGTGGGTTTTTCGTTCTGAATCAATGAGTTATGAATGGTATGGTTCGGTAAAGAGCGTGCATGAGATGTAACAAATTGTGCGGCACAAAAGGTACCCCTCACCACGGATGACGCTGATTGCACTGATGATCCATGATCTATAGGGATTGCCTCTGACCTTGGGGTTTTCCAAGGAGCGAGATATCGTAAACAGCGCGTCATCCCCGTCTACCTCGCGCCGCCGCGCGAGTAGATCGGAGGGACCTTGCGGTAAAGCCAGAAAGCCTCCGGAAATCTCAAGGCAAGTGTCATTTTTTCCGAGATTTTGTCTTCGGTTTGATCCGCGCCAGCCTGGTCTCCATGCGAATGCGCCTCTTCTCGTTCCGATAGGCATCTTCTGCCTCCGGTGCAGCAAGATTCAGAACCGCAGTGGCCGTCACCGCAGCCCGCAGTTGGTTCGCCGCCATCTTGTGGAGTTCAACCGAAACCGGTGGCAGGATTGCCGCGGACCGGAGCCGCTCCAGATGGTCAATGATTTGTTGGGTTGCTTGGCAGATCAGGAACAGGGATTCGTAAACTTGAGCTTTCGTAGGGCTGGTAACATTGGATGTAGCCATTGTCGCCTCCTTTTTAGGTGATATTGGTCAGGGCAAGACCGGTGCCATCAGCACCGGTTTTGCCCGCTTTGTTCTTATCGCATAACCCAGGGGCGAATGCAAGGAGAAAGTGCGGTGAGCTGGAAATTTAGTATGTTTGGGCTTTTGCGGCATTTTTTTGTTGCTGGCTTGTGCGGATTGTCGCGTGACACGATTGGCTGGATAATGCACAATTGATCAGGTGAAACTAAGATGAACTCCCAAATTACCAGTCCCAATACTGAGGCAGCGATCCTGGCTCGTGTCATCCAGGTTGGCGCAGAGGAGTTGTCGCAAGGCGCAGCAGAGTATCTGTTGTCGATTCGTTTCGGCGAGCACGATGTTGCCCGCATGAACGAGTTGTCCGAGCGAGCCCGTCAGGGCAAACTGACCAGCCAGGAACAGGCGGAGCTCGACAGCTATATACATGTCAGCAATCTTCTTGCTGTTATGCAGTCCAAAGGGCGCCGGGCTCTCAAACACTCCACTCACTAATTGAACGCTGATCTCATCCGCCGGATTTGGGAGCGAGCCGCAGCTCGTTGTGAATACTGTCAATTGCCTGCAGCATTCCATCCGGCCCCCTTCCAGATAGATCATATTGTTGCCAGGCAACACGGGGGCGAAAGTGAATTTGAGAATCTGGCTCTCGCTTGTATTCATTGCAATCGCTTTAAGGGACCGAATGTGGCTGGCGTTGATCCAGAAAGCAAAGCCATTGTCCGACTCTTTCACCCGCGACAGGACAAGTGGGCGGAGCACTTTATTTGGGAGGGGCCAAAGCTGAAAGCGTTGACCCAGGTTGGGCGAGTGACAATTGCAGTGCTGCTGATGAATAATCGAGAGTCGATTGCGTTGCGAAAAGCTCTACAGGACGAAGGCGTTTTTTGGCGTGACTAGCAGGGGGCGCTCGCAAAAGGAAGGCGGAACACGCGACGTGCCATGTCCGCCTTACCAACGTACTTTACCTATCATCGAGCCGCGGTTTAGCTAAATGCTGACTACTAAATACTAAGTACTGGCTTTACTCAAACCTCAGCGCTTCAATCGGGTCTAGCCGCGCCGCTTTGCGCGCCGGATAGAATCCGAAGAACACGCCTACGGCCATGGAGAACACCACCGCTGCCGCCACGGCGAGCGCAGAAATCAGAATGTGCCAGCCGAGCACTTTGGTGATGGTCATGGAAGCCACCACCCCGAACAGAATCCCGATGATTCCGCCTGCCAGGCTGAGCACCACGGACTCGCTCAGGAATTGGCGCAGCACATCGGATTCCGTCGCGCCGATCGCAATGCGGATTCCGATCTCGCGCGTGCGCTCGGTCACTGACACCAGCATGATGTTCATGATGCCGATGCCGCCGACGATCAGGGACACTCCCGCAATGGATGCCAGCAGCAGCGTCATAACTTTGGAAGATTGATCTGCCAGTTGTGCCACGTCTGCCAGGTTGCGCACGCTGAAATCAGGGTCCTGCCCCGGACGAATCCGATGCCGGTCAAGCAACAAGGCCGTAATCTGGTTCTGGGCCTCATAGCTGGCTTGTTGTGAACTCGCCGAGGCAACGATGTTCTGCAGCCAGTCCTGGCCGGTGATCTTCTTCTGCAACGTGGTGATGGGGACGTAAATGGCATCGTCCTGGTCCTGGCCAATGCCCGATTGACCCTTGGCGGAAAGTACGCCGACAACCTGGAAAGGCAGGTTGCCGATGCGGACAGTCTGGCCAGTGGGGTCATTGTTGCCGAACAGGTTCTGCTGCACGGTTGCGCCCAGCACAACCACGTTCGCGGAACGGGTCACATCGTCCTCAGTGAAGCTGGATCCCTGCGCAAAATCCCAGGCACGAATCTGAAAATACTGTGGCTCTGTTCCAGTCGCCCTGGTGCTCCAGTTCTGGTTTTCATAGACGATCTGGGCGGTGGCTCCGCTGCTTGGCGCCGCCATCGTGATGGTGGGAACCTCGCGCAGAATGGCCTGCATGTCATCATTTACAAGGGTCTTGGTGGCGCCGCTTCCCAAACGCAGGCCGGCGCTGTTCACGCTGCCCGCGCTGACAAAGATTACGTTGGTGCCCATGGCGGCAATCTGGTCCTGCACCTGCTGCTGCGCTCCCTGGCCTACGCCTACCGTCGCGATCACCGCGCCCACGCCGATGATGATGCCCAGCATCGTCAGCAGGGAGCGCATCTTGTTGCGCGTCAAAGCCCGAATTGCGATTCTCAAAATTGCCACTAAGTCCATAACCCCTCCTAATGAATTGCTCTTCCCCTTCGTTCTCTCGCTGTTCCTTCGTGTCCTTTGTAGTTAACTGAAGTTGCTGTTGCTCGTGACTTTGCTGACTACCAACTACTGATTACTAACTACTGATCTATAGCTGGAATGGTCTTCAACTCCTCTGAGGCCGTTGGACGATCCAGCACCGGCTGATCGCGCAGGATTTTTCCATCGCGAAACACCACAATACGTTTTGCATACTGAGCAATATCGGTTTCGTGCGTGACCAGCACAATCGTCAGTCCCTTGTCATTCAGCTCCTGGAAGATCTGCATGATCTCTACCGAGGTACGGCTGTCCAGGTTTCCCGTCGGCTCATCGGCTAACAGGATTGACGGGCGGTTGACCAGCGCTCGTGCAATCGCTACCCTCTGCTGCTGTCCACCGGAGAGCTGGGAAGGGAAGTGGTCCAGGCGTTCGCCCAGCCCAACCATCTCCAGCACTTCCTTGGCGCGGGCGTAGCGGGCTGCTTTGTCCATATGCGCGTACAGAGTCGGCAACTCAACGTTTTCCAGCGCCGTGGTGCGGGAAAGCAGGTTGAATCCCTGAAACACGAACCCCAACTTGCGATTGCGAATCTCAGCCAGTTGTTTCTTGTTGAGCTGCGCAACATCCATGCCTTCCAGCAGGTATCGCCCGCTGCTGGGCTTGTCCAGGCAGCCGAGCATGTTCATGAAGGTGGATTTTCCGCTGCCGCTGGATCCCATGATCGCAACAAACTCGCCCGGCTGGATGGTCAGATCAACCCCACGCAACGCGTGTACCTTGGTCTCGCCCAGCGCGTAGTATTTGTGTACTTCCTCCACCTTGATGACCGGAACACCCAACTCCAGCTCCGCTCCGCTCAGGATTCCTGCGTTCATTTCGACTTGGACTTGAGTTGCCATAAATTCCTCCCGGTCTGTTCCCGTACTCTGTTACTTGTCTTGCTTCTGATCTTGCTTTAACCGTTCCCTGCGGCCTGTTCCCTATTCCCTGTTTTACCTTCCTAAGCCGCCGACACCGCGTCCCCCGCTGGCGCCGGGAGCGCTGGTGCTGGCTTGCTTCGGCTGGGTGCTGGTGGCGGAGCCGGTCACTAGCTGATCGCCCGGATTCAGCGTTCCATTGATGACCTGGGCCACCTCAGTGAAAGTGTGGTCGGTGATGCCCAACTTGATTTGGACGGGCTGGAGTGACTGGTCCGCAGCCATCTTCCATACCGTCGCCATGCTGGGATCTTTCGCCTGTTTGGCGCCGCCGTTTGCGGTCTTCGTCTGCGCCGGGGCAGGCTGGCCGGTAGTTTGTGGCTTAAACCGCAGCGCGCCATTCGGGACCTTCAGCACGTTGTCCGCCTCGGCCGCCGCGATGCTCACGTAGGCCGTCATCCCTGGAAACAGCTTCAACTGCGGATTATCAAAATCCACCACCGTGGTGTAGGTGACAACGTTCTGGACCGTCGCCGCATTCAAACGCACCTGGGAGATCTGTCCCTTGAACGTCTGCGTGGGAAAGGCATCTACCTTGAAGGTCGCAGTTTGCCCGGTGTGGATGGCGCCCACATCGCTCTCATCCGTGCTCACGTAAACCTGCATCTTGGTCAGGTCTTTGGCAATGGTGAACAACGTAGGCGCTTGCAGAGACGCAGCCACAGTCTGGCCGACATCAACGTTTCTGGCCACAACCGTGCCATCAATGGGAGAACGGATGGTGGCGTAATTCAAATTCGTCTGCGCCACAGTCACCGCAGCCGCCTTCTGTTGCACCACTGCCTGGTCCTGGGAAATGGCGGCTTGGGCTGCGGCTACATCTGCGGTCGCCGATTGCCATGCAGCTTTGGCGCTATCGAACTGCTGCTGGGGAACCACGCCGGCCTTGGCCAGTTGGTCATAGCGAGTGTAGTCCAGGTGCGTTTGCGCCTCAGTAGCCTGTGCTTTGGCCAGATTGGCTTTTGCTGTCGACAAGGTGGCAATTGCATCCTGCAAGTCGGCCTTGGCCTGAAGCAGAGCTCCCTGGAACAATGCCGGGTCAATCTGCGCGATGACCTCGCCCTGGGTCACATGGGAGTTGAAGTCCACATTCAGCTTCTGGATGGTTCCGGAAACCTGGGAGCCCACCTGGACGGTAGTAACCGCCGTGATGCTGCCCGTGGCCTGTACCACGTTTTGAATGTCGCCCTGCTGCGCCTTCTCGGTGTAATATTGGGGCGCTTTTCCGGCCTCCATTTTGAACGCCGTTAGCGTCCCGATTGCAGCCAGTAGAACCGCAATGATGAACCATTTGTTTTTCATGTATTTCATGTGAAAACTCCCAGGGGGTGGAGTTGCTTGATTCTTCTGACCCCCACATGTACTGACCCGCATTCAGTCAGAGTTGTGGTTAAGAGTGAGTAACTGGCAGTTAATATTTGTAATCAGTTGTGAAAACGAAGTTGGTGTTGCCGCATCAAGGGGTGATGGGTTGGTTGTGGTGACCCGATGCCCCGATTGCAGGCAGTGCGAGAAAGCTAACAACCGATGAGTTCTCTTTAGGAACGAAGCGCGTGGCACACTGACTTTACACGGAGTTTACAGGCGACTAAATGATTCTTAATGCCAGTAGGCCATCTCGAGGTTTATCTTTAGTCATCTCACTGTCAACAAAGGCATAGAGGCCGCTATGAATCCGACCGATCCCCAGTCATTCTTTGATAAGTGGCTCACCGCTTATAGCCAGCATTTACACATAGTCCGGCACGGCTCAAAGGTAGATTTGGTCCAGGCAGATGCCTCCAAGCCTCCACTGCCGGTTTCCATGGAAAAACCCGCAGACAACACCCCTGTTCCGCGCAAACCTTCCAGCGCTTAGCCGCTGATCATCGGAACCCTCTCCATTCCTTAATAAACTCGTGTGTACCTGTCCGCCGTGGCGGATTCGCGGCCGTTCAAAGGTTTTGCTGTTTTCCCATTGTCCCGGAAAAATGTATAGTCGGAGCCAATGCAGAAAACCCAGACTCGCAATCTCGTCCTCCAGACAGACAGCTATAAGTTCACTCACTGGAAGCAATATCCTCCTGGAACGCAGTTCGTCTATAGCTACCTGGAATCTCGCGGTGGCATGTTCGAACAGACGCTGTTCTTCGGACTCCAGTACTACCTTCTCGAATATCTGAGCGGGCAGGTGGTTACAGAGGAGGATGTTTCCGAGGCCCGCGACTTTGTCGACCGCCACATCGCACCCGGTGTATTCAATTTTGACGGATGGATGTACATTGTCCGCCAGCTCGGCGGCAGGCTTCCAGTGGTAATCAAGGCCGTAGCGGAAGGCACTCTGGTGGATGTCCAGAATGTGCTGATGACCATTGAAAACACCGATCCTCATTGTTGCTGGCTTCCCAACTATCTGGAAACACTGCTTCTGAAAGCCTGGTACCCCATTACAGTAGGGACCCTTTCCAATGCGATCCGCAAAGTGTTCATGGGAGCTCTGGAGCGATCAGGTGATCCGTCTCTGATAGATTTCAAGCTCCATGATTTTGGCTATCGCGGCGTTTCCAGTGAAGAAACAGCGGGAATCGGCGCCTCCGCGCATCTGGTCAACTTCAAAGGCACAGACACCGTGGCCGGCATCAGGCTCCTGCAGCGCTATTATCAATCGAAAGAAATGGAGGGCTTCAGCATTCCCGCAGCCGAGCACTCCACCATTACAGCCTGGGGCCGCGAAAATGAACTGAGCGCCTACGACAACATGTTGACCCAGTTCCCATCTGGACTGGTGGCCGTGGTGAGCGACTCCTACAACGTTTATGAAGCCTGCGAAAAACTTTGGGGCGAGCTCCTGCGCGATAAAATCCTCCAGCGCGAGGGAGTCCTGGTGGTCCGGCCGGACTCCGGATATCCACGCGACGTGGTCTTGAAAGTACTGGAGATCCTGGGCAGAAAATTTGGTCATCAGAGCAATGTCAAAGGCTATCGCGTCCTGAATCCTAAAGTGCGCGTGATCCAGGGCGACGGCGTGAACTACTGGACCATTCAGGACACCCTGACCGCCATGATGCGCGCCGGCTGGTCCGCCGATAACATCACCTTCGGCATGGGTGGCGCGTTGCTCCAACAGCTCAACCGCGATACGCAGAAGTTTGCCTTCAAGACCTCAGCCGTCACCATCAACGGGGAAGATCATCCTGTGTACAAAGATCCGGTTGAGGGACACGATAAAGTTTCCAAGCGAGGACGGCTCGCCCTGCGCCGCATCAATGGCAAATGGTCAACCCAGAGCGTGACCCGGCAGGGGGACCCACGCGATCTCTTGAGGCTGGTCTTCAAGGATGGTGAAGTGCTGCTGACTCAAAGCGTGGCAGAGATCCGCGAGTTGGCCCAAAATCCCGATCGCGTTTCTGTCTGACAAAAAGACCTGTGGCACAGCGGCGTGGCAAGCCGCAAAAAAACGCCAGAGGCGTGCTCCAGTGTAGCCCAGGGTGCCAACCCTGGGAAAATATCCAACAAATATCATCGCGGAACACCAGCGGCAAAAAAGGTTTTCGTCACTTCGCGCGCGAGCTAGCCATCTCCAGCGCTCTCCGCGTGTACACTACAGCCAGATGCCGCCGATATTCTCCGGAAGCAAACAGGTCAGTGTTGGCATCCACGCCGTCACTGGCGTGAGCGGCTGCGCCGCTCATGGACTTGCCATCCAGAGCGCTGCCTTTCAACGCGTTCTCGACTGCGCTGGCGCGGTAGGGCTTCGGAGATACTCCGGTAACGCCCACTCCAGCAGATTGGCATTTGCCCGATCCATCTAGCAAAAGGCTCACAGCGACACCCACCACGGCAAACCCGGAAGCAGGGTGACGAAACTTTCTGTAGCACTGCCCCACACGTCCTTTGGGAACGCTGAAGCGGATCTCGCGCAAAATTTCGCCCGGTTGCAGCGCTGTGCTCAGCATCCCGGTAAAGAACTGCTCAACCTTGATCGTGCGCTCGCCCTTGGGGCCGGCAGCCGTGATTTCAGCATTTAGAGCGATTACCGCCGCTGGCCAGTCCGCTCCCGGATCGGCATGCGCCAGGCTTCCGCCGATGGTCCCTTTGTTGCGTACCTGCACGTCGCCAAGAAAGGTCGCGGTTTCCGGCAGCAGCGGACACGCGCGCCGCAGCAGATCGGAAGACTCAATCTGATAGTGCGTGGTCGTCGCGCCAATGCGAATCTGCCCGTCATCCTCGCGGATGTAGGCAAGCTCCTTGATCCTGCTGATATCGATCAAGATCTGGGGCTGCGCCAACCGCAGCTTCATCGCCGGGATCAGGCTGTGGCCGCCGGCCAGCACCTTGGCGTCATCTTTATGCTTGCCCAGAAGCGAAAGCGCCTCATCCAGGCTCTTGGCTGCAACATAATCAAATGAATTTGGAATCATCTTCCTGTCTCCCGGGATCTTCATCAGTGAGAATCATTTTCATCGGTGTCATCAGTGGTAAGGTTTTGCTAGGCAGCGCCTTTTTTCCCAATAATCCGCCACACAGTCTCCGGCTTGATCGGCATATCAAGATGGCGAATTCCAAACGGCGAGAGCGCATCAACTACCGCGGCCACAATCGCCGGCGTAGCGCCAATGGTTCCTGCCTCGCCCACGCCTTTCACCCCCATAGGATTCACGTCCGTTGGCGTTTCCGTGCGGTCTAATTCCAGCCACGGCACATGCGAGGCCCGGGGCACCGCGTAGTCCATCAGCGTGCCGCTCACCAGTTGGCCTTGCTCGTCATAGACAATCTCTTCGTACAGCGCCTGCCCCAGGGACTGCACGATCCCGCCCTGCACCTGGCCATCCACCAGCAGGGGATTGATGACTTTTCCGCAATCGTCCACGGCAACGTAACGCTGGAAATGTACTTCGCCGGTTTCTCGATCAATCTCCACCACCGCTATGTGCGTGCCGAAGGGGAAAGTAAAGTTCTTCGGTTCGAAGAAATGAATGGCGGAAAGCCCAGGCTCCATATCTGCGGGCAGGTTCTTGCCCAGGTAGGCGGTCAAAGCGACCTCCTGAATGGTCACAGACTTCCCGTCCTTGCTGAATTTTCCGTCCTTGAAGTCAACCGGGCCGTTTTCCACGCCCAGCATATGCGCCGCCAGCTTGTTGGCTTTCTCTTTCAGTTTTTGCAGCGCGTAGTAGACGGCTGTTCCGCCTACGGCTGTGCCCCGGCTGCCGAACGTTCCAATGCCGTACTGGACAATCGCTGTATCGCCGTGGATCACGGTTACGTCATTGATATTCACGCCCAGTTCGTCGCCCGCAACCTGCGCGAAGGAGGTTTCCTGTCCTTGCCCGTGCGGAGAAGCTCCGGTCAGGATCGTAACTTTTCCTGTCGGCTCAATTCTTACGGTCGCGCTCTCCCACCCGCCGGCGGGCGTGGCTGCCGAAGGACCTATGGCGCAGATTTCAACGTAGGTGGAAACTCCAATCCCAACCAGGCGTCCTTCTTTGCGCGCCTTGCTTTGGTCATCACGCAGCTTGGTGTAGTTGGCCATGTCCAGCGCCTTCTTCAGAGCGCCTTCATAGTTGCCGCTGTCGTAGAAAAGCCCGGTCGCGGTCTTGAAAGGGAACTCATGGGGCGCCGGCATGTTCTTGCGTCGGACTTCTACCGGATCTTTACCCATTTCCGCCGCTACCAGGTCCAGCGCGCGCTCCACCACGTATGTCGCTTCCGGACGCCCCGCGCCGCGATATGCATCCGTCGCCATCTTGTTGGTGAATACCCCGGTGATGTTGATCTGGATGGCGGGAATTTTGTAGCACCCGGAGAGCATCAGGCCGGTCAATGTGGGGATGGCTGGCGTGAGCAACTGGAAGTACGCTCCCATATCGGCGTAGACGTTGTAGCGCAGGCCGGTCAGTGTCCCATCATTCTTATAGCCAATCTCGATGTACCCGGTCTGGCCGCGCCCGTGGATGGTCGCCTGAATATTTTCCCGGCGAGTCTCAATCCACTTCACCGGCCGGTTGAGTTGCATGGCGATCCAGCCCAGCAGGGCCTCTTCTCCATAGACGTTGAGCTTGGACCCGAACCCGCCGCCCACTTCCGGAGCAATCAACCGTAGTTTGTTTTCCGCCATCCCCAGCATCAAGGCAATCTGTGTGCGCGCCAGGTGTGGAATCTGGGTTGACGTCCACAGCGTAAGCTCCTGTTCGCCAGGATAGTAGCGGGCCAGCACGCCGCGCGGCTCCATGGCAATGGGCGCCAGCCTGCGGTGCAGAATGCGTTGCTGAATGACCTTGTCGGCCGACTTGAGCGCCGCCTCAACGTCGCCCTCGCCGGCAGTCAGTTTGTAGGCGATGTTGGTTTTGAATTGTTCGTGGACTACAGGGCCGCCCTGCGCAGCTTTTTCTTCGTCCATGACTACGGGCAGCTCGTCATAATCCACCTGGATGAGGTCAGCAGCATCTCTGGCTGCGTAGCGATCTTCTGCCACCACCACCGCCACCGGATGTCCCACGAAATAGGTCTTGTCCGTAGCCAGCACGCGATGGTCAGGCACTTTCAACTCCGGCAGTGCGGCCGCGCAGGGAACCGCGCCGATCTTTGCCGATACGTCTTTGCCCGTATACACCGCGATGACTCTGGGCGCCTTCTTGGCTTCGCTGGTGTCAATGCTCTTGATCCGCGCATGCGCATAGATGGAGCGCAGAAACACCGCGTGCAGCGTGTCCGGCAGCTTGATGTCGTCAACATAGTGGGCCAGACCCTGAATCAGCCGCGGGTCCTCAGTACGCTTCTGCCTCTTGCCAAAATATTTTTCTGCCATCTCGTTCTCCGGTTAACAGGACTCTTGCGGCTGTTGCTCTTGTTTTTGCTAACTGCGAATTACTGTTTTTTCGCCTTTTTCGCTGCGCATTGCACTGCCTGGACAATGTGCTGGTAGCCGGTGCAGCGGCAGAGATTTCCTTCCAGGCCATGCCGGATTTCTTCATCGCTGGGATCGGGATTCCGCGCCAGAATCTGCGCCGCCGCCATGATCATCCCCGGCGTGCAGTAACCGCATTGCAGTCCGTGATGCTCCCAGAAACCCTCTTGTACCGGATGCAGCTTGCCGTCCGTCGCCATGCCTTCAATGGTGGTGATCTGCGAGCCATCCGCCTGGACGGCAAACAGCGTGCACGACTTGACCGCTTGGCCATCCACCAGCACGGTGCAGGCGCCACACAGCGAAGTCTCACAGCCTACGTGGGTGCCGGTAAGGTTCAAGGCTTCCCGCAAGTAATGCACCAGCAGCATACGTGGTTCGACCTCGCTTTGATGGGAGACTCCGTTTACGCTGACGTTGATCTTGTTCATGCGATTGCCTCTTGCGCAGCAGCTAGGGTTAGGACCGCTCGAAAACCAATATCTTGTAGGAAGGAAATTGTAACCCGTTCAGCGGTTCGTACTGCACTAGAATTAGTGCAAACCGGCCAAGAACGTGCGGCACAGTGCAGCACGCAAAAAAACGCCGGAGGCGTGCCCCAATGTAGCCCAGGGTGCCAACCCTGGGAAAAAATATCCAACAAATATCATCGCGGAACCCCAGAGGGGTCAAACTTCTTTGGTAAATGTCAACTGCGCAATGTCATGTCGCCCATGTCCTTGACCTCTGCCATTCAATAGAATTCATGCCGTGCGAAATCAACTGCTGCTTTGCTTCCTGGCCGGCATTGTGCTTCTGACCGGTTGCAGATCGCGCCAACCGGTAAACGAGAGCCACCCCGCAAGTGTGAAGCATGTCTCGCTGGGGCTTTTCGAGGTCGTAGACTGCACTGCGGGCATGGTTCCAGTGGGCCCCAAAGGAAGCGCGGAGAAATACTGTCTGGCTGCTAAGCCTGTGGTTGATGAGACAGATGTCAGGCTGGCCCAGGCCAGCCGGAACGAATCTGGCGGAGTTCGGCTGGAACTCTATTTCACCCTTAAGGCTGGGGACCGCATGCGAGAGGCTACTAAGCGCATTGAAGAGGAACACAGCCGCCGCAACGATCTGGGAAGGATGGCGATGGTGATTGATGGCGTGCTTGTCAGTGCCGCTGAAGTTCGCGGAATCATCGGTGACTCGCTCGTGATCGACGGCGCTTTTAGTCGGGAAGAAGCCAATCAAATTGCTGATTCGCTGATGGGCAGAAGGTAAGAGCAGTGCTAAGAAAGTGTGATGCAGCGCAGCACGCCGCAAAAACGCCGGAGGCGTGCTCCAATGTAGCCCAGGGTGCCAACCCTGGGAAGAAATATCCAGCAAATATCATCGCGGAACCCCAGAGGGGTGAAACTCCTTGATCTCTGTCATTCCGACAGAGCGTTAAACAAGCGTGTTGGGGTAGATGTAGCGACAGAGGATCTGCCCCGCCCAAGGCCGAGGTCCACGAGATTGTCGTTACCTTCGCGTCTCGAAAATCGTCGCGGCAAGCCCAAAAAATGCCGTAGCCGGGGTGGATGTTGCGACAGAGGAGTCTGCTCCGCCCAAAGCCGAAGTGCGCCAAGGAATGAAAAAATCGCCTCGAGCCGCGAAAAGTGCTGAATTTCGGCCATTTTTGCAAAAAAGTGCTGTCACTCTGACAGCATTGTGACAGCACTTGATTGACTCTCACCACTCCGGCTGTAATGCTGGTAACAGGCGTACGAAATACGCCGATCGCCCTCGGGCGACCGGGATTTTATTGGTCCCGGCAATGGTCTTTGACAACTGAATATAAAGAGTGGAGCGCAGCCGCCCTCGG
>DATDGL010000054.1:0-3142 GCA_036522115.1 Candidatus Angelobacter sp.
TACCTCCGGCGCTCCTGCCAGATTCTTTTTCCAGTACTCCGCCTGCTCCCCCAACACCTCCCCTTCCATCCACTTCCGCTGCCACACCGCATAATCCGCATACTGCACCCCCAACTCCGGCAACCCATCTTCTTCCCCGCGTACATACGCCCCATACAACTCACTCATCTCCTTGAACATCACCCCCAGCGACCATCCGTCCGAGACGATGTGGTGCATGCTGATCAGCAGGACATGCTCCTCCTCCCCCATCCGGATCAGCCGTCCCCGGATCAGCGGCCCTCTTTCCATATCAAACTTAGAGCGGGCCGCCTCTGCCATCACTCGCTCTAACTCACCCCCCGCATCCTCGTGCTGCCTCAAATCCTGTTCCTGCAGTTGAAAACGGCTCCCCTCCACCGGCGCGATCCTCTGCTCCGGCTTTCCCTCCACCATCGCGAAGGTCGTGCGCAACGCCTCATGCCGGGCCACGATTCGATCCAGCGCCCGCTTCAACGCCGCCCCATTTAACTCCCCTCGTAACCGCATCCCCAACGGAATGTGATAGGCTTCGCTTCCTCCCTCCATCTGCGCCAAAAACCACAATCGCTCCTGCGCAAAGGAGAGCGGAAACGTCCCACCACGCTCTATATGGAGAATTGGTAACGAAGAGACAGCTTTGCGCTTTAGTCTCAAAGATCGCGCACGGCTGAGGAAGCGTTCCTGTTCAGCTATGGTGAGGTTGCTAAACTGCGAGTCTCCCATTTGTCACGCTCACTTTAAATTTTTTTTGAAAAATGATGCAGGTGGCCTGGCGGGACCAAAATGCCGATAAAACCGAATACTCGATACTTCACATCAGCAAGGACTGAATTAAGAATCACGCATCATGTTTGCGAACTCTTCTGAATCAAAGTCGGCAAACTGTGCGTGGCGCACCTGCGCCGCAAGCGAAGAGAGTTCTGGAAACTCGAAGACTTCCGGAATTCCAATCTTGACCCCAAGATGTTGGTAAATGCGTAGCACGAGCTTGGTCACCAGCAGCGAGTGTCCGCCCAGCTCGAAAAAGTTGTCGTGCCTGCCGACTCGCTCCACCTTCGTCAGGTCAGCCCAGATGAAAGCCAATGCCGTTTCGATTTCTCCCTCCGGCGTTTCATAACGTCGTACCGCATACGCATCTCCTTCCGGCGCCGGCAATGCCTTACGATCCAGCTTCCCATTCGCCGTCAGCGGCAGCCGCTCCATACGCACATACGCCGCAGGCACCATGTACTCCGGCAGCTTCCCAGACAGATACCCTCTCAGCTCTTCCGCTCCCACTTCCTCCTCGCCGGCTCCCTGCGTGTAATAGGCCACCAGCCGCTTCTCGCCACCAGCCTCTTCTCGCGTCACCACCACCGCGTCCCGTATGCTCACGTGTTCTCTCAGCGGTGCTTCGATTTCCCCCAACTCGACCCGGATTCCTCGGATCTTCACTTGCTCATCCGTCCGCCCCAGAAACTCAAGATTTCCACCCCGGCGCCACTTTCCCTGATCTCCGGTTCGATACAGTCTTTGCCCGGGTCTGCGGTCAAATGGATCTGGTACAAAACTGCCGGCAGTTAAGTCCGGTCGATTTAGATACCCTCTTGCCAGTCCAGCTCCCCCGATGTAAAGCTCTCCTGCGACACCGGGAGGAACCGCTTGCATCGACCGGTCCAGCACATAGATGCGCGTATTGGCGATCGGCTTCCCTAAGGAGAGGTCTTCTGCCGAGACCTGCGCGGCATAAACCGCGTTGGCGGTAGTTTCGGTTGGTCCGTAAAGATTTGAAATCTGCACGTGTGGCATAACCTGGAGGGAGCGTCTCAGTAGTTCGGGTGTGATCTGTTCTCCCCCTAGAAACGCACGTACCAGGTTTTCGTAGCTGTGCTGGGAATTCTTCTCCAACCTGTCAATGATGTGTTGCCATAGGAAAGGCACACAATTTAGCGCCGTAGGTCCACCAGAGAAAACCTCCAGTAACCTGGAAGACTCCTCCAGAATGCTATGTATAAGAATGACGGTTTGGCCCACGACGAGTGGCGCTAACAGCTGCTTCAAGCAGGCATCAAAAGACAGACTGGAAGTGGCGGGAAGCCGCTTTATGCCGGGTAATAAAGTCGCTGTGACCCAGTGCAAATAATTGGATAGGCTCTTGTGTTGAACTGCTACCCCCTTGGGCATACCCGTGGATCCAGACGTGTAAATCACATACGCCAGGTGCTCCGGTCGCAGCCCTATGGTTCCCGCGTCCAGATTGTTCTCCGGTTGCTCTCGCCACAATGCGCCGGCACTGCTCAGGTCCACTAGCGGCAGGCTCTCGTTCATTCCCGAGAAGACCTCTTCCAAATCCACTTGCGTTAGCAGCACCACCGGTGCGCTGTCCTCCAGCATGTAGCGCAACCGCTCCCTGGGATAAGCCGCATCCAGCTGCACATAGGCTCCTCCCGCCTTCAACACCGCCAATAAAGCCACCATCAGCTCCAAGCGGCGCTCTAAGCAGATCGCCACCCGCGTTTCCGGCCTCACCCCCAGCGTCCTAAGATAATGCGCCAGTTGGTTGGCGCGATGGTTGAGTTCGCTATAACTCAGAGATGCCTCTTCATAGACCACCGCCACGACGTCCGGCGTCTTCTCCACCTGCTCCTCGAACAGCTCATGCACGCAACCAGCAGGAATCTCCGCCTCCGTCGCGTTCCACTCACACACAACCTGCTGTCGCTCTTGGTCTTCCAGCATCGCAATATCATTTATCGCCTGACTCTCACCTCCCGCGATCATCCCTTCCAATAGCCGCAGGAAGTAGCCCAGATATCGCTCTACAGTTCCTCGCTCAAATAGCGCCGTCGCATATTCCACTCCGCCCTTGATGCAGCCCCCGGATTCCTGCAAGGACAGTGTCATATCAAACTTCGCCACAATGTGAGGACCCGACGGCGAGAAAGACCCTACCTCCAATTCAAGAAGCTCCAATCTTCCTTGGGGAGCATCGATCCAGGAAAACATCACCTGGAACAGCGGGCTGTGCGCCAGACTTCGCACCGGCTGCACCAACTCCACCACCTGTTCAAACGGAATGTCCTGATGCTGCTGCGCCGCCACCGCCTGCCTCTTTACCCGACCCAGCATCTCTCCCACCGTC
>DATDGL010000055.1:0-81134 GCA_036522115.1 Candidatus Angelobacter sp.
GACATTTTTCCTCCTGCCTCCGCGGGTCTGGAGACTGCTAACCTGTTTAATCCAAAGACACCTGTAAACGGTTGGAGGTTCCCTGCATATTAGCGCAGAAGGGCCAGCGGCTGCCACGAGATTGTTGGAAGGTTGGAAGGCACCCGCAACAAAGTCTTGCTCCCGAACCGCAGGGAAGGTCCGGGAGCAAGTCCGGGGGAGAGATGGGACTACCAGTAGTGCAGGGTTACGAAGTTGAGCCAGGCTGAGTAGTGATGCTGGGCGTAGTCGCCGTCCATCTGGAAAGCGACGTTGAGTTCTGTACCGCCTTGGGCCCTGGAGTTGAAGCTCATATTCACGTAGTGCTTGACGCCATCCAGCGTGACAGCCACAAAGTGAGTAGCAGTTGAGTCTCGGTAGAGCTCCCAAGTGAGGTGATGCCAGGTGAAAGCCGCGGGCGCTGAGCAGGCTACGCCTGTATGATGCCATGCGCCTCCAGCCGTGTCCCAGACGTCCCAGACACCGCCATTCCTGATATTGCACTGGGTGCCGAAAATGAACTTGCGAGAGCCATTGGTTTGATTGACATCGAACTCCAGCGCCTGGGCGTTTTGGGGCGCTGTGAGGTAGAAGTCCACGTCATATTGGAAGTGGGTGGCGCCATTTTGGCTGCCAAGCTGCTTCCACCAGAGGGCGTCGGAATACGGTGTGCCTCCTCCCAGGTTGAATTGCATGGACTTGCCGTTCTGCGATGGCGAGGCCACAAACTGGGCGGTCGAGTAGGAGGCGCTGGGGCCGTTCCCGCCCGAGCCGGCACAGGTGGTGCAACTCTGCCAGCCAGACATCTGTTCAATCAAGGAGAAGGAGGCCGCTCCGGAGGGAGTGGACGGAGGAGGAGGAGCGCCTGAACCGCCCACGTTCAAGGTGAATTGGTTCTGGTAAATGTTGCCATGAGTGTCCCACGCTTTGACGAAGATGGCGTGCTGGCCGGCGCCCATATTCACATTGGTATTCAACGATGCGGCATTCACCTTGTAGGCGATATTGCTGTCCACGTAGATGATCATGGCCGAAATGGGGAAGCTGCCGCTGGCCGATGCGACAAAATGAACGGGCGAACTGGCTGTAGTTCCAGGGGAGGGTGAGCTTACCGAGACGCCCGCGAAAGCCATGGCGGACATCAGAAAGCAAGCAACTACGAGAGCGCACCAGCGCTTGGTTACAGTTTTTGTCATCTTCTTTATTGAACTCCAGGGGATTTTTGCTTCTTGCGTTTCGCCGGTGTATTTCCGACGAAGGTGCAGGTTAAGGATTGTTCTATTCTGATTCAATTGTTTTTCCCAAGTAGCTGAAAAAAGCTGAAACAGAGGATTAGTCAAGAACTAAGGCCCTTTGGCTAGGCCATAAACCTGAAAATGGGAGCGATTGAAATCGCTCCCACTCAGGTCTCACACGAGTTTTAACGGCGGTTAACGCGGCTTAAATGCAGGAGCCCACCGGCATGAAATCAAGGAACCTTAGTTTCATCAATAAGCCGGAACTTCATCTACCAATAGGTCAGCTTCACGTTGTCCAGCCAGGTGGAATAGGAAGTCGCGCTGGAATCCATATCCATCTGGAAGGCAACATTGACTTCCTGAGAGCGTTCCGCCTTGGCGTTGTATGCACGATTGACGTAGTGCTTAACGCCATCGATGGTCAACGCGACAAAGACGGTCTGAGTAGCGGTGCGGCGCAGCTCCCAGGTAAGGTGGTGCCATTTGAAGGCCGCCGGTGCAGTACAGGGGATGCCGGTGGAGCGCCATGTAACGTTGGCTGAATCCCAGACGTCCCAAACACCGGACTTCGCCGCGCACTGGCTGCCGAAGATGAACTTGAGCCCGCCAATACCCTGGTTCACATCAAATTCCAAAGCCTGAGCAACCCCCGGATTGGTGATGTAGAAGTCCAGGTCATATTGGAAGTTAGTGGCGGCATTGTCCGCGCCCAACTGCTTCCACCAGAGCGCATCACCATATTTTATGCCGCCACCGATCGTAAATTTGGTGGAGCTACCGGTGAGAGAAGGAGATGCCTGGAACTGGTTCATCGAGAGAGTCGCCACCGGCCCATTTCCTCCAATGCCGGCGCAAACGGTACAGCTTTGCCAGCCACTCATGTTCTGAATCTGGGATTTAACGATGGCGCCTGAAGGCGGCGGAGCTGGACCACCACTGGAGCCAACGCTGATCGTCAACGCCTGCTTGTAGACGGTGCCGACGTTGTCCCACGCCTGAACCACCAGAGAATGGGACCCCGATCCGGCGCTGATGCTGGCATTCATGCTGGCGGAGTTCGTGGTGGCGGCAATCGCACTGTCCAGGTACGCCGTGATGCCCACGATGGGGCGCGGCGCCGAAGCGGTGGCTACCACCTGAAAGGGAGAGCCCACGGTGGCGTTGTTGGCCGGTGAGCTGACGGCCACAGCCCCTGACGAAGTTGCGCTCACAGTAATGGTCTGAGGAGCTTTGAAGATTCCTCCGGAGGAATCCCAGGCCTGCACGACGACGTTATGGGCACCGGTTGCCAGGGGTACTTGCGTATCAAGGTTATTGGCGGAAGTCAGGAAAACGCTGGCATTGTCTACATAAATCCGCATTGCAACAATCGGGACCGAAGACGAAGCGGAGGCGACGAAGTGGACAGGAGAAGCCGAAGTCGATCCAGGTGCGGGTGAGCTAATCGTGACACCGGCAAATGCAGATGCGGCCAACATCAGATTTGCGATTACGTACCGGATTGCGTTTTGCACGAAAACTTTCCTCCTTCGCAGGGATTAAGGTCTTTTCGAGCGATGAGGAAAGGTACGGAAGCATCTACTCTGGATATATAAGGAAAGTACCCAATTTAACCCTCGTTTTTGTCCTTAGAAAATCCAATCCCATAACATAAAGAGCTGCAAAAAGTGGTTCAGCGTCATAGGTTTGCGACGAGCATGAATGGCAGCATTCGCGCCTGTCGCGGGCCTGCGCAGCAGAGGATTCGTGTGGGGGCTTTCAAGATAACCCAGGCAGGCTAACGGGCCGAGCTAAGGTGAGACACCTAGTTCCTGTTGATATGCCAAGACCGTGTCCCATAGGACCGCTAAACTACTGATCGACCGGTTTGGTCGCGCACTCAATCGGGTCATCTGAAGAAATACCAATGCCGTTTCCTCTGACGAAAAATCTGAACAACGCTTTTGCCAAAATTTGTGGATCGATGTGAGTGTTGTGCGGGGTTGCCTAACGCGGAGATTCAATCATTGCGTGCTAAGGGTAATTCAGGGGCAACTCTGATTTTGGAAAAGCCTTCAAACTCAGCAGTATTGGGGGGAAGGTTTTTGTGGGTAAACTAGCACATTTTATTGTGGGACTGACAGGTCTCTTTGTACTGGCAATGGCTGTAACTGCATGCAGCGGCGGCGGTTCATCGGTGCAGGGTCCGCCACCGCCGCCACCACCACCACCACCGACAGCGGCGACTCTTACGGCTTCGCCCACAACCATCATGGCAGGGCAGTTCAGTACGATCGCGTGGACCACAACCAATGCCACATCGGTCATGATTAATCCGCCGATCCCGCAGGAAGATGTTTCCAATATGCCGTTGAATGGCCAGGGTTCGGTCACGCCTACTCAGACCACAACGTACACGATTACGGCCAGTGGACCTAACGGCACTGCCACTGCGACTGCCAGTGTGACGGTAAATCAGGTGGCGCCTACCATCACGTTCTCTGCTTCGCCAACCGCAGTATCGTCGGGCGGAACCTCTACCCTGACCTGGTCGAGTTCGAATACGACCGCGCTGACCATTGATAACCAAATCGGTTCGGTTTCGCCAGCCTCGGGCAGCGTGACGACCAAGCCAATCAACACCACAACAACCTTCACCGCGACCGCGCAGGGGCCAGGAGGGACCGCCACGGCAACGGCCACGGTCGCGGTTTCCCCGGTGGCAGTTTCATTGACGGCTGCGCCCGACACGATCTCGTCGGGAGGTTCTGCGACTCTCACCTGGACAGCCAATGACGCAGCGAGCGTTAGTATCGATCAGGGAATTAATACCGTGTGCAGTACGCCCCCGTGTACGACCGGCACGATACCGGTAAGTCCCACGAGGACCACGACCTATACGGCGACCGCCACTGATCCCAGCGGGATTACCACGACATCCAAAACAGTGGTGACGATCAGCGGAGCGCTCCAGCAGAGCATTAATCACATCATTTGGCTGGTGCAGGAAAACCGGTCGTTTGACAGCTATTTTGGGAAGTTAGACGTATACCGCACGAATCACAACCCAGCGATTCCGGGGGCCAAGGCGGGAGATGTGAATGGAGTTCCGGACGATTCGGCGGTAACCCTGAAAGATCTGAATGGCAATCCGGTGCACCCCTTCCATTACCAGACGGAGTGCACAGACAACCTCACCCCTTCATGGAATGAGAGCCATTTTGATGTTGATCCTCCTTCTAATGGCGCCCTTGAGCAGGGCAAGATGGACAACTTCCTGCAGACCACAACCTCCGTTCCCCATCCGAACGATTCCAACGGATCGCGCGCCATGGGTTATTACACTGAGGCTGATCTGCCGTTTTACTACGAACTTGCAACTCAGTTTGGAGTCAGTGACAGCATGTTCTCGCCGGTGCTCTCCAATACCATTCCCAACCGGCTCTATCTTTTCACCGGTACCTCGTTTGGGACCATCTATCCTGGCAACAATCCCAGCACCGGGCAGCCGGAATTCAATCCGGACTCTTATAAACAGAAGACGATTTTTGATGTCCTCAATGCGAACAATATCTCCTGGAAATACTATTTCCAGGACAACAGCATCTTCCTGGCCAGCTTTTCCGACTGGACCAATGCTGATGGCACGCCCAACACTGCAATCCAGGGGCACGTTTTCCCCATGAGCGACTATTTCAACATTCTGAGCCAATCCAATGCCGACCAGTTGCTTCCGCAGGTGGTCTTTATTGAGCGTGGCGGCAGCTCAGCCGCGACAGACGAACACCCTGACAACAATGTTCAAGTGGGAGCGGCGGCCGTGGCCCAGATGATCAACAAGCTGATGAGTAGTAACGCGTGGCCGGATTCAGTGTTCATCCTGGCTTTTGACGAAGGCGGCGGCCTCTACGACCATGTTCCGCCGATCCCCCTGGTGGCGCCAGACGCTCAGCCTCCGGACACCAAAAATGTTCCCTTCACGGTTTTGCCCGGAGACTTCACCAATTCCGGCTTCCGCGTGCCTTTTGTGGTGGTGTCACCGTGGGTGATACCTAATCACGTATCTCATGTGAAGACTGATACCACCTCTATCCTCAAATTCATTGAAACCCGCTTCAACTTGCCGGCGCTGACGGCACGGGACGGCTCGACGGCATCCAACGTACCTCCTGGAACCTTCCCGGTGAGCGACCTGAGCGACTTCTTTGATTTCTCCAGTCCGCACCTGCTGACACCACCCGCTTTGCCGACCCAGCCGACCAACGGTACCTGCAAGCCGAGCCTGGAGACCGGGCCATAACGAGAATTGGATCAATAAACGAACAGCCCGCCTTGCCGGTGGGCTGTTTTTTTGTTTAGGACAAAGACAGGGTTCCCTCGTGCTGCTCGGGATAAACCACTAAATCTACAAAAACCAATCTGGAGTTGAAGCGCGGAAGATGGCTGAGCGCGAGGGGATCCAGGCGGGGATGCGGCGGAAGCGGGAAACGGCCTCCAGAGCACGGGCGCGCTGGTGACGGTCAAAGGAGCGCAGGTATTGCCGGATGATCTGGGGCATGGTCATGCGGAGGGCGGCGGAAAAATTCTGTTCCGCCATTTCCTGCTGATGCTCCGGCGAGGACAGCAGTTCCAGAATCTGGCCGGCCATGGCAGACTTGTCTCCCACCGGGTAGAACTTGATGGCCAGGCCTTCGTTCTCGCACATCTCGCGAAAATCAGGGATGTCTGAGGAAACGATGGGCACGCCGTACTGCGCGGCCAGATGGGCCACGCCGCTTGCGCCGGTCGCTGAAGTATAAGGAAGCACCATGACTGAGGAAGAGGCGAAGAGGCCGGCAATCTTCTCTTCCGGTATGTAGCCCATGAATTCGACTTTGGGGTTGGATTTGTAGCGCTCCCGCAGCGACTCAATGTACCCGGGCGCGTTGCCATTGTTGGACCCGGCGATAACCAACCTGGTATTGGGCATTTTCCTGAGGATATGGTCTTCGAACGCTTCCATCAGCAACTCGCAGCGTTTGTACGTTCCCCATTTGCCGAAAGCGAGAATACGGTGCTCGGGATTCCCCCTGAGCGAGAAGTCCGGATATTCAGGGCGGGCAGAAAGGATTCCGTGGGCACGGAAATGAATATTTTCGCCGCGATACTTGTCAATGAGCGTGCGGCGATAGGCCGGCAGCAGGACAGAGACGGAGTTGGCGGCAAGAATCATGCGCGTGGCCAGATTGCCTGCTACTTTGAACAAGGTTTTGTTGCGCACCCCGGCGTCGTCAAGGTCAATAAAATCCATCAGATGATGAAGGGTGACGTGGGTATAGTATCCGGCCATGCGCGTTACGGCCGGCAGCGTGAGGCCGGAAAACGCGGCCAGTGGGCTATCTTTGCTGCCAAAACTGGAAAAGATCAGGTTGAACCACACTACGTTCGGGCGGACTTCCCGCAGCGTCTTGAGGAGATGGCGATGATTGCTGAGACGGTTGACTCGCCAGGAGCGGAGAACGCTGAATTCAGGAAGTTCCGGTTCGGGCTCGGGCAGTTCATCCGCCGCCACGGTCAAACTTACCAGCGGGTCGGTCTGTAATTCCCTGGCAATGTGATATCCATATTCATTGAGCGCCAGCTTGCTGGGAGGAAAAGCGCTGACAAAACAAATTTTCATTCGACCCCTTGGCCCCCTTGGAACGATTCCTGAGTTGCTGCTTTAAAAGAGTGAAATCCGGATTACCGGCCGGAAGGTGGAGGTCTTACCCGTCCCGGTAAAGCTGAAAAATGACTGCTGCTGCAATCCGGCAGAGATGCGCAGCGGATAGTCAACCGCTATGCCGCCCGTGCCGTCGTTCAGGCTGCGACGAAGGGGCTTCATATAAGTGATGAGGAAACCGCCCTGGGTGTTGTCGTACAGATGGAATCCTTCACCGCGGGTGAAATCGAGGGAGCCGGTTACGTCCCAGCGATCATTCGGTTTGAATTCAAAGCGCGCTCCCGGAACCATAATCTGCGCTGTGGCAAAACTCAGATCTGCCACACGCCAGGAACGAACATATTTAGCCAGGCCGGTGACAGTCACTCTGTCGCCAAATCTATGTTCCAGTCCGGCCCAGGTATCCGTGGTGAAGAACTCCCGGATGAGCGGACGGAACAGCAGATCGCGCACCCCGTAACCGGTAACGAAAGCGTTGTGCCCCCAGGGGCGTCCGACCTCAAATTCCACAGTGGCGCCCAGATCGCGGGAGTGCAGGTCCTGATTTGTGAATGGCCCAGTCTCATGAATGGCGCTGCCGCGTACAGTGAGCCAATTGAAGAAAGGCGAACTGTTCATATAGAGGAACTGGCGGAAGAGGTCCTGGTTCATCTGCACGGGCGACTCAGTGTCGCGCCGCAGAGTGAATTCAATGCCGGGGTTGAAAACAATGCGAGCATTGCCCAGATGCAACACCGGGGTCATACCTACGTTGAAAATCGTGTCGTAAGTATTGCGGTTGACGATGGCCAACTGGCTGGGAATGGAAATAGTGCCGCGGAAATTGCGCTCACCGAAGTAGCCGCTAATGGGCAGGAAGTTCTCCGGACGGTAACGGAAGGTGCTGCCGATCTGCGTTACTTGCTCCGAGCGCGGTGGAACCGGGGCCCCGAAGAACCTGTTGTCCAACTGATAGATTGTGGCGTCTTCGAAGACGCCCTCAGTGTCAAAGCCGCTCAACATGGTGAGACCTGGGTAAATCGGCACACCTTCTTCGCCGGCTGCCTGGATCATCCCGCGCTCAGCAACCTCATCTTCAGCCGCAAGCTGATTGGCATGAGCATAGGATGAGACTGCGTTGTGAGTGTCATGGCGGAGGGCATAGATGTTGGCCCGGGCAAGCTGGTAATCGTAGCTCTCCTTGTATTCATCAGATGGGCCGAGCGCTGCCAGTTCCCTCTCAGCAGCACGATCGTCGCCCTGGGCCAGGTAAGTATCGGCCAAGCCGATGGCAACGGTGTCATCCGATGCTCCCATGTCCTTGGCTTTTGCGTAGTAACGCTCGGCCAAGTCGAAGTCGTGGGTGGAAAGAAAGATATTGGCCGCTTCCACGAGGTGATCTGTAGTGATAGGGGCAGCCTCACCGATGCGCGCCTCAGCAAAGGCCAGCGCCACCTGTTGCTTGGCGTCCTCGTCCTTGCCTTCGCGAACAAACAGCTTGGCAAATTCCAGGCGGACATCGACGCGGTTGGCATCGGGCGCTTCCAGGGCCTTGGCAAAGTGCTCATTGGCAGCCTGGCGGTCACCGAGCGTCAGCAATGCGTCGCCGGTTGCGATGAGAATGGCGGACTGGTCAGTGGCTTCGCGCTCAGCGGCCTCAATATATCTCAAAGTTTCGGCGCGACGATGCAGTTGGGCGTAGGCTGCCGCCATGTTGGCGTAAATCAGCGGATCATCCGGGGAAAGCTGGAGCGCGGCTTCCAACTCTCCGATGGAGTCGTTGTAGCGGCGCGAATGGTACAGGGTGTCTGCCAGCGCCTCGTGCAACTTCAAGTCATCCGGAGCAAATTTCAGGGCTGCGCGATACTCTCCTTCCGCTTTGCTCAACATGCGCATCTGCCGGTAGGCAGTGGCGCGGGCCAGGTGCGTGGCTCCGGATTCTCCCAGCAGCTTTGCTCCTGTTTCCGTTTCGCTCAGCGCTTCGCGCGAGTGATGCAGTTGCAGATCAGAAAATGCCATTCCCAGATGGGCGACACCGTTGTTCGGATCTGCCTTCAGGACCGGCTCAAAATCCTGCATGGCAGCCTGGGCATCCTGCATATCATTGCGGACATACCCACGGCTTACATGAGCTTCCAGCATTTTGGGATCTTTCTCCAGGGCGCGGGTGTAATCGTCAATCGCCTGCTGTAGAAGCTCCTCTTGCTTATGCACATGGCCGGCAAGAAGCGGGAAGTTGGCTTCCTTGGGAAGGACATTTTCATAGCGGCTTACCAGAGCCAGCGCATCGTCATAGCGGCCCAGATTGTAGAGGTCGTAAGCCAGGTAGACTGCTCCATCGCGATCTTTGGGCAGCTTTTGGATGACCTGCTGGCCCAGGCGCGCGGATTCAGCATACTTGCCCTTGTGGAACAAATACCGTTCCGTCTCCCGCATGATGCGGGGATCGTTCTTCATGGTTCCGGTGGCACGCGAAATCCATTCACCCGCTAAATCAATTTTGCGGGCTTCAATGGCGGCGTTTGAGCCATTGGCAATAATCGAGGAGTTGGTTGGGGCGAGCTTCCAGGCTTTTTGGTAGTTTGCATCAGCCTTGCCAAACTCTTTGGTGGTGGTGAACATGTCGCCCAGGGCGAGATAGGGGACATAATCATTCGGAAATGCGGCGGCCATGCGATTGAAATACATCTCCGCATCTTTGTTATTGCCTTCGTCGCGAGAGAGATAGCCGAGGGCCTCCAGCGCGTAGCGGTTCTTCTCGTCACGCTTGAGCAGGCTGGAATACAACTCCTTGGCTTCCGCCTTGCGGCCGATCTTCCACAGCAAGCTTCCGTACTGGAGGGTCACATTGTCATTGTTAGCATCCAGCCGCAGGGCCTCTTTGAGATCCGCTTCAGCGCCGGCCGGATCGTTGCTCAGAGATTTGATGGAGGCACGCAATGCCAGATAGAGGACGCGCTCGGGGCCTTCCACCTGAAGCTTGCCTAACTCCTGCTGCGCGATTTGAAGCTGCTGATTGGCGGCCGGGTCGTCGCCCAGGTCTTTGTAAGTATTGATCAACTGCAGGCGGACCTGGGTGAGGAACAGAATGCCCTCGGCCGGGCTCTCCGGCATGGCTGCCAACGACGCCAGATATTCACGCACGGCATCGTTATCGCGCCGCTCCATTCTGGCCAGGTCAGCCTGAATTTCATGCAGGCGATAGTGATTGGCGTCCAGAGCGCTGGCACGGCCCAGGAAAGTGCGGGTCTTGTCCAGATCACCGTCGCGCATCTGCGCCTGTGCGGCGGAAAGCTGGATGTTGATCTCTTTGGGAGACATCTCCGCGGCTTTGGCGTAGGTATCTGCCGACTCTTTTTTCATCCCCGCCAACTCGTAGGTGTAGCCGAGTTCGGACAGCAAATCGCCAGTCTGACGGGGAGCACGTTTCAGCACCGCGATGGCAGATTTGTAGTCGTGGGCTTCACGGTAGAATGTGGCCACCGCGCGAAGAATGTCAGTATTTTTTGGGTTGCGAGCAATCGCCCTGTCCAGAAGCTGCTTGGCTTTGGCAGGCTGCTTTTCCTTCATGTAGACGATGGCTAGCAAGGTTTCTGTATGCGAATTCGCCTGCACGGCCTCTGAGCGTTCCAGCAGGTTGCTTGCCTGTCCCAGTTCACCGGACTGCATGAACAGCTCGCCGGCCATGGCCAAGTCAGTAGCGCGCTTGGGATTCGCGGCGATGACTTCCAGCAACAACTTCTTGGCCTGATCGGCTTTTCCCATCCGCATATAGGTTTGCGCCATGCCGGAGAGCCCTTCCACCGAACGTGGGGCGAGTTGGAGGCCGCGTTGATAGGCATCGAGGGAAATCTGGCCTCGGCCTGCAAGGCGGGCGGAATATCCCAGCAAGAACCAATTCCGGGGATCGTTGGGCGCCATTTGAGTAAGGCGTTGGGCATAATTCAGCGCGGCAGAGGCATTGCCCTTCTTCAGAGCATCTTCCGCGGCCCGGGCGTACCGGCCAGTCTCAATACTGCCGCCCCAGGCGCCGCCTGTAGACCCGCCCTGCGGGACCTGCCCGGATGCAGCGGTTTTCTTGCCTTTCTTTTGCTGGTTCGGTTGCTGGTTGGACGATTGCCCGTTTATGTCAATCGTCTGCGCCCAGGCGCTGCCGAACAGGGTCAGGGAACAAAAAAAAGCCGCCAACAGGAAAATTTTCTTCACGGAGACCACCGCTTTTCAAGAAAATGTGCAGCAGGGAACCTTGGAGGTCTGAACGTTCCTAACTGCGAACTTGGGATTACCTTAGAGACGGCTACTGCCGCAGTACGGCAGCAGCTCTGGTCTCATCAAGATCAAGATGCGATTTCCGGCTTGTGGGATTCCTGAGGAGTAGTACTAAGTACCGGTCTACGACGGGCAAACCTTCTACTCAGATTCAGAATCAAAACTGCTGCTGGAACGAAACTGCTGCTGCTCTTTCACAGTGCGGGTGGATTGAACACCGCATGGAAGCATTTCGCGCGAGCGGAGGTTTTTTCTGATGAGTTCCCCGTCCAACGCTCCTGGGCGCCCATATCCACTGCTCACCCGGACGATTCCGATGACCTGGATTCTGCTGCTGGCGCTGGCCGTCCATGGGCCGCTGCTGCTCATGCAACTGCCCAACGATTCCTACGATGCGAACGTGCATAAGTTTTTTGCCGCTCACTATGCACAGCACTGGTTCAATCCGTGGAATGAGAAGTGGTTTACCGGATTTTCCCAGACGACCTATCCCCCGCTCGAACACCAGTGGATGGCGCTGTTTTCCCATTTAATGGGCCTCAATCTTGCTTACATGCTGACGCAGTTCATCGGCATCCTTCTGTTGCCGATTGGAGTTTATCGATACTCGCGCATCTGGGTGGGAGAACGAGCGGCCAGCTATGCTGCCGTCGGCAGCGTCTTCATAGGTTCGCTCTCATTTCTGGTGTATCAGGCGGGCCAGCTTCCCTCGATATGGGCGGCAGCATTGCTGTTGAACGCGATGCCCTATTTTTATGAGTGGTCCCGGGAAAACCGCTGGCGCTCTCTTCTGAAGGGCTTGGCCCTGGTCCTGGCGGCCGCGGCAGCGCACCACGTTACTTTGATTTTCGGCGGCCTGCTGTTTGCCCTGCCCGTCTTTGCCACGGCGATCCTTGACCGCAAGAGAGATGGAGCGGCCGCCAGCAGCGGCGCGGTGCTGGCACGAGGCATTATTTTTGGAGTGGTGGCGGTTGCCGGAATCCTGGTGGTGCTGTTCCCGTACTGGATTGAACTGTATCGACACCCCATCAAGCAGATGCCCATTCCCCACGCCAGCCGTGAGAACTATCTCACCAACATCGAATTTGGGCTGAACTACTGGGTGATTCCGTGGGGCGCCATGATGCTGGCGTTGCCCTTCATCTTTATTCGCGGCCTGGTGGAGAACCGGTTTCGTCCGCTGTTTATCGGCCTCTGGGTCACCATGATCTTTGGCCTGGGCGGAACCACGCCGCTGCCGCGAATGCTTCTGGGCCGCTCGTATGAAGTTGTGACCTTTGAGCGTTTTAACTTCTGGGCCAACCTGATGGCGCTGCCGCTGGTCGGCCTGCTCGCCGCCATATTGATCGATCGCTACGGACGCAAAGCGATCCTGAGTCTTTCCATCCTGGCCGCGATCACCATGGGGCTGGCGGTCTCCTGGCCGGTGTATCACCCCATCCATGGTGAAGATTTCAGCGTGAGTGAGGTCATCTCCTTCCTGAATCGCGATGGCCACGATAAATATCGCTACCTGACTTTGGGATTTGCCAACAAACTCTCTGAAGTGGGGACCTACGCGGACGCAAGCAGCGTGGATGGCGAATACAACTCCGCGCGCCTTTTGCCGGAGATGACGCGCTACGGCGCAGGGCAGCTTACGAACTCAAAGTATTACGGAACCAACGGCATGGAAGCTTTGCGAGCGGTGCTGAAGCACGCTGACCAGTACGGCCTGAAATACATCTTTGTGCGTGATCCCTACTATGATCCGCTGCTGGCTTTTGCCGGCTGGCGCAAAGAAGAGGTCTATGATCGCGGCAACGTGGAGCTATGGATTAAAGACGGCGTGCCACCGGCCCATCCAACAGCTTACGGCACTCCACCGACGGCGCTGGAGGGGTTCCTGTGGGGCACCTTGCCCATCGGGAGCAGCATCCTGGCGCTGTTGCTGGTGCTGTTGCTGACGGACAAGCGCCGCCGGTTTGAGCATATCGAATTTCCTGTGATGTCAACCCAGGAGCCAATGCTAAGGGAGGCAAGATAATGAAATTTACTTTGCCACTCCTGTTCGCCATCCTGACCGTGGCGTTGATTGCGGCGGGCACTATCCATGGGAGCGCAACCGCACCGGCTTCTACCCCGGAAGGGGCAGTGCAGTCGATGTTTGACAACGTCAAGAACCACAACTTCAAAGGCGCTTATTCGTATGTGACGCCTTCCGGCAACGTGGATTTCCGCGCCTTCCAGCGAGACCTGCAAGGACGTGACGGCAGCTTGCGTACGTACTCGCAACTGGAAAGCGCCAGCACGCGAGTGCTGCACCAGACCGACAATGACGCCCTGGTGCGCACCGAGTTGAAATATTCCACGGCGGTGGGCGCCTTCTTTGACACACGCGACCTCAAGGTAGTGAAAGATGAGGGCACGTGGAAGGTGGACTGGCCGGTAGAGAAGGAAGCCATCGTACCGCCCCAGGTGATTCCGGTGAATTATCTCCGCTGGGACGTGATCTGGCGCAACGCCGAAGATGATTGGGGAGCGCAGAACGTGGAAGGACCGCACATCCGCGTGCTTTCCATGAATTACTCCGAGCGCGACGGCGGTGTCATCATCATGGGCGAAGTAGAGAATGAAGATACGGTGCCGGCCTTCGTCTCCGTGGGAGCGGTGCTGGTGGGCAAGAACGGCCAGGACATCGCTTCCGAGAGCAGCTTCGATAAGGTTTCTCACGTGCTGCTGCCAAAAGAAGTCTCACCCTACCGCGTTGATTTTCCCGGCATCAAGCTGGCGGATGTGAAGAGCGTCCGCATGAAGCCGGATTCGATGCTGGTGCCGGCATCCGCCGATCCGGTGATTGGCGTCCTGCACCAGCGCGTTGAGAAAGACAACCGAGGGCGCACGGTGCTCAAGGGCGAATTGATGAATGAAAGCGGACGGATTGTGAACATCCCGCACGTGCTGGCTACCTTTTACGATGACAGTGGCCGGGTGATCTGGGTTTCCGATGGCTATCTGGACCACGCGCTCCTGCCGCAAATTCCCCAGTCGTTCGCCGTAGATTTACGCGACGAACTCGCAGCCAACGTTCACAGTTATCGCGTGACTGTGAACCAGTACAGTCTTGACCATCAGGAGTAACCATGCGCAGGATCATTTTTCTTGCCATCATGACCTTGATCTGCTGGTTCGCTGCCGACAGCGCCCGGGCCGCGGAGTTGCGCCTGCCTCAGGACGCGGTGGCCGGCCACCCGATGACCGTGGGGACGAGCGGATCCGGTGATGGCGCTCTTTATCTCGTCGGTCCCGGACAGGTGATCAAGCACGACGTCAAGCTCGGCAGCGATGTCCAGATCAAAGGCGAAGAGCTGCGTAGCGCGGGAAAGTGGATCGCAATTCTGCGCTCGGGAGCAGGCCCGCAATCCGCAATGTTCTGGGTGAAGCCGGGAGAGCCCGCCAACCTGAGTTTTTTGGCGCGGCCCTCGCGCGTACCTGTCGCCCAGCGCAACGGGATCAGCGGAACGGTTTTTATTTTTGACAAATTCAACAACCTTGTTACTCAGCCCAATCCGGTGAACTTCAATTTGTCAGTGAATGGATCCGGAGCCACTCAGCGCGTGACCAGCCAACTGGGCGTGGCCTGGATTGATGCTTCTTCCGGAGCGAAGGAAGGGGCAGCGCAGTTTGTGGCGGCTGTGGGAAGCATCTCCGTGCGGCGCGTGGTGCAGCAAGTGGCGTCAGAGGCGTGCAGCGGGAGCCTGCGCATGCATCTTGCCCAGCGCAACAAGGACAATATCGTGGTGGAAACCGATCCCGTGCGCGACTGCTCCGGCAATCCTGTCCCTGATGGAACGATTGTGACGTTTATTGAAACCGATAAGCAGGGCAAGAGCACGGTGGATGCACGCATCAAGAAGGGCATTGCCAAAGCTGAACTGCCGGCTTCTGATAACGCCACGATCGCCGTTGCAGCAGGCGTCACCCTGGGCAATGAGCTGCACGTAGGAGGCGCACGATGAGGCTGCGGCTTCGCCGAATTTCATTTCTGGCGCTGGCGATTGGAGTGGCAGCCTGCATCAGCGTGCCGCTGCTCATGTGGACGCAGGCGGACGGCAAACCAAATATCCAATTGAACGCGGACGATGCGCGCCCGCGCCAACTGGAAGAGGTTACCCAGAACGCCATTTTGCGCGACTACACGCTGGCTTGGCAGGCCATGAACACGGCGCTGGACAACAATACGATTGCTCCCCTGAAAGACAACTTCACCGGCTTTGCGCTGGAAAAGCTCACGCAGCGAGTCAAAGACCAGCAGCATCAGGGATTGAGGACGCGGATCATCGACGGCGGACACAAAGTAGAGGCCATCTTTTATTCCAAAGATGGATCAGCCGTCGAACTCCGCGACACTGCCAGCATCGAAACTCAGGTCCTGGATGGTGACACCGTGATTCATTCGGACAAGAGCCAGGTCCAGTATCTGGCCATCATGACCGGCGCCGCCGATCGCTGGCAGGTGCGGGTGCTGGAGAGTGCGCCCGCACAATAGCTCAGGGTTTATTGGCTTCGATCAGGATTTCTTTCAGCAGCTCAGGTTTGTGCTGGAGTTCGGACTTCCCCGGAGGGAACCTGTTCATGCTGAGCATATAGGCGAGAATATCGACTTTTGCCACCCTGCCTACACGTGCCGGATTGTCCGACGGCATGGTCAAACGAATCCTGTCAAACAGAATATCTAGCGTGAGGCCGTTCCAATTGGAGAGGAATTGGCCACCGGCAAGCGGAGGGGCGGATTCGCCGCCGGTAAGCTTGTCACCGTGGCAGGAGGCGCAGCGCAGGTGATAGAGCGACTCGCCACGCCTGGCCTGCTCGTTGGTGTAGACGCCATTCCAGACGGAGCGAGGCTGCTCCGGCTTTTCCTGTTGCGCTCCAAGCGCAACACAGAATGTCCCGAGTGCGGAGCTGATGAGAATCAGCGCCAGAAGCTTGAGATGTTTTGGCAGATGCCGCATGAATCGACTCTTCTTCAATCTTCCTCTGACGGCAGGGTGAATGCGATGTATTCACCGGAATAAGGGCCACCGCTCACCGCGATCACGATGTATTGCTTTCCGTCCACCATATAGGTCATGGGTGAGCCGCTCTGCGGGGCGGGAAGGTAGACAGTGCCTACTTCCTTTCCTGTGGCTTTGTCGTAGGCGTGCAACAGAGCGCCTCTGGGGTGGTCTGCCGTGGTCGTGACCTGACCGTCCCCGGCAATGACCAGGGTCTTGGTGATCAGAGTGCCAACGTTGTAGGTAGTCTGGCCGGTGCGGGGAATATTGAGCCCCTTGAGCGCGGGATGATTGCGGACAACATCAGGGGTCTCCCCGTGCGCAATCTGCCACACGATCTCGCCTTTATCCAGATTAATGGCGCTGATGGTGCCATAAGGCGGCTTGATCAAAGGGATGCCATCTATATTGAGCGCTCCGCCTCCACCGCCACCGCCTCCTGCGGGCGCACGATTTCTGGCCGCCATGGGCGCATCCGCGCCTGCGTTCTCACCGGGCCCGGTCCTCATCTGCACCTTCTGCCCCGCGGTACCTGCCACGTAATTCATGTCTGAAATCTCTTTGGGCGGTTGAACCAGTCCCAGAGGCGTAAGGCAGGCATTGCAGGCAAATGCATATAGGATGTGCGTTTCCGGATCGTACGATGCGCCCGGCCAATTGGTTCCGCCGCTGGCAGTCCCCAGGGTCAACGTGCCCAGAGGGCCCTCAATCTGGCTGACAACCGGTGGAGTGAACACAGGGCCAAGATGATATTTGGAGACAAGGTTCTTCGCCTGCTCACGCATCTGGGGCGTGAAGTCGATCAAGTCGTCAATGGAAACGCCGTTGCGGCTGTAGGCTGGAGGCCTCGTGGGAAAAGGCTGCGTGGGGGAATACCACTCGCCCGGCGTTTTGCCCTGCTCCACCGGACGCTCTTCAATAGGCCAGATCGGCTTGCCGGTGATCCGATCGAATACATAAAGGAAGCCCTGCTTAGTGGGCTGGGCGACGACTTTCCGGGGTTTGCCGTCCACGGTGACATCGGCAAGGATGGGCGCTGACGAGATATCCATGTCCCACAAGGGATGGTGCACCAGTTGAAAGTGCCATTTCCTTTGGCCGGTTTTGAGGTCTACGCAGACCAGCGATTCTCCAAAAAGATCATTGCCGGGACGGTGGCCTCCGTAAAAATCCCCGGTGGGTGATTCAATGGGCAAATAGACCAGCCCCAGTTCTTCGTCCACCGAGAGTTGGGTCCACATGCCGGTATTGCCGGTGTATTCGGCTGAACTGTTGAGCCAAGTGTCGTAACCAAACTCGCCCTTTTTGGGGATGGTGTGAAAGATCCAGAGGCGCTTGCCGCTGCGGACGTCAAAGCCGCGGACGTAGCCTTTGTTGTTGCGCATGCTCTTGGGAGTAAAGCCTTCACGAAAAGAGGCGCCCACAATGACTACATCTCTGGCTACCACAGGCGCTGACTGAAAGCCGATTTCGCCGGTGGTGATGTCTGGGAGGAACGTCTGGTCGTCATCCATCTTGAGATCCACAGCTCCGTTGTTGCCAAAGGACGGGATAACGGCGCCGGTCTTTGCATCGAGGCAGATGAGCCGGTATCCCGGCGTTATATATAAGATCCGCTCCTCTTTTCCATCCGACCAATATGCCAGGCCGCGTCCGGAAAGCTGCCGGGGGGCGGCTGCTCCGCGCGCGCCTTCATGTTCGCCGTGGACCCAAAGCAACTCGCCCGTGACCGGGTCCAGAGCGATGACCGCACGCCGCGAACCTGCTGTGGCATACAGCCTGTGATTCACCATGAGCGGCGTGCCTTCCAGCTTGTACTCCGGACGATTGCCCAGATTATCCGTCTTGAAGCGCCAGGCAACTTCCAGCTTGCTGAAGTTGGAAGCGTTGATCTGGTCCAGGGGACGGTAACGGGTGCCGGCCAGGTCGGCAGCGTAGGTGGGCCACTCCGCGTTTTTGTTGTGAGCGTTGTCTTGAGCTACGACCGACGTTGCAATCAGCAACAACATTAAGAGATGTTTTGGTACAAGCTGCTTCATTCAATTCTTCCTCACGCCATTTGCTTGAGTTGCTGCAAGCCTTCGCGAATTTTGGCCTTCTGCTCTTCCGTCACATCCGGGTGCGGAGGCCGCTGATAGGACTGCGGCGTGCCCATCTGCAGGCTGAGAGCATACTTCATGGGGCCAAAGCTGCCCACGCCCGCCGGCCGCAATACCTGCTGCATGTCGTGCAATTTAGCCAAAGGCGGGTCAATATCCTGTCCGGCGCGCTTGGCGGCAAAAACAGCGGCAATTTGTTTGGTGAACAAATTCCCTTCCGCCAGAATCGCGCCCATTCCGGTTTCCAGCGCGCGCTTCAGATTGTTGCCGGTGCCGGTCCGCATGTTCAGCTTGGGAAACTCCTTCACATACTGCTCGTACTCAGGCGCGTCGCCGTTTGAGTCTTTAATCCCGGCCAGGTTGGGATATTTTTCCAGGCTGTGGAGCAGCTCGGGCGTGACCGGGACGGCGCTCATGCGCGGATAGTGGTACAGGTTGATGGGGATGGATACCTGCTCAAAGATCAGCGAGAAATACCTGGTCAGCCCTTCCAGCGGCGGTTGCTTGAAATAAAACGGCGGAATAATCAGCAGGCCATCTGCGCCGTTTGCCGCCGCGTGCTGGGAGAGTTCGATGGTCTCCGGGAAATTTGAGGTGCCGGAGCAAACGATTATGTTGAGCCCGTTCCGGTGCTTCAGGGCGGTCTCGGCGATCTTCTTCCGCTCCGCAACGGAGAACGAGGGATATTCTCCGGTCGAGCCCAAAACAACAATGCCATCTGCCCCGTTCTGCTTGAAGTAGGCCATCATGTCCCGGTACAAGCTCTCTTCAAACTTCAGGCCCTTATCGCAAGGAGTAGCGGCTGCGATCCAGAAGAGACATTTCTCCGTTTCTTTTTGGGCCGGAGCGGGCTGCGGCTTGCCGGGAGATACTCCAACGGCACTCAGGGCAGCGACTGCCCCCAAAGCTTCAAGAAATGTTCTACGTTGCATCCTTTCACCTCCTTGGCACTAGCCATCAGCTAAGAAAAATCTCACCACGGATGACACTGGTTTCACTGATTTTCCGGTGATGAATCCTTTCTGCAGATCATCGAATTACCTGGTTCTTCGATTTTGGCAATGCCATGAATTACCAACTACCAAATTACCCATTTGCCAAATTCTTCCGGCTGATTTGTTTCACTGCATGCTCCATGGACATCAGCGCGCCTTCCTGCCAGGCCGTGAGTGGAGACACCTGGTCGCCAATCACGTAGAAGCGGCCCTCCGGCTGCAAGAGGCGCAAGTAGGCTTTTCTGGCTTCTGTTCTGTCCTGTCCCAAACCGGGAAAGCCGCCAAGCTGGGTGGGGATGTTATGCCACGCAATCGAGACGCCCATCCTGGATGGCACAATGCGCTCATCGGCAAACTCCGGGTGCAGCTTGCTCGCGATGGAGCGGGCCAGCAAAAGCCGCTGTTCACAGGTCATCTTTCCGAACTCGGTAGCATCGTTCCCGGCAGCATAGGCGCCCACCAGGGCGCCGGATTTTCCAAAGTATCCGTGCGATGGGTACCAGATTTCGTGAATGATTTCATCGGTAAAGCTCACGCCGCCAAAGATCTGGTATTTGTCCGATTCCCAAAAACGCTCATTGGCCTGCCAGCCGACTTTGCAAACCGGCACAAAGCGTCCGCAGTCCACAGCCTGCTTGAACTCGGTGGAAAAATTGCACCGTATCTTCTGGAGCACCGGGAGGGGGATATTGGACAGGCAATAGTCGGCACGCTTTGTGGTCTCGCGACCGTGCTTGCGGTCGCGAACCATGACCTCCACTCCGCCCTCCGCCAGGCGAATCTCTTTCACCTCGCAGTTGTACTCGATCAGGTGGCCGACTTTGCGCTTGAAGCCCTCAACAACCTGGTCCATGCCGCCGATGGGCTGGAAGAGAGTGGGCTGGTAATCATAGTTTTCCTCGCCATAAAAGCGGTGCTGCCAGAACTGGGAGTTGAGCAGGTCTTTGAGCTGGAGCCGCGCCCTGGGCTGGCACAGGTCAGTCAGTGTGGCGGGATCTTCGCACAAAGTGTTTCTGGGCGGGCAGTGGGTTCCGGGAGGACACGGCTTTCCTGCCTGGAGGTCGCCAAAGACGGCAAGCAGTTGCAGCAACTTTTCCTTATCGCCTGCGTCCAGGGCCTGATCCAGGCTTCCCTGGGTCACGGCTTTGGAAAGCAACTCGCCAATGTAGGCATCGGCATCATCACGAATTCTGCGCCGCACCAGCGCCTGGCCGTTGAACGCATCCTTCATGTGAAAAAGGTTGGCGGTGGTCTGGATGACGTAGATTTCGAGGGGAACGTTGAGCTCCGAGCAATAGTGCAGCATGCGGCGATGATGGTATGGAATCCGCCCCGGACCCAGGTTTACGTAAAGGCCCTCATCGAACTGGCATTTCTGTTCAGTGGTTCCGTGCTCCGCACTTTCTTCATGGATGGTGGTCCCGTGACGCGCGGTGAAGTTGCGGCCGCCAGCGTGGCCCTCGGCCTCAAGCACATGGCATTTGAATCCGGAGCGCGTGAGCTCATACGTTGCGGCCAGACCGGCGATGCCCGCGCCCAGAATCAGTACTGTCCGGTCGTTTCCTGGGCCTGCGGCTGGATCGATGGGGCCGGTCCACGCGGGTGGCTCGGGCAGGAGGCCGATGGCGGCCATGGTTCGGTAAACCGCCGAGGCGCCTCCCGCGCGGCCAACGCTCTCCAGAAATGCGCGACGAGTGACAGGTTTGATGGCTGAAGTCATCTCCGCTTTCTCACTGGCAGGAACTAGAGACTTTACAAAATCAAGCTAGGTTCTTATCGAGGCATTGGGTTGTCTTCCGATGACCCGATGCGCCGATGACTCGATGACCCGATTGCGTACACAACCAAAATGCCGGGCAGCATCTAGTGGCTTGCATAGGCGACTCTGTCGGCCTACTTTCTAACATACTTCTTCACGTCCTTTGGGCCGACCTCAGCTCCGTACAGATTTCCGCTCCTATCTGCGGCCACGCCTTCTGCGGCGCTGGTGGGCTTGTGGTCGGGATCCGGCTCAGGATCAGGGATGAAGCCGGTAACGGAGCCGTCTTTGGCGCTTCCGATCCGGATGCCTCTCTTCCAGCCGGGATGATTCTCTGCCCGCGATTCGGAATCGGCGACATAGATGTTGTCATGCTTGTCGATAAAAATGCCACTGGGCCGGCCAAATTGCTTCCACTCGGCGATGAAGTTCCCGTCCTGATCAAAAATCTGGATGCGGTTATTAGCGCGATCGCCGACAAAGATCCTTCCCTTGGAATCCATGGCGATGGCATGGGGCGTATCAAATTCACCGGGGGCCGTGCCCTTTTTACCCCAGGCCTTGATGAACTTTCCGTCCTTGGAAAATTTCACGATGCGGGCATTCGTGTTTCCTCCATGCCCATCGGCCACGAAGATATCGCCGTTGGGAGCGACGACCACGTCAGAAGGCTGGTTGAATGTGTCCGGACCATCACCGGCCACTCCGGCCTTGCCCAGGGTCAACAAAACCTTGCCCTCAGGACTGAATTTGATGACCTGATGCCCCTTGCCATCCTTCCCCTGGGCATCCGTAATCCAAACATTCCCTTTGTTGTCCACAAAGATGCCGTGGGGAAAGACGAACAATCCCGCACCAAAACTGTTCAGCAGCTTGCCCGACGGATCAAATTTCAGGATGGGCGAAAGGTTGGAACCGGCGCAGGTGTTGGCGCCGCATCGCTCGGCCACCCAGATATCGCCGTTGGGAGCAATGTCGACGGCGCTGGTTGATCCCCACGTTCTTCCCTCGGGAAGGCTACCCCAATGGTCGAGGGCGCGATAAGGATTGGGCAAAGAATTGGTTGCAGTGTTGTCCTGGGCAAATGCCTCTGTGGATGGCCCAAGTACCAAAATGGCAACCAGCACTAACCAGAGTTTCGCTCGACCTGCATCTGGCATCAAGACGGCCTCCTGAAATGCGCCATGCATTTTACCAATTTAGGGGACAGGGAACAGCCCTGCCACCGGTCGAACTGGATTGAACAAGCTGTGACCATCGCAACCGGAGTATCGACAGCTCAACCATCGCCGTGATCGCGGGTGATCGCCGTGATCTGAAAACCGAGCACCCCTACATTGTTCGTTTTGGTGCCCGGCCTGATTCTAAATGACTTAATAAAGAGTCACAGAGCAGGGGACAGGGGGGCTTCAGCGACATACGCCATAGCTATTATGGGAGCAAGGTTCCAAAAAATCCTTCGGCCGTGAATGCACTGTGTTGTCGCTGATCCGCTGTGATGTATTCGATGGCGCCTGCGCCGAGTTGTGCCTGGATTTCGATACAGGACGCCAGATGCACTGCATCCAGCGTCCTTAAACCAAGCCCCGCACGATGACGGCGAACGAGTGTGCGGGCCTGGACGAGAATAGCCGGCGTAATCTGAATCATCTGCACTCTTGCCAAGACCGCGTTGAGTGCCTGTTCGGCAGTCGGCAGGCCACTCGGAGCACTGGCGTACTGGAACGAAAGACCAGACTGGCATTCGACCTGGGAAAGCTCGCTGGTATAGGCATCACGGGGGCCCAGGATGGCCAGTGCCTGAGAACCGCGCATATCTCGGAGCGCGATGGAGACGAGCACGGAGGAATCCAGATAGACCACAGCCATCAGTCTTGGTTACGATCCTCCAAAATCGCAGCAATCGCAGGTGAGGCATCCCTCGTTGGACCTGTCAGTTTCAATCCTGCGAGCGGAGGAGGCTGGGCTCCCGGCGGGAGGAGACCGGCGGCGATGAGCCGCTCGCGCGGACTTCTCGGGATGGGGATAATCTTGGCCACCTCCTGGTTGTTCTTAGTGATGGATACCGCCTGGCCGGTTTGCTGGACGATGGCAATGATTTCGGAGGCCCGGTCCTTCAGTTCTTTGATCCCAACCGATCTCTTTTTATGGCCACTCATAGCCATATTATATAGCTACTATGGCTATATTAGTAAACTTCCTGCCCGGCTGGCTGTGTACCGGGCGAGCCTCATCATCACAAGAGTCAGAGGGATGCGCTGCCGAAAGCGCAGACCTTCGGCAGCGCGTGCCATCATTCCCTGTCGCTCGCGTTTTTGATCGGAGGCCATTCGGCCAGGGATTCAAGCTCGCCATGCTCCAGCCGCATGAGCTGGGCATGGATGGTGAAGCCGGGCTCGATATTGAGGTGCAAGGAGGTCTGGTCCTGAAACTCGATGGTCAGAGAGTTGTTATTCGTGGTAGTGAAGAGATGGACTTTTTCGGCGATTTTCCCTTTGACCAGCGGAAATTCGACGAAGCGCCGGTGGGGAAGCGTCCTTTCACGAAGCGCAAACTCGCCCGGTGAAGGGGAAGAGCTTCGGGGTTGGGTTCTTCGCTTCTTCTTGGTTTTTGATTTTGCTTTAGCTGAATGTCGAAGATCCCGGCGTGCCGTGGACCGAGTGCTGACTGCTGATTGCTTCTTACCGGCGGAGCGTTTACTTTGAAATGCAGCCAGGTTGCCCTCCCATGTGAGGCAATTTGGTTAGGGCCATGTCAGTGTTCTCGCACTGGCATGTGCCCGCTCTGAATTGTGGTTCCCAGTCCGCCGCCGCAGGCGGGAAGCTGCCGTTTTGTCATTCCGAACGCAGTGAGGAATCTGCTTTTCGGTGTTTTACTTCTTCTACGACTTCTTGTGTGGCACAGCGGCCCTCGGCTGTGGCTTTTTCTTCGGTTTAGCTGACTGCTGAGTGCTGACTGCCGAATGCTTCTTCTCGTACCTCGTTTTTCTGCCGTTCTTGATCTTCGGCAGAAGTTTGCGGACGCGCTCGATGTCAGCCTCGGTCCACGCGTGCACGCGAAAGCGCCCGTATGTGACTAACTTGGGTGTGGGTATTTTCTTTGCAGCCATGTAGCGACTCAGACTTGCTTGGGTAGTCCCGAGCTTCCTGGCAGCTTCACGCGTAGAGAAATTTCTCATTTCGGAGCATATGATACAGATAGATAAGGTTCTTTACAAGGAAATTTTATGCAGGAGCACCGCTGTTGCCTAAAAGATCTGGCTGCTCAATGGCCATCTGCTGTGCAGCGATACGCTGCTTCGACCGCTGAAACGTCCACAACAGATACCCGGCGATTTACCGATCCAACCGGAGCATTATGGCGCTGCTTGGTCACCGAAAGGGGGGAGTAACGCGCTACTTCGCCAAAGTGCATAAGCTACCATTAAGTTCCAGAACAGGCAAACCGCTGCGCCGATCCAATGAGAGCACAGCCGGACAGGAATGGGTGTCATTCTCCAATCGAGGCCTTGGGAGCGCCAGCACGCCGGAGTAGACCGGTCAGGGCTGCTATGCCTAACGGAACCAGGATCCAACCAGGCAATTTCAGAAATAATGTAGAAAAGGTCGATGGTTTGATTCTTAATCTTCCTGCTCGAGTCTCTGGTGATGGGACCCACTGCTCCCCCATCGGAATATCGACTGGTAGAAACTGGTGTAAGCTAACTTCAAGTGCATCTAGGCGCGACAAAACACTTGGAGCCGGAGCGCCAGCTTCCTTCATTTTAACTGTATGCGGCTGAGAGAAAAACAATGTACCTCCCATAAGGAGCACTAACGATAGCATGATCAGCCGGAGTGGCCGCACCCCGTATCGTGCCAGCGCGGCGTAAAACAGGAAATCCGCTAACCAACGGAAGAAATTCTTTTGCCGTTTTTGCTTGCGCTCAATTCTGCGGCACTCGAGGTAAATCTCGTCGCCGATCTCAGGTTGTCCAGCAGTGCTAAAGAATGTTTCAAGTTGCCGGTAAGGTTGCCGACTATAGGGCCTTTGACGATGAAGAATGGGGCGCCAAAAAGTGAGATGGCGACGAACAAAGCGGCCCCACTTACTCTCCAAGAGGCGTCGGTAATTTAACAGCGATTCCCAATTGACGTGAATCTGATTGTATGTGCAACCTCTTAGATCAACGTCAGCCTGGAATTGCTCCTGCATTTTATCCTTTTGCATTACTTGTCCTGATTCTGAGAAATATATGGCCCGAAATGTACAATCACGAAAGTCCACTCTGCCATTAAAAATAGCATCATCAAAACATGCGTCCTGTTCGAATCGGGCGTGGTCAAAGGCAACCTCTTTAAAACTCGCCCCTGAGTAATCTGTGGTCTTGAGGAATCCGTTTTCGGTGAATTCCCACTTGCCACTTCTGAACTCCACCAAACCTGTAAACCTGCTTGCCTCAAAGCGGGCGGTATCATTGAATTTTGCTCCGTTAAAGCGAGCCCCAGCATCTATTTGAACTCCGAGAAAGTCGGCTTTACCGGTAAAAGACACATCTTGAAAGAACGCTCCCCCCTGAAAGTGAGTGAGGTCAAAACGAGTCTTTGCGTTAGAGCAGAACTGCGCGCCACGAAAAATACCACCGCCGCCGATCTTTAACCCGACGAAAGTTGCCTCACCTTCTATGACCGCTTTATCGAAAATGAGGTCTCCATCAACTTTCATGTCTTCGAAGTCTGCCTCGTTATGAATTCTCGATGCAGCGAAACTAGCTGAGCCACGCACGCAAGACCCGTCGAACGAGATCTTCCCGTCAAAAATCGTTGTATCAAAAGATAGGTCCCCGCCTACTTTGATCACGTCAAAACTTGAAGGCTTATCTTGGGATGTAAAGTGGGAATCCGAAAAATCCAAATCGCCGTCGACCTCCATACCGGTAAAATCTGCGTCTCCTTCGAAGACTGTCCTTTCAAAGTGCGCTGAGCCCTTGACCTTCGTTGAGTCGAAGCTGGCATTCTTGAAAGTGGCATAGTTGAAGTTCACGTCGGGGCCTAGCTCCGCGTCATCAAAATTTGTTTTACCTGAAAAGCGGGCTCTCACTGCCACGAAACTTCCTTTAACCTGTGTGTTTGTGAATTTATTCCTCAAACCGCGAAAGGCAGTACGTGTGAATCTCACATCATGGTCGAAAGTTGTACCTGTGAAGTTGACGGGGGCCATGAATGTTGTACAGGAGATCGTCAGGTTCTTTTGGAAGGTACTATACGAAAAGTCCACCGAACCTTCAAACGTACAGCGGACCAGCGAGATTTCATTCAGAACCTGGAGGCTTCTTAAGTCAAGCTGCCCGATAATGACAGCATTCCATATCTCAACCCTCTTTGATTTATCAACAGCTTCTCGAATCCATTCCGCAGAGACGCTGCGCGCATCGCGGCTTGCAGTTCTTTGAAAGCGCAATGGTGTTCCAGAGACCAGCTGCGACCTGAAATCATGCGATTGATTCATGCCCTGCATTATATTTCGCTCATGTAGTACTGTGATCACTGACTTCGCGGGCTGGAAAGAGCAGGTGCTAACTAACTAATTGTTGGGATTCTCTAATCGTCAGAGGATTTGTGACTTGCTCCAGAAAGAGCTCGTCTAGCGCTCTTTTTCCCGGGCTTGATAGTATTTGGCCAGCATAGCTGCTTTTACTGCTGGTGAGACGCGGAATCCCCAACGCTGGATTTAGTATCAGCTACGACAATCATGCCGATCAAGGCTTGATCGGCCCACCTGCGAAGCGATCTTGGGTGGCTAAGTCCGTTTCCAGGTCGGCCACGGTGTAATCATAGACTTGGTGCTGCTGGAGAAAAGAATCCACTTGCATTCGCGTGTCGAAGCCCAGCAGACGGCGTACCTGTTCCATCGTGAGTTTGCCCGCCCGGTAAGATTCCACAGCCAGGTCTTCGAGAAGACTGCGGGCCGGGTCCCGTCCTGGCGCAACAACCTGTCTGGCCAGATCATCAGGAATCTCGACGGTTATACGCATGGGAACACTGTAGCACGAAACCAGCTTAGCCTGAATGCTGAGTGCTTCTTACCTTCTTACCGGAAATTCCACAACAAATACCCCGCCACCACCGATCCAACCCGCGCTCCGCCGTAGCAGAAGGGGAAGATCAGGTGATTGAGGTGCTTGATCTGGAGGCCGTCGTAGAGTGTGTAGCGGAAGCGGTGGGCCCAGTGGAAGAGGGAGAACCGGATTCAACCCGTAGACCGGACAAGTGGCATAACAGACCATGCAATTAATGCACAAGCTGAATGGTTTGTAGCGGTCCGGTTTTGCCTTATACTGCTGTCATAGCCCAAGTCACTCTGGATCTACCCGACGTGCTGTCTACCTTCCTGACGGCTTCCGGGCATGACCTCGAACACCCTGTTTTGCAGGCGATTGCTCTCGCAGCCTACCGCGAAGGCAAGCTCAGCATGGCCCAATTCCGGCGGCTGCTTGGGTATCACACTCGCGCGCAGGTGCATGCCTTCCTGAAGGAGCATGGCGTTTATCTCCGCTACAGTCTTGCGGACCTGGAGCATGACCGACAAGCTGGTGATGCTTTGCAGTCCCCGCCATCTGCATGATCGTCAAAAATCAGGTGATTGAGGTGCTTGATCTGAAGACCGTCGTAGAGCGTGTAGCTATTTAGGGAAGTGACTTTCGGGAAATTACGGCATGGATAGTGTTGACATTCTCAGGTCATCCAGTCAGGATAGAAAAACGGGTCAGGAGGAATCAGTCCATGACTATCACGCTCAACTTAAGCTCCGAGGTGGAGAGTAGGCTCTCGGCTAAAGCCCGAGAGCGTGGCGTTTCATTGGATGAGTACCTGCGAGAGCTCGTAACAAGGGAAGCCCGGCTTTCCGTCACTTCACCCTACACACAAGCAAGCAATTTGTCTGACCTGCTCCTGAACTCTCCATTTGCAGGAGCGAACCTCGACTTGGGGCGTTACCAGGATTTTCCGCGTCAAATTGACCTTGAATGAGCGGCTTTCTGATTGATACAAACGTCTTGTCAGAATATAACCGGCCTGGTGGTCCCGACCCCGGGGTCAAACGGTGGCTTGAAACGACGCCGCGTGAGCTGCAATATGTTAGCGTGATTACGTTAGCGGAGATTCAGAAAGGCATTGAGCTGCTCGCTAGCGGCAGACGCCGTGTCGAACTCGAGCGATGGTTCAAACAGGACTTGGAAGCGTGGTTTCTGGCCGCATTCTTCATGTGGACCGGCAGGTGGCAAATCAATGGGCTTCGCTCGTAGCCAAAACTGTCCAGGCAGGTAGACCTCTTCCAACTGTCGACTCGCTTATTGCGGCCACCGCGCTGGCCCATGATCTGACAATTGTGACGCGCAACGTTCGGGATTTCCAATATACCGGTGCGTCCACCATCAATCCATGGCAATCGCCGTGAACTTTGACCGGCGTTCCCAATACCAAAGCTCTCTGATTTCACCACGGTAGCCGGTTACGGGATCCCCCGGTCACACTTATCCCGTAGTGCGATGCTTATTACAAGTGGCAGAGCGACACTCCCAGCTTCTTACCTAAAATTCCACAACAAATACCCCGCCACTACTGATCCAATCAACGCTCCACCGTAGCAGAAGGGGAAGATCAGGTGATTGAGGTGTTTGATCTGGAGACCGTCGTAGAGCGTGTAACGGAAGCGGTGCGCCCAGTGGAAGAGAGAAAAGAAACACAGGACGAACAGGCCAAGGCGCACGATGGGATGGGCAATCAGGTCATGCAGCCCCTGATAGGACGGGTGCTCAAGCCATCCGATGGGAAAGGCCAGAAACATCAGAAACAGAATGACGGGTATGGCCAGTGCAGCCAAAACCCCGCCTGCGCTGAACAGCACCCAGAGGACCGGTTCGTTGGATCGTTTTCTCATCTCTTCATGCCTTTATCAGAAACAGGGCGATGATGGCCGAAACTACAATCCAGGCCATGTAGTTGCCGGCCGCAATCAAGATGCCGGGGACCTTCTTGCCGCCGACACGTACTACCATGGCAGAGGCCGCCAGATTGAACCAGGTTATGGCGTGAAAAACCACAAAGAACAGACTGACAATGTTCAGGAACACCACAACAGGGTTGCGCAGAAACGCTTCGAATTCCCAATAGGCCTGCTGCGGGTAAGGCGCCGTTCCGCTGGACATCGCGTGAATCAGCATCAGCAGTTCCACAATGAACCAGGCTACAAAAACGCTGCTGATTTCGCGCAGGATGAATTTGAAATACGACCAGCGTGTGGTCCACCACCAGGTGGAGACCCGCTTGCGATACCAGCGTGGATGATATTCGGTGTAACTGCTGCTGCGCGGCGCCCGGCTCATTTTGCGCTCCTCATTTTGTACCCCAGGGCATCAGCAAAGATTTAAGCCGGTCGACGGTTGCGGTGAGCTTGTACTGCTGAATCGCTCCCGCAGGGTCAACGTGCTTAGGACAGGCCTTGGTGCAGTCGCCGACAAACGTGCAGCCCCAGATGCCTTCATGCTGTGCCAGAACGTCCATTCTCTCCTGGTCTCCGGTATCGCGTGAGTCCATGTTGTAGCGCTGTGCCAGAGCGATAGCCGCAGGCCCGATGAAGACCGGATCCAACCCGTAAACCGGACAGGCGGCATAACAGAGGACGCAGTTGATGCACATGCTGAACTGCTTGTAGCGGTCAAGCTGCTCCGGCGTCTGCAGATATTCACCCTCGAAAGTTTGCGTCTGCTCCTTGGGAATAAGCCAGGGCTTCACGCTTTGCAACTTGGAAATAAAGTCGCCAATGTCCACCACCAGATCACGGATCACGGGGAAGTAGCGAAGCGGCTGCACGCGGACGACGCCGATCGCGGCGTAGCTGGAAAGAAAGGTGGCGCAGGTGAGCTTGGGCTCGCCATTCACCATCATGCCGCAACTGCCGCAGATGCCCATGCGGCAGGACCAGCGGAAGGTAAGTGAGCCGTCTACTTTGTCCTTGATGTAATTGAGCGCATCCAGCACTACCCAGTCTTTGCGCAAGGGCACTTCATAGCGCTGGAGATGCGGCTCGGTGTCCTGCTCCGGAGAGTAACGTGTAACCTCCAGGATGATGGTCTCAGCCATGCTCTACTTCACCGCCGTTTCTTTAGCTTGCGATTGCACTCCATAAACTCTTTGCGCCGGAGGCCAGCGAGTAATCACTACCGGCATTTTCTCCAGCCTGGCGCTCCCATCGGACTTGCGGGAAATCAAGGTATGCGCAAGCCAGTTCTTGTCGTCACGCTCGGGAAAGTCGAGACGCTGATGCGCGCCACGCGATTCAGTACGGTATAGCGCGGACTCGACGATGGCCGACGAGACATCCAGCATGCACCCCAACTCCAGGGCCGCCGTGAGTTCTGTGTTGAAGGTGCGGCTCCGGTCATCAATCACGATGTTCTTATAGCGTTCCTGCAGTTCACCCAGCTTGGCTTTCGCATCTTCCAGAGATTTGCGGTTGCGGTAAATCCCGGCGCCATCTTCCATGGCCTTATTCATCTCCGTGCGCAATACGGCGATGCGCTCGCTTCCGCCTCGCTTGAACAGAAGCTCGCCTTCCAGGCGGTGTTGTTCGTCCAGGGCCTGTGCGGCTATCGATGTTCCCGGCGGTTTTTGCTCCAACGCCGCTCGGGCTGCGGCCTTGCCGGCACGGGCGCCGAAGACCAGAATCTCCGCCAAAGAATTCGATCCCAGACGGTTCGCGCCGTTGATGCTGACGCATGCCACTTCTCCGGCGGCGTAGAGGCCGGGCATGGGAGTAGCGGCTTCAGCATCGGTGCTGACGCCACCCATCATGTAGTGGATCACGGGCCGGACCGGAATCAGTTCTCTTACGGGATCGATGTTCTCGTATTTCAGGCACAGCTCACGGACGAAGGGAATTTTGGTAATGATTTTCTTCTCGCCCAGGTGGCGCAAATCAAGGTGGACAACCTGGCCGTACGCGGTTTCGATGCCCCTTCCTTTTTCGATCTCTTTGACGAAGGCCTGACTCAGGCGATCACGCGGCCCCAGTTCCATGTTGCGCAGCGTAGGCGTGGGCGTGGGCGTGGGCGTGCCGAGATTGTAGTCTTGAAGATAACGGTAGCCATCTTTATTGATCAGGTAGCCGCCTTCAGCGCGCGCCGCCTCAGTAATCAGAATTCCGGTAAAGGGCAGGCCCGTGGGATGGTACTGCACGAACTCCATGTCCTTGAGCGGAGCGCCGGCCTGATAGGCCAGGGCCATTCCGTCGCCGGTGCTGATGCTGGCATTGGTTGTAAAAGGAAAGACGCGGCCACATCCGCCGGTACAGAGGATCACGCTCTTGGCGGTGATGGCTTGCACCTTGCCGGACATGAGTTCGAGGGCCACCACACCCTGGACGCGTCCATCGTCTACCAGCAGCTTGGTGACAAAGAATTCGTCGTAGCGGGTAACGGCTTTGTATTTGAGCGAGGTCTGGAAGAGGGTGTGGAGCAGATGGAAGCCAGTCTTGTCGGCGGCAAACCAGGTGCGCTCATTTTTCATTCCGCCGAAGGCGCGGACGGCGACGTGTCCATCGGGCTCGCGGCTCCAGGGACAGCCCCAGTGCTCCAGTCGCAGGAGTTCTTCGGGAGCCTCTTTTACGAACAGTTCGACGGCATCTTCGTCGCAGAGCCAGTCGCCGCCGGAGATGGTGTCATAGGAATGATCATCCAGAGAGTCGCCGGGCTTGATTACGGCGGCAGCCCCGCCCTCAGCGGAGACGGTGTGGCTGCGCATGGGATACACCTTGGAAACCACTGCCACGTTCAGATCAGGGTTCACTTCGGAAACCGCGATGGCAGATCTCAGCCCTGCACCACCACCGCCGAGCAGCAGAACATCGTGGTAGGAGATGTCCATTCGCCTTGGGCCCTCGTCAGGAAAGGAATAATTGCGACCGAAGATTGTAAATGAAGAGCAGTAAAAAAACCCAGACCTTCAACTACAGACCTTCAACGCAGAGGCGCTGAGGAATCAGAGGAATTGAGGGGAGCGTCAAAAACAAAATATCACCACGGAGGACGCGGAGAAAAACGAGGGCATAAAGGAATGCTCCGAGGGCGATCATCTGGTTTTGAGTTCGGATAGGCTCTTCTCAACCAGCATTGCCGCTAGTTGGGCCGGACTTACGCGCTTTCCATGATTCGAGAGGAATTCCGCCTGTGCTTTTAAGCTGCTCCACACAGTTTTCCGCAATGGTACCAGCCGTCGCACAGTAGGACCTGAATCAGACGGACGTCCTCCGCGACTGACAAGACGATTTCTAATCTCCTCCAGCAGAGCAGCCACGCCAAAAGGTCCATCTGGTTGTTGCGTGATTGTGAAGCTCTGGGATGCCCCTAATTCTGCACTCAGATCAGATTCTTGCGGACGCCGCTTGGTTTTTCGTTTCTTCAGCGCGCGTGACCGTAGCTGATGAACCTTGGACATTGGTCTGCTCCTTTACTGCAATACTGCTCTTGACTTAAGCAGGATGGGAGTCATATTTAGCAATTCCGTAGTATTGGCTCCCAATTACGATTCCTACTTCGCCCTGGTTTGTTTCTCGGCCTAACCGATGCAGAAAAGCACGGAGTTGCAAACGCGCGGCATCTGTCAATGCCCTCGGATCCGCGTAGCAGGTGACGATCGTCGGTTCTTCGTAACGAAGATCGCCCCCGCGTTCATCATCGCGCCAAACGCCCCGTGCCCGAGGATAGGCCGTGGCGCCTCGGAATAGTTTGCCAAGCGTTTCGAGAGCTGCCGTCACCCAAAAATCGTGGTCGATGTCGCTACCGTTACGATCCTTGCTGGGCACGAACAGCACAATGATTAATGTTCCTAACGGCCGCGATGCTCCGAGCCAGCTTTCTGGCCGAGCGCCCTTCCGTGCTGCCATTGATAGCTTACCTCACTTTTGATATCAAAAGCAAGAATTGCATTTACCCTTAAGCATCTATACCGGAGGGCTGTCTCCCGCTTCGAATGCCTGTTCGCGCTCGCGGGTGAGTTCAGGAATGCTTGCCAGCAGGCGCCGGCAGCGGTTCCAGCGCAGCAGGGCATCATCGTTGCCCTGAGGGCGGATTTTCTCAGCCTCTTCAAAGCAATGCATGGCATGCTGAAAGCTCATCAGCAGGCTGTGGGCCAGGTGCCCGGCGCGCATCTGCGCCTTGGCGCGGCGCTCGTAGAGGATGCCAAGATAATAAAAGCGTTCATAAGGGCTGGACAGCTTTTCAAAGCAGGATTCGGCTTCCCGATGCTGGTCTGTCATGGCGCCGGAAAACTGGTCAGTAATCGCCAGGCCCAGCAGGCGCAAAGCTTTCTGGTTTTCCGGATCAACCGCCAGAATGTCCCGGCAGATGGACTCCGCTTCTTCAGCCTGGTTCAGGTAACGATAATGCTGGGCCTTGGACAAGGCCTCATGGATGCCGTTCTTGGAGATGGTCTTGAGTTGAGGATCCACAATGTTACCTCCTGGGATCACCCCTCGGACTTGCAGCAAAATCTTACCACTGATCCACGGCAAGCCGGGACAGGTGACACTGATTAGACTGATTTGCGCTGATCAGTCACAAGGGTGGTTTGCGGGCGGCTACTACGCGCGGAATGCCTTGCAGGTCAGCCGTGGTCTGGATCTCGGCCCAGTCTGAGAGCAGCACCTTTACTTTTTCCTCCGTAGAGAAGCCAATTTCCATTACCAGCCAGCCCCCGGGATTCAGCACTGCCTGCGCCTGGGGTATGAGGCGTTTATAGATTTCCATGCCTTCGTGGCCGGAAAAGACGGCCATTTTAGGCTCAAACTCGCGCACCTGCTTTTGCACCTTATCGGCTTCTGACTCGCCTACGTAGGGTGGATTGCTGACGACAAAATCGAACTGCTCTCCCGCATATACGGAAAGCAAGTCAGAGTGGCGGAACTGGACCTGATGGCCCAGGCGAAGCCGGGCAGCGTTGATGCGGGCCATCTCCAGCGCCTCATCGGAGATATCGCAGGCGTGAACGTCTGTTCCTGGCAGTTCACTGGCCAGGGCGAGCGCGATGCAGCCCGAGCCCGTTCCCACATCAATCATGCGCAGTTTTTCTTCAGGATCACGCTGCTGCACAAGAGAGAGCACCGTCTCGACTACGTGCTCGGTCTCCGGACGCGGAATCAGCACCGCGGGCGAGACGATAAGATCCAATCCCCAGAATTCCTGGTGCCCGATGATGTACTGCGTAGGACAGCCCCGGGCCCGCTCGCGAATCACGTCGTCATATCGCGATTGCTCTTCCGGTATCAGCGGACGTTCCGGATGGGCGTAAAGATAGGCGCGGTCGCAGCCCAGAACAAACATCAGAAGCAACTCCGCATTCAGGCGGGCAGAGGGAACGTCACTCTTCAGAAAGAAGTCATATGCGGATTCGATGGACTGTTTGAGTTGCATGCAACACGCAACAAGATTGCCAAAATCGCCGGAATTGCCAAAATTGAAAACCAAAGGCAAAACCAGAAGAGCATTCAGCCTCAAAAAATGCCGCCGGATTCTCTCTCCCGCTTTGCGGGATCGAGATAAATTTCAAAAAGCTTAAGCCACCACTTCGGTCTGGTTCTTGAGTTTTTCTGCCTGGAAGTGGGTGACCAGAGCGTCAATGATGGGCTGGAGTTTCCCGTCCATGACTTCACTCAATTGATGCAGGGTGAGGCCGATGCGGTGGTCGGTGACGCGATTCTGGGGAAAATTGTAGGTGCGAATTTTCTCGCTGCGGTCGCCGCTGCCCACCATCGCTTTGCGCTCTTTAGCCAGCGCCTGCTGCTGTTTTTCCAGTTCCATCTCATACAACCGGGCCCGCAGGACGCGCATGCCTTTTTCGCGGTTCTTGATTTGCGACTTTTCATCCTGGCAACTGACCACGGTATTGGTGGGCAGGTGAGTGATGCGCACCGCGGAGTAGGTGGTATTGACTGATTGTCCGCCGGGGCCGGAGGAACAGAAGGTATCAATGCGCAGGTCCTTGGCCTCAATCTTGATGTCCACGTCTTCAGCTTCCGGCAGCACGGCTACGGTAATGGCTGAGGTGTGGACGCGCCCCTGTTGCTCCGTCTGCGGGACGCGCTGCACGCGGTGCACGCCGCTCTCATACTTGAGCCGCGAATAAACTCCCTTGCCTTCGATAATGGCGATCACTTCCTTCAGGCCGCCTACGCCGGACTCCGAGGTTGAGAGCACCTCCACCTTCCAACGCTGGCCTTCCGCGTAGCGGTTGTACATACGGAAGATTTCAGCGGCGAACAGCGTGGCCTCATCGCCTCCTGTGCCGGCGCGGATTTCCAGCACGATGTTCTTTTCGTCGTTGGGATCTTTGGGGACCAGGAGGAGCTTCAGATCGTCGCCTACTCTTGCCAGGCGCTCATCCAGGCGGGCCATCTCTTCCTGGGCGTATTCGCGCAGCTCCGCGTCCGACTCCTCGGCGATGATGGCCTTGCTCTCCTGAATCCCGCGCTGAAGGTCTTTGTATTCGCGGTATTTCTCCACAATCTCCGCGACCTCGCTATGGGCCTTGGCGGTCTTCTGATATTTCGCCGAATCGGACATGACGTCCGGCGATGACAGGGCCTTGGTCAACTCCTCGTACTTGGCCTCGATTTGGTTTAAACGCTCAAACATTGCGCTGATACCTATTGTAGCTTGGCGCGCTTCCCGGATGCTTTGATTGGCTGGTCCGCCAACTGATCAGCCCACATCCGTACCGTATCATGATGCGCCGTCCAGGCCTTCCAGGCCGATTCTGCCCACTTTCGCACCCAACCCAGGTGCTCGGCCAGAGACTTGGCACTTTGCACATTTGCCACCGTGACCGCGCCCATTGAATTGGGTGGAGCAAGCCAGACATACTGGCCCTTACGTCGGGTAAGCAGTCCTATGGCCTTGGTTGCCTCTGCCGCAGAGCGGCCGCGTTCCAGTACCAGGTAAAGACCCACCAGGTGGCCGGCGGCAGATTGAATGGTTTGCGGGCCGGGCCGGCCCGGATGCTGAACGGAATAGGCATCAACCGTCAAGCGATGCAGGCGTGCATAAGCCGGGTCACTATATTCGCGCGCCAGCACCTCGCCATAGGCCGCCCAGCAGCCGGGAGAGGACTCCAGGTACCGGTGAGTCGGTCCTTCGACGGTTGGGAAGCTGCCTCCGCATCCCGGGCATGGCAATAGGTGTGGCATTGGTTAGGTTGATTTTTGAGCTTGGGTGATTGAGTTCATCTCGAGCGGAGCGAGAGGACCCTACACGCTCCCATTCAATTTCAGGGCTACGCCCCGAAACATTTCGGTAGAAATAGGGACTTCTCACTGCGTTCGAGGCAAGCTAAGAGACTCTAAAAATCAGATTCTAAGCAATCACGAGCTCGCCGCCGTGGATTTTTTCCAGGTTCATGGCTTCATCCAGGGCCTTGATGGCGCATTCGACCTGATCGTCTTTAGGCTGTTTGGTGGTGATGCGTTGCATCCACAGGCCGGGCTTGGTGAGCAGGGCAAACAGCGACCGTCCATGCTTGGCGGAAAATCGGATCATCTCGTAAGAGACAGAGGCGATTACCGGAAGAAACAGCACGCGGATGGCAAGCCGGTACCAGAACACGCGGTCGAAGATATTGTGCGAGCCGCTCGAACCCGTTACTGGAAGAAGCGCATAGACCACGATTGAAATCAGCATCACCGTCATGAGAAAGCTGGTGCCGCAGCGTGGATGGTACGTAGAGAACTGTTGGGTAAACTTGACGGTCGGGATGTCGCGCTGGGCTTCGTAGGCAAAGACCGTCTTGTGCTCTGCTCCGTGATACTCATACACGCGCCGGATATCGGCGAAGAGCGAGATTCCCCAAATAAAAAGGAGAAACAAGGCCAGCCGGATCACGCCATCTACCAGGCTGAAGACGATATTGTTGCCCATTGCATGCCAGCTTTTGGTGAGTTCAGTGGCGGCCATTAAAGGAACCACTTTGTACATGACGATGAAAAAGCCGATGGAAATCACCATGTTGAGGACCAAAACCCATCCGCTGAGTTCAGGCATTTTTTCAGGTTTTTCCTGTGGTTTGCGTGGTTTTTCTTCTGCTGCGGCAGCCACGTCGCTGTTCTTTTTCTCGGGGGCCTGGGACATGCCATCCAGCAGGACATTGGCGGAAAACTTAAGTGCGCGGAAGCCCAGGCTCATGGCCTGACCCAGCGTGACCAGCCCGCGCACAAACGGCCATGCCAGCCACCGGCGCTTTTCTGAGGGCCGTTGCAGCGGCTCACAATGGGTGGCGATATCACCGGTGGCCTTGCGGACGGCAATACCCCAGGCATGCGGTGACCGCATCATTACGCCTTCCAGCACGGCCTGGCCGCCAATAAGGGTCTCCTCAGAGGCAGCTTCCAGCGCCGGTAGGAACTGCAAGGCAAAGAACGAGCGAAGAACAGTACGCAGAGAATTCATGTGGTTCCAGAATTAGATGATCCGAGAGCCGGTTAAGGCGCAAACCTCTCCAAAAGAGGGAAAAATGCTTGTCCGGAGGAGATTCTATGCCATTTTAACCTAAATAGACAGGAAAACCGGAGGGGTCTGACAAGACGATTCTTAGTCCTTTCCGATGTTGGTTTTCAGCGAAAGAGCGTCGATTTTCCGGTCGATCTCTTCCGCCTTTTGCTCCTGACCTATTTGCCGGAGCAGCAGAGCGTAATTTCGCAGAATGGGCCGCAGGTCCTTTGCATACCCTGCCGCATTGATCTCTGAACCACATCCAGGAGACGCCTCTTTTACATAATTCGGGCGCCCCCTCTCTATATAATTGGCCCTCGCCCGGCTGGGCGCGGGGCAGACTTGCAGAGGTGACAGTCATGTTTGCGGACTTCCGGTCCGTCGCGGCCATGGTGCGCATACGATTCCTGTTCTTGCTGGACGCGGGGCTCCTGCTTGCGGTCGCTCTGCTGCAGTCGCCACGGGGGACCAGCCTGACTTGGCACGAGTGGCTCGGCATGGCGTTGGCTGCGTTGGTCGCGGTCCATTTGCTGGTCAATTGGCGCTGGATCGCAGGTACCTTGCGACGGATGGCCAAGCCCGACTCGCGCCGCGCGAGGATCAATGCGTTGCTGAACGGCATGCTCTTCACTTTCATGGCGCTCACCGTGTTTTCCGGCTTCGCGATTTCCGAGGTCGTGCTGCCCCTCCTCGGGCTTCAGGCGAGCACTCTTAATGCGTGGAGGGAGCTTCACGATTTGCTGGCGACCTTGAGCGTCGTGACTGTCGGACTTCACCTCGGCCTGAACTGGGATTGGATCGCAGGAGTGATGCGCAAACGCTTGCTCGCGCAAGGAGCGGACAAGGCGGCTGCGGCCCGTGAACTGGAAATCGCGGGTCCCAGCGGTAAAGAGGACGAAGGGGAACTCCGCAGGGGGACCTTCTCTTCGGTGATGAAGGCGCTCGGCCTCCACGACCTCAGGACAATGGGCCGCCGGCTCGGAGGGCTTTCGCTGGCTGTGGCAGCGGTATGGGCATCTTGTTTCGTGCTGGTAGAGTCGATGGCCTCAAGGACAATCCGGGATGAAAAAGCCACATCGATGAGCGCATCGTCGGACCGTGATGTCATCTCACCGGCTCAACGTTCAGAGCAACGCCCACTGCGGGAACGAGTTTGGACAAAACCCAGGCTCACGGTCCTGGCGCGAGAGGTCGGTGTCCAACTTCTGATCATTGGCGTCGCCACGGTTGCCGGGCGAAAGCTGCTACGGCTTCGGCTCTAGGCGCAGGGGAAATTGAGTCACATTTCAGGCGGCGTCATCTATATGATTGATAGTTGGTATTGGACCGGGTGATCGCTGTCATTGCAAAAGGGCAGAGGAAAGTCCGAACTCCAGAGAGCAGTGTGCCGGATAACGTCCGGGATGGCGCTCTTGAGCGGGGTCCCCGACACGCGGCGGTTTTGGCGTGGCGGGGCTCCCATCAAGCGCGTCAGACGGAAAGCGCAACAGAAAGCATACCGCCCTGGCCGCAAGGTTAGGGTAAGGGTGAAAAGGTGCGGTAAGAGCGCACCGCTCGCGCAGTAATGCACGAGGCACGGCAAACCCCACACGGAGCAAGACCAAATAGGAAGGGAGCGGTCGTCGGTAACGGCAGCCGTACGTGCCTGCTCGGCGCGTCTGAACCTTCGGGTAGGTCGCTTGAGCCATCCAGTAATGGATGGCCCAGAGGAATGATCGCCGACGGCGGCAACGCCGTACAGAATTCGGCTTACAGGTCCAATATCACTTGCGGCCCTCGCGTTGCCAAACAGCGCGAGGGCCCTCAGCATTCAGGAGAATTATTTCGGCGTTGGTGGTGGATTATCTTTCGGCTGAATCGCCAGCAGTTCCACTTCAAAAATCAATGTCTCATCGGGTGGAATGTCCCGGCCTGCCCCCTGGTCTCCATAAGCCAGACTGGATGGGATGAAGAGCTGCCACTTTGATCCTACAGGCATGAGCTGAAGCGCCTCAGTCCATCCTTTGATTACTCCGCCCACTTTAAAGCTCGCGGGTTGGCCGCGTTTGTAAGAACTGTCAAACTCGGTCCCATTGATGAAAGTGCCTCTGTAGTTGCAAGAGACTGTGTCACTCGCGGTAGGCTTGGGACCGGTACCGGCGGTCAGGACCTTATATTCAAGTCCGCTGGGCAGAGTGACTACGCCCTCTTTGGTCTTATTGGCCGCCAGAAAGGTCTCGCCTTCCTTTTGATTGGCCGCACCCTCTGTCTTGTGCTTTTCCGCCATCTTGGCTTGTGCGGTTGACTGCAGTTGCATGAGCGTGGCACGCTGCTCGTCTTCGGTCATCTGCGGCTTGCCGGCCATGGCGTCCTTTAAACCCTGCAGCAGAATGTTGGGATCGATGTCCGTGGGGTCCATGGCCTGGTTCTGCAGCAGGCGCCCGAAATACGCGCCGATGGCGTAACTGGTTTTTTCTTTCTGGTCCTTGAATGGAGAAGGTGTGGCGGGCGCAGTGCCCTGAGTTTTGGCCGGCGGCTCGTCAGGAAGCTTGCTGGAGCCGGAACCCTGTGCGGCCGCGGACATCGGCGCAAACGCAAATCCAGCCAACAAGACAGATTGCAATATCACAGCGGATTTATTCATGACAGTCATTGTCCCATCCTGGGCGCGGCTAGGCAAATAAAGGGTGGTTGTACTCATGGCGTTATCTGTCCTTGCACGGAGCTGATCCACTACAATTTCTGCGAAGCGTCATGCGCATCACCAGCCGCGCCAAAACCATCGTTTTCTTCATCACGCTGGGAGTGTGCCTGGTGGGGCTGGCGGTTGCGCTCAATGTAGGCTGGCTGTTGCTGAGCCGGCGTGCGGCGGCGCTGCTCGTCCTGGGCATCATCTTTTTTCCGCTGATCATTGGGGGACTGGTGCTGAACACCATCTTTCTGGTGCGCGAAGTCCGGCGCAACGAACAGCAGGACAGCTTCCTGAATGCGGTGACTCATGAATTGAAGACCCCCATTACCTCCATACGGCTCTACCTGGAAACCCTGGAACGGCGGCCACTGGACGAGAGACAGCGCCACGATTTTTACCGCGTGATGCTGGAAGATGCCGACCGTCTCCTGAGCACCGTGGAGCAGGTGCTGAAGGCGGGTGAGGTGCGCGGAAATGCACGCAAGAACTGGCAGGAGACCGACCTTTCCAGGATCGTCCGGGAGGGCGTGGAATTGGCGCTTCTGCGTCATGCGCTGCCGCGCGAGTCAATCCGCTTTGAGCTTGTGCCTTCTGAGGAGATCTTGGTGATGGGAAATCCGGTAGAGCTGCGCACCGCGGTGGCGAACCTGCTGGAGAACGCGGTCAAATATTCCGGCGCCGAGTGCACCATCGTAGTAGATATGTTGACCCCTGATCTGGATTCAGTGTTACTGCGCGTCCAGGACAATGGAGTCGGCCTGGCGCGGGCCGAGTTGAAGCGCATCTTCAAGCGCTTTTACCGGGTCCATAGCCGGTCCACTGACCAGGTGAAAGGCACAGGATTGGGGTTGTTCATCGTACGCTCGATTGTGCGCCGCCATGGCGGCGATGCCTTTGCGGAAAGCGCAGGCGAAGGCCGCGGCAGCACTTTTACCATCCGTCTCCCGCGGATCTTCAAAGCAAGGGATGGGTTAGAGGGAACAGGCTAGAGAGAAAGAAAACCTGCACAGATACATTTTGGCAGGGCCTGCGCCTTTGACATCCTCTCAGAAATAGTGGGTCCCTCTCCCGCTTTGCGGGCTCGGGATAAACTAAAAAAGAAATCATGAGCCGCATATTGCTGGTAGAGGACGAAAGCCATATCGCCGAAGCCCTGCGCTTTAACCTGGAGGCCGACGGCCATTCCGTGGCCATCACAGACAGAGGGGAGGAGGCGCTCAAGCGTCTGCTGGAGGAAAAAGAAGCTTTTGACATCCTGGTGCTGGACGTGATGCTGCCCGGCCAGGATGGATTCAGCGTGGCGCGAGAGCTGCGCGCCTCCCATAACTACATTCCGCTGCTGATGCTCACCGCGCGCGGCCGTCCGGAAGATGTGCTCAAGGGATTTGATTCAGGCGCCGACGATTACCTGCCCAAGCCATTTAACCTGGACATCCTGGTGGCGCGAATTGGAAGCCTCTTGCGGCGCAAGCACTGGCAGCGCCACCCGGGCGAGAGCGCTGCGAACCACGAACTGTTTCGCTTTGACGGCAAGACGGTGGACTTTGAGAAACTTGAGTTGCACACCGGCACACAGGTTTTTCAGCTTACAGTGATGGAAATGGACTTGTTGCGCTATCTGGTCCGTAACAGCGGCCGACCCATAGCGCGCAAGGCTATTCTGGAAAACGTTTGGGGCCTGCATGAAGACACGGACACACGCGCCATCGATAACTTTATTGTGCGCCTTCGCCGCTATATTGAAGATGAACCCACCAAGCCGCGTCATCTGATTACAGTGAGAGGGTTGGGATATCAGTTTGTGCCTGACCCCTAAGGGAACAGCGAATAGGTTACAGGGAACAGCCCTGCCACCGGTTGGACCGGATTTGAATAATTTGTAATTCTCGGCGCACATCTGCAAGAAATAACAAGTGCCTGTTCCCTGTTCTCTGGATTTTCGTATTGGAAATTTCTAATGGACGCACTATGTTCCTGTTTCGGAAGAAATATCGTCGCTTGTCGTTGTGATTTGGTGTTACTATTGCGCTCTCTTTGCGGTAGTTCCTGCCTGCCGGGCAATCTGGTTTGCAACCACGAGAAAAGTGAGGTATCACACAGAGACGTGAAGCCAAAAGATTTTGTTCAGCGCAGCAACCTGCGCGGCGCGCTGGCTCTCTGCCGGGACTGGCTCGCTATCGTCGCGATTGTTGCCCTCAATGTCCGCGTCCACAATTTTCTTCTCTACATAACTTCCGTCTGGCTCATCGGCTCGTTCCAATTTGCCCTGAGTGAAGCCTTGCTGCATGAAGCCATCCATTACAACCTGCTGAAGAACCGCAAGTGGAATGATTGGCTTGACGTTGTCTATGCGTTGCCATTCTTTCGTACTGTTTCCCAGATGCGCGCGGAACATGGCGTCCATCATTCCCGGCTCGGCCAGCCGGGCGACCACCTCGTCGACGACTACGAGGCTTTCGGCCTCAACCGCCCCCATGTCAATGTTTTTTGGATATGGTTTGTGAAACCGCTTCTTGGCTATGCCGGCTACTACTACATTGGCACCTGGAGCCTGAAGCCGTGGAAAAGCGGCGTACGGATCCTATTGTTTTGGGCGATGGTAATTTCCCTTTTTGCATGGCTGCACCAGCTTCCATTTCTGCTGTTGTACTGGTTTGTGCCTTTCCTCTGGTCCTGCTACAGCCAGCTCTATTGGTCAGAGATTACTGACCATTTTCGCGCGCCCACGGGAATCCGTTCCAATCTGGATTGGTTCAGCAACTTCATGCACCACAACAACGGTTATCACTACACCCACCATACCTATCCCAGCATTCCCTGGCATCAGTTGTCGGCGGCCACGCGTGCGCTGTGTCCGGACAAGGGCGATGTGAGTTACGGTTTTATCGACATCTACCGTTCGATCAAATCGCAGCCAGAGGACCCGGCCGAGAATTTAGTAATCCGCAGCACGCCGGGACAGGTTGGGTAATCCGGCAATTTGGTAATTGAGAATCAAGGGCCGAATCTTCCGGCCAGAAAGGGATGTCGGAGGGCAGCCGTCCCTGCAAGGTTTTTGGCCGGCGTAAGGCAGCCCGGAAGATTATAGGGACCTCTCGCCGCGCTCGAGATAGACTCAGGTGTCGAATTCATCTGGAAATGCCAGTCCGCCGCTCACTGCGGGCACAATCAGGAGTTCCGCATCCTTGGGAACTTGAGTCGCCAAGCCACCGGTAAAGCGAACGCATTCATTTCCTACAAAGATGTTGATGTGCTGCCGCACCTCCCCTTGCTCATCCACAATGCGGTCGCGCAGCCCCGGATGGAGCTGCCACAGCGATTCCAGCGCCTCGCCCACCGTTGGCGGTCCGGTATTCAAAGTCACAGAGTTCCGGTTTCCGGCAAATGCCGAAAGGTAGCTCGGAATATGAAAAGTAATGGCCATTCGCTGACTACCTTTTCGTCTTTTTTCTGGGCTTCGAAACCGGGGCTTTCGCTTTTTTCGTGGATTTGCTCACGGCGCTCCCGCTTGCTCCATCGCCCACGACGGCTGCCTTCACGCACACCACCGCCGGCAATCCTTCCAGGATCAGTTGCCAGGACTTGCCTTCGTCGTTCGATCCGTAGAATTTCCCGCTGCGCGTGCCAAAATAAATTCCTGCCGGATGAAGCGCGTCTGCCGCCATGCCATCACGCAGCACAGTTTCCAAAGCGTTCTTCTGGGGCAGGCCCCGGGTGAGCGGCTCCCAACTCCTGCCGCCGTTGCGCGTGCGATACACCCGCAACTTGCCCTCTGGCGTGCAGCGGAACTCAGGGGCCTCAATGGGCACAATATATGCTATCTCCGGGTCGTGCGGGTGGACCACCATGCAGAACCCGAAATCGGAAGGCACTCCATTGGCGATGTCGCACCAGGAATTACCGAAATCGTCACTGCGGTAGAGTCCCCAGTGGTTCTGGAGATACAGGCGCTCAGGCTGTGAACGATTGAAGGCGATCTTATGTACGCACTGACCGAACTCCGGGTATTTTTCGGGAAGAAACTCGGCGCGGATATTTTCATTTCGCGGCTGCCAGCTTGCGCCTCCGTCATCGGTTCGGTAGGCGCCGCCCGTGGACATGGCCACGATCATTCGTTTGCGATCTGTGGGATGGGGCAGGATGGTATGCAGGCATTGTCCACCGCCGCCAGGAGTCCATTTTGGGCGATGAGGATGGTTAAACAGCCCTTGGGCCATTGACCAGCTCTGTCCAGCGTCGTGCGATTCAAACAGCGCTGAAGGCTCGACGCCGCAATACATGACGTCCGGCTGATCGGCAGCGCCCAGGCAAATCTGCCAGATGTTTTTCAGCGTCCATCCGGCATCGGCAGGGAATTTGACGGAATAGGTTTCCGGCGAGGTTGCAGTTTTGCCAAAATCGTCAGAGGAAAGAAGCGACGGGCCCCAGCGAAAACTCTGCTGCGCCCACCACAGCCGGTTGCGTCCCGCACGCGTATCCAGAGCAGCCGCGTAGACCGGGCATCCTGCCGAGTACGGGCCGCCAACGTCCCAGCGTTTACGCGCCGGGTTCGAGCGCAGGACAAAGAGTCCTTTGACAGTGCCGACAAGCACGAGCGTGTCTCCGCGCCGGGCAGTGACGTGCTGAACGGATGGCATGATTCCCTCCGGGCTTGAGCTGAATGTAAGTATTCTAGCCTAGACGCAGCAACCAGCAAGATGGTAGGTGATAGGAGTCACAGCCTTCGTTTCCCAGGGTCCTGTGACTAAGCATTTACTTAGTACTTCCTTTCGGCTTTCCTCCCTCTTCATTACAAAGTACGGAAAGGTTTGGTAAAGATCCGTTAATGTCCGGACAAGAGTTGTTTAAGACCAGAACCCTCGGCATGGTTTGGAGTTCTAATCAGTAGGCGTCAGATCCTGCAAGATGGGAAAGGCTCTTTGACGTGGAAATCTGCAGATCTTGTGCAAGTACTAGGAGGCTCTCATGCGTTATTTAAAATATCTTGCCCTGGTGGCGATTCTAGCTGTGCCCGCAATGTATGCGCAGGCTCAGGTTGCAATCGGCGTCCAGATCGGCCCGGACTACGGCTATTACAATCCGCCTCCGGTGTGCGAATTCGGATACTATCCCTACTACCCCTTTGGTTGCGCGCCCTACGGTTACTGGGGTCCGCAGTGGTTCGTAAGCGGTGTGTTCATTGGCGTAGGTCCCTGGGACCACTTCTACTATAGGCATCCTGAAATTTATGAACGCTTCGGTGTATTCGCCCGCTTCCATGGCGATAGGTTCCGCGGAGAATTCCGTGACGGCGACCGCTTCCGTAGCGACCGTGGATTCCGCGGCAACGAAGGCTTCCGTGGTGACCGAGGATTCCGCGGTGGAGAATCCTTCCGTGCCGGAGGTGGAGTCCGTGGCGGTGAGTCCCACGGCGGGTACCGTGGTGGTGAATCCTTCCATGGCGGCGGTGGATCCCGCGGCGGAGAATTTCACGGTGGCGGAGGCTCCCGTGGAGGCTCTCGTGGCGGCTCGCATGGCGGCGGAAACCATGGTGGTGATCATGGACGCCGATAAGTAAACACGCGCACCGGGTTCGGTGCGCTATGATCAACCGGACGGGCCGGAAGTGAACACTGCCGGCCCGTTTTTCCATGCCCGATCAAAAGGTCATTGATCTCAGCTCAGTTCCGGAAACTCTTGTTCACAGAGTTCTGTTTGCATTCGCGTTTTTCACCTCAAACGGGCTATTAACTAACCGCTAAAGAGTCAGAGAGTCAGGTAAATTCGCCTTCTTTGCTTTTAGCATTCCTCCGTTATTCCTCCGTGTCCTCGCTCTTTCCTCCGTGTCCTCCGTGGTGAGGTTTTGATTTTGATTTTGATTTTTTTTTATTTCTCTCCGTGTGACTCCGAGGGTTTACCCACGCGTTAGCGGGGGGTAAATCGGAGGGACCTTGCGTTCAGCCGTTAACTCAAAAGGTTCCGAAATCTCCTAAGTGAACAGTATTGGCGCTAGCCCGTTACCTTCCAGGTAAATTCGCCTTCTTTGCTTTTAGCATTCCTCCGTTATTCCTCCGTGTCCTCGCTCTTTCCTCCGTGTCCTCCGTGGTGAGGTTTTGATTTTGATTTTTTTTTATTTCTCTCCGTGTGACTCCACTGGTTTACCCACGCGTTAGCGGGGGTAAATCGGAGGGACCTTGCGTTCAGCCGTTAACTCAAAAGGTTCCGAAATCTCCTAAAGTGAACAGTATTGGCGCTAACCCGTTACCTCCAAGGTAAATTCGCCTTCTTTGCTTTTAGCATTCCTCCGTGTCCTCGCTCTTTCTCAGTGTCCTCCGTGGTGAGGTTTTGATTTTGATTTTGTTTTACTTCTCTCCGTGTGACTCCGCTGGTTTACCCACGCGTTAGCGGGGGGTAAATCGGAGGGACCTTGCGTTCAGTCGTTAACTCAAAAGGTTCCGAAATCTCCTAAGTGAACAGTATTGGCGCTAGCCCGTTACCTTCCAGGTAAATTCGCCTTCTTTGCTTTTAGCATTCCTCCGTGTCCTCGCTCTTTCTCAGTGTCCTCCGTGGTAAGGTTTTGATTTTGTTTTACTTCTCTCCGTGTGACTTTTGATTTTTCATGGCCCGCTGTTGATTCGGGAAAAGCAACAAAAGCAAGCAAAACCTCAAAAACATTGGCTTTCTTGCAAAAAAGTGCTGTCACTCTGACAGCATTGTGACAGCACTTGATTGACTCTCACCACTCCGGCTGTAATGCTGGTAACAGGCGTACGAAATACGCCGATCGCCCTCGGGCGACCGGGATTTTATTGATTCCGGCAATGGTCTTTGACAAATGAATTTGAGCGCAGCGAAGGATCCTGCTGCTTGGGGAGATGTGTCGCTCGCGCTTGGCTCTTACGGGCGCTCCGCAGCAGTGTGCGCAGGCCCGATGGAACCGATGGCTGAAACGCTGGAGGAGAGGAGTGCAACAAGTGCAAGGAATAGCGAACACCGATAGCCGGAAGCGGTTTTCCAGGCCGCTCGGAAATCAGCATCTTTTTGGGCAATTGCTCCAGCAATCGCCTTCAAATCACATGCGAGGGGAGGCTAAGATATTGAACAGAGTATCCGCAACGAAGATCTACTTTGTTTTCAACTACCGTTGCGGTAGGGGGCGCAGAAAAGCCCAGGCAAAAGCCCCATCCGCAACGAAGATCGGCACTAATATAGATGACTGACTCGCAATTTTGGGGCCGACTTTCGCGGCGAATCCCGCACTTTTGCCTTGCGTTCGCCCTCCGTGTGTGCGAGAAAACAAGCGGGCTGCACCACTGGTTGCACAGTGATGCAGCCCTAACCCTAAAGCACAAGGAGCGTGCCTCATGGCTGCTAACCATCTTAGACGAAAACTCAGAACCTACCAGAGTCTCAGCCGCATCAATCAAGCGTTCGCTAAAATCGCCCGCCAATGCTGGATTCTGGAACGTGCGGGACTCGTACCCAAAGCCCGAATCTTCAAAGGCCTTGTACTCGAATTACAGTCTCAGATTTCTAGCGAGATTGTGGACAAGATGCAGGGCATTGAAAACGGAGACTGCTTTCGGTTCGGCAAAACGCGCATTGCTTGGGAGCATTACCTCAATCCAGAGGCAAGGCCAGCTTTCGGACAGCAACTCGAACAGTGACCAGATTTTATTTTTTCAACTTAGCCCGCCTAGTGCGGGCTTTTTGTTTGCCTTGAGGCCGCAAGAGTGCAGCCGCGAATTTTGCAACCAACTCCGTGAGGTCTACTTTTACTCCTGCGCGATGCGCGATCTTGGCATAGCGACGTCCATCAGCGGCATCCATTGTTTTGGCGTGATAACGTGCTGTATGCCAACACAGCAGATCAGCCGCTTGAAGTGGCAAGCGTTCTTTGCCGCCCGGAATCAGCCCTCCAACAAGGCGAATAAGTTCCGGTCTGCCAATGTAGTTAAGAGCGTTCGATAGCGATGAGTGAAACTCTTGAATGTACTTCGTAATAACTTCTTTGCTTTCGACAACAAAATCAACCTTTTCTGCTGCGGGATGCATGGTGTTTACGTACGACAGCACAACATAAGCGTAGGCGAGAAAACAGATGAAATCAGGCTCAAATTTCCTTTTCCCGCCAGATGAAGCGACCACCTTAGCTTCAATGAATTTATCGAGAACGTGTCCAGCGTCTACAGAAATACTGATGGGGAACAGACTTCCCATCTGGTCTATTACATCGAATGCTTTATCAACGCGTGCTTCCGCTTGTTCTCGCGACAGACCGTATTGAGAACGCCATTTAGGACTTCTGATTTCGGTCATATGGAGAAAGGGAATCGCAGGCGGGGGATCAAGAACGCGCTCCTGCCATGCAGGAGTAAAAAACTGTGACCAATCCTCTTCAGGTGCGATCCATCCACAGAAGAAAAAGTGGTCTCGGTCAGTTTTACCAGCACTTTCATCAGATGCAGATACAAAAACTGCCATACGACGATCCTGTCTCGGTAGTCCGCAGAACAAGGAACGGACTAAAGATATTGCGAGTTGACTTTTGCCGCACGACAAGGCACACTCCTGATGTCGTGCCACAAAAGCCAACTCGCCCGACACACTCCGTCAAGAATGAAACGGGCGATTTCGGCAAATTCAAAGACTTCATGCGGCGACTTATGGCCGTTCCGCACTCGGAAATCAAGGCCAAACTCGACGCTGAGAAACGAGCAAAGAAGCGGAAGCGAAGGGCTAAGACTTCGCCCGCTTCCCACGCTTCAAGCGGCCCCAGAGATTAGAAGGGTATCGCCGTACCCCCAGACACCGTATCTTTTCCGGTCAAATGAGAGTAGGTTAAACGCTTCCCAACAATCTGAGACATTGCCATGCGGAAACGATCTCCGTCGTTCACAGGATTCGCTTTATTCCCGCGATTGTTGTAACGGAATGACTGCTCCGAGATGTAGCGGAACAGGTGGAACGGTTCAACAGAGACGTAAGTGCCATTCAGCCCGCGTTTCAGCAGCGACCAAAAGTTTTCCATCCCATTGGTGTGAACGAGTCCGCGCACGTATTTTTCAGCATGGTTAATCACTTCATGCCCGTATTCATCTTTCAGGCCATCGTAGGCGCTCAGTTCATCGGTATAAAGAGCAGACCCTTTTTCGATATGCTCTTTGATAATCGGATGCAGAGTTGGCTTGGTTCTGTCTTCGATCACTTGCGCTCTGACTTTTCCGCCACGCTCAAGCATTCCCATAACAATCACTTTGTTGATAGGGCCACGCTGACCAATCATCAAACGTCTGCGCCGGGATGCGTGCATGTTGCGGGCTTTTCCCCCGATGAAGGTTTCATCAACTTCAACTTCTTTTCCTTCGCCGCCGAGTTTCACGAAGGACTTGGATTGAACAGCAAGCCGGATGCGATGAAGCATGAACCACGCGGATTTTTGAGTGACTCCAATTGCGCGGCCCAGTTCATAGCTGCTGATTCCGTTTTTGCAGTTGCAGAGCAACCAGACAGCGGGAAGCCATTTCTGCAAAGGAATTGGAGAATCCTCGAACACGGTTCCAACCTTGAGCGAAAACTTCTGCCGTGGGTGATCCTCATAGCAGCGATACACGCGGGCCTTCGCAAGGTAGGTGACGTTATCAGAGCCACACTGCGGGCAGCGCACGTTGCCGTCAGGCCAGCGCATCTCGATCATGAATTCGCGGCAGTTGTCGTAATCGCTGTAATGCTGGATGGCTTGCTGAAGGGTTTTAATCTGTTCCATAGCACAGCCAGAGTAGCAGAAAATTCGTAGTCAGTCAAGTATATTATTGCCCGAAGATCTGCTTTGTTTTCAATCACTTTTGCGGCAGGGCAAATAGAAAAAGTATTAAAATGCTCTTGCCGCAACGAAAAAGTCATTTGTTTTCAATAACCTTTGCGGCAAGCGGGTATAAATGTAGGTTTTCCAAAATCCTGGGTTTAACCAGTGTTTTGAGTTGAAATTGCACCACAAAAGATGCAATCGCGTTCCGGCTTTTGGAAATCCGCGCGCCTCGGGTATCTCACCTTTGCCGGTCGGGCCGCCAAAGGTGGATTCGGTGCTCTCCCCGCATGCGGTAGCCACCCGCTAAAACGCTCTAGCTCGGGGCCAAAAGGACGATAAGCTTGGCGGATGCGGACGCCGACATTCTTCCGCTAGAAGCGGTGACGGTGAACACATACTCCCCCTGAGGAGTAAGGCGGGTTGTGGTAATCGTCAGCCAATAGACCGAACCGCTCTCCATGGAGATGGTGGCTGTGGAATGCGGAGGTATTCCCGTGACTGAAAAGGTCACACCACTGGAACTGCTTGGTCCTGTGACGGTGATCGTATATTCGGCAGCGCCGCCGGGGGGAATGATCACCGATGAGGGCGAGATCGAGATGGAAAAGTCCGAACTGGCGGCACTCCGGGAAAGCGGGACCGACTGCCCGAACGACAGTTGGGCCAGTGCCGCCACGATGATGAGCGCCCAGAGATTCTTACTTCCATAGATACTGGCGGATGACACAATCTGTCTTATCTTCATGGAGAACACTCCTGTTGTTAAGGCCTGGATTTTATCGAGAAGGAGCACTCATCTACTTCTCCGGCTTTGCTAATTTAGTAAGCGTCCGAGGTTGACCGGCCTTGCTAAACTTCCGCTTACCTGAGCAGCCAGATCAGCGGAGTCAATCCGGCCAAGGCCAGTCCCAGGAGCAAGCTAAGACTCTGCACTCCGGTACGGCGGTCGGCAAAACCGTAGGCATAGCACCCCTTGATCACATTGTTGCTGGTGGCGGCGATCACAATGCCGACTGCGCCCACTATGAGGGAGGCATCCTGTCCCGCGGACTGCGTAATTCCCAGGATGAAAGGATCAACATCTGAGAGCCCCATGATGGTGCCAAGGGCGTACACGCCCTTGGCCCCCAGGTAGACGATGGCCAGGTGCGTGATGACCACCATGCCCACAAAAAGCAGCGCGAACATGAGAGCGGCGCGAAGCTCCAGCGGATTGCGAGGGTCAAATTTGCGGGTGATGTCTTGCGAGACCCGATCGGGAATGCGTGACCAGAGCCATCCCACGACCAAAGCGGTCCCGGCCAGCACCACAAACGGAAGCCACAGCAGACGCAAGAGACCATGATTGAACAGCGCCAGCAACAGAGCCAGCCGGACATACATCATGCCGGAAGCAACCAGAGTGCCTCCGGCAAAAAGATGGGGCTGCTGTTCCGTGGCCGCCCGTCGCGCGAGAGCGATGGTGGCGACGGTGGAAGAATAGGCGCCGCCCAGGAGAGCAGACAGGAGCACGCCCTTTTTACCGCTGGTCAATTTGAGCAGCACATAGCTTCCGTAGGAGACAGTACTGACGGCGACAACTACCAGCCAGGTTTTGAAGGGATTGATCTGGAAGCGGGTGAAGGAGACGCGAGGAAGAATGGGCAGGATGACCGCTGTCAGCAAGAGAAACTTGGTGAAGGTAAAGATTTCTTCCGGCGCAATCCGTTTGGTCAATCCTTCCAGGGTGGTCTTGAGTTCCAACAGGAACATGCTGAGGACAGCGATGGTGGTAGCGATCCAGAGCTGGTCATGGTAAACCAGGGCCCCCAGCAGATAAGTACCCAGCGCGGAAACTTCAGTAGTGACGCCCGAGGTTTTTTCCGTGGCGAGCTTGTGAATGTAGGAGACTACAAGAAGCGCGCCCACCACAAGGAAACCAAAGGCCAGTGGAACCAACTCGGCCCCTGACAGCAAAGCCATTCCGTAGCCGATCAATCCGATGAGGGGAAAAGTGCGGACGCCGCCAAAGGAGTGGCGGGCCGGATCAGTCTTGTGTTCCTCGCGTTCCAGGCCGATCAGGAAGGAAAGAAACAGCACGACCAGGATTTTCAGGCCTTCGTGCGGGAACAACTGCAATGCCTCTGCGCTCATAATCGTCAGTTGTTTCGTATCGTACACTGAGGCAGCGGCGTAGCGCAGCAAGTCTCTTTGCCGGCTGTTCATTGTTCTCTGCAAAATCACACTACCAAAGTATTAAAACCTTCCTATTTCGGGAAATAAAAGCATGAATTCTCCGAGAAATATATTTACAAACTGAGATTGATCGGGAATGATTGGGAAACTAGGCAAAATAGATTAATGGATTTCTCCTAATCCCAAAGGACAGGGGATGACAACGTATTTATACGAGTGGCAGAACCGAGATTTATCCAGAAGCTCAAGTTTCTATGGTCAGGCTGGCCACCCACCGGACCGTCAATCCACCAAGAAAGGAGGGGATACCATGAAGAAGTTCAAGATCCGTGAGGCTGAGACTCTTCGCACTACAATTGGCGCCTATTCGATTTGCGATTAAAGTGGGCCAACCCCGTGACGGGATGGCCTGCCCCATTCCGCCAGTATCTGCAACCGGTCCTGCCGCGCACAGGATCTGCATTGGCTGGGGACTCGCTGGGCGATCCCCAGCTACTTCAATACCTTGCAACGTGGTTTAGCACGATGGACGAACGTCTTGCCGCGCCGCCGAAGGAGTTGAAATGGCAACCGCTACTGCACCCTCTCCCCAATTGCCTGAAGCAGATTCAACCCAACTCCTGATTGTGGAAGCTGCGGGAGGAAACGCCCGCCGCCTGTGGCTGGAGCACCGCCTGAGCGAAATGACGTCACCCGGCGCGCACACATGGATGGTTTCCTGCGACTTCAACCTGGGAGGCCCGTGGGCCGGGGCAAAGGAGCTGTTCGAGACTCTTTTTCCGGCGATCCGGGAGAAGAGGCCTGACCTGGTTGAAAAGCACTCATTAGAGCTGGTTTATGTTCTGCCTCAACTGCGGCGGTCCATAACGCTGCGCCATCCTACGCTAACGGACCTGGCGCCGCGTGATGAGCGGTCGCGCAACTACGCAGCCGATCGGGCATTCCGGATTGTGCACGGGCTAATCGACCTGCTCGATAGCTGGAAGCGCAGCAACGATGCGCAGGCTCCCTGGATCATCGGCTGCGATTCTTACTGCCAGGCCGGCGTCATTGGCGCGCGCTTCTTCAGCGAGTTGATGCGGCGACGGGGAGAGGAATTGAACATCCGTTTACTGATCGGAGTGGAACCCGGACGGGCCGGAGCCGTGCGAGCCTCTTTTGCCAGCAGCGTGTTCAGCAAAGTTGTCGCCGTACACGTGCCGCAGGAACCAATGACGGTTTTGGCGCCTGATTTGGCGGCCCACCTGGCGACGGAACTGGAGGAGCGGGTTGGCGACGACCTCATCGAAAGACAGATTGCTTTGCCTGAATTGATCCGACTCTGGACCCAGGCAGGACGTCCTGACAAATTGGCGCCCTGCAAATTCTTTGGATTGGATGTATACAACACGCTCGGGCTGTGCTCCGACGCGCTTCGTTATGGCGAAGGACTGGCAGCGATGGCCGCAGAACATGCAGGGGAAGAGAAGCGGCTGCGGTGGCGAATCATCCTAAAGTTACTCAACTGCTATTCCGCCATGGAAGACGCGCAAGCAGGCTTGCGGCTGGCAGAAGGAGAAGCGGCTGCATTTGTTGAAAATGAGCGCCCGCTCCGGCGAGGCCAGCTTTGTTACCTGACCGCAATGTTTTATGCGCGCTACTCGAAGCCGCGCAACCTGGTGAAGGGCGAGGAGTACCTGGACCGCGGATTGGCACTGATCGAGCAGGACAAAGACCTGCCCGAGCCGGACCGGCACTTTCACTCGGTTTTCAATCGCAACGGCGTTGCCATGATCCGCAGCTTCCAGGGCCGACACCAGGAGGCGATTGAATTTTGCCGCACGGGAATCGCCCGGCTCAATGCGCACCTGGGCACGGAGAGGCACCGGCTTCATCGCTCAGTGCTGGTCTATAACATCGCTCAAGTCTATGTGGCCACCGGCTCGTACGATGAAGCAATTCAACACTATTCGGCCGCTATGGAGATGGACCCTAACTACTCGGAGTACTACAACGAACGCGGCAACATCTTTATGCGGCTGGGCCGGCTGAAGGAGGCGCGCGCCGATTATCTGCAAGCCATCGAGTTGAGCCCTCCTTACTTCGAGGTCTTCACCAATCTGGGACAATGCTGCCGCGGCATGGGCGCTATGGATGAAGCAATTACCGCCTACACGCGCGCCCTGGATCTTGAGCCCCATCAGCTACTGGCCCTGCTGGGACGGGCAAAAGCGCATGAAGAAACAGGACACATGGAGGAAGCAATCGCCGACTACACCGCCGCCCTCATCCGTGATCCCGCCCAGTGGGAGGCGATGGCAAGCCGGGGCATTGCGCACTACGAGACTGGGAACCTGGCGGCAGCGCTCGCCGATTTTGATCGCTCGATTGAACTCAAACCTGAGGAAGCTGATCTCTACCAGAACCGCGCCATCGTTCTGGGAGACATGGGCCGGCACCGGGAGGCAGCACGTGATCTGGAGGCCGCCCTGAGATTCAATCTACAAGTCGATGACAGAGAGAATGTTCAAACTCCTTTGCAAGAAGAAGTTAAAGAGGGCCTCCTAAGCATCCAGCATTCCATGTGACTAAAGTCCATGTACGAAAGGACCTAAGGTCGATAGATAACTCCTCAGTGTGAATATTAGAAACCCATAAAAATTAACCTGCTATTTGTAAACCCTCATCTATGAATCATCATATTATTTGTTCTATTTGCGGAAATGATTTGATAGGCCTTAAGTACATGAAGGTATATGACTTTATACTAGGCGCACTTGATCTTCGTATCTATCGGCGGCTGAAGGGGCGGGAAAACTAGAGGAACCCTATGGGTACCGTGCTGCAAGACCTGAAATATGGACTACGAATCCACACGAAGACCTTTGGCCTGACAGCGATAGCGATCGTGACGCTGGCGATGGGAATCGGAGCATGCACGGCGGTCTTCGGGGTTGTAGATGCCATTCTATTGCGCCCGCTGCCGTATTCCGACTCTGAGAAGATAGCAATCCCATGGCGGCTGGTTCCCAAAGGAGTGGAACTGGGATACGACAAGATTCCGTGGGGCGCCAGGGACTTCCGCCTCTTTTTACAGGAATCCAAGACCTTTCAGGATTTGGGCGCTTTCAAGAGCCAGCCCTTTACCTGGACCGGAGTCGAAGAGCCGACACTTTTGGAAGGTCTGCAGGCCTCCGCAGGGTTCTTCTCTGTACTGGGAGTCTCACCGGTTCTAGGACGCACGTTTACGGCTGAAGAGGACCAGGTGGGACATGGACACGTTCTCATCCTGAGCTTTGACCTGTGGCAAGAGCGGTATGCCGGCAGTGAATACGTGTTGGGACGGGCGATGGAATTGAACGGTGACGCCTACACGGTGATTGGCGTGATGCCCCAGGGGTTCGCGTTTCCACATGCAAACGAGATGCCAGGCAGTTTTCAATTTCCTCACGAGGCACAACTCTGGGTGCCGCTTGCTCTTCCGCCAACCAGCACTCCCGGTGAATCGGACGAACTGGCTATCTTTGGACGATTGAAACCGGGGGTGTCCATGGACGATGTACAAGCGGAAATGGACGTGTTTGCCAAACGCGAGGACAGCGAATATCCCAAGGCCAAAGGCTGGTTCAATTCCCGTGTTATGCCCTTGAAGACACAGATCGTGGGAGATACCCGCGTTCCTTTGCTACTGATGCTGGGCGCCGTAGGCACAGTATTGCTGATTGCCTGCTCGAATGTTGCCAGCCTGCTCTTGGCCAGATCCTTGGTGCGAAGACGGGAGTTTACGGTGCGGGCGGCACTGGGTGCGGGACAGCATCGGTTAGTGCGCCAGGTACTCACAGAGAGTCTCTTACTGGCAACTACAGCGGGTGCTGCCGGCGTTGGGTTGGGTGAAGCCGGAATCTTTCTGGTGAAACTATTTGGGCCGGCCAATATACCTCGTTTGCAGGAGGCCAGCCTGGATCTGCGAGTGTTCGCTTTTGCCCTTTCCATCACCATCGTCACGGGAATTCTTTTTGGGCTGGCGCCGGCTGCGGGCGCAATCCGCAAGAACCTGTTCGAGTCACTCAAAGAGGGAGGCCAGAGAACGGGTGGCAGTCCAACGAATCCGCGGCTGCGTAAGATTCTGATTGTTTCCCAGGCGGCGCTGGCGCTGGTGCTGCTGATTGCCGCCGGCCTGGTAACCAAGACCTTCTACCGGCTTCTCAGCGTAGAGAAAGGGTTCAATGCCGGCCAAGTCCTCACGTTCGAAGTCTCGCTGTTGAATACGAAATACACCGACAACGATAAGATCGTTCTTCTCTACGATAAGCTGCTGCAGCAAATGCGTGAAGTACCGGGCGTGAAGGCCGCAGGAATCGCAGGGATAGTCCCCATGGCAGGGGCGCCGGAAAGCACAGTGATCCGGATTCCGGGCCGTCCAACAGTGAATGACAAGGAAAAACCCTACGCTTCTTACACCATCACCTCGCCGGGCTATTTTTCCGCGCTGGGCACTCCGTTGCTGCGCGGCCGGGATTTTCAGGATTCGGACAGAGGTGATTCCCTGCCGGTGGCCATCATCAACAATGCCATGGCCAGAAAATTCTGGCCTGAAGGAGATGCAATCGGCCAACAGGTGGGCCTTGGCAGCTTGAGGTATCCACCCATGGCGATTGTTGGAATCGTGGCCGACGTAAAGCACATTTCATTCCGGGAAGATGTGGGGCCGGAAATGTACGTCCCTTACACCCAGAAGCCATGGCCATCCATGCTGCGGATGCAGGTGGCAGCGCGCACGCTGGCAGATCCAACCTCCGTTACCGGAAGCGTGCGCGCGGCGATTCGGTCAGTTGATCCGGACCTGCCCATGGCCAAGGTCGCCACTTTGGCCACGCTGGCGGACAACTCCATGGCGCAGCCACGGTTCGCAATGCTCCTGCTGGGATGTTTTGGAGCATTGGCCCTGGTTCTGGCTTCGGTTGGCATGTACGGGGTGATTTCTTATTCGGTGACGCAGCGGACCCAGGAGTTTGGTATTCGCATGGCCCTTGGGGCGGAGCGGTGGGACATCTTCCGAATGGTTCTGGGACAGGGCGGACGGCTGGCGGGACTGGGAGTGATTATCGGCCTGCTTACTGCCCTGTTAACCACACAGTTAATGGAGGGTTACCTGTACGGAGTGCATCCCATCGATCCTTTGGTGTACGGCCTTGCCATTTCTTCGCTGCTGGTAGTTTTGTCCCTGTTTGCGTGCTATATGCCTGCGCGACGCGCGACCCGGGTGGATCCAATGGTTGCTTTGCGGGACGAATAGCATCCCTGGGACCAGCGGAACAGGCCATTTCCGGAAAGCATGCGAACTTCGGCACTTCCGCGCCTTTTGTTGAATAGCCTAAAAAAGCAGACCTTCACCAACGGCATTAAAATCATTCCATGAGCGCAGCCGAGAACAAACAACTTTTGCAGCAGATTTTTGCTGAGATGGCCAAAGGCAATTCCAGGCCGCTGGTGGAGAGCATGGCCGATGATTTTTCCTGGACCGTCAGCGGCACAACCCAATGGTCGCGGACCTATGCGGGCAAGCAGGCGGTCCTGAACGAGCTCTTCGCCACGCTGCGTTCGTCCATGGCTGGCCGCATTACGACGATTGCTCATCGCTTTATTGCCGAGGACGATCTGGTCGTAGTCGAGGCCCGCGGAAGAAACACGACCACGTCGGGCAAGCCCTACAACAATAGCTATTGTTTTGTCTTCCGGGTGGCCAACGACAAGCTGAAGGAGGTCACCGAATATCTGGACACGTTTTTGGCGGCGAACACGCTCAGCGAGTGAGAAGATCCGGTCTCTTCTACGCGGTTTGGGCTGCAGGCTGGGCAGTGGGGACGGAGGCCGGTTTCTTTTTGCCGGGAGGGATGCAAGCCGCAAGCAGATTGAGGGTGGCAGAGGTGGCGGAGGAGAATCTGGCGGCCAGCAGCGAGCGAACCTCGAGGAGCAAGGCGCAGTTGATGCGGTCTTGGAACAGCTCCTCAGCGCTCTCGGCCAGCATCTCCCAATCGTGCCATTCGCCAATTGAATCCTGCACGCTCTTGACGCGCTCCACAAATTCTTTCTGCTCGGCGTTCTCGGCAGCCAACTCGGCGCGATAGCGCAGGAGCTTGAGCTTGATGCGGAGTTCGTGCAGCCGCGCCGGCTTGAGCACCTGGCGCGAAGAGTACTCCACGGCCACTTCCGCCAGTTCCTTTTGCGCAGCCTGCAGCGGTTCCCCGGCGTTGCCGCTCATGTGCGCACCGGTGACGGCCTTCTCCGTCACTCGGTCGAGCCGCTTCAGGAATTTTGAAGTTTCCAGCTTCTTGAGCGATGCAGTGAGCCGCTCCGCCTGCCGCGTCCGCTTCTTCTGCAGCGCTTCGAGCAGCGTCCGGCGATCGGCAGAAGCGGAACGGTTGCCAATGGAGCCCAGCAATCCCATCTGGATGTCCAGGTCGCGGACCTTGCCGGCACGCTTGCGCAGGACTTGCAATTCGTCCAGCGCCTTCTGCTGCTTCTTTCCCAGCTTGGGCTGGGTGAAGCTGACTAAGGTCTGCACTCTGCGGATGGTGGTGCGCAGCCGATGAACACCTTTTTCGGTCACACCTTCAGGGAGCTTAGAGACGAATTTAGAAAGGTCGTCAGAAAAATCCTTACTACGTTGCTGTAAATGGGTCATTAAAGGAAAGTGAACTGGATATTAAAGATATACGAGGGCCGGATGACCTGACAAGGGGCTTATTGAATGCACTAAATATAGGGCAATGAGCAGGTTAGGGGGAAATTGATGAGTGGGTTAATTCTGTAATGTGAAAATCGGGATACCGGGATTATCAGGGTATAGAAAAGGCTTAAGTAGAAAATTTCAATTCGCCCTTTTTCAGCGCTTTGCGAAAGGCGGCGTAATCAGCTTCGACCTGGTCGGCATAGGTGATGGCGAAGCGTTGCAGGGCGTGCGGCGCCTTGTCCGACTGGCCCAGGTAGGCCGCAAGCATGATCGGCTCGCCGGAGCGCGCGTGTCCTTTGGCCAGCAGCTCGGCGCAGACGCGGCTGTAGACAATCAGGCGCTTTCCGCTCAGCTCCTCCGGATCGATGGAGCTCTTGTGATCGTTCAACTGGCGCACCAGGTAGTCGCGGCCTTCGATGGAGCACCATCCCAGCAGCATGTCTGAGAGCACCTGCACGATGCGCTGCCCGCAGACTGTGCGCTCGCCCTGATGAGCCGGCGCAGATGGATCTTTGATATAGGGCGCGTAGGCCGAGGGGGGCTCTTCTTTGACCTGGAGGAACAGCGGGTCGTTTTCGTCTGCGGCGAACAGAAGGACTATGTAGTCGCGGGTACCGACGCTGCCTGTGCCTACAACCTTGAAGCCCACGTCCACGGCATGGTAACGGTCAAAGAGAAAGCGATGGTCGGGAGAGAGGGTTTGGCGATACTGCTTGAGCGCGTTGACGACCGCGATCCTGGTTTTGCTCCCGACTTCCCAAAGCGCGTTGGGCAGCACGCGGAAGCGGCGCTTGCGGGCGATGTTTATGGTGAGCTTCTGCAGGTTGCCTAGAGGAGTGGAGCGCTCCGCCTTTTGCAGGGCAGAGCGGATCAGAGGATCGCGGGAATCGCGGGTAATACGGTGGCGGGCAATCTCCAGGGTCGGGATGGCGGCGAAGTGCCGCATCCAGCGGCAATACTCGGCGGCAAAGACCAGGGCCGCATCTTTGCAGCGCAGCTCGGGTTCTCCAGCTTCGCGTCCGGCAAGGACGATGCTGGCGGCCATGCGCTTGACGTCCCACTCCCAAGGGCCGCGCCAAGTCTCGTCGAAATCATTGACGTCCAGCACGATGTCCGCACCTGGGGTGGCGTAAAAGCCGAAATTCTTGACGTGGGCGTCGCCGCAGAGCTGAGCGTGAATTCCGGTGTTCTTGCCGGCTCCCAAGTCGGCAGCCATGATCTCCACTGAGCCACGATAAAAGACAAAGGGAGAGCCGCTCATCAGCTTGAACTTGATGGGCAGGAGCCTGGCGATGCGTCCCTTGGCAGCCTCTTGCAGGATTTGGATGGGGTCGAATTGGCGTTTGGCCAGTATAGCCAGATCAGAGCGTCCGAGCTGACGCCGCTGGGCCACGCCTTTGCGTTCCATTTGTGTACGAACAGAAACCACGGACAAAGAGACTACCAGAAATCGGGGCGCCGGGACATCTAAGAATCGCCGTGATCGGGTGATCTGAAAACCAAAAGCAAAATCCTTCAGCCGCAAATCCACGCGAATAAACGCGGGTCAGGAGAACTTGTGATTGGTAATTCTTGACCTCTGGTTTGAAACGACCCAGAAACAAAGGCACAGACCGGGTCCACAACGCACACCGATGGTTGCGTGCGATGGGATGGAGGCCGCCCGATTCTTCACGGCTTCCCGGTGGCCGCGGTGGTTGCCGGGACTGTAACCCTGGCGGTGGCGGTACCGATCAGGCCGGTTGAATTATCGCGGACTCCAACGCGCAGAAAATAGTCGCCGGCAAGAAGCTCAATCTGCTCCTGGCAAGGAAGAAAGCCGGCGTTGACGACCCTGGAGTAGGCTTCCGGGCGGAGGGGACCACTGAGATTGTTGGCTTCAGCGGCCACGATCTTGTCAGAGTTTTTGATGGAATAGGCGCGGACGGCGCACAAGACGGCCACATGCTGAAAACCGTCACTACCCTGCTCAAAGTTGAGACCTCTGGGGTCGATGCGGTAGCGGACGACGACTTTATTCTGCGTTTGGGCAGAAGGGGGCAGCACTTGCGCAGTGAAGCGAAGCGCGGTGGCGATGGGCCAATCCAGACTCAGGGCCAGATTGAAGGCTTCATCCTGTTGGGCCTGGGTCTCTTTGGTGAAGGCAGTACGGTCGTCGGCAAAGTAGCCAAGACGATAACGCAGCTTGAGGCCAGCACGGTTCACCTTGAGGTGAATCTTGCGGAAATCTCCATTCCAGTCTTTATTGTCCGGATAGTAGGCCAGAGTGTAGTAGGTAGAGCCGTCGGTGAGGCTCTGTTGGACTTCGCCATCCAGATTGTTGTGCCCCCAGAAGGCTTTGCCTCCGGTCTTGTCTGCCAGATCGCTCATGCTGGTGTGGGCTGCCATCAAAACATTGGCTTCCGCATTCATCTCTTGTCCCATGGCTCCGTTCAGGGTTGTGTTCGCCACTGCGCCACCTGCCAGAGGATTGGGGTCGCTGCCGGCGCTGTAAGCGCTGTAGTTGACCAAACCGCGCGCATCTACGGGATAGATGGCCACTTGCGCATCACTCAGCATGCTGCCCGTGGCCGCGACATCGTTGGAATAGTCCCGGTTGTTGTGGTTACGAACAGAGAGAATGTCAAATGGGAACGCTTCCGAAATCCAGATGAGGTTCTTTCTTCCGGGATAGCCGGCAAGAGTGCGCCCCAAGGAGTTCAAAGCTCTTAACGTGTATCGCACCTGGAAGTCAGTCTGTGCGGCTGTGTGCTCTTCCTGAAATGCCAGGATTTGTCCGCGAAGCCCCGGAACAGATGCCAGTAGGGCGTTGGCAATGCTGCCTGGAGGGAGATCCGTTTCAGGGGTCATTCCTGACGGATTGCTCAGGACCACGGAGCCCTGAAGTTTCAAGCTGCGGATGGCCTGTTTGAGCGTATCAGGATCACTGGTGAAGTCCTGCACCAGGCGAAGCTTGGAGCCGAGCAGGTAGACGGCAATGGGCGCGCCGGAGGGCAGCTTCTCCAGAAACTTGATCATCTGCTCGCGCATGTAGGCCTGGTTGGACAAATTGGTGTTCAGTGCATCCAGCAGGAGCACGTTCCAGGGGCCGCTCGTCTGGTATTGAGGAAGGTTGGTGACCATGTTGGCCGGCAGAGGCGGGATTTGCGGCCGGGCCGCGCTGCTTCCGGCGCTGGACTGCTGCAAACTGAAAGAGCGTATTTGTTGCGGCTTGTCGTCCTCAGTCAGCGTGAAATCTTCCGCCTTGAGGTCTGTGACGGGCTGTCCTTTGCCGGTCTGCGCCACTACATCCACAACTACCAGGCGGGTCTTCACCTTGAGCACAGTGGAGGGATCGGAAAGATCTGCGTTCTGCGTAGCCTGTGCAGGATTGGAACTCGCGGGCGGCACAGGCGATTGAGAGAAACCCAAAACTGAAACGGCAAACAGCAACAGGAGGCGAACTACATTGCTCATGCTTTTACGCATAGAATTCACCAGCAGGAACTCTTGAATTTAAGCCAATGGTAGCAGGTTGGAGGCGTGGCTGCGCAGTCAAGAGTTGTTGGGGGGAGATCAAGAAATGCTTAGGGAACTGGAATATCGAGGCATAGGAAACCCAAAGGCAAACCCTTTGGCGGCCCATCCACGGACACGCCGGAACCAGGTTTACGCAGAGGCGCGAAGAAAGAGCTATGGCCTGTTCCTATCCCCTTGTTATCAATGAGATACCTTCCCGGCCTTTTCTCCGAATATTCACATTCCCTTCTTATCGGGTTAATGCTGGACTGCTACAAAAGTAGTGCATGGTGGAATACTTTGACACCATCGTTATTTCCGACCTCCACTTGGGGTCGGAAGTCAGCCGGGCCGGGGAGGCCCTGGAACTGCTGCAAAAACTCCGGTTCAAGCGGCTGATTTTATTGGGCGACATCTTTGCCGACCTCAACTTCCGCAGGCTTACGAAAGAGCATTGGAGGTTTCTCGGTTACATCCGCAAGCTCTCCAATCCCAGGCACCAGATTGAGGTGGTTTGGGTGGAAGGGAACCATGATCATGGGCTGGCGGAGTTGATGTCGCACCTGGTGGGAGTTCCGGTCTACCAGCATTACTCCTGGGAATACGATGGCAAGCGGCACCTGGCCATTCACGGGCATCAGTTTGACAGCTTTGCCATCAACAACCACCGGATCAGCCGGATTGGACAGTTCATCTACCTGCAATTGCAGAAGATCGATTCCCGGAGCAAAAAGTTTGCCCGCTATCTGGACCGTCTCAACACAAGATGGTTGCGGTTATCCGCACAGGTAGCTCAGGGCGCGCTCAGTTACGCAAAACAAGGCAAGGCTGAGCGCATTTTTTGTGGGCACACGCACTTTCCCATGGGCGAGACACGTGACGGAGTTGAATACTACAACTCCGGCGCCTGGGTGGACCGGCGCTGTACCTACATCAGCATAAGCCAGGAAGGAGTGGCTATCCATGAATACGGATCCCAAGCAACTGACAATCGTGATTCCAGCAAAGAACGAATCGCGGCTGCTGCCGACGCTCCTGAACTCCCTGTGCCGCCAGGATTACCCGTGCATGCCCTCGGTGAAGGTATTTGTAGCTGATGCCGGTTCGACGGATGGCACGCAGCAACTGGCGCTGTCCTTTAGCGACCGCCTGGACATTGAAGTAATTCCTGGCGGGCTGCCGTCTGTGGGGCGCAATGCCGGAGCGCGGCGTACCTCCACGCGCTACGTGCTGTTCATTGATGCTGATATGGAATTGAAGGACGGCACGCTGGTCCGCCGGGCCGTGGAACTGATGGAGCGCCGCAAGCTGCACTGCGTGACAACCAACATCTGGTGCAGCAGCGGCACACTGCGCGACCACATTCTCTATGCAGGAAATAACATTGCGCAGTATGGATCGAAGATTGTCCGGCCATTCAGCACCGGGATGTTCATGCTATTTGAGAAAGCCACGTTTGACCGCCTGGGCGGATTCCATGAAGCCGCTTTGTACGCGGAGGATTATTTGCTGACCAAGAAGGTCTCGAACCGCAGGTTTGCGGTTGTCTCCGGCCGGATTCACACCACCAACCGGCGGTTCCGCAATATGGGGCACTTCAAGATTGTGGGCATGTTCCTGAAGACCATGCTCAATACGTGGAATGACAGCTATTTTTTGCGAGATCATGGATACTGGAAGAACTCTTAAGAATCGGGTGATCGCGCGTGATCCGGTGATCTGAAACCCAACAGGCAGCGTAGAATTTCATCATAGATGGACGACAACACACGGCCCAGCGAAAAAGCGGACTCCCTGTTCCCTGCTGATTTCGCCTGGGGCGTAGCTACCTCTGCACACCAGGTAGAAGGACAGAACCATAACAATCAATGGCACGCGTGGGAATGCCAGGGCAGGATCAAATCCAAGGACCAGGCCGGGCTGGCGTGCGACTGGTGGACGAATGCAGAGCAGGATTTCGATCTGGCCAAATCGCTGGGCATCAATGCGTTACGTCTTTCCGTGGAGTGGAGCCGGATTGAACCTTCGGCCGGCCAGTGGGACCATGCAGCTCTGGCGCGTTATCGCGCTATTCTGAAGGCGCTGCGCGATCGTGGAATAAGGCCGTTCGTCACCCTGCATCACTTCACCAATCCGCTGTGGTTTGAATCCAAAGGAGCATTTGCAGTTCCGGAATCGATTTTCCTGTTTCAACGTTTCACGCGCCGGGTGCTGGCAGTGCTGGGCGACCTGTGTACTGACTGGACAACGTTCAATGAGCCGAACGTCTACAGCGCGCTGGGGTATTTTCTGGGAGAGTTTCCTCCGGGGCAGCGAGGCAGCTTTTTGAAGGCGGCGCGGGTCACGGAGAACCTTTGCCGAGCGCATGCGGTTGCCTATCGCACCATCCACGAACTGCAGGCGAACGCCAACGTTGGATGGGCGCAGCATTTTGTGGTGTTCAAGCCGACCCGTCCTGCGTCTGCGATCGATCGCTGGATCTGCTCCTTCATTGACCATCGTTTCAACGACAATTTTGCCGAAACCATTGAAACCGGGCGCTCGCCGTTTCCGCTGAACCATTTCCGCCGCCATCTGGAAGAAGTCAAGGGCACCTGCGACTATGTCGGCATTAATTACTACAGCCGTCTGCGCGCGGGATTTGCGCCGCGCAATCCTAAAACACTGTTCTTTCAGTTGACGGTCCCGCCGCACAAACCGCAGGGAGACCACGGCATCGAGATCCCGTACGGGGAGGCCTACCCGGACGGATTGCGCCGGGCGGTGGAACGATTCAAGTCATTCCATAAGCCGATTTACATTCTGGAAAATGGCGTGCCAGACCGCGATGACCGCATTCGTCCGTGGCTGCTGGAGTCAACGGTGGAACAGATTCGGGGGCTGTTGGCGGAAGGTACAGACCTGCGCGGATATTTTCATTGGACGTTGACGGACAATTTTGAATGGAACGAAGGCTGGCACCTGCGCTTTGGCTTGATCGAGCTTGATCCCAAGACCCAGGCGCGGAAAATGCGGCCGAGCGCCCAGATCTACTCGCAATTAATCAGACGCTTTTCCAGGAACGGAGTTAACTACCACCCCTCGGCTTGTGTGGACACCGCACGGCATTCAGGCAGGAATCGGGAATAACGAGGCGCGTTACGGGCTGATTTCCGATGATGTGGGACTCGATGATCTCATCGACATCTTCGGCGGTGACTCGGCCATACCAGACTGCATCGGGATAAACCACAACGTTAGGGCCATGCTCGCATTGATCGAAGCAGCCGGCCTTGTTGGCGCGGACCGTTCCCTTGATGCCGTGCTTCGCCAGCTTGATCTTGAACACGCGCTGGAGGTCACCTTTGCCGGAAGGATCGCAGGAGCCGCGCGGATCAGTGGCAGGACGCTGGTTACAACAGACGAAGATGTGCTTTTGAAATTTAGGCATTTCAGCAAGCAGCAATCATACAGGTCTTACCGCAAAGGACGCGAAGGACGCAAAGGAAGAAAATAAAAACAAAATTTACCACGGAGACACGGCGTAAGCGGAGCCACAAGCAAAAATCAACACCCACCACGGAGGCACGGGGAACACGGAGAAAAACAACATCAGTATTGAAAGAGCCAAAAGCAAAATCAAAAACTTTACCACTGCGGCCACAGAGAAAAACGGAGGACACGGAGGAATGCTCAACAGCGAGAGAGGGAAGAAAACCAGATGAGAATCTTCGCAAAAAAAAACGATTTACAGAGACGGTAGAATCCAGACAAAACAGTACACGCAGGGGATTTCAGATCAGCAGGCCACCCGATTCCTGTCCTTCGTGTTAGATTTTCACTGTCATGTCCGCCAGACCAACGATCGCGCAAAGGGTGGGCCAGTTCTGGCGACGGGTGACTGCGGGGCTGGAGCTCAATCAGCTCTGGGCGCAGTTTCAGGCTGATGCCCGCGCCAGCTATCACCTTTACTCGCGCAGCGTGGATTTCTCCCGCCAAGCGGGCGCCCGCAAGGGCCGCCATTTCTGGAGCCTGGTGCGGCAGTTCTTCTGGGCCATACTGGACCAGTTGTCGCCGGCCCGCCGCGTGATCCTTCTACTGGCGCTTATTCTGCTCATCTTCACCGGCACGCTTAAGTGGGGTGGCGCCAAGTTCGATTTCGATTTTGAGTTCTACGGCGGACTACTGGTGCTGCTGCTTCTGGTGCTGGAAGTTGCCGACCGGGTGGTGATGAAGCGCGACTTGCAGATTGCGCGCGAGATCCAGTTATGGCTGGTGCCCGGCACGCCTCCGCCGGTTCCGGGAGTGGGTATCGCATTTGCCACGCGTCCCGCCAATACCGTGGCGGGCGATTACTATGACGTGTTCCAGCGTTCGTTGTCGGGAGGGGCATCGGCGCCACCGCAGTTTCTTTTTGCGGTAGCCGATGTGGCGGGCAAGAGCATTCCGGCGGCATTGCTCATGGCCAGCTTTCAGGCCAGCCTGAAAACTCTCTCGACGACTCCATGCTCGCTGCTGCAATTGGTGGACGGCATGAACCGATACGTCTGCACCAACAGCCAGGGTGGACGCCGCTTTATCACAGCATTTTTGGCGGAGTTTTCTCCGGACACGCGGACTTTGAATTACATCAATGCCGGGCACAATGCGCCTCTGGTGCGGCGGGTACCGGGAGGCATCGAACGACTGGAATGCGGGGGCTTGCCGTTGGGGGTCCAGGAAAATGCGGTCTACCAGCCGGGGTCAGTCACATTGCAAAGCGGCGACTGGCTGGCCATCTTTACCGACGGATTGGTGGAGGCCGTGAATCAGCGGGACGAAGAATATGGGGAGGAGCGCGTGATTGCGGTCCTTCAGGCCGCGGCTTCAGAGACGCCAACCAACCTGATCAGCCGGCTCATGGTTGACCTGGACTTGTTCGTGGGCAATCATTTGCCTCTGGCGGATGATATTACGTGCATGGTCGTGAAGTGCGGCAGTTAAATACTTGCTTTCAGATCGGATCTGTCCTATAGACAGGATGCGGGTAGATGCCGGTGATGGTGACCGGAATGACAGCCCCTCCACGATGGTTCTTCTTGAGAAAAGGATTAATAACTTTCAACAGGAAGGATTTCACGCCTTTCGTGGCCTGGGAAAGATTTGCCTTCATGAACAGGGTCCCGCGCAGATTGATGCGATGGGCGAGCAGATCGTAAGTTCCATGCAACCGGGCGACGGCGCCAGGAACACTGAAAGAGAGATTGGAAGAAGTTGCGATCCCCTGGCGTAACACAAAGTGTCCCTGAAGATCGGAGAGTACCCTTTCAGGCGGGTCGTCCTTTTCTCCTTCCGCCCTTTCGCTGAGCGCTTCCAGATTTGCCTGGGTAACTGGTTTGGTGACATGGCCGGCTTCAACTCCGAAGTCGCCCTGCAATTGAATTTTTTTTGTAAACTGCGCCTTCTCCGGCGGCAGGATGGCCACTCCCTTGAAGTTGAACGTGCCGGTCATGGGGGCGGCCGGGTCCTTGAGTAAGAGGAACAGAAAATCTTGGATTCTGCCATTACGGACCAACAGATTCACTGAAACAACTTTGCCTTTTTGATCGTCACTTTTTGTAATATTGCCCGCCGCCTGAATGCTGCTCTTGCCCAGACGCGCATTCACCCGTTCCAGTGAAACATTTCCGTCCCTGGTGGTTACCCTGGCCTGAAATTCCGTGACCAGAGGAATTGTGTGGCCGGTATCTGTGACCTCGAAGTCAGGCGTGAGGGTTTTGCCGCGCACGTCTAGTTGCCCGACTGTTCCTTGAAAGCTGCCATCCGAAGAAAGAGTTCCTGCAATCCCGTGAAATGCGGCCAGATTGGCCCGTTTGAAGGAATAAGAGCCGGCTATGGGCGTTTGAGCGCTGTTCTCTGTTTTCCATGGTCCCAGATATCCGCTTGCCTGTACTTCTCCTGGGGGTTCAGGATTGTGCAGCGTGGTTTGGAACGTCTGGACGCCATGGGCGTCTGGGCTGTTCAACTCCAGCCTGGAGATGGCGAACTGGAGAGGCGGCTTCTCCGCTCCACGTGAAAACTCCAGCACCGATTCAGTAGCGATGAATTTGTCTATCACTATCTTGGAGCCGGCCGGCTTGGAATTGCCCTGGCCTTGTTGCCAGCCGGAAAAATACCCGGCATTTGGCGCAGTTACGTACACGCCCTCGGCCAGCAAGACTGAGACGTGCCCGGTAAATAAGCCCTGAAAGCTGCTTTGGATGGTCAATTTGCGAACGGTCATGGGTACAGAGCCGGGCAAATTGCCGTAGCCCTTGAAAGTAACATCTTCAGCGACACAACCGGGAGGGAACCAGGTCTGTTGAAATTTCCCGATCTCTACACGCCCCTGCATCGCTCCTTCCAGATCAGCAATGACCTTGCTTCGCGTGAAAGGCCATCTTGCCGCCAACAACGCCACGCACACTATGAATGCCAGGACCACCGAAACCAACGCGATCCGCAGCCAACGGCGTGGCTTGAATGGCTCCCGTTGGCGGTACGCGCACACTTTTTCCGTGCTGACTTCAGGCGCTTCTGTGACCAGTCTGTGCATGGGGAAAGACTTTTGAGTTAGATGCAAGGGAAAGTCTTCGGGCTGGAGAGCAATCGAGAGCTGCAGGTTTGGGTGCAAGCGAGTGCGGGGAGATTTTTTTGTTAATGACGGAGGCAGTGCGGCTCTTAGCGAGAACCTGGGTAATTCATTGAAAAGAGCCGCTGATCGCCGCTAAATCCCATACTGTTCACTTAGGAGATTTCGGAACCCTTTGAGTTAACGGCTGAACGCAAGGTCCCTCCGATTTACCCCCGCTAACGCGTGGGTAAACTCTCGGGATGACGAACTTTTTTTCGCGTCCTCGTTAAGTGAACAGTATTGCCGCTAAATCCCATCAGCCAGCTCTGAAAATAACGGTCTGGCAAGATGGTCTGCGAAGAACTCGTGGATGCGCTTTTTGATTTTTGCTTCGCGAGATGCAGGCAGATCTGTGCACTCAGGAGAATTCCGGAATTTTTCCCAGATAGACTCGAACATGTGCTGGCCCAGCGCGCGATAGGCCTCGAACTGAGTCTCGTTAAAGAACTGATTCAGAGTTGTATCGTGGGGAAAGGCCGGATTGGAGAGGTGCTGGCTGAGCACATCCGCTTCCTCGTCGCCTGTGAGCGAGCTCTTGATGTAGAGGAGCACACCTTGAGTCGGTTTGCCGCTCAGGTCCCGCTGAGGATAGGTGATCAGCCCGACAGCGGAATGGCTGCGGCTGAAATCGGGTTTGCGCAGCGCAAATTCCCATCGGGCCGCAGAATTGCCGTCATCGGGCTTCTTGTTGTCTGATTCAGCGGTAGCTGCTTTGCCGGGGCGGACATCAAAAACACCCCTCATGTCGATTTTCACCCCGAAATCCCTGCGGCATTTTTCGATTGCATTGCCCAGATCTTCAAAGCCGTAGTCAGGATCGGCATCGGCATCGCAGGCGATGATGAACTTCATACGCCGCCGCACCAGTTCATAGACTCCAAGGTTCTCGAAGTGTCCTCCGTCAGAGAGATAGACGAACTGATCATCATCCCCGATGGAACCGGCGACTTCATACAAAAGATACTGAGGACGTGGAGCATATTTGCACCAACCACGATTATGGCGCGGGTTGCCAGTCCACCATCCGATGCGGATATTGAAAAGCGCCAGCAGGGCGGCTACAGCGGGGCTGCTGTGGTATCCCCAATTGGGAGAGACAGCCGCGCCGGAAGCAGCTAAAGCCGTGCCTACCGACGGGCCAACTCCGTGTCCGGTGTAGGCGGGATCGCGCGGGACGCCGTCAGGCGTGTACTTTCCCGTCCCGCGATAACCGTATTTGCAGCGATTGCTATCGGCGCAAACGGAGTCGCTTTGCGGTGGTTCCACGTGGCCGGGCTTGGCGGACACGTAATCCCAACCGCAATAAAGAGGCGAGTAAATGAAAGAGGCAGCCTTGCGCTTCTGCCAGGCCAGGTCTATTTCGCCGCTGGTGAGATTGAGCGCCGTTCCCCATAAAGGATAGGGCCCGTCGTATTCACCCGACCAATCGAGAGCATGGTTTGTGGCGATTCTTAGGCTTTTCTGACAGAGGTCCTGCAAGGGAACATCGTCATCGAGACCGAAGCCGGTAAACGGGCTCGGGTTCCTTGTGGGATTGGAAGCGCCGAGAAAAGCGCGAACCAGGCGGTTGCGATAGAGAAGGTGCATGGAAAACTCATTCACGTCCAGCCGCCACAACAGCAGGCCGGCGATGACTGTGCACACCAGCAATATCTTTCCAAGAGCCTTCAAGGCATCGTAATTTCCATGGGGGGAGCTTTCTTGCTTTTTGCTGCCGCACGAAACCCTTATGGCCCACGGCCCATTGATGTCGTTCACAGAACTGTACCTGGAGCAAGGAGCAAAATCGACGTAGTAGGAAGATGGGGAGCCGGTCTTAAGGTCAGGGGGAACTGTTTTCCATTCGCCCGTATCAAGATACTCGTCAATTCGGTGGTACTGAACTGGCTCAGTGGATAAGAATCCTCCATTCTGTTGAGTGCTTTTGCTGGCTGGAGGGCCTGCCTGATTCCACCGGACGATGCCATGAACTCCCCATGAAACCAACAGAAGAACGCCGATCAGAAACAACGGAGGCGCTACTTTCACCAATATATCCAGACTACTCTTGGTTTCGGGATCGCCGGTGCTGGGGCTCTTGGCCACGAACAGGCCGGAGATAACTGTAAACAACCAGCCGCCCGGCACAATCCATTTCAGCCACTTTGTTGCGGTTGCCCCCACTCCACCGAATATCAGGCGCATGAAAAGAGGCCCCCAAATGGCGATGATCATCACCACGGCGGCGACTAGGGCGAAGTAGAGGAAATAGCCGGCCAGACGACCCAACCATTCGCGTTTCGCATCAGGAAAGGAGTCGCCGTAGATGCCGATGTACACGTAAGACGCGAGTGCAAATGCCAGCAGAATGGCGGGCAGGCCAAGTGCAGCATAGTCGCCGCCAACTCGGACGGAGGTTCCATCTGAGTCAGTCAACCAACGGGTAAAGGCATAGATCAACAGACCGAAAAAGCCTCCTGCAAAAAATGAAGAAGCAACTCCTGCTGCGCCTACGATGGGAATTCCAAAGAGCTGTTTGCGAACAGGCTCGAGGTCGGTCTTGGACTTAAAGAGTCTGGCAACAATCAGTCCGATCAAGGAACTAAGGACAACCAGCACAGCGGAAGCCGCCAGCAGCAGCCAAATCCGGAATTGCACCACAGCAGTGGGCAGGAGGAGCCAAATGGCTGCAGCAGCAAACAAGGCAAAAATCCGCACGCAGAGGGAGGCGCCCCGTGGCTCTTTAGGATTTTCATTGCGTGCCAGGCATCTCAGACACCAGCCAATGAAGCCGCCGGCCAGAATTGCGGTGGCAAACGCCACTTGAACCAAGTCAATGAAAAAGCAGCCGGGCAGTTTCTTGGCCCATAGAATAGAAGGCGCAAGCATCTGCTGCAGCGCGATCAGCCCGGCCGCGGCCGCCACCATCAACGTCTGATTCAGCAGAAGATTGCGCAGGTAAATGGACACCAGGGCCAGAGTGTCTCCGCTGAAGAGACCGGTTCTTGGCGTCAGGAAGGAGGCGTATTGACGAAGATTTCTTAACGGTTGCGGTTCGAGAAAGCGGCGATAACTGCTGGCGGGCAAAGGCGATGGCGTAGGTAAAGGAGGCGGGCATTTAGCAGCGAGCTGTTCCTGAACGGTGTCAAATCCATTGCGCGAGATCCATGCTGTGAGCCATCCCAGGATGTATCCACCGCCGGAGATGCCTGAGAGATAATGCACAAAGCGCAAGAGATCGCCCTTCACCCCCTTTTCGGGAGCGCCCTGACTCTCCTTGCTGGCTTCATGTTTCCTGGTACACGGCTCCAGCAAATCGCATTTGGCAAGGGCCTGGATCAGGCCGAGATTGACGGCGGCACTGCGAATACCGCCACCGGAGAATGCGACTCCCAGACGGTCCGGAGGGCCCGGAGCAGCCGCAGATGCGTCCGGATGAAGATCCACCAACGCATGACGCTTCCCGCAGAGCTCCTGCAGTTCGAGCGACTCGTCCTGCAAGACTGTTGCAAGGTTTACCGCAGGATTGGTCACTGCAATTGATGGCTTCACACTTGGAGATGCCAGTGACGTTGGTGACTCAGTTGACGATGAGGTTGCCGGGGTTTCAGGCGTCATGGGCATTTGTCAGCTTTTCCGCTCCCAACCCGTTGTCCTTTCAAGAACGGAAATGGTCAGTCGATACCTTTTTCTGGGGGTTGGTTAGGTACTTTAGACCCTCTTTGGCTTCGAGGCAACTGATTTCCAAATCCTGTACCACAATGGATTCGCTTTGGAGCGAGGCTGCCGGTTTGCCCTCTGGTGGTGGATCGAATGAACGCAAAGGATTAGCGCCGCGCATTCGTGGCACAGCGCTGATAAATCGCTCATCGTGACGGAGTTCCAGGTCTGGTGAGCGAATGCGATCCGTCAACTGCGGCAAAGCTTATTTCACTTGTATAATCGGGTCTAATCCCCGATTATTTTGTCCCGGAGATCTGAATCTAGAATGGCTGCGCAGCAAAAGTTTTCGCTGGTACTGGTCAAGCCTTCGCACTACGACGACGATGGCTATGTGATCCAGTGGCTGCGCTCTGCTGTACCTTCCAATTCGCTGGCCGTGGTTCATGGCCTGGTGCAGGACTGCCAGCAACGTCGCGTGCTGGGCGATGATGTAGAGATCGTCATCAGTTCGATGGACGAAGACAACACGCGCATCCGCACACGACGCATTGCGCAGCAGTTGGCCGGTGGACGAGGCATGGTGATCCTGGTGGGCGTGCAGTCGAACCAGTTTCCTCGCGCCATGGACATTGCGCGCCCGCTGCGCGCGGCGGGAATCCAGGTTTGTATAGGCGGCTTCCACGTCTCCGGTTGTCTTTCCATGCTGCCGGAAATTCCCGCTGAAATGAAAGAAGCCATGGACCTCGGCGTCTCGCTATTCGCGGGGGAGGCGGAAGAAGGGCGTCTGGACCAGGTGTTCCGCGATGCCTGGCAGGGCGCGCTCAAGCCGTTGTACAACTACCTCTCCGATCTGCCGGGGCTCGAAGGCGCACCCATGCCCATGCTTCCGGCTGAGACCATCCGGGGCACGCTGGGCAAGTACACCAGCTTCGATGCCGGCCGCGGGTGCCCGTTTCAGTGCTCGTTCTGCACCATCATCAATGTGCAAGGCAGAAAGTCGCGACGGCGCACAGCAGACGAGATCGAGCAGATCGTCCGGCGCAATCTGGCCCAGGGTGTAGGCCGCTTCTTCATTACGGATGACAACTTTGCCCGCAACACCGACTGGGAAAAGATATTCGACCGCCTGATCGCCATGCGCGAAAAGGAGAACCTGAACATCAAATTCATGATTCAGGTGGATACGATGTGCCATCGTCTGCCTCACTTTATCGAGAAGGCGGGCCGCGCCGGGGTTCGCCGGGTGTTTATCGGCATGGAGAGCATCAATCCTGAGAGCCTGATGGGCGCGCGCAAGAAGCAGAACAAGATTGTGGAGTACCGCAAGATGCTGCTGGAGTGGAAACGCGCTGGAGCAATCGTGTTTGCCGGCTACATCATCGGCTTCCCGCAGGACACGCCGGAGTCTGTGATCCACGACATCCAGATCATCCAGCGGGAATTACCCATTGATTTGCTGGAGCCGCATGCGCTCACGGCGCTGCCGGGATCGGAAGACCATCAGAAGCTGCATAAAGCCGGCGCCTTTCTTGATCCGGACCTGAACAAGTACGACCTGGAACATGTAACTACGATGCATCCCAGGATGTCCGCAGAGCAGTGGTCAAAACTGTATCGCGATACCTGGAAAGAGTTTTACACCCTGGAGCACATGGAGACGGTGCTGCGCCGCGCTGCGGCCACCGGAATCCATCTGGGCAACATGGTGGTACTACTGGCGTGGTTCCACTTCTGCATTGTGTACGAAAAGATTGATCCGCTCCAGGGCGGCTACCTGCGCAGAAAATACCGGAAAGATCGCCGGCCCACCATGCCGATTGAGAGTCCGTTTGCCTTCTATCCGCGTTACCTCTTCGACCTGGCGCGCAAGCACCTCAGGATGGCGCAGTTGGCGTGGCGCTTCCACTGGTTCAAGAAGCGGCTGGAGCGCGATCCCAACGCACGGAATTATTCTGATGTGGCCCTCACCCCCGACGCGGAGACCGATACAGAAATGCTGGAGATGCTGGCCGCGCACGTCCCGCAGGGCAAGGATCTGGTCACTACGCCGAGGATGTAGTTCTAAAGGTCATTAGGGTTTCGGCGCCAAATCCAGGTTGAAAACGGATTCAGGCTGCCGGACTGGCAGGCCCGAGTTCCTTCACCAGATCTTGAGAGATCATCTTCCCGTACTCAAAGGTGAGGCAGATGAGGCGCGTCCGGGCGGCCCGGTTGGCAGCCACGCTGGAGGCCAGGTCAATATCGCGAAAGCAGCCCAGCATATCCCACCGGAGGAGGCTGCTCTGTACCCAGATTTCATATTGTTCTTGGCGGATCATAGGGGATTCTCAAACCTATTCTGAGTGGAATCCCGCACCGATCCAAGATCACAAAGGGACAGTAGGACAGCGGACCAAAGGCGTAGCCCTACCTGCTCATGTGTCGAGGCGGAGTTGCACCGCTGTCCATTCCTTCCCAGTCAAGCTTTTCTCCTTTTGTTTGCTCGTCCAGCCACTTCTTCAAAGGAGCAAAGTAGTCCAGGATTGCGGTGGCATCCATCTGCCGCTGGCCGCTGATGGCCTCCAGAGCGTCCGGCCATGGCTTGCTTTTACCCATGCTGAGCATCTTGTTCAGGCGGTCGCCCGCAACTTTGCTCCTGTAAATCGAGCAGCGGTGGAGTGGTCCCTGAATTCCTGCCGCCTGGCACAACGCGCGGTGAAACTGGAACTGAAGAATCCGCGCCAGGAAATAACGCGTGTAAGGCGTGTTCGATGCCACATGATACTTTGCCCCGGGATCGAAATCTGCCTCGCTACGCTCCACCGGCGGGGCAATGCCCTGATACTTTTCCCGTAACGCCCACCAGGCCTTGTTGTATTCCTCCGGAGAAATCTCACCGGAGAAGACCTTCCAGCGCCACTGATCAATCAGCAACCCGAAAGGCAGGAATGCGATTTTGTCCAGCGCCATGTTGAGCAGGTACCCAATGTCTGCGCTTTCCGGTGGAACGGTCTGCAACAGGCCAATTTCTTTCAGATACTCCGGCGTGACGGAAAGAGCGATGGTATCTCCCACGGCCTCGTGAAAACCATCGTTGGCGCTATCTTGAAACAATGTGGACTGACTCTTGTAAGCCCGCTGGTAGTAGTTGTGGCCCAGTTCATGGTGGATGGTGACAAAGTCTTCTTCGCGGACCTCAATGCACATCTTCAGGCGAACATCTTCCTGGTTATCGACGTCCCAGGCGCTGGCATGGCAGACAACATCGCGGTCGCGAGGCTTGAGGAATAGCGAACGCTCCCAGAACGTCTGCGCCGGCTGACTGAATCCGAGTGAACTGAAGAAATTGATGCCGTCGTGGACCATTCCCAGTTCGTCGACTTTGTGCTCCTTCAGAAGCTGGGTCAGGTCGTAACCTTTGTCGCCATTGGCCGGAGCCACAAGAGGGTAGATGTTGCCCCACTCCTGCGACCACATGTTGCCCAGCAGATGAGCGGGAATCAGCCCATCCGGACGGTCAACAATCTTGCCGTATTTCTTGATGAGCTGCCTGCGGACGTAGGCATGCAGCGAGATGTAGAGTGGCTGCACCTGCTTCCACAGGCGCTCGAGTTCGGCGCTGAACTCCTCCGGACTCATGTCGTAATTGGAGCGCCACATGGCGCCGGTATCTTTGAAGCCGAGTTCACGAGCTCCTTTGTTGGAGAGTTCTACAAAGCGGACGTAGCGTTGGCGCATGGGCGGAGAGATTTTGTGCCATCCTACCCAGGCGTCCAGCAGTTCGTCGGGATTCGTGCTGGTGGCCATGATGCGGCTCAGATCGTTTAAGGAGAGACAGTTCTGCTTGCCGTCCGCTTGCGGCTTGCAGTATTTGCCTTTGCCGTAGTCTGCGTCCATGGAGGTGGCAATGCGGGTGAGTTCAGCACGCTCCCTATCGTTATTGGGAGCGGGGGCGGTGAGCGAGAGCTTGAGCAGCATGAACTTGCGCTTCAGTTCGTCCGGCATCTTCACATGATCAAAGCGCCGCGCCTCCAGCGCATATTGCGTGGTTACCTGGGTGGCCTTTTCCTGGGCCTGGGCGGAAATGACTTCCGTATCATCAGTGATGAAGTTTTCCTGCACCCAGCCGGCACGTGAGGCGCGTACACCTACGTCTTGCAGTTCGTCCTCCACCCTCTTCATAAAGGCCGCTGCTTCAGCCGAGGTGGGAGTAGCTTTGTGGGTTGTGGCCTTAGGAGATGCCGGCGCAGATGTTTTTTGGGCGACGGCCGCGCCAGACAACAGAAAAAGGACGAGCACCGCAGCGCTCAGTCGCGCCCGGGAAATGGTGGCTGGGAACATAATCCCTCCAGGAGATAAAGCGAAACCCGTTAGGGTAGCACGAATGGCGACCTACTCTTCCTCTTCCGTCACTTCGCCGCGCTCGGCTTTGATCTTGGTAACGATCTTCTCCTGAATGGCTCCGGGGACAAAGTCGTAGTGCGACAATTCCATGCTGAAGCTTCCACGGCCCTGGGTCATGGAGGTGAGATCAGCCCCGTAACTCAGCATTTCCGCCATGGGGCACTCTGCTTTCACGACAGTCTTTCCCGCCCTGTTGTCCATGCCCTGAATGCGTCCGCGGCGCGAGTTCAGGTCACCCATGATGCTTCCGGCAAACTCATCAGGAATGGTGATCTCCACTTTCATGATGGGTTCCAGCAACGCGGGCTTGGCTTGCTCCATGCCTTTCTTGAAAGCGATGCGGCCGGCCATCTTGAAGGAAAGTTCGTTGGAGTCTACGTCATGGTAGCTGCCGTCGTAGAGAATCACACGGAAGTCAACGACCGGGAATCCGGCCAGGTATCCGCGGGCCGCGGCCTCGACAATTCCTTTTTCAACCGCAGGAATAAAGTTGCGGGGAATGGCGCCGCCAAAAATGTCATTGACGAACTCGAATTGCTTGCCCCGCTCCAGGGGCTCCATCTTGATCTTGCAATCACCATACTGGCCATGGCCGCCGCTTTGCTTCTTGTGGCGTCCCTGCACATCCGCCCTCCCGCGAATGGTTTCACGATACGGAACCTTGGGCGCTTTGAGATTCACCTCTGTGTGGTAGCGCTTCTTCAACTTGGATACCACCACCTCAATGTGCTGCTGGCCGGTGCCGGCAATCAGAAACTCCTTGGTCTGTTCATCGCGGAAGAAGCGCAGCATGGGGTCTTCTTCCATGAGCTTGTGAATTCCGTTGGCCAGCTTGTCTTCATCGTTACGCGTCTTAGGCTCGATGGCGAACGTGATGGCGGGCTCCGGCAATTTGACCGTCGGATAGGCGATGGGCCTGGCCTTGTCACCGAACGTGTCGCCGCTGAGCGTGTCCCTGAGCTTGGCGACTGCGCCGATGTCTCCGGCATGCAGTTCGGTCACCGGGACCAGGTTTTTCCCCTGAGGAGCAGACACGTGAGCGAGTTTTTCCAGAGTGCTGCGAGTGAAGTTCTGCAATGCGGCATCGTTCTTGATGACGCCAGAAAAAACCTTGAAGTAGGTAATGCGTCCGGCAAAGGGATCATTGGCCGTCTTGAATACAAAGGCCGAAGCCGGTTCCGAGTCGCTGATTTTTCTCTCCGCAGCGTGGCCGTTGCCGGATGCATCCGGCTCGGCCTGGACCGGTTTGTGCTCCACTGAAGTGGGGGCATAGTCCACGATGAAATCGAGCAGATGGTCTGTGCCAATGTTGCCCAGGCCTGACGAAATCAGTACGGGAAAAATCTTGTCCTCGCGAATGGCTTCATGCAGCGCGGGAACCAGGTGCTCTTCAGGAATCGTTCCAGTATTGAAAAACTCTTCCATCAATTCGTCTTTGCCTTCAGCAATGATCTCGACCAGCTTCTCATGGGCATCTTTGGCCGCCGCTTCTGCCTCTGGCGGTATTGGACCTTCCTTGCCTTTCCCGTTACCACCCAGTTCGTAGGTGTAAGCCTTCATGGTGACCAGGTCCACCACGCCTTTGAGACTCTTTTCACTGCCGATTGGAACCTGCACAGGAACCACCTGGCGGCCAAAGGCATTGCGCAGGCTTTCCAGGGCGGAATCATAGTTGGCTCGATCGCGATCCATGCGGCTCATCACGATCACGCGCGGCAAGCCCAGCTCTTCCGCGTACTGCCAGACTTTTTCCGTGACAACTTCCACTCCTCCCACACCGTCCACTACCACAATCGCGGCATCCGTTGCCGCCATCGCGATGCGGGCTTCGTGAGCAAAGAGCGTGAAACCCGGAGTATCCAGCAGGTTGATCTTGGTATTGCGCCACTCGGTGAAGGCAATTCCGGTGGAGATGGTCATCTGCCGCGCAATCTCTTCCTCGTCGTAGTCGGTAGCGGCTGAACCATCGTCCACGCGGCCCAGCTTGGGCGTTGAACCGCTGGTATACAACAGGGAGGAAACCAGGGACGTTTTTCCAGCGTGCGAGTGGCCAATCACCACAAGGTTGCGGATGTCTTTGCCTTCGTAAACCTTCAAGATGCCTCCTTCATGCAGGGAGCCACATGCGTCAAACGGGCATGATTGTAATTCTGAAGAGGGTCCCGGGCTCCATAGGACGAGCGTTACCAACTGATTAAACAGTTATTATCCCGCCAGATAGCGGGTTTTGTGAAGGGGCCGGGCAAATCAACCTGTAAGCGATTCGAGCTGCTCTAGCCATGCGCGAAAGTGCGGACATTCTCGGCGCATCGCGCTCACGCCGATTTGTATGGCAGCGAGAGTCCCATGGAGCGGTTTTTCATAAGACGGACAAAGTTTAGCCACTCGCTTCGACGGAGCTTGACCGGGCCTGTCATTGATATCCTCTGGAGTCTGAAATCCGGCCCGTATCCTGAAAGGATGCGGCGAGATCAGGCTTATAGATGTCCTGAGCAAAAGCTAAGGGATCACTGAAGAGCAGTCCTTCAAATTCGTGGAGTTGAATATATGGCAAGAATCGCAACTCAGCGCGCAAATCCGGCAATTCTCTGATGATTTCCCCCTTGACAGCCTGCTCGATACGCAGCACCTTCTCAATCCCAGACAAATTAGCAGGCAAAGGCACGCCTGGAAAATCAGTGCCCAGCCGATAGAAGTCTAGCATCGTGGAACAGTATGCCGAGTCATCCCGCTTAAGTTGAACGATTACGTCTCGCTTTAATCGAGCGAATGTCGGATTACCACCCGTTCTCCGAAGCAGCAGCGGCGTGAGATACACGCTGTACGGCAACAATGCTTCCGCCAAGGCTTCTTTTACAAATGATTCTTCGGTCTGACCTTCAACCACAACATAGACGCGCCTCACGTGTGGTCATTTCCGGATGGAGCCATGTTCGAAGGCTGCGGTGCGTCTTCTCGTTGCGGTCGCCCACCGAGAACATTTTTCTGCCAGAGTTCGCCTAAGGCGTACTCTTGACGCCATTCTGACAGGTCTTCCGATTTCAAGCGACGAAAAGTTGATTCGCCTTGTGCGCGCTCCACAACGATTACATCCTCTGGCACAAACTCATCAAGCAAGGGCGCAGATTGTGTGGCTACGATCACCTGAGTGCGCGTAGCTGCCTGCCGGATCAAACTTGCCAGCAGGGTCAGTGCATACGGGTGCAATCCCAACTCCGGCTCGTCAAAGAGTACGGTCGAAGGAGGTGAAGGCTGAAGCAGCGCAGTCGCCAGACAGATGAATCGCAATGTACCGTCAGACAGTTGACTTGGTCGAAAAAAGTAGTCGGAATCCTTCTGTAGCCAATCCAGTTGGATAAGATCCGGGATCGTAGTAATAGGGCGCAGCTTGAAATCATCAAAAAACGGAGCGGCAAGACGCACTACATCTCGAATTTGTTGGTAAATTGCCGGGTGCGTATGTTGTAACCCGTAGAGAAATGCTGCTAAATTCTCGGCGTCGGGCCTCAGGTATTCATCGTCATTAACCGCCCGCTGCCGACGGACACCAGCGGTGGAACTGGTGTCATGGAAATGGTAAACCACCCACCTCGAAATAGCATTGTAGACATAGTAACCGTGTTCTGCTGTGCTCCCTCGCTCTTCCTTGAGGTCCTTCAGTGGTGATTCGACGTGACCTGAACCTAAGGATCTCCGTGAATGCCATCCGCCCGCATACACTACTTCTTCTTGACCGAACACAAATCGATTATCAGCCGTGGGTCTTAATACAAATTCGTATTGGTTGTAGTCAAAAGAGATTTTCGCTCCTAGTTGCTTAGTAACTTTAGGGCCCAAGTAAAGGCAGGCATCCGCGCCTCCTTCCGTCCCTATGATTTCATTGAGCTTCTGATCAATCAGGGCGCGAAGCAAGCGGAAGAATCCAACAAGGTTGCTTTTGCCAGCACCATTTGCACCGATCAGGACGTTCAGCGGGCGGAGTTCAAAATCTTCCAGCTTACGAATGGACTTGAACCCTTCTATGGTGAGCCTCTCGATTGCCATAAGAATTT
>DATDGL010000056.1:0-30304 GCA_036522115.1 Candidatus Angelobacter sp.
GTGCGAGTCAAGCCAGTACCCATGCTGTTTACTTAAGCGGTTTCGGGACCTTTTGAGTTAAACGATGGAACCGCAAGGTCCCTCCGCTTTACCCCCGCTGGCGCGTGGGTAAAGCCTCGGGATGACGAACCATGTTGGGGGGCCCTTTCGCAAATAGTGACTCTCACTTTTAAATTACACCCATTCAGCAATCGGCATTCAGCCCGCAAATTCGGTAGTGTCTTAATAGCGTGTAAGACACTACCGCAAATTCTCAGGCTGAAGGATTACAGGCCTCGTTGGCATGCAGAACAATCAGTAGCGATGGCCTTCATGCAAGAGTTTGCGGGTAATGGGTTCTCCCAAGCTAAGATGATATTTTTCTCCGAACTCTTCCATGCAACGGACGGCGGCCTGACGAGAAGCGCCGGTGTAATCCCCGGGGTGGGGAAGCGTTGCAATGGCCGCATCAATGAACTCGTCCACCGACCGGACAACTCCACTCTGAATGGCGCTCTGAATCGCCTGCTCCTGTTCGGGTGTGAGTTCAATGGTCATATACTGCTTTCCAATAGCGCCAGTGTAAGGGGGCTGTCAGTTGGCGTCAAACCGCTTTTCCCTTACCCTCAGAACTTGGACCTGACCCAGATGATCCACTCTTCTACACCGAGGCTTTTGCCTTGGCGGTGTGTGACTGAGGTGTGCTCCTGGCCCGCATCACCAGCTCCGCGGTGATCTGGCGCAGGGCTTGGGCGCGGGTGGCCCAGTTGAATTCCAAGCGCACGCGTTCCAGTCCGGCAACGCCCATGCGCCGGCTCAGGTGCTCATTTTTCAAAAGAAGAATCAGCCGGCCGGCCACTTCGTCGGCGCTCTCAGGATCTACCAGAAAACCGGTTTGCCCCTGAAGCACGGCTTCTGCTGTCCCGCCGGAGCGTCCTGCGATCACCGGCTTGCCGACGGCATTGGCCTCCGTGAAGACCATGCCGAAGCTTTCCACGTCGCCGCTCTCATCGAGGCGATTGATCATGGCGAAGACGTCACACAGGTTGTAGAAATCGCAGATTTGATCATGGCCGATGTCGCCAGTGAAGGTGACCGCGTGTTGCACGCCCAGTTCGAGTGCGAGCGCCTGGAGGCGCTCCTTTTCCGGACCCTCGCCGGCGATCAGATACTTGAGATTGGGCACTTCGTCGAGGACCTTGGGCAAGGCCTGCAGGACAACCTTGTGTCCTTTGCGCGGCACCAGGCGGGCCACCGTTAGCAGCACTTTCTTGCCTTGCAGCCCATAGCGCTCGATGAGGTCGGCGCGCCTGGGACTGGGATGGAAGTGTTCAAGGTTGACTCCGGGGGTGAGCTTATGAATCCGCTCTTCCGGGATACCGATGCGCATGAGTCCGTCGCAGGCAAACTGGTTGGCGGCAATGATTGCGTCGGCGTGGCGATAGATGAAATCCCGCACGCGCGGCTGGTGACGGCGTTGATCGGTCTGGGAGATCTCGTCGCCGTGGCAGAAGATCAGGAGCGGCAGCTTGAACATCTGCCGCAGCAAGACTCCATTCAGCGCCTGGGGAAAGAGATCGCCGCAATGCAGGCAGTCATAGTGCCCGGTGAGGGCCGTTCCGGCCGCATGCAGAAGTTGAGGAAGGGCCTTGGGCAACTGCCAGTATTTCCAGTTGGGCAGCGGCCGAAAACGGCGGCGAATAGCGAAGTTTTCAGCGGTTTCGCGGCGATCGAACTCACGCCAGCCCGGGACCTTCTTGGTCAGCAGCGTGACCGTATCCGGAAATTGCGCCAACAGGTTCTTGTACAAAGCGGCATAGTAGACCCGCGAACCACCGGAATGCGGCAGGTAGGAATCTGCTGTCACCAGATGATTGATCCGCTCGGGTCTCGCTGCCTGCTTGTCCTTTGCCGCCGTTTTTCCCATGTCAGTTGACCACCAGTTCCACGCGCGCCGGTTCAGCCTTAGGGGCCGAAGGATTTCTCCAGTTTAATATCAGGCTGCGTACGGCCGGATTCATCAGGCAGACCAGCGCCGCATAGATTGCAAGCGCCAATGATCCCTTCATCAACACATTGAGCCATGCATGCTGAAATTGCATCAGGCGAACCACGCCGAAGGCAATCCCTCCGGCGAGCAGATTAAAGGCAAAGCCGCTGTAGCTGAGCTGCAACGGCATCAGCCTAAAAGACACCACACCCATCAGCAGCACCATAAAGAGGTAACTGGCGAGAGTGGCAATGGCAGCTCCCTGCAGGCCCATGCGCGGAATCAAGGCCATGTTCAGCAAGATGTTGACGGCACACGCATAGATCACCAACCGCGTCATGGCGGCGGTCTTCTTATAGATGAGCAGCGCAGCATTCAGAAAGATATGGATGGCGTAGATCAATAAGCCAATCACCAATAGCGGAAGCAACCGGTAGGCATCCTGGAATTTGCTGGAGGCCAGGACCACGATCACGTCTCGCGAGGTGAGCAGCACCACGCAGGTCACGCCCACGGCCAACGCCAGAAAGCCATTCAAGCTCCGGCCCAGAAATGACTGCGTTTCCTGTTTTCCCTTTTCCACCCACAATTTCATATAGATGGGGAAGAGCGCCAGATTGATGGGCACCATCAGCGCCTCTTCCACATAGGTGGAGACGTTATAGGCCGCCGAGTAGTAACCCAACGGCTCGGACCCCATGTAGTGCTGCACCAGCAAACGGTCTCCGGAATCGAGCACTACACTGGCCAGTTCATATCCGATCAGGGGAAAAGCAAACACAGCAGCTTTGCGGAAGTAGCTCCAATCCACGGCGTGGAAATCAATCAACCCGCGCCGCCGCAGATACAAGGCCAGGGCCAGCACTCCGGCAACCTCCACGGCAATCACGCTGCCGAAGAAGACGTTAAGATCACGCCGCCATAGCAATAACAAGGTGCAGGCCAGCAAAACTGTGGCCGCTTTGACCGCTATCTCGACCGCGTTGTAAGTCTTGGTCTTGCCTTCAGCCCGCAGGAAGCCGATCAGGGTTGGCTGCAGACTGCGGACAACGATGAGCACCGCCACCAGAAGAAACAAATGTTTGAACCTGGCTTCCACCAGAGATGCCGGAGCAAATTCAGTTCCCACCACAAAGAGCCCAGCGAACACAGCGCCGGTAGCCAATGCTCCAAAGAAGAGCGTGGAATAGTAGCGGCGGCTGACGGCGTGATCTGCCGAGGCGCCCTCTTCAGCATAGAAGCGCTGCACGGAATTCTGGAGGCCGAACTTGCCCAACACCGTGAGCAGCAGGAGCACCTTGAGTACCAGGCTCATGGCGCCGTAGTCGGAGACTGAAAACACACGCGTGAAGACCGGGAACGACGCAAACCCCAGCAGCATGAGGCACACACGTCCGCCCAGATAATGGGAGGCATGCCGGAATAGGGTCTTCAGTTCAGTCACGCATGTCCTTCACAGGCTCGCGGTGCGGCAGAGCGGGGGAACATCCGTCGCAGAGCTTGTAGATCACATAGTTAGCGCTGTCATAAATAACACCGTATTGGGTGCTGGCTGCCAGCAATTGGCGCAGGCTGTCATAGTTTTCCCGCCATTGATCTGTGGCCGCCATGCGCTGCCAGTCCTTATCCAGCACGATGTATCCCGCATCGGGATGGTGGTACTCCAGCAGCCGCAATGATTGATAGAGGCTATCGCGGTTGGCCACGCTGGGCAACATGTATCGAGGCACAGCAACAGAGGCGTTTGCCGGCAACATGGCCGCAACCTGAGCGGCTTCCTGATGCCAGGGACGTGATTGCAGCTCTTCCCATTGCTGTTGTCCGGTCACGAACATCATGCTGCTGAGACCGGCAGCCAACATGAACAGGACCATGGCCGCCTGCGCGATTTGAGGCTTGCCTCCGCGCCTGCCGGCGAATGCTCCAACCTTGTCCAGAGCCAGCAAGACGCTAACGAACAGGAACACGGCAGGAATCAGCGAATAATGACGATAGACCATGGCGGTGTTGCATCCGCCGCCTTCGGCCAGCACATTGATGGCAATGTAGGGAACTGAGATCAGCCAGGCGGGATTCATCACGAATAGGACCCCGCCGAAAGAGTCCACCATCTGCTTGATATACAGCAAATTCTTGTGCGAGAGCAGAATACCGGGATGGCGAATGATGTTCCTGGCCATCTCCATCGGTGTCGTTCCCAGATAGGAAAAGCAACTGGCCACCGCAGGCGTGGCGCCCTGGAGAAAATACGGGAACAGTATCTTCCAAGAGAAGACGGCCCACACCAGCGCAAAACCACAGGGGACAGCGACCCAGCGCAAACTGCGACGCTGCCACAAGGCCAGCAATCCCAGCCCAAAAACCGCGAAGACCAAGTCTTCCCGCACCAGTTGCGCGCAAACCAGGGCAATCAAAAAAGGCTTAAATCTGCGCTCCAGGAAGTAGTACACGGCAAAGAGCAGAGGCAAGGCGGCCAGGGACAGCGGCGCAAAGTCATAAAAATTCTGATACAGAATTGCCGGCATCAGCAGGAAGCCGATGGCCGCGACTGCAGCCAGCCAGGGAGCGACCGAACGGCGCGCAATGAGATACATCGGCCATGCGGACAGGACGATAAAGATGTTCCTGACCATGAGCAGCGTGCTCGCCGATTTGTGCAAAAGGTAGAAAGGCAGGAAGACCAACAATACAAATTGGTTGTGACCGGCGAGGTCGCTGGTGACCGGTTTGCCATAAAGCAGGTCGTGATACATGTTGCTGTAAAACAAGCGGCCATGCAGCGTGGTATAGAGGCATTGCGTAAAGTAAGCAATGTCCTGGCCGACATAGCCAAACGCATGCAACTTGGCCAGCGTGACCCAACTGGTCAGGAAGAAATAAAAGACGCAGAAAACAGCCAGGAGCTTGCCGGCAGAAAATGGGGCGCGGAAGGCCCTGGCGTCAGGCTTCTCTCCCCTCAGCCAGACGGCCACATAGACCACAAATAGCAACAGAGAGAATGCGAGCAGGGCAAAGGACCTGACCAGCAGCGGCTTTCCCAACAGGTATTCGGGAAGAAAGACAGCCAGCAGAAGAAGAGCAGATGAACTGAAGGCGACAGCCCTGGTTGCTTCTCCGTTTTCCAGCCTGAAGCGGTGGCGCAAGAAGCGGCTGAGCAACCATGCAAAAGCAGCAACACCCGCCATGGCGCCGGGTAAAAGAAGAATTTGCAACGGGCGCGCGTAGCCCCGGCCACGAACAAATGCAACCCACAGCCAAATAGAGGCGAGCAGAAAAATCCCCAGGACCCACATTTGGCGGTAAGTCCTGGGGACCATCTTCTCCCCCTGGGTAGATTTCTTTTCCCCTAACTGCGGTTCCGTGGCTGCTCCCATTGGTTCACTGCTCCCAATCTGCCGCCGGTCTAGAAGCTGGTGACACGCACATTGGTGTACTTGATGGGCTGGTTGGAAACATCCAGAGCAACACCGCCGGAGGTGAACCTGGAATCCGTTACCTGGATGATCAGCGCATTGTCATAGAACACCTTGACCGTTGTCCCTTGTGAATCGATGCGAATATTGTGGACATTGGTATCAAAGTTCATGGATGCCTGGGCCAGAGTGGAGAACCCTGCATCAATGCTCCATTGACCAACCGAGTAGAGCCTGATGAAGCCGCTGCCGGGATAAAACCAGATTGCGTATCCTCCACCTGTAGATAGATTGAGCCGCGTCCTGATGCCACCGGGCCAATTGTTGGTGCTGGAAAGCTGGAAGTCAGCCGAGAAGCTGTAATCCGTCCAGCTTTGGCTGCCGGTATAAGTCTGGGTCGCGCCTGCGCCATCGTAGCTGTAGAAGCCATTGGCTACAGACCAGTCGGCGCCATGGCCGAGCGGCGAAATGAGCCAGTTGCTGTTGTTGCCTTCGCTGAAATTGTCATTCAACAACAGCGTGCCTACATACAGGCTCACCGGCACAGAAAGCGGGCTGTTGCCGGCCTGGGATGAAGTCAAAATCACGTTGCCGTTGTATTGTCCAACCGCCATGCCTACTGTGTTGGCGTTCACCGTGGCTACGGTTGGCGTGGTTCCGCTGGATGGAGTCGAGCTCAACCAGCCTGAATCCGACGATGAACCCCAGCTCAAGGCGCCCGCAACGCTGTTGCTCACGGTCATGTTCTGGCCAGCAGGAGAAAGCGTGCTGGCGCCAAAGAAATTCAGGGATGCGGGAGTGGAGGCCAGAACCCCCTGGACCGGCGACACCGCCAGCGTAACCGGAATGCTCAGAGTTGAATTCGTTGTGCCGTACGATGTGACGGTGATGGTCGCATTGTAGTTCCCTGCGGCCAGACCCGAAACATTGGCAGATACATTGACCGGTGTTCCTGTGTTGCCCGAATTGGCAACCGTCAGCCATGAGGCGCTGGAGCCGGCCGTCCATGCCAGGATCCCGCCTGAACTGGAAAGCTGCAAGCTTTGCGCCGCCGGATTGGCTCCATTCGTAGAGGAGAACGCGAAGGAGGCTGGATTAGCAGAAATACTGTCGTTGCTGGGCGTGGAGCTGGTCACCACGATGTTTTTGAAGTTGATGATCCGGTTGGATACGTCCAGTCCGACCATGCCGCTGGGAAGCGTGCTGTCCGTTACGTTCATGAGCACAGCACCGTCCACCAGGGCCTGGATATTTGATCCGTGGAACAGCAGTTCGAACGTGTGGAACTGGGTTGCGTCAAAGGCGAAGCCGGCCTGCCCCAGGATACTGAACCCGGAATCAATGTTCCATGCAACTGTGCGATAGAGCCGGACGATCCCCTCATTAGGATAGAGCCATAACGCATACGAAGCGCCTGTGCTGGGATTGATGCGCCCGCGAATGCCGCCCGGATAGTCGCTCAAGCTGGCGAGTTTGACATCAACTTTCATGTCGTAGTCGCCCCAGTTGCCATCGCCAGCATAAAGCTGCGTGTGACCGGCTCCATTGTTCTGGATGGCTCCATTCACAATCGACCAATCCTGTGACAGTCCCAGCGGAGAATTGGCCCAGCCTTGCAGCGTGCCGGTTGAGGACATGAGCAACCCCGATAAGTTGAGGGTTACAGGAACGACTTGTGGAGAACTCAAGGCCCCGGGAGCGTTTACCGTCACACTTCCCGAATAACTACCCGCGCTCAGCCCGGTAGTGTTGGCCTGAACATTGATGGACGACGGCGCTGTACCGGAAGATCCTGACAGCGTAAGCCACGGAGTATTCGGGCCCACGCTGGCCGTCCAGTTCACTGCTCCAGCTCCCAAATTGGTAATGGTGAGCGGCGACGGAGCGGGATTGCCCTGTCCCTGGAAAGCAGCGAAGGCGACGCTCGACGGGCCAACTCCGAGAATCGGACTGCTAACCAGCAGGGTGACCCCGATCGGCTGCGGGCTGTTGTTGGCGCCGGTTGCACTTACAGTAACAGTGCCGGTGTACGTTCCGGCCACCAGCCCGGCAATGTTAGCCGAAACCTGAAGCGTGCCTGCATTGGCGCCTGATGCCGGCGACACGTTGAGCCAGCCGGCATTGCTGCCGGCAGTCCAGTTGAGCGTCCCTGTGCCGGAGTTGCTCACTGCGACGTTTTGGGCAGAAGGATTGGCGCCGCCGGTGACTGCGGCAAACGACAGTGAATTCAAGTTGAGCGCCAGCGTGGTGGGAGTGGAGTTGGCAAGAGAAATCGTCTGACCGTTGGTGAAGCCTGCCACATCAACTGGAACACCGTTATCGTTGTTGAAGAACACGAAACTTTCCGTGGTGACTGCCGCGCCGTTCATATCGGTTGAACTTCCGCTGAAGTTTAGCGTGATGGTCGTTGGTGTAACTGATCCGCCGGTCAGGTTGGAACTGACTCTCGCGTGCAGGTACGCGCCCATATCTTCCATGAAAACCGGCTGGCCGCCGTTGGAACTGACCCAGGAAGATACACTCCTGATGTGTTGCTGGCGTTCCTGCGTTGTAGCATTGGCCATACTGCCGCCGTCATGGTTATAAATCTGGACTGGATCCATGCTGGACCAGAACCGCCATGTGTATGCTTCCCAGTTTTCCAGGGCAGTAGCGGCAGAGATTCCGTTGGCTGACTGCGGCCATTTGGCGTCAAAGCTTGGGTATTGCATGCCCTGAAGCTGCGTGGCAAAGCCAAAGAACGTCCTGGCCGGATGGCCCGAGCGGCTGCCCAGCGTGTAATTGTCAGCCCAGAAGAAAGAATAAATTTCGTTTGGATTGCAGTTGGTTGGAGGCTGCTCATACACACGGAATGGATGCAGGCCGGGCATGCGTTGCGCCGGGGTCTTGCATGGACCGCTGTAGTAGACGTTGGGCTGTTGAATTTCGCTGATGTAGCGAACACCCAAGCTCCACATGTCATCTCCAATATTGTTGGAGAAGTCCCAGAAATGGGGAATGATGTAAGTGCCGAAAGACAGGGCATCCGATGTCCCGTTGAAACTGCCCGTGCTGCCGTTGCCCTGCTGGAACAAGGTGAACGCATTGAAATTGGCAAGCCATGCGGAATCGGTCAGCGGAGTTGAAACACCGGCTCCACTCCAGAAAAAATCGCCGTCGGCGCCGCCAGTCACTGTGTGGGGAGTAAGCTTGAGGAACCCACCATTGACATAGTTAATCATCGTCTGACGGGCTTGCGAACCCAGGTCAAAGTCTGACGTCTGAGTCTGAATATTGGAATCGACTTTCCATGGCCCGCCAAGGGTGATCTGAGTCCCATTGAGCAACGTCTGGGTGGTTCCGTTTCCCGTAAGGCTGGGGTTGAACATGTCTCCCACGCGACCGGCGAAGCCATCAGCCGGATCATCCTGTTGAATGGCAAACAGGCGTGGATAGCCGCGGAACACAAATGGTTTTCTTGCCGCCCAGACAAGACTCCGCCAGAAGAGATCGTCCAGTCCCATGACGAACCCGAAGCGGTCTGCCCTTAAATAGTCATACGTGCCGATGTTGACCACATGGCCGGAGCCGAACGTAGCTACCGTCCAGAACGCATCGTTTCCGATGGTAGCCAGCACGGTGCCTCCAGGGTGAGGCAAGCCGTGGGAATCGAGCAACACGGTGGATGTGGCTGTCCCAATTACACCGTTATCGTCCTGATGAAAGTTGTAAACCATGTTTCCGGTTGCGTTGGCCGGGTTGCCAATAGGCCACCGTAGCTGAAGCTGAGTGATGTAATGTGGAGTAGCACCATCCGGGAGATAGGTTGCCGGAATGGTGATGGAGGTTCCCGCAGTACCCGGCGCGGACGAAGCGCAGCCAAAGAAGGCTTGCATGTGGACATCCGTGCCGACGCCCGGATCAGAATCCAGGTTCACAAAACCAACGCCGCCTTGCACCGCGGAGAGTATGGCCTGCTGCCACGCAGAACTCAGGTTCAGCCCACGATGACCTGCAATGATCAACGGCACGCCCGTCAGGTCCGGCGGAGGAGTGGTGGAGACATCAATGACCCGATAGGGAATCTGTAGATTTTCAAAGTAGCGCTCCGGGTAACGCTGATATTCACCCGGTGATGCCGGATTGGTGTTATAGCCGGTGGTATTTGTGGAATTGATTAAAACGTCTACCGTGAGGTCTCGTGATTGCGCGGCAGCCGTGCTCGCCACCAGGCCCAGGCATATACAGACACACCAAAAGATTGCCTGATTGATCCTGCAGTTAAAATGCATATTACTTTCAGTCCTTTTTTCGTTTTTTGGATCCACGCGCGTACGGATATGACCCGCTGAAGTAGCGGTGGGAGGAATCAGCGCATTCCGTACCTTCATTCATGATCACTTGATGCAGGCGCGAACCGAGCAGTTCAATGGACCTTTCTATCAAGACCCTTGGGGTCACGCGGGCCCGGACTACGAGCAAGGTCGAGTCAGCCAAACCGCTCAACTCCATCGAATCTGAAATGGTGAGCAATGGCGGGGAATCCAGTACTACCCATTTATGGTTTTCCTTGGCCCAGAGCAGAAAACTCCTCAGGCGATGGCCGGTGATAACGTCTACCGGATTCTCCAGCGCCCTGCGGGCCGTGGCCACATAGAATTGCATCCGGTTGACCTGGCGTAGAACCGCGGCAGGTTCCATGTCTTCTTGCAGCAGGGACTCAATGCCGGGACCATCGAAGGCATAGCCTAACAACTTGTCAACGGACGGGTTGCGTAAATCCATCTCCGCCAGGAGCGTCGGCATTCCCGCTTCCGCCAGACACCAGGCGAGATTGGTCGCGGTCAGGGTTTTCCCATCGCCGGGACCGGGACTGGTCACCAGCAAAGTCGCGCCGTCAGGGTACTGCTCCACCAGCTTGCGGCGGATTACGCGATACTGCTCAGCGGCAAAGCCTCCGGGATCCGCAGCAAAAATCAAGCGGCTTTCACCTTTCCGCGCGCGCACCGTGGTTGGCGACGGTTTATCGTTTTCGTTCCGTGATGTCTCATGCAGCACAAATCTTGCTTCAGCAACTGGATTTTGGATTGCGCTCATAAAATGGGATGTACCTTCCAGAGAACCACTGCAACCGCCAAACATCCAAGCAGAGATACACCTACTGCCAGGATTCGAAGCCGCGCCCTGCGGCGACGGTCGGTTGCGATCTCGATTGTCGGAATTGAACCCAGCAAGACAACTGATTCGGGCAAAAGGTCCTTCAGCTCCCGCTCGGCTTTGATGGCGCCGCTGACGTTGTCCAAGACAATGACCAGGGCTATAGCAAAACAGAACGCTCCGCCCAGAGATGCGTACATCAGGCCCAGGCGACTGGGTTTGAATGGACGTTCCGGGGCCCGCGCCGCATCCAGGATGGTGAAACGCTCTCCTTGTTGACGCTTCTCCAGGTCCGTGGCCATTTCCGCCGAATATGTCTTTTCCAGCAGCGAGCGATATTGCTCCTTGGAGATGTCATAGTCACGGGTCAGCGTACTGAGTTCCTGTTCCCGCAATGGAACTGAGTCCACCCGGCCCTGGTAGACCGCAATCTGCGACTGGACGTCGCGGTTCTCCCGCGTGAGACGCTGCTCTTCTTTTTCGATCAAGTCGATCCGCACCGCTGTGGTTGACGAATCTTTTACTGACGGAGGATCAGGAGGCAGATTCTTAAGTTGCTCCTGAATCTGGCGGCGGCGCCCATCTGCCGCTACCACATCAGGATGCGAGTCAGTGTATTTCTTTTTGAGGTCCCATAACTGCGACCGGACCTCGCGCAGATCACTCTCCAACCGCTGCCGTTCGGTCAATTGCAGCGACGCCGCAGTGGCAGGCTCGGGCAATCGGGTGAGGAGCTGTTTTTCCTGCTCCAGCCGGTTCAAAGCGTCTGAGTTGGTTTGCAGCGATCCCTGCAAGCGCGCAAGCGTCTGCAAATTGGCCGGAACCTGGTCGGGCATCTGGCCCATGTGCTGCATTTTGAACTCGCTCAGCTTCTGTTCCTGGCTTTGCAGGTTCTGCTTGGCTTCCTCTAATTGCGAGGCCATGAAGTCCGTGGTGTCTTCCGCCAATCGCGCCCGGTTTCTCAGGTTCCAGTCGATAAAACTGGCTGCCAAATGGTTGGCGACGGTGGCCGCGATGGTGGCAGAACTCGACTCATACGTAATGGTGAAGGAACCTAATCCCTGAGAAGACCCTTGCTTCACTTGCAGCGTGATGTGCTTCCGCATGTTCTCGATCACGTCATCGCGCGAGTGCTGCTTCATCTCGGGGTAGAGATTGAGCGTGTCAATGATCTGGCCCAGGCGCGAGGCGCTGAGCACCTGCTGCGTAATCGTGTTCAGCCGCTCGCCCGGATCCGAGGTCACCGTGGAAGTCACATACCGGTCAGGAATCTGCTGCGGATCAACAAGAATGGTGGTTGTGGCGCGATACTGATCGGGAAGAAATGCAATGGCCACAATCGCTATCAATGTGATGGCCAGCGTCACTACACCGATGGCCCAGATTTTGCTTTGCAGCAGGCCGGCGTATTCGCGGATCTGCTGCGGCAAATATGCTTCTTTGGCGTTATTCTTCACGGCCGCTCCTGGATTCGTTTGCCTGTTCTACCGACGAATAGGGATACATGGCACTGCGCCGCGCGTCGTGGTTCGCGGGCGACCAGCGGAGGGTAAACAATACGATGTTTCTGTGGACGGATTGTCCTGATATGGACTGATCGTAGCGCCGATAAGTTGCCGCAAAATCAAAGCTCTTGGACAACCGCTGAATAAACTGGGCCTGACCGTAAAACCCCTTGTAGGCAGCGGTTGATGGCGTTAAGAAGCCGCCGGTATACCCCCTCGCGTAGCCTCCGCTCAGATCAAAGGTCAGCCGACGCGTGATCCTCTTGGATAAACCGACGCCCGCATCATCTTCCCATGTGCTGTTGGGAACGAATCCGGATGAGAACTGACGGTTCGCCGTCGCGTACATCCAGGCCGTCGGACGTACTTTATATACCGCAGCGAAATGGAGTTCAAACCCCTGATGCCGTCTACATCCCCCGGTATCGTATTCCGGCCCACCGGAGCCTTGCAGATACCAACGATCCGTGGGCTTGGTGCTGCCGAGGAGTCCAAATCCGGCGCTTTGACAATCGATAGTGCCTGTTTCATGCCTTTCCAGGCCATAAGCACCGAGATAAGTTTCCTGGGTCAATGCTCTCTGATATTGCAATCCCAATGTAGTCAGGTTGTCATGCAAACCTAGATCAAGGAACTGCTGGTTGGCGTTTTCAGCACGAAATGAAAAAATGTCCCGCTGGTCCGGCTTCCAGTTCAGCGTGCTCACCACATCAGTTCCCCAAATAAAACCCTCATTTAATCCCGCTGTAGCAGCGCCTGGCGAAGTAACCGTAATGCCGTTTACGACAATCCCCGGCAGCGGCGAGAGCTCGGTCAGTGTGTTGTTACCTTCAAAGCTGTGCGCTTCAAAGATCCAGCCGATATTCGGGTCCAGATCACCGGTGGCCAGTAAAGAGGTCTGGTTGTACGAATGGCCTTCCAGCAAGTGCGAGCCGAAATGCGTATACGTTGTGTCTTGCTGCACGATCACGTAGTTCCTGGTGAACCTCCAAGCGGCTGCAAGGTACCCTTCATAAGTCGAGGTCCAGGAATCTATGTTGCTGAACGGACCGGCAACATTGCTGTCGAATCCCTGAGTCATGGCAAGCCCATAGAAGTACCGCATATGCCTGGGCTGTTCCACCTGGATTGGCGGACCGCCATTCAATGATGGCGTATAAGTGGCGGATACTGGCTTCACTTCCGGAGCCGTCGGGTCAGCCATCTGCTGGTTTTGCGCCTGCAGACAAGGATCAGCGCCGGGCGGTCCCGCGGTAAGAGTGGGATCGCAGGGGCTGGATGTGCGATTTTGAGAGGTTTGCGTAGAGCCCTGCGCAGGCCGAGAGGCAACCTGAGGAGGCTGCGATGTCGAATCCTGGGTCGGCTGAGCTTCAGCGACCTGCGCCGGCTGAGACGTCGAGTCTTGCACTGGCTGAGAGGTCGAATCCTGAGCGGCCTGCGACGCAGCATCCTGCGCCGGCTTGGACGTGGAATCCTGGTCCGTGGTTTGTGAAAACGCGACTGGGACAGCCAAACACAGGCAAATCAAAAGCGCCGCGTATTTGGCCACCCGGCTAACTGAGATCATGGCACCACCACCGTGTCTCCTGGCTGGAGAAGAATGTTCTGGTCGCTGTGTTTGCCCTTCACGACCTCTTTGTAATTGAAGTGGAGCCTGTTATTTTTGTCCGATCCGCGCAAGACATAAATGTTCTTGCGGTTGGCAAATTCATTCAGGCCGCCGGCTCGCGCAATCAACTGCAGCACATTCAGCGGCGCCGCCACCGAGTACGCACCCGGCTTCCCTACCTCGCCCGTGATGTAGACCACCTTGCTCCGGACCTCGGCAACGCTCACCGTCACTTGCGGATTGGTCAGAATGCTCTTCAGCTTCTCCGTCAGGAGTTCCTGAATCTGCCGCGGACTCAGCCCGGCCACCGCCAGCTCATTGACCAATGGAAGTGAAATATTGCCGTCAGGACGCACCACCACAGTCTGCGAAATCTCCGCTTCCTTCCAAACATTGATGTGCAGCACGTCGCCGTCACCCACGATGTATTCCGCCGGTTGCTTCGCTTGGTCCGGGACAGCCACCTTGACATCTGCGCCGCCAGCCGGCTTCTCACTCTTCACGATTTGCTGCTGCGCTCCTGCCGCCCAACCTAGGGTCAAAACCACAACCGCCAGCGGCAGTGATACCCGGACACTGACTACGGATTTGAGCAAACTTCTATGTTGTTTCATATGCTTCTTTCTCTGGGTTTACACTTCGTAATTTGCATGCCGCATACCATTTGGGCCTGCTCGCGATCTCCAATGTAAGCTGCTGTTTTAAAAGGATTTAATGATTGTCTGCAAACCTGCGGCAAAACTGCCAAAACTGTGTGTGAAAAGTGTTGCACTTATCTCGCTAGACGCTTCCCATTTTCTCGCTGGCACTCCCGGTCCTTTTGCACCGGCTTTCGGGCAGACCCCTCCGAACTCAACCAATCAAATCATGCATTTTCTTGCTTTTGGCTTGATTGGTTTGAACTCGGTCCAGACCTGTTAGGAGCTATTTCGCGCCTCGGCCCCACACCACAACTTTTGCAGTCTCAAAGATGATGGCCAGATCCAGCAGCAGCGAGAGGTGCTTGATATAAAAGAGATCAAACTCGAATTTGGTCCTGGACTCTTCCAGTGTGGCGCCGTACTGATATTTCACCTGGGCCCATCCGGTAAGACCCGGACGCACCACGTGCCGCTGATTGAAGAAGGGAATTTCTTTTTCCAGCAGTTCGCAAAAATATGGGACCTCAGGACGCGGTCCAACCAGGCTCATCTCCCCGCGCAGAATGTTGAACAGTTGCGGCAGTTCATCCAGCCGGAATTTTCTGATGAAACCACCCAGCCGCGTAATGCGAGGATCGCCGTCTTCCGTCCACCGCGGCCGGCCTTTTTCTGAACCTTGGCGCATGGAACGGAATTTGAGGATCTGGAAAGTCCGTCCTCCAAGTCCAATCCGCTCCTGGCGGAAGAACACCGGCCTTCCACTCTCGATAAGAATGGCGATCGCCACCCCTAACATCAACGGCAACGTCAAGGCAATCAGGATGGAGGAAACGAGAAGATCTATGGCTCTCTTGCCCGCCAGCAGAAGACGAGATTTGCCGAAGCCATCCGCCAGAATCAGCGAACTGGGCCGCAGTTGGTCCATCATGATGCGCCCGGTCAGGCGCTCATACACTGTCTGCGCGTCTTCAATTGGGAGCCCTTGCAGCTTCAACGCCGCCATGGCGCGGAACGGCAGCACGCCTCGCCTCTCACTCAGCGAGATCACCACCCGGTCTATGCATTCTCGATCAACAATTTCTTCCAGTTGTGAAATTCCGCCGATGATCCCCGGACTCACCAGCGGCTTTCCAATCTTCTCGCCATTCTCATCCAGGAATCCGACGATTTTGTATTGCAGCTCCGGACGGCTCAGGATTTCGCGTGTCAGGCCGGCAGCCGAACTGCCGGTTCCCAGAATCAATACGCGCTCCAGAGGACGGCTGAAAGTTTTGCTGGAATGCATGGCGATCCGCCAGGCCAGCATCAAAGCCAGGCCTAAAGGCGCCATCAGCGCGACGATCCCTCTTTCCAGTCGAATGTGGGGAAAGAGGTAGTACAGCATGGCCAGCGCCAGCAACGCGGTCCCCAGCGCCCGCAACGATCGGATCAGTAGTACGCCGCGGCTTTGCGTCGCGCGCAGGTCATACAGGTCGTTGTAATAGAGCGCGAGCTGGCAAACCAGGGTGACCGCAATAAAGCGATACCAGTTGTACGGGTCGGTCAGAAACTCCTGGATATCAAAGAAATTGTGAAAACGCAGGACCGTTGCCGCCAGCAACGAAGCCAGGATCAACAAGCTCTCTGAGAATGCCAGGATGAGGGTTTTGCGCGGAAAATACTGATTGCCAATGCGGACCAGCGTCTTGCCGTAGTTCCTGTTAATCAGCTTGAAGCTGGAATGCAGCGGCAGCGGCACGCGGCCTGCGTGTGGATCTTCCGTTCCGAAATGTGCTCTTTCTTGATCAGCCACAGAGTTGCCTTGATGAAATATTCTGCTCTTTTACCGCCAGGGTGAGCGCCTCTGCCACGTATTCGGCTTGCTCCTGCGTCAACTCCGGGAAGATGGGCAGTGACAGCACTTCGCGACAAGCGGCCTCTGTATGAGGAAGACTCCCAGGCCCCAGCCCCAGTGAGGCATAGATAGGCTGCAAGTGAATTGGGACCGGATAATAGACCATGGTGGAAACGCCTTGGTCTGCCAGCCGTCTCTGTACCTGGTCGCGGGAGCCTAAGCGGATTGTGTATTGATGAAAGACATGCTCACAGCGCAGATCACACGCCGGGAGCATCACCTCTGCCACGTGCTGCAGCAAGCCGTTATAACGATCGGCAGCCGCCCGTCGCCGCCCCGCCCATTGATCCAGATAGCGTAGCTTCACTCTCAAGATGGCTGCCTGGAGTTCATCTAGCCGGCTGTTCCAGCCTTGCTCTTCGCTGAAATACTTCTTGGCGCTTCCGTGGGTGCGTAAAGAAATCAAGTGGCGATAGACTTCTTCCGAGTCGGTTACAATCATGCCGCCATCGCCATAACCGCCCAGATTCTTGCTGGGGAAAAAGCTGATGCAGCCGACGTCTCCAAACGCAGTGGCCCGCCGGCCTTCGTAAGTCGCGCCCAGCGCCTGCGCCGCATCTTCCACCACCTTCAGGTTATGGGCTTTTGCCAGCTCGAGAATCGGCCCCATGTCCGCCGTCTGCCCGTACAAATGGACGGGGACAATGGCTTTGGTGCGGTTGTCAATCAGCGGCTCAAGCAGCTTTGGATCAAGATTGAAAGTGACCGGATCGATGTCGGCAAAGACCGGCTCGGCGCCCAGCGCGCTGACTGCATCGGCAGTGGCAATAAAGGAAAAGGAAGGAACAATCACCTTGTCCCCCGGGCCGATCCCGCATGCCTTCAACCCCAGAATCAATGCATCCGTGCCCGAGGCTACGCCGATTCCATATTTGCGCCCGCAGTATTGGGCAATTTCCGCCTCCAGAGCCTTGACCTCAGGCCCAAGAATGAAGTGTTGTTTTTCCAAAACCCGGTCAATCGCTGACTTGATTTCTTCGCGAATGGTTTCATATTGTGCTTTCAGGTCCAAAATAGGAATCTGCATCTGGACTTTAGCTGCTGCTGTGGCCATTACCCCTCACACCTTTCCATATGCGTAACGCATCATTCTTGCATTCCGTGTTCCAAATGCTTCGCTGGCTCCTGACCGCTCTCAGCAGCCCCAGAATCACGAAAACACAAGCATTTGCGGGAGTACTGACCCCAAAAACCAGCTTTTCAGGTCAAAAAACAATGGGAAGGACAAGCGCTTGAAGAAAAATGAAATCTGGAAGATGAAATCTATTTCACACGCCCCGACGTGCCATCACCCCACCCATCTGCCTTCCAGGTGAAAGCCTTTTCACTATAAACCAGCCCCGGCATTTGTTTTTGACGGCTAACCGCACGATTCAGAAGGAAATCCCTCGCGCCCCGCGTGGCAGGCAAAATGCACCTAATGAGCACAACTCAAGAAAATCGAAGCGTGGTCCACATCGTTTTATGCCACTCGATGGGCACGCCGAGACATCGTCTGTTGTTCAGTCCCCCGTCCGGAGTGACTATGGACGATGAAGCAGATACCGGCCAGAACACCGAACCGGGTGTTCACTGGCCGGTATTTTGCCGAAAGGCCCCCAAATGCTTTAAGGTGACTCAGGCTGGCTGTGGCCTTTTTCTGCGCTGTTGCATCCGTTCAGGCAGACACAACTCGAAATTGCCGTGACTTACGACCATGGTGAATCCGTTTGATGCCGACATCATCTCTTTTCTGAACCACTTTGCCCGGCGATCGTGGGCGGTGGACACTCTGTTCGTCCTCACCACCAACTATCTCCTGCGAGTGGCTGGAATCATTCCTCTCTATTGGTGGGCCTGGTTTCGCCACGGAGAAGCCGAAACGGAAAAACGGGACATCCTGGTCTTCGGAATGGTTTCATCTCTCATTGCTTTGTTGGTCGCGCGCGTGCTTGCGCACGTCCTTCCCTTCCGGACAAGGCCTATGCACGATCCTACGCTGAACTTTCAGGTGCCCTATGGACAATCCCCCGATGTCCTGCTTTCCTGGAGTTCTTTCCCCAGCGACCACGCTGCCATCTACTTTGCCGTAGCCATGTGCCTTTACTTTGTCTCCCGCCATCTGGGAATCTTTGCGCTCTGCTGGGCATTGTTTGTGACCTGCCTGCCCAGGGTGTACCTGGGAATTCACTATCCAACGGACATCCTTGCGGGAGCGCTGCTGGGAATCGGCATTGCGTTTCTGGCTAAAAGTCCGGCGCTCAAGATTGTCCGCCCTGTCATGCGCTGGTGCGCGCAGCATCCCGGCCCTTTCTACGCACTCATGTTCATCTTCACCCTGCAGTTGGCCACCGCATTTGAGTCTGTCCTCGTGATAAAGAACTTCATTGAGGCCGTGGCCCGGCACGCTCTGGGAATGCCGCATTAATCAGGCGGAGCCTTACATTTTGCGCCTCTCCAAATACGGGCATGCGTAGTTCTTGTCGCTAGCCTCAATACTGTTCACTTAACGAGGACGCGAAAAAAAGTTCGTCATCCCGAAGGTTTACCCACGCGTTAGCGGGGGTAAATCGGAGGGACCTTGCGTTCAGCCGTTAACTCAAAAGGTTCCGAAATCTCCTAAGTGTCCTACAGGGCCTGCGGCCCGCGAAAGTTCATGAAAAACACTAAATCCTTTATTTTCAGTACGGTCGTCTTTGAGATCCAATGTTTTTCGACCCTGAACGTATTGAACTTAAAGACGGTCCGAGGAGTGGACCGTCTCGATTTCTTCCCATTCCCTTCACTCAACCGATCCGAACTGCTTGATATCTTCCGGCCCTTCCTTCTTCGCCACTTGTTCTTTTCCCTGCACCTGCACTCGAATTTGCTCAACCACATCAGGGTTCGCAAGCGTAGTGATATCGCCCACCTCGAGGTTGTTGGAAATCGCGGCCAGAACGCGGCGCATGATCTTCCCCGATCGCGTCTTGGGCATGTCGGGCACAATCTGTACGCTCTTGGGGCGAGCGATCTTTCCAATCATGGTTTCGATTGTGTGCGTCACCTTTTGCGTCATTTCCTGTTGCGTTGCGGCTGTGCCTGGCTTGACTGAGACATAAATCTCCGGCATGCGCCCCTTGATTTCATCCACCACCGGGACTACGGCTGCTTCGGCCACCTCGCTGATCGTCAGGCACGCGGATTCGAGCTCCTTGGTGCCCAGGCGGTGTCCCGCCACGTTGATGACATCGTCCACCCGTCCAAGAATGCGGAAGTATCCGTCCTTGGCCAGCAGCGCGCCGTCACCGGCGAAATACGGCCAATCGCGCCAGTCCTTGCTCTTGGGATTCCTGTTGTACTTGCGGTAATACTGTTGGACGAAGCGGTCGCGGTCCCCCCATATGGTTTGAAAAATTCCCGGCCACGGGTTGCGAATGCAAATATTCCCGGCCTTCACTGACCCGGCTGGTAATTCCTGTGAGTTTTCATCGTAGATGACCGGATAAATTCCCGGTACGCCCGGCCCGGCGCTCCCCGGCTTCATGGGATCGAGCGCGGGCTTTGTGCTGCACAGGAAGCCGCCATTCTCCGTCTGCCACCATGTGTCCACAATCACGGCTTCGCGTTTGCCAACCGTGTCGTAATACCATCTCCACACGTCCGGCTCAATCGGCTCGCCCACCGTGGTCATGTGCTTGAAGTGGTAGGTGTATTTTTTGGCTTCCTCGGGTCCGGTTTTTCTCAACATTCGAATCGCAGTGGGCGATGTATGAAAGATATTCACGCCCAGCCGCTCGGCGATTCTCCAGGGCCGCCCTGGGTCGGGGTAGTTGGGAACTCCCTCATAGATCACGCTTGTAGCTGCCAGAGCAAGCGGGCCATAGACGATATAGGAGTGACCGGTGATCCATCCAATGTCTGCCATGCACCAATACGTATCTTCCGGGTGGATATCCTGGATGTATTTGGAAGTGCCTGCGACGTAAGCCAGGTAGCCTCCAGTGCGATGCTGGCAGCCTTTCGGTTTTCCCGTGGATCCGCTGGTGTACATCAGGAACAACGGAGCTTCCGCGTCCATGGAAGCAGGTTCCACCTTCTTGCCGCGAAACTCCTTGAGGGCCTCGTCTACGAAGTAGTCCCGCCCTTTGACCATGGGAGATGCGGAAGCATACTTGCCCATTTGCCGCCGCCAGACCAGTACTTTCTCGATTTCCGAGCCTTCTCGCCTGGCAACTTCAATCGCAATGTCAGCCGAGGATTTGTGGTCTATCAGTTTCCCGCTGCGGTAGTAACCGTCGGCATAAATCAGGACATGGCTTTTGCAGTCTGCCGCGCGCTGTCCGCATGCCTCTCCGCTGAATCCGCCGAAAACTACCGAATGGATCACGCCCAGCCGCGCGCACGCCAGCATGGTAATGGGCAATTCAGCAATCATGGGCATGTGAATGGTAACGCGGTCGCCGGCCTTCAACCCGGCGAAATCGCGCAGCATGGCCGCCGTCTCATTCACGCGGTTATAAAGTTCCTGGTAGGTGAGCACCACCGGTTCGTCATTTTCCGGCTCGGGAACAAAAATAATCGCCGCCTTGTTCCTGTACTTCGCCAGATGGCGGTCTACGCAGTTGTACGATGCATTCAGCTTCCCGCCTACAAACCATTTCCAAAAAGGCGGGTCGTTGGTATCAAGGACCGTATGCCATCTCTGGTCCCAACTCAGCATGTCGGCATATTCTTCAAAGCATTGGGGAAAATTCTTTTCGCTGAATCGTTCCGTCACTTTCGCGTCTTTCAGGTTGGCTTGGTCTATGAACTTTTGTGACGGCTGGTAAAGTTCCTCTTCCCTCCAGTGAACTGCTATGTGGGCATCGCTTGCTGCATGCCCTTGTTCCGGCTTTTGAGGGATAGCCATTTGTCATCATCTCCTTGGTTTCGTCATCGGGTGCTATTCTACGTCTCCAACTTGCAGGCGCGCAATCAGCATAGAACTGCAAGCGCGTACAAGAACTTCAGTGACAGCAACCTTGAGTCCGGTTAGAGTAGTTCCGTTCGAAATTCCATAGTTTGGATTGTGATGGCCCAGCAACCTCTCAATTCCGGTTCCGGCAAAACCAAAGCCGGGGCGCTGCCTCGGGTTGTGAATGTGAATGATCTGCGGACACTTGCCCGGCGCAGGCTCCCAAAAGTAGTTTTCGATTACCTGGACGGGGGCGCCGAAGGCGAGTTCACGCTGCGGGCCAACTGTCGCGCCTTTGAATCTGTCATATTCAGGCCGCGGTATGCCGTAGCCCTGGCCGAATGCGACTTGCGCGCGCGGGTGCTGGGCCTGGAGCTTTCCCTCCCGGCAATACTGGCTCCCGTCGGCTATAGCCGCATGATACATCCGGAAGGTGAACTGGCGGCCGCGCGGGCCGCGGGCAAGGCGGGCACCGGCTTCATTCTCTCCACCATTTCCGGGCATCGCCTGGAGGACGTCAAGGCCGCTTCCGCTGGTCCCGTTTGGTATCAGCTTTATTTGATCGGTGGCCGCGAGGCGTCCATGGACGCGCTGGATCGGGCCAGGAAGGCAGGCTACTCCGCGCTGGTTGTCACCGTCGACACCCCGGTGGCAGGAATGCGTGAGCGTGATCACCGCAATGGCATGAAGCAGTTGATGGGCGGCAGCTTCCTCTCCAAGGTTCCATACGCCGGTCAATTCATCACGCATCCCAGGTGGCTCACCCGGTTCCTGCTGGACGGAGGCCTGTCAAAACTCCCGAACGTGGTAATCCCGGGCAAGGGGCCCATGACGTTGATCGACGTGCAAGCCGCCCTGGCCGCTGCCGCCGTGACCTGGGAAGATCTGCGCTGGATTCGTCAGGTCTGGACCGGCCCTGTCGTGATCAAAGGTATCCTGACCGGAGACGATGCGCGCCGCGCCATTGACTGGGGAGCATCCGCCGTTGTGGTTTCGAATCACGGTGGCCGCCAACTTGATAGCGCCCCGGCCACGCTGAACGTGCTTCCCGAGGTGGTGGCGGCAGTGAACGGAAAGACTGAAGTCCTGATGGATGGAGGCATTCGTCGTGGCGCCGACATCATCAAGGCCCTCTGCCTCGGGGCGCGCGCCGTTTTGATTGGTCGTGCTTATGCCTACGGAATGGCCGCTGCCGGAGAACCTGGGGTGGCCCGCGCAATTGAGATTCTGCGCGCCGATATCGAGCGCACCCTCAAACTGCTGGGTTGTTCCTCCCTTGCTGCGTTAGACCGTTCTTATGTCAATGTCTAATCTAGAGCAATTTAAGCAATACTGTGACCACCATTACAATTCGTCATCTCGATGGGTGTGCGCGAAGCGCAGACCCGGAGAGACCTTGCGGCTCCTTCGAGTCACACTATTAACAAAAATGACATAGTTTAAGTTCGCAGCCTATTGTGATCTGGGAGGGCCGGAGGCCGGGGGAGGATTCATCTGTCCAGGGCCGGCAGGATTCATCTGTCCAGGGCCGGCAGGATTCATCTGTCCGGGGCCGGCAGGATTGAACTGACCGGGAGTGGAGCCGCCAACAGGGTTAATTTGGTTTGCTCCCGGCTGCATTTGCCCCGGCATTTGCTGCTCCAATCGCGGGTCATAAACAAACTGCCAGTCGTTGTAGTGGTTCTTACCGTTAATCTCTTTGATGGATTCCAGCTTGCTGATGCTGGAAACGCCGATAATCGGTCCCATGCCGGGCTGGAGTCCGGTGCTCAAGCCACCCGGACCTTGCGCGCCGGGCATGGAGGAGGCCGGAGTCATGCCTGCATTGTTCTGGCCCTGCGTCTGGTCGGGTTGGGCCCCAGTGGGCGAAGGAGTGGTTGGATTGGCGCCGAACGTTGCCGGCTGATTCGCGCCGAAGCCCGCTGGCTGATTGTTGCCGAAACCCGCAGGCTGGCCCACATTGCTGGTGGATTGTCCCATGGGTTGGCCGGGCGCCGCCACCCCTTGATTCAGAACGTTGACCTGCACCTCGCCGGGATGCAGCAGCCGCCAGTCATCCTTGCCGGTGAAAGGATCTTTATACCGTTTGCGCAGGAAGCGCATGTTGTTGGTGTTCTCCAACTGGTCGATCGATAAAGGATACCGCCCGAATTTGCGGAAGAACTTCCTGATCGCGCTCTTGTATTCGTTTCCACGATGAATCAGCTCTTCTTCTTTTTCTCGCTTGATCTGCTGGGAGATGCGCGGCAATTCAATGCTGAGCGTGAGCAGCATCAACGTGATCAGCAGCATGATGGAAAGCAGGATGTAACCGGCCTGGCTGCGCATTTTGTAACGTCGAGTCGTCATTGTCTAAGTAGCCAAGGGCTATACCCTTGATATCCGTTGGGCTTTGGTTTTGATTTTAAAATTACCCAATTACCCAATTACCAAATTCTCCGCGAAAACCACGCTGCTTGCATTGCAATGAGAACAGATTCTCGTAATCGCCTGCATAACGGCCTAACTATCCTGTAATCTGGGGCAGAGTCAGATTGATGGTCTGCTGGTTGTTGTTGAGAATGTCCTGCACCAGCACGAACGTGTTGGTGATCTTCACAATCTTATAGCGGCGCTCAACCACCTCCCCTTCGACGGCAACATAAATATTGTCGGCGTCCTTCAAAAACGCCTTCTTGGGCTCGCCCGGCCGGTTGCTGAAACCGTAAAAGATTAGAGGGATTTGAGGCGTAGGAATCACTGTCGCTTGTGGGGGCGGGGTGTATTGCCTCACATTCCCCTGTACACCGGGAATTGTCGGCGGCGGCGCCTCTGCCATATGAAAAATATTACGGGTTCCCCCGTTGTACTCAACCTTCTGGCTGGCTATCAGAATCGGGATGTTCAAAGTGGGATCAAGGGTCGTCTCCCGGATTTTTGGCCCGGCCTTCTTCTGCGCCGGACTGTTGTTCGTGGGAGTCGTGCCGTCAGGCAGGTTGTCTGTGGCAGCCGTGGGCGTGCCTGAATTACTGAAGTTGAAGCTGTGGATGGCCAGCGGGATGGCGATCACCAGCAGCACCGCCATCACAATCACCTTCTTTTTGTCTTGTGCGCCAATTTTCACTTAGGCTGCTTCCTTCAGAAATGTCTCGAAACTGATCTGCAACTCCACCGTGCCCCCGGTTTGTCCCCTGAGCGCAATAACGTTGATGACGAAAAGCAACTTATCACGCTCCAGGGCATTGATGAAGCGCACGATCTTTAAATAGTCCCCGGCAATACCAGTCTCGATGGTCACCGTCTGGAGATTGGAAAGACTGGAAACACCCGCGTTGTACTTGATGGCCTGCAGGGATACACCATTTTCCTGCGCCAGCTTGTGCAGTTCATTGGAGATTTGCGACCAGTGGGCCAGGACCCTCTCGCCATAAAAGGTCTTGATCGCGGCGCGGGTGTCCTCCAGTTTCTTGTCAATTCCTTTCAGGGGGCCCACCTGCCGCTGCGTAACCATGAACTGCTGCTGCAACTGCTGTTCTTCCGCATGCGTATTGGAGCCAGGCCACAACAGATAAGTCACCAGGCCTGCGTCAATGGTCGCCAGCACCGCCAGTACCACAATGAACCTCTTGCGTATTTCTCGCATGGTGGTCATCAGGCGCCCGCCTTGGCCGCACCATGCGGCTGCGCCGACGTCGGCGTGTAAAAGGTCTCAATCACGAATTCCGTTATCGGTGCTGATCCCGGCCCGGCTCCCTGGCTCTGGTGTACGCCCTCACTCACAATTTCCGCCTCTTGAAAATGCTCCGAATGCTCCATCTTGGTCTGCAACTCAACTCCGTTTTCGTGATTGTCGGCAGCAATCGTCAACTTTAATCTCAACCTTTTCTCCGGGGTGAGCGTGGGCTGGACCGATACAACATAGGCGCGCGCCGGCATGATTTTTTCCAGGTCGGAGAGCAGTTGCGTCCATGAAAATGACTTTTGATCAATCACGTCGTTCCAGAAACGCGACTGGTCGCGAACATCGCGGTTCGCCGGGCGATTGAGGATCTCCTCGGCGTTTTTGCGCTCCTGCTCCAGACCGCTGATGCGCTGGTGCAAATCGTTGACGTGTTTTCGATCGTCGGCGCTGGATTGATAACGGTGCCAACCCATAAAGGCCAGGCCCAGAGTCAGGGCCGCCACCACTACCAGCACCCCGCCCCAGCGAAAATAGAACTGGCGAGCATCCTCATACTGTTGTGAAGCCAGATTGACGTCGATGCGCATTATCCCAGCAGTGCCCCCGCCACGCCGGCCATGATGGACGGCTCGAAACTATCGCCACTCAGATTGGCGCCGGATGAAACTTGGGGCGCCAGCTCTTTTACCTGCGCTCCGGTCTGCTGGTGCAGCATCGGCCCAATTTCATCCATGGAAGCAACTCCAGTCACAAAGATCTGTTCGATCCGCGATCCAAAGGTGTCTTCAAAAAATACGATGGAAGGCAATACCGTCTCCGCCAGCTCTGCCGCCGGTACCCTTTCGCCCAGCGGATTATCCAAGGTGCGCATAAGCCGCAGTTCCTGGTTTACCGCCGCCGCCACCGTGACGTTCTTGGGATCGACCTTCAGCATCAACGCCGGGCGTTGACCATCCAGCAAACCCAGGGCCGCCAGCGACGAAGGCAACAACACTCCCGGTGAGTAGCCGGCATCACGAAATGCGGCCTCGTATTCCTTGATGACTTCCAGCAGTGAAACCGCAGCTACGACTTGAACGGTGCCGTTGGAGCGTCGCACATCACAGGAGAGAGCAGCCTGCTCCACATCAAAGGGCAGCGACTTCTTCAGGCGGAAGCGGATCACGGAATCGCGTTCCTGCGCCTTGGCCGGCAAGTCATCAAATTCCAGCAGAAGCACCCGCACAGCCGCATCCGGCAGAATCACCGTCACATCGCGCGAGCCGCCGCTCAGACTTGCCAGCGCTCCAGTCACAGCCGTGCGCACCGCGGAAGCATCCTGGATGTTGGCAGCGTTCAGGCTGGGAACCACGGCTCCCTCGTTGAGCGGCCGAACTGTAAACACTTCCAGTGCGCCTTTGTCGGACGCCCGCGCCGCAATCACGCGGCTGGCAGTGATCTCGCAGGCCAGGCGTGGGCGTGGTCCGGATTGTCTTGAAGACGCCATGTCTACCGATTGCTCTCGATGAAAGTGACTTTGTTGATCTCTTTCAGTGTCGTGACTCCCGCCCTCACCTTGGAAAGCGCGGATTCACGCAGAAACCGCATGCCTTCTTCGTGCGCGGCTTTGCGGATTTCCGAAGAAGGTCTTTTCTCCAGAATCAGGTCGCGGATGCGGTCGGTCAGGTCCATCAATTCATGAATGGCGGTGCGCCCGTGATATCCGGTGCCTGCGCACTCAATGCAACCTTGTCCTTCATAGAATGTCACGTCCGCCCATTCTTGCGGATTCAATCCGCTATCTTCCAGGGCTTGGGGTGAATAATCCGCGCGGGTTTTGCAGTGGGCGCAGATCACCCTCACCAGTCGTTGCGCCAGCACGCAGTTAAGCGCGGAAACAAAGTTATAGGGTTCTACTCCCATGTTCACAAAACGGCCTAGCACATCCACTACGTTGTTGGCATGTACCGTCGTAAACACCAGGTGCCCGGTCAGCGCTGACTGAATGGCAATCTGGGCCGTCTCCGTGTCGCGGATTTCGCCCACCATGATCTTGTCCGGATCGTGCCGCAGGATGGAACGCAATCCCCGGGCAAAGGTGAGGCCTTTCTTTTCGTTGACCGGAATCTGGGTGATGCCCTTGATTTGATACTCTACCGGGTCTTCAATGGTGACGATCTTGTCTTCGTCGGTCTTGATTTCATTCACTGCCGCATAGAGCGTGGTGGTCTTACCGCTGCCCGTGGGGCCGGTAACCAGCACCATCCCGTAAGGTTCTGCGATGTAGCGGCGAAACTTGCGCAAATCTTCGTCATCAAATCCCACTACATCCAGTACCAGGTTGCGAAACTTCTCGCTCATGGACTCCTTGTCCAGAACGCGCAGCACCGCATTCTCTCCGTGGATGGTGGGCATGATGGAGACGCGGAAGTCAATCAGGCGGTTGGCATACTTTACCCGGAAGCGTCCGTCCTGGGGCACCCGGCGTTCGGAGATGTCCAGCTCGCTCATGACTTTTACGCGCGTGATGATGGTCGAATGGTGCTCCTTGGCCATCGGCTGCATTGCCTGTTGCAGCACGCCGTCAATGCGGTACTTCACCACCACTGAATCGCTCTCCGATTCAATATGGATGTCACTGGCGCGTTTCTGCAACGCGGTAAAGATGGTGGTGTCCACCAGGCGGATGATGGGACTGATGTCGCTTTCAGCCGTAAGGCGGTCAATCGAGAGGTTCTCGTCGGCGGTCGCCTCTTCCTCGCGCACCACATCCAGGACAAATCCTTCGCTGGCTTCCTCCAGCACCCGCTGGGACTGCTCGGTTTTCTTGAGAATGTCGCTGATCTGGGTGAGCAGCGCTACTTTGGTCTTCACCCTGCGGCTCAGCAGAAGGCTGATTTCGTCAATCAGCATGAGCTTGCTGGGATCGGCTATCGCAATCCACAAAACTCCCTCGTGCTCCTCCAGCGGCACAAAGTTATAGCGAAACATCAGGTCCACGGGGACGGATTTGAACAGCTCGGCATCCAGGCGGTAATCGCGCAGATCAATGAACTCGCACCGATAGCGTTCCGCAAGATCGCGGGCCCGCTGCTCGCTGAATAGCCCGTTCCCGTTGCCGCCGAGCGCCGAGTCAATTGCGGCCTGAAGATTCTTTTGATTCATAACCATTCCTATTGCATTTGCGACCCAAGAGAAAAGATGGGCAGGTAGAGCGCAATCAGCACAAAGCCAACCACGCAAGCCATGATGATCAGGAGCACGGGTTCCACCAGTTGCAACGCCGCCGTCAACGCGTTCTGCACGTCCTCTTCATAGAATTCAGCCACCGAGTTCAACATAGTGGGCAAGGCGCCCGTGGACTCGCCAACCTCGATCATCTCTACCGCCAGTTCAGGAAAGAATTTGGTCTCTTCCAGGCTGAAGGAAAGCGAACGCCCTTCCCGGACGCGCTGGGCTGCCTCCAGCACATTCCGCGCAATCTTCCTGCTATTAATAGAGCTGCTGGAGACCTCCAGAGATGGAACCAGGGGCATGCCGCCCGCCAGCAACGTCGCCAGGGTGCGGGAAAACATGGAAACCTGGTATTTCATCCAGATGTTGCCCAGCACCGGCAGCTTGAACCGCATCGCATCCACAAAGTTCGTTCCCTGCTCTGATTTCAGCCAGAGAAGCACAATCACGATCAACGCCACCACGGCCGGGGCAATGATATAGAGGTAACTTTGAAGAATGGTGCCAAAAGTCAGCAACGCCGTTGTTATGCCTGGCAGTTTTCCTTGCCCCAGGGTCGCGTACAGCGTCGCAAATTGGGGCACCACATACGTGATCAGAAACGAAAGCATCACCGTAAGGGCCACAACCAGGAGGGCCGGATAGACCAGGGAAGCAATCAACTTCTTGCGAAAGGTCGCTGTCACGCGCTGGTATCCAATGTAGCGGGTCAGCACCTCTTCCAGGTTGCCGGAACGTTCACCGGCCAGCAGCGTTGTGGTATAGACCCGGGAGACCACTCCGTGTCCCTGAGCTTCAAAAGCCTCGGATAACAACTCTCCGCCCTTCACCCTCTCCCGGACGTTTTCCAGCATGGACCTGAAGAACGGGTTTCGCTGGCGTTTGCGCAGCAAATCCAGGCCCATCAGGATGGGTAATCCTGCTTTGATCAGCGTTACAAGTTGTTGATTAAAAATGATAAATTCATCCGCCTTGATCTTGCGTTTGCGGCGGAAGAGATTGATGGAGAGAAGCCCGGCGTGGGTCCGGACCGAATAGACCAGGAAACCCTTCTGAACAAAGCGTTCCCGAACGTCTTTTTCTGAGACGCCGTCCTCCACCTGCTCGAGCACGTGACCGCGCTCATCCGCCATTTTGACCAGGAATTCAGCCATGGAAATTGTGCTGAGGGGGGCTCTACTCCTGCCTAAAGTCTAACATTTATTGAGGTTTAACCCCTCATTTTACAAGAACGCGCGAGAATGAATTTATTGCGCTATCTGATTGTCTTCTATCACTTCAACGCCGGCCGGCGGCTGGAACCGAAAGAGGCTCTCCTCCACCGGAATGTTGTCCACGGTGTTGGAAAAACGGAAATCCGTGGTTGTGCTGTCCACCTCGCGGATAACAATGCGGTCGATCTGGAATGAGGGAGAGATTTCCAGGATCACCTCGGAAACGCGGTCTTTCATGGCTTTGGGGACGCCCCGAAGCACAGTATCGCCCGCCTTGACCGGAGTCAGGTCCGACGCCAGAGAGAGTGCCTCCAGTTCCTTCTCCAGCTTGGTCTTGCCCAGCAGATAGCGCAGAGGCGATCTTATGTCGTCCAGGTTCTTCAGCGGCGTCTTTCTCGCCTGCCGATCACCCGGAACGTAGAAATACGCCGTATGCGAGTCGGTCAGAAACAGTTTTTCCCGAGGCTGCCGGTACTCCCAGCGCATCCTGCCCGGCTTTTTGAGCCAAAGCGTGCCGCTTTCCGTTCGCGATACACCCGGTCCCTGGTAAATCTCGGTGAAATCCGTCTTGAAGGTCTTGAGGTTGTTGTAGTGCTCATCTGTCCTGCGGGCAATGTCTACAACCCCTGCTCCACCGCTGCAGAGTGCCGGGACGAGCAGGATGGCAACAACAAAAATGATGCGCGCTGGCTTCATTCAGTCAATTCTAAAGCGTTTTCCTGAATGCTGTCCTTCAATGCACCGATTGGTAGTGGGCTACTTTGGCTTTATGGCAATACCGTTCAGGGTCGAAAATCATTTGGAACACTCAAATTCAAACGGACAGACGGTGCTCAGCACCGTCTCCGTGCCGAAGGCGCGCACTCTTTGCCTGCAACCCGGAAGATTTTTCATAAGCTTTCGCGGGCCGCAGGTCCTGAGGGACACTTAAGGAATTCGAACCTCCAAGGAGCTTGGAAACTTAAGCCCCACAGGGGCAGAATTACTGAGCCCAGCGCTTACGAAGCTGTGAATGAATTTAAAAAAGTTGTTGACTAGCGATATAACTAGTTTCATACTACTCCCATACCCTGCTTTCGTAGGCGCGAGGTGAACCATGGGTTATGAATCCAGTGTGCAAGTAATTGAACGGGC
>DATDGL010000057.1:0-11444 GCA_036522115.1 Candidatus Angelobacter sp.
GGATCGTTAGATCTCCCTACCCCTATCGCGCCGAAGGCGCGCACTCTTTGCCTGCAACCCGGAAGATTTTCATAAGCTTTCGCGGGCCGCAGATCCTGGAACACACTTAACGAGGACGCGAAAAAAAGTTCGTCATCCCGACGGTTTACCCACGCGTTAGCGGGGTAAATCGGAGGGACCTTGCGTTCAGCCGTTAACTCAAAAGCTTCCGAAATCTCCTAAAGTGAACAGTATTGTTCTTAGCCGCGAATTTACGCGAATGGAAAATCCGCAGTGACCAGGGAACAGGATAAATTGCCAAAGTTAATCCTTTGCGGGGGGTGCCGTAAACGCTGGCCCATCACCCCCAAGAAACAACAAAACATTGGCTTTTTTGCAAAAAAGTGCTGTCACTCTGACAGCATTGTGACAGCACTTGATTGACTCTCGCTTATCCCCATGCAATCCTGAAAATGTAGTGAAATCGCCCCAGGGCGAGCGGGGACATTGTGTCCCGCAATGGTCTTTGAAAACTGAATATTGAGGCGTTCTGGCGGCGTTTGAGCCGCCAGTCGAAATCCCGGCTAAGCCGGGAAACGCAGCGCCACGCTAAGCGAACCGCGGACGCAGCGGGGAGAGGTGTGTCGGCGCTCACGCATCAACGCAAGTGCTGCGCTGGCCAAGGGCAGCACCACCGGCTGTCACTCTAAGTCGGAGGCGGGCGTGTGCCGAGCGAAGAAACTGAACTCCTCTTCCCTTATCGCGAGCCGGAGCATAAGTGTGTCCACGGCAACAGGGCCTCACCCCAAGGTGGCCGAAAACCTGCCTGGATACTACTTTTTCCCCATGCTCCGGAACCGCAGTAGCAGCCTGGCGGGTTCACCAAGCTGTTTTTCGCCGTAAGGTCTGTGGTGGAGGAATAGTGGAGGAATCAAAAGTCTTCGTCCACCCATTCGTCCTCCACTTATCTCCAACGGAATCAGCGCAGTGGAGGAAGAGGACGAAGAGGACGAATCAGCCCCATGCTGGGTTTTAGGTTTAGTCCGCGTTGTTTGGAGGATTCGCGGCTGAAATTTGGGTAGTGGGCTACTTTGGCTTTATGGTGACCGTGCAGCTTCTCCTTGTCATTCTGATTTTGATGTTGGTTTTGAGGGGTCCCTTTGCGTCCGTTGCGACCTTTGCGGTCAAACCTCGGGGGCGTTCCGGAACGAAAAGGAATTGATCTCCTCAATCCGGAACAAAGATCTCTCGATTTTTCAACAACCTTCCCGCAAGCACCGTTTGGCCCAGCATTTGTTTATTCCCTGCGTTTTCGGGCAAAACCTCGAACAGGAGTAGCTGGTAACGGAGTTCGGAGGTTGATGGTCCAATACAAGGTCCTTGCAATTTTCTCTGCTGATCCCGCTAAAAAATCCTATTGCTTCGGATGGTAGCTTCTGAGTCATCTTTACGGAAGTCTAGCTGGGGGCTGATACAAATCTCGTGTTGCGGTGGTCTAGAGCAACTCTGGAACAGCCTAGCTCACCCAGGATCCGGAATTGACCGGCGAATCAAGATACATGGCGAGGATGTTGCCGTTGCCATCCAGAACAACCACCTTATTTCTCGTAAACCCCACTCCGCACAGGCCGCCACAGCCAAAAGCCCATTCCAGCGTGAGGTCGGCGACATAGACATTGGTAAATGTATCCTGGTTGTGCGAGTATTTCTCCTGGAACTGGATGACCGCCTGATATTTCAGGCCTATATTGATGGCAGTGAATCCGGTTGGCAGATGTGGATCCTGTTTTGCCGTCTGTGCGAGATCATAGTAGTAGCGAACTGCCCGGGCGGTTACGATGTTCGCCATTTGCAGGTTATCGTTTCCGCGCATTCCCCAGATCGGGGCCATTTCCTGCGGAGGATCCTTCGCCAGGAAGAGCAGCTTCTGGAAGACCTCCTCGATCATCTTCTTGGGGCTGGAATAGGCAGCCTCAGCCTTCTTCAACATGGCTTCCTCGGCTGGCCCCTTGAATGATCGCGATATCTCCACTTTGAACGGGCCCAGCGTGTCGAATGTCTGGGGAAGCTCCACATTCAGGTCAGGCTCATAAAGAAACCAGGAAGCTTTTTGGTCTTGGGGCGCAAGGGCTTGCAGGTATTGAATGTAGGGTTGCAGCTTTTCATACGCCGACAGCCAGCGTTGCACAAACCGAAGCTGGGGCAGGTCGCCAGACGGATACTTCTCTACATGTGCCTTGCATGGCGCAACGGCATCCTGGGGCGCTTCCTGTATCGCTGTAGCGCAGAGTTTGTAGGATTCATTCCTGGCGGCGGTATCGTCCTGCGCCGGAGCGGCGCGGAAAGCAATCAGGGCGAAAAGGACCAACGAAGCTGAAAATCTAATCATAAACTTTAGCTGCTAAAAAATAATTCCTACAATCAAAAGTGTGCTACAGAAAGCCCTGGAATCAAGCGGAAGTGGCGCGGATTAGCGGTCAGCACCGCGAAGCCGAGCGATAAGGCGGTCGCTCCGATCAACAAGTCAGCAAACGGAATGATCACACCCTTAGATTGTTGTTCTGCGTCTAGTTTGCCTGCAAGCATTGCCGTCTGTTTCGTGTAGGGATATACCGCCAAATCGGCTAATAGCTCATCCAGAAATGACTCACGTTGAACACGTTGAGCGTGAGTTCGAGCCCGATACATGCCGTGAACAAGCTCCGTCAGGCCCACTGCGGAGAGAGTTGCTTCCTGATCACCGGTTGATTTTATGATCTCTTCGAGAAGCCGCTCGACGGTGTCACCTCGACGTTCGGCGGCAATGACCAAACTGGAATCAAGGATCAGTCCCACGCTGGAGGCTCAAGTGGCTCGGTGTGGCTGGCGATGCCCTCCTCTACGTCCTTAGCGAAGTCGTCGTCCAGAGTAGCGGTCGAGCCATGTTCCCGTGCCAGGCGTAGCGACTCTGACAGCATCCGCACAGAAGGGTCGGCGGGATGAACTATGGCCACTGGGCGTGAATCGTTTTCAATGATTATTTCTTCTCCCGCGCGCAGACGACTCAGCAACGTTGCAAAGCGGTTTGCCGCCTCCAGTTCGGAAATGTGGATCACGTGCTTGGTCATATGTTGATGATTATAGCGCTTTCGATACCACCCAATTTCAGAATACCAACGGTATGAGCGCCCTTGATTGCCCTCTAAACATTGTGGTCAGTGCCAAGAACTGACCAGGTCTGTCCTTCCAGCCCGAGTTTTCAGCGCGGTGGAAGCGCCTTGAGGTTTTGCTTCCCCATGCGTCGATCACGGTGCGAAAAAACAGAAGCCGTGATTTAGCTGGCGTTTCTTTGGATCTGCTCTGCAATGACTTGAAGTTCAGTTCGTTCCCGAAAGCAAAAGGGGACCGAGTCCACGCGATCAGCGTCGTGGATTTCGGCGATTCCATTTCGCAGATAGTCGGTCCACGCTAATTAAAGAAGGGTGCCGGGTGAATATCTGTTTTGGCGTAGAATTTTGAATACTTATGGCAATCCAGCAGGACCTTCGCTTCGGATTTCGGCAGTTGCGCAAATCGCCAGGGTTCAGCCTCACTATCATTCTCACATTGGCGCTTGGCATCGGCGCCACTTCGGCGATCTTTTCGCTGGTGGAGGGCATTCTCCTGCGTCCGCTGCCGTTCAGCGATCCGGAACGCCTGGTCCTATTGGGAGATCACCTGGGAAGCGGCCCGAATACTCCGGTCACCGCCCGCGAGATCGAAACCTATTCGAAATCAACCAGCGCCTTTTCCTCCATGGGCGGCTACATCAGCATCGCGTATGAGCTTTCCGGCGGGGCAGTTCCGGAGGCCGTCCGCGGCGCCCGCCTCACCGCCAGCACGTTCTCCACGCTGGGCGTGAGTCCTATCCTGGGCCGGACGTTTACGCAACAGGAGGAGGATGGCCACCAGCCGCTGGCGATCATCAGTTATGCCTTATGGCTGGAGCACTATCACCACGATCCGGACGTCCTTGGCAGCTCGATCATTCTCAGCCGCAAGTCCTACTCGATTATCGGCGTGATGCCACAGAGTTTTGAGTTTCCCCTGCAGCCGGGGCATTTCGACCAGGTGCAGGTCTGGGTACCCATGAGCCTGACGCCGAGCGAACTTTCCGACGACAGCGCAGGCTACTGGGGATTTCACATGGTCGCCCGCCTCAAGGATGGGGTCACCCTCCCGCAGGCGGCGAAGGACGCCGACCGCGTGGCCAAACTGACCATGCAGAATTTCCCCGTGACCATGCGCGCGCTGCGCATCCGGGGTGACGTTACGCCGCTGCGCGAGTACTTTGTCGCAGAGGTGCGGCCGTTGCTGCGCACGCTGTTTTTCGCCGTGGCCGTGGTACTGCTGATTGCCTGTGGCAATGTGGCCGGCTTGCTGCTGGTGCGGGCGATCCGTCGGCGCCGAGAATACGCGGTGCGGCTGGCTTTGGGTGCGCGTTCCGGAATCATCATTCGGGAATCCATGTTTGAGGGCCTGTTGCTCAGCGTAACCGGCGGGCTGATGGGGCTGGGGTTTGCCGCCGCCGCGATTCGCATTGTCCTGCACCTTCTGCCGGAGTCCATGCCCCGCATCAACTCGATTTCCATGAACGCCACCGTCATTCTCTTTGCGCTTCTCCTCGCCTTGGCCACTGGCGCCTTGTGCGCCCTGGCTCCGGCCTTCGCCGCGTTACGCACCAACCTGATCGAAAGCCTCAAAGAGGGACTTCGTCCGGGCGCGAGCGCTTCCAGTCATGCGTGGTTGCGCTCCGCACTGGTGGTTTCAGAGATCGGCATTGCCCTGGTGCTGCTTACCCTGTCCGGCGCCTTCCTGCGCAGCTTCCAGAAGATGCGCGCGGTTGATCCCGGATTCCAACCAGACCACGTCCTGGTAGCGGGCTATCAACTTCCCTCCAGGCAGTACTCCAGCGGAGCTTCTGTAGAAACCTTCAATCATTCGGTCGTGGACCGGCTCTCGAACAAGCCGGCAGTGGTGGTTGCCGGCATCACCAGCGTTCTACCGGCATCCGGAGCTTCGGCGCAGGCTGCATACACCATTGAGGGCGTGGCTGCGGAAAATTGGAAGCTGAAATTCTCCGCCTTTGACATTATCTACGGCGACTACTTCCGCGCCATGGATATTCCCCTGCTGGAGGGCCGAACCTTCAGTGACGATGATCGCTCCAACTCACTCCTGGTAGTGATCGTCAACCAGTCCATGGCCAGGCATTGCTGGCCGGGCCAGAGCGCCATCGGCAAGCGGATGCACGTGGGCAACCCCCAGAAGGGCTTGCCGTGGGCAACGGTGGTGGGCGTTGTGGCCGATACCAAGACCGGCTCTCGCGATGAGCCGAGCAACGACCAGTGGTATATGTCAGCGGAGCAGCCGGCCATTCTCTTTGGCGCCGGACCAGGAGAAGCTTCTGCGCCCGGCGGTGGATACATCGTCCTGCGTTCCGCGCTTCCTCCCGAGCAGATGACGCAAACGTTGCGCGCGGCCATAGCCGAGATCGACCCACTGCTTGCCCTGCGCCAGGTGCAGCCCATGAATGATGTAATTGCAAACGTGGAAGCGCCGCGCCGTTTCAACACCGACCTCATTACCGCCTTTGCCTTGGGTGCTCTCCTGCTCGCCATCACCGGGATTTATGCGGTGGTCGCCTTCTCCGCCTCCCTGCGCACCCAGGAGATTGCCATTCGCATGGCCCTGGGCGCTCAGCGCAGCGGCATCGCGCGGCTGGTTCTCAATTCGGGCGCGCGGCTGGCGTTGGCGGGATGCGGCCTGGGCGTGGCCGGCTCGCTGGCTGTGTCACGTCTTATCAGTTCCTTCCTGTTTGACGTGAGCGGGACCGATCCGCTCATTTATGCTGGGAGTGTCCTGCTCATGATGCTGATGGCGCTGGTGGCATCGACGCTTCCGGCAATCCGCGCAGCCTCTGCGGACCCGATTGAGGCACTGCGAAGTATTTAACAGCAACATGCAACAATTGGCATTTGGCAACCGGCAACACAGGCGGCGAACTCAAAATAACTTTTGTATACTTTCTGAGAAAGGAGGAATGCCATGACAAACGAAGCAGATAATCGAGTATTGGTTAGAAAAGGCGCGAGAACGCTATCGAATCAGGAAGTGTCCATGGTGGCGGCTGGAACGCTTAAGATCACCCGTCTCCCCAACGGCGAGATTGTTATCATCGCTGATTAGTAATGACAATGCATACTTGAGCGCACTTTTTGAATTCAGGAGCCAACTCATTTATCCTCTCTAACGGCTATTGCCAGCAAGACACTCACTGTGCCCGAGAGTGTCTGACCAGCCGCCTTGGAGCAGGTTGATGACCACAGAACACTTCGATGTCCTGATTATCGGGGCAGGCCTCTCGGGCATAGATGCAGCCTATCACTTGCAAAAACGCTGTCCCAGGAAGAGCTACGTCATTCTGGAGCAGCGGGAGCGCATTGGCGGCACCTGGGACCTGTTCCGCTATCCTGGCATCCGCTCGGATTCGGACATGCTGACCATGGGCTATTCGTTCCGTCCGTGGACCCATCCCAAGGCGATCTCTCCCGGAAGCGACATCCGCGAGTACATCACCGCAACGGCGCATGACGAAGGCATCGACCGCAACATCCGTTTCAGCCATCAGATCAAGCGTGCCGCGTGGTCCTCACAAGAGGCCAAGTGGACCATTGAAGCCGTGCGCAAATCGCCCCAGGGGCGCGATGAACCCGCAACGCTGACCTGTAATTTCCTGTTCTCGTGCGCAGGCTACTACCGTTATTCCGCCGGTTATTCGCCGGAGTTTCCCAACGCCAGCCGCTTCCGGGGACGCATGTTTCATCCGCAAGCCTGGCCGGAAGACCTGGATTACACGGGGAAGCGAGTGGTGATTATCGGCAGCGGCGCCACGGCCGTAACCCTGTTGCCAGCCATGGCCAGAACCGCCGGCCATGTAACCATGTTGCAGCGCTCGCCCACCTATATTATTTCCGCGCCCGAACAGGACAGGATTGCCAACTGGCTGCGCCGCATATTGCCGGCAATGTGGGCCTACCGGCTCAGCCGCTGGAAAAATGTCGGCTTCATGACGCTCTTCTACCGGCTCTCGCAGCGCCATCCAAACTGGGTAAAGCAGCGCCTGTTCAAGAGGATCCAGGAGAGCCTGGGGCCAGACTTTGACGTTGCCACCCACTTCACTCCGCGCTACAAGCCATGGGAGCAGCGGCTATGCCTGGTTCCGGATGCAGACATGTTCGAGGCCATCAAAGCCAATCGCGCCAGCATGGTTACGGACCAGATCGAAACGTTTACTGAAAAAGGCATCCTGCTCAAGTCCGGCAAAGAACTGGAAGCCGACGTCATCGTTACCGCGACCGGGCTGGTGATGCAGGCGTTCGGCGGCGCCGAGCTTACCGTGGACGGACAACGCGTGGAGCCCGGCAAGACTCTGGCTTACAAAGGCGTAATGATGTCCGGAGTCCCGAACCTTGCTTCCGTCTTCGGCTATATCAACGCATCATGGACGCTTAAGGCCGACCTGATCTGCAATTATGTTTGTCGGTTGTTGAACTATATGGATCGGAAAGGCGCGCGCCAGGTCACGCCCAGGTGCGGCGATGAGAAGCCGGTGGCGTCCTTTGTGGAGAATTTCACGCCGGGTTACATTGAACGCGCGCTGGCGAATTGGCCCAAGCAGGGAGCAAAACCGCCGTGGCGCGTCTACCAGAATTATTTTCACGATACCGTCAGCCTCAAGTGGGCCTCCATTGCCGATGGCGCGCTCGAGTTTTCCAACCCGCCGGAAGCTCTTCCAGATCCGCAATCGCTGGAACTGGCGCAGCCGGTGAGATAGGCGCCTTTCACACCGGACTTTTCGTCCAGGGGTGCAGGGTGGCATGAATTGTAGAAGATTGACTCTAAATGACTTATATCCGGCCGGAAATTTGAATTGGTCAATTCCCGGAATGCATCTAAATATTGTATGGGTGGATCCGAGGTCAATGTTCGGACTTGAATTCATGAGCGGGAACGCCGATAATCAGAAAGGAGGGTCCCATGGCCACTAAAATTCCAGTTGTATAGCGCAGGCCGAAACCACTAATTCCACCTCAGCCACCTCGGCATGATTCGAGTTCTCTGTTCCTTCAAGTAGCGTTCGGTTTTTCGTCGTTCTTCTCGTCCCTCAGCGAAGCCGAGTAGAGTCTCCTTTACATTTACATAAGATTTGCCGTTCAGATTCTTGTCCAGCCTGTTCCAGTTCATCTTTTCCATCTCGTCATACCAGTAGCTGTAGGGCTGGTTGGCCTCAAATTCCAGAATGAGCGCCAAGGCGCTCGACAGGCCCAATGCACGTTGTCTGTTACACTCTTCATTCACCCAATCCTGAAAGAGTTCCCATGCTTCCCCATCTTTCGGTGACGGGACATTTGGGGGCGACAACACAGTGGGTGGTGACGATAAATCCCAAAACTTTTTTTTGAATGATTCGTAGGTCTCGCTCTCCGTCAGGGAACTGGAAAGTCCCTGAAGCGCCAATGCAGGCTCTCTGGTATCTCCCCCAAGAAGGTCGTCAAAACTCTTGATGCAACTGGCGGCAAGCATCTCGCCGCGCAAATTCTTGAAGTAGACGCCGCCGATGGCCTTGCGGGTCAAGTCCAGGAGCCGCTTTCCCTGCAATATATAGAAGAAAGCCTGCAATTTAAAAGATTCCAGGTCATCAGGAGAGAGCGCCGGCGGGCTGGCGCTACTCGGAGGGCTGGTGGAGGCTTGCTGGTATTCGGTTATTTTATAGAGGGCAATGGCTGCACGCTCCGTCGCTCGGGAAAGCGGCAAATAGTACTTAGCCGCATACTTGTGGCTGATCGGAAGCATCAGCTTCAGCGTTTCCGACCGGGCATCTCTTCTCTTGGCCGAAAGACTTAGCGAGGCGCCGATGACCAGCAGCACGACAGGAAGCGCCAGGTCTTTTAACAACTGGTAGAACCAGGAACTGGACCAGTCTTCCCAGGCTGTCTGGACCTGATTCTCGCCCAGGGTTACGGTTGATGACGAGACAGGCCTGCCGGCCGCGACCCATTCGATCACCAGGGTCAGGATTTCCTTCTTGTGGGCCGTGTTCGGCGCGAGACCACCAGCGACCGTCATACTCTGTCCTGCAAGAACAGGTTGCGGCAGGTTGATATCTCCTTGCTGGATCTCGCTATCTTTGGCGCAAGCGAGTTGCTGCGGAGGAGTTCGGTTCGGACGCGGCCCGAAGAAGCAAATCTCTTTCACCGAGTAGCCTTCAGGCAATCGGACCAAGCGAACCTGGGAAAGATCAGCGTCAGTTTTGTTTTCGATGGTGATCCAGAAACGCAAATCCTCGTCCCTGCCAATCACAGGGGCGGAGAGTCCGCCACTGATGGAGACTCCCGGCAGAGGTGCGCCACCCGGCGCCTGAAGGTCCGGCATTCCGGAAGCGGAAACTGCCCAAAGCAGGGCCATCAAAATTGCGAGATTGGTAGTCCTCAACATATCTGCGAAGCCGTCGGGCCGCTCGTTGCGGAGAAACAAGACTCTATCACGCGACCGAGGCCGTTGTGCAGGCGGCTACGAGAATTCTGTTCTCATTGCGCGGCAAGCAGCATGGTTTTTGCGGACAATTTTGGTAATTTGGTAATTTAAGAGCAAAAACCAAAACCGCGAGGCGCAAGAGTGACCCGATCAGACTCCGATGATCTCCCCCGCGGCATTCACATCAATCGTCAGGGCGCGGGGTGCTTTGGGCAGGCCGGGCATCAACATCATGTTTCCGGAGATCATCACCACAAAACCGGCGCCGGCTGAAAGCGTGGCGTCATTGATGTTAAGGGTCCATCCGCTGGGCGCGCCCAGCAGTTTGGGATTGTCAGAAAACGAGTATTGCGTCTTGGCTACGCACACCGGGAGCTTGCCAAAGCACCAGCTTTTGAACTGCTCAATCTTTTTCTTAGCGGTCTCGCTGAAATTCACTCCGTCCGCGCCATAAATGTTGCGGGCGAGTTTCTCCACTTTGGTCTCCAGCGAATCCTCAAGCTCATAGATGGGCCGGACCTGCGCGTGCGGATTGGCTTCTATGGTGGCAACGACTCTCTCCGCCAGTTTGGCTGTGCCTTCGCTGCCGCGGGTGAATGCCTCGCTCAACTCGCTGACCACGCCGTGCTGGGCGCAATACTCAGCCAGGCGTTTCAGTTCCGCCTCAGTGTCTTTGGGGAAGCGGTTCAGGGCCACGACGACGGGCACGCCAAAGCGCTTCATGTTCCCAATATGCCGCGCCAGGTTGGGCAGGCCGCGCTCCAGATCACCTTCACCCTGGTTGCGCATGCTTTGCACGGTGGTTACCAGGACTGCACAGGCGGGAGTGATACCCGAGGAGGGCATCACAATGTCCATGTATTTTTCTGCGCCCAGGTCGGCGGCAAACCCGGCTTCATTCACCACGTAGTCGGCCAGGCGAATTCCCATGTTGTGGGAGATCACACTGCTGGTTCCATGGGCAATGTTGCCAAAGGGACCGGTATGCACCATGGCGGGGCCGCCCTCCGTGGTCTGCACCAGGTTGGGCAGAATGGCCTCAGTCAGCAAAGACATCATGGAGCCCGTCGCTCCCAGGTCACCGGCGGTCACTGGCTTTCCCGTGCGGCTCACGCCAATCACGATCGCGCTCAGCCGCCGCCGCAGGTCTTCCAGGCTGTTGGCCAGCGCCATCACCGCCATGACCTCAGAAGCAGCCGTGATCACAAATCCGGTATTGCGCGTGAGCGCGCCTTTCTTTTCGCCGATATCAATGGTGATCCGGCGCAAGGCGCGGTCGTTCATATCCATGGTCCGAGGCCAACTGACCTGGTTCAGATCCAGGTCAAGCTCATTGCCGTGAAAAACATGGGCGTCAATCAGCGCGGCGAGCAGGTTGTGCGCCGCAGCAATGGCATGGAAATCGCCATGAAAATGAAGATTGATCTTCTGGCTGGGTTCAATCTGTGATTTTCCCCCACCGGCCGCTCCACCCTTCATGCCAAACACCGGTCCCAGGGACGGCTCGCGCGAGGTGATGATGGTCTTGCATCCAATTCGCGCCAAGCCCTGGGTGAGGCCGATGGAGGTCACGGTCTTACCCTCACCGGCGGCCGTGGGCGTAGTCGCGGTCACCAGAATCAATTTGCCGCGTGGCGGAAACGCCGGATCGGACAGCAGTTCGAGTTTCAGCTTCGCCCCATACCTGCCGATCGGCTCAAAATAGGCTTCCGGCAGGTTCAGCTTGCGGGCGATGGTCTCAATAGGCAATAAAGATGGCGTCATAAGGCAAACGGATGAGTGTAAACGTTGAGTGGTAGAACAGACAACGGGTGGGGAACCGTTGTAGATGCTCCAAAATAATGTCACCCCTTATCTGCAACGAAAAAATGTCACCCTCACAGGATGGTGACCTTGAGCCAAAAGGAGTT
>DATDGL010000058.1:0-166617 GCA_036522115.1 Candidatus Angelobacter sp.
CGGTGGACGAGCAAGCCTACCAAGACAAGATTGCCCGCTTGGAGCGGGAGATCGAGAATCTGAAAGCGGAAAATGCACGCCTCCAGCGTTTGTTGGAGGAAGCCTGGCGTGCAAGCAAGCGACAGGCAGCCCCCTTCTCACGGCGGAATCCTAAGGCCCATCCCCAGAAGCCGGGGCGGAAAGCGGGTTCCAAGTACGGTCGGCCCTGTCGGCGGCCGGTTCCTGAAAAAGTAGATGAAGTCATTGAGGTACCGTTACCGGAGACGTGCCCGCAGTGCGGCAGCAAACTGGAAGAGACTGGGGTGGTAAGTCAATATCAGACTGAGATTCCCCTGCCCCAGGTGGAGCGGATCGAGTTTCGCATTCATCAAGGCTGCTGTAAGGGCTGTGGCCAGCGGGTAGAAGGACGACATCCCCGGCAGACGTCGGCTGCGGGCATCGCGGAGTCGCAATTGGGGCCACGGGCGGTGGCCCTGGCCACGCAATGGAATAAAGGGTTGGGTCTGCCCTACGGCAAAGTGACTCAGGTGCTGGAGCAGGGTTGGGGACTGAAAGTGAGCCGCAGCGGTTTGTGCCGGGCCATTGCTCGAGTCGGGGCCAGAGCAGCACCGACCTATCAGGCATTGCTGGAACGTATTCGTGGAGAACCGAACGTGACCCCGGATGAGACGGGATGGAAAGTGGAAGCACGATTGTGGTGGATGTGGGTATTCACCAGTGTACGACTGACGGTATATGCCATTTTGCCGGGACGTGGTTTTGAGCAAGCGGCTTCGGTGCTGGGAGCCGACTTTGCCGGGTTCCTGACGCGCGATGGCTGGGGCGTGTATCGTCAGTTTCTGCAGGCCTGGCATCAGAGTTGCCTGCGTCATCTGTTGACCCGCTGTCGGGAGATGATGGAAATCAGCAGCCAGTCGGCGGGGGAGTTTCCGCGCCGGGTGCAGGTCATTCTCAAGGCTGCGCTGGGTTTGCGTGATCGCCGCGACCAAGGCCAGACCAGTGAGCGCGGCTTGGCCGTGGCGCGGGGGCAACTGGAAGCGCGATTAGACCGGGAACTCGACCGGCATTGGCGCTCCCCGGCCAATCGTCGTTTCGCAGCTCACTTGCTGCGGGAACGCCATGCCCTGTTCACCTTCCTGTACTGTCCAGGGCTGGAGGCGACCAACTGGCGAGCCGAGCAGGCGATTCGTTTCATGGTGGTCGCCCGCAAGGTCTGGGGCGGCAACCGCACCGCAGCCGGAGCCGTTACGCAGAGTATTTTGTTGAGTGTTCTACAAACTTGTCACCAACAAAACCGGCCCGTGCTACCGGTTCTAGAACAACTGCTCTGTTCACCTCAACCGACTATCATTGATTTGCTTGCCCCACGATCCATTTCACGGTAATCAAATACTTATAAGGAGAGCTGCGCGGAAGAAGCATGAAAGCCCCCTACCATTTCTTCGCTTGTCGCACATAGGCGTAGAGCGTGGGCTTGGTGATGCCGAGGGATTGGCAGATTTCCTGCACTCCGTGCTTCTTCTGGTGATAAAGATCCAGCGCTACAGCGCGCTTTTCGACACTCAGCTTCTTGGGCCTGCCTCCCTTGCGGCCTCTGGCTCGCGCGGCATCGAGGCCGGCCTTGGTGCGCTCGCTGATGAGATTGCGCTCAAATTCTGCCAGAGCGCCGAAGATGTGAAATACCAGCCTCCCGCCTGGCGTGGTGGTGTCGATGGATTCCTGAAGGCTCTGGAATCCGATCTTCTGCTCTTGCAACTCCGCCATCAGCTCAATCAGGTGCTTGAGCGAGCGGCCCAGGCGGTCGAGCCGCCAGACGACCAGCACGTCCCCTTCCCTAAGCAGCTCTCTTACGCGGTCGAGGCCGGAGCGTGTTTCGGCTTTCCCGGTGATCACATCCTCAATGATCTTTTCGCACCCTGCCCTCTTCAGCGCGTCCTTTTGCAGATCGAGATTCTGCTCCTGGCTGGAAACGCGTGCATAGCCGATGCGCATGGACTGTCTGAATGGTTAAGAAACTCGCCGAAGCCACGGAAAGATTTACCTTGATTCTCTTACTGACTTTCTTTACTGAGAAAGGCAAGGAAAATGTGAACGTCATCGAAAGATGCGCTTATGGTAAGTAAAATGGTCGTTTTCTTTACTCCATCCAAATCGGGAAGCTTCCCATGCTCAACGCCTTAGGAACACCATCCAATGCCGAACGCGAAGTCGAAAGTTGCGATCATGGCTCCTGATGGGAGCGGTGGCTTGCCCAAAGTGCAGGATCGCCAGGTTAGGATTGTAATGAATCCAACTGAGAGAACCTTTCTCGCCCTTGAAATGTAAAGTATCCCTACAGGTCCACGTCAACCAATCTTCTGCGCCTTGGCCGTCTTGGTTTCAGCTAATGTCGATCGCAGTGTGCTCAGTATATCCGGCTGGTGCTTGGTGAGATACCGCTCCACTTTGGCGTTGCCGAGCAGTCGCCCGACATAGCCGCAGATGACCGTAAGCGTGAGGATGTCGGTGCCGTAGGATTGCTCCACCGCCTTGAAATCCTTCAGCAATGCCTCCATTTCCTGTTGCAGCATCGCGCTCGCTCCTGTGCTGACTTTGGTGGATTTCTCGGTCACGGGCTCCAGCAGCATCTCCGGGGGTGTAATGGATAACAGGAACTTGGCAAACTGCACTGAGTAGCTTGCGTGCGCGATCATGTGATCCGACGCCTCGATCTGACGTAGGGGCTTCATCTTGCGCAATACGGCAAAGGCCTTGGCTGTGACGCCCTTGGTTTTCAAAATCTCCACCGCCTCCGGGCAGATGCCGTCCAGCATATCGCGCCGCTGTCGTATAGCCGCGATGTTCAGATCCAAGGCCTGGGCGATGCGCTCCTCGCTGACTCCGTATTCAAGCGCCTTCAGAATCATGAAATGCTGTGCTATCGCCGGAGCGTGGTTGACGCGCTTGTTATAGGTATACGCCTCGTTGTCTGTGGCAATGATGGCGCGTACCTCCGTGACTTCCCGGCTAGCAAGAATGTCGATGCGCACATGGCCGTCAAGCAGCAGATAGCGGTCCTGGCCTTTGGGAAAGACCACGACCGGCTCGATCAATCCAACATGCTCCAGTGATGCCGCAATCTGCCGGTAGGTCGCGCTCTTGCGAAAGCCGGGTGCGATTTCCCGCTGCGCAATGAGGCTAGCGATGGGAAGCATGAGTTCGGTGGGCTTGAACGCTGGCTTTATCCTGGGCATGCGCTCCGCTTCACTTGAGCCTCGCCGAGAGCAGATCCGGCAAGTCGGTGAGCTGCTCCGCACGCAGCAGGTTGAGAAAATGCTCATCCGCCATGAGCTTGCGTAGCGCCGATTCCAGGAGCAGAAGCCTGTCTTTGACAGTTGCGGCCTTTGCCACGAGACCTTTCTGCTCGCGCAACTGATGCTGGTATTCTCGCACGATCGCATCTCCTGTAAGCTTGCGCCGTGCGTGGCCGGTCTTCCCCGCTTCACGCTGTTTGGCGATACGCCGGGCAATGATGCGTTTGGCGACGCGGAGCCGGTTGCCGCGAAGGTCGCCCTTCTCATAGGCTTCGCCGAGGGCGCGGTTGATCTCCTGATCGTTGCCGCTGGCGATATGCACCGCTACGGTGATAGGCAGCTTTCCTGCTTCGGCGGCAGCAACGAGAGCGTCCTCGCCATGCTCGATTAGATGCACGACTCCACTGATATAGGGTTTGTCCAGGCCGAGCTTGCGGGCAATGTCCTCCGGTTTGCACTTGCGTTTGATCAGGTCGCGAACTTCTCGTATCAAATCGGTATTGGAGGGCGGGCGGCGCGCGATATTCTCTACCAGGCTCATCAAAAGTTGTTCCTCGCGCGGGGCGTCCGCCACGATGGCAGGCACGGTGGTCTCTCCGAGCGCGGCTAGCGCCTCCATGCGTCCCTGGCCGCAGACAAGGTCGTATTGCGTACCGTCCGGCTCCAACGCGCGCTTGGCGACGGTAATCGGACGCTTCAGGCCCACGGCCTCGATATTGGCGACAATGATGTGGAACCTGAGCTTATCGCGGGAGCGGGGATTGACGACGCGAATCTCCGCAATGGGAATGGACTCGATTTGCTTTTCGATCATGCGGCTTCTCCGAGGGCGGCGCGTCTGCCCATGCGCAGGAAGAAATTAAGATTGTCGAACCGGTAGACGTCCAAGGTGAGGCCGTTTTCCGGCGCAAGGCGCAGCCGGGCGGAAAGCGTATCCAAGCCGGGAAGGAGGTAATAGTCGAGAATGTCCTGATTGCCCGGATAGAGCCGGGCGGCAATGGTCAAATCCGGGGCAAGCGAGTTGTCCAGCCGCACCAGCCAGCGATGATGGCCCGCTCGGGTCTGCTGGCAGCGCGCCAGCACCAGGGATGCCGTGAATTCCTGATTGACGGTGAGCACGTCCGTCTTCGGGTGCCGCTCCACCTGTGCTCCGCCGTCGCCCAGTGTGCGGACTATCTCGTCCATGTGGCGCGCATGGTGTTCACGCAGGATACGATTGGTTTCGATGAAGCTCAGATCGCGCGCGGGCGTGTAGCCGATGAGCGTATAGGCGCGCAGGAGGCTCCCAAAACGGTGACGGTAGGACGCGCTGGAGGGCATGTCGTCCGCCTCGTCGATGAGAATGCCGGAAAGCGTCCCGCAGCGCGCGAGTAATTGCTTTAAGCGCTCCAGAAGTTCTTCGTCGCTGAGGTGTTGGCAGCGCTTATGGATGATCGCCAGCGCCTCGTTGAACTGTTCCGCCGTCACCAGGGGCGTGAAGGCGTCATCCCTGCGTATCCACATCTCCGGCGGATTGTTCATCCGCTTGCGCTTCAGCTTGAACGACCTTCGGTTATAGACGTTGCCTCCGGCGTATTTGGGGTTGGTGAGCACGGAGTGGACGGTGCCGCGCGTCCAGGGTCGGCCCCAGTCGGTCACGATGCCGCGCGCGTTGAGCACGGCAGCAATCTCGCGCTCGGTCTTGCGCACCTGTGTGAAGGAATCGAAGATTTCCCGTATGACACGCACCTCGTCGTCGGGGCCGGGCACGAGGATGACGCGGTCGGTCTGGATGCTCTTGTGCGCTCCGCGCGGCAGAATCTCCTTGGGCTGGCCGTCGCGGTCGATGAGCTGCCTGCGCAAGCCGTAGCCCGCTGGACCTCCCTGGCGGAATCCCAGCTCTATCAGCCGGCATTGGCCGGCAAAGACTTTAACGGACAGCTCGCGGCTGTACTCGCCCGCCATCGTACGCTTGATGGTCTTCATCAGCGAGGACGGCAGGCTCTCGTCGTTCTGGAACTGCTCCGCGCAGTAATGCACGCGCACATTGGCGCGCTTGCAGATGTATTCATAATAGGCGCTTTCATCCGCGTCCTGAAACCGTCCCCAGCGGCTGACGTCATAGACCAGGACGATGCTGTAATCGGCTTGCCCGTTTTCCACGTCTTGCAGCAGCGCGCGCAGACCCGCCCGACCCGAGAGGCTGAGACCGCTCTTGCCCGCGTCGGAGTAGGTGCGGACGATTGTCATGCCATAGGCTTTGGCATACCGAAGCATGGCATCGGTTTGATTCTCGGTGGAATACTGTTGGTGCTCCGTAGACATGCGCACGTAGAGCGCGGCGGGGATGGGACCGGAGGGTGTGGAAACGGGATCGGACATGAATATGGATATGGGACGTCGCGTCCGTGGTGTAGTAAAAGAAACCGCTTGGTCTGTACCACTTTAAAGACTTCATCATACGGGAAGTTTTCAAACTGCGGCGCGGGGCAAGAAGGAATTAACCAGCTTTTCACCGGACGATAACAAAAGCGGATCAAGACGGCAGTTGAATAGTTTATTTTGGGAAGTTGCTGCCGCCCATTTGAATGGGATATTTGCGCAGCAAGACCATGCCAGGATAAGCCGCACGTGTTATTCACCCCTGCCCTGCTGCCTGCGCCGGGCGGCATCAGCGCCATTCTGGGCGGTGACAAGCGCATAGCCTTCATCCCGCAGCCGCACGCGCTCCTGGGCTTTCTCGCTGACTTCCAACAGCTTGCTGGCTATTTCCTCTATGGTCCAGCCTCGCTGGGCTGCCAGCATGCACCAGAAGAAATCCGCCATGCTGCGATCCGGGCCATCGCCTTCCTTCGACGCAGGCGCACCGGCAACGCAGCGCTCATAGTCGGGCCACTGCCGCTCGCGTGAGCCGGTGTGTTCTCTTCGGTGTGGGCGCAGCGGGATGACCGGAGAGGCTTTATCAGGTTCTGCCGGCGCAACCAGGCCCAGTGCTTCAAGCTGGGCCGCTGTCATGATGCGGTCTGGCGCTGTGGCGATAATCGTCACCTCAGGGAAATCGGGTTCGTACTTACGCTTGTAGTTGGTGGTGCCGGCAACGCGGGTTGCGCCGGAGGCGGAAGGATCGGCTCCCGCCGCTTTCCGAACCCGGCGAACAAAGTCCTTGGCGTGTTCGCCCTGGGGAAGACTTGACATGGCTATCCATGCTTGATGATTGCCGGGGCTGGTCTCGATTGTGAGGAAGGCTGCCTCCCCTACCCTGCTGACAGCCGCTTCGTCCAAGTCATCAAGCTGGATGAAGTGAACGTGATCGCCACAGGGTCGCACGATAATGTTGTTGCGCCGCGCGGTGGTGCCGGGAAACAGTTTTGGCAGCGAGTTGCTGAGCTGGTGCATGGATTGCTGCGGACGGAATCCCCTTTTTTCACCCTCGATGTTCGTGTGCGTCAGGTCAAAGCGCGTTGCGCCCACGCTGGCAAACGTCTTCAGCATTCTCAATGCTTCGCTGAGACTCGGCACTCTCCTCTCCTTGTAAGGCGAGTACGATAGGGCCATGTCGGGAGACATGCAAGCAGCGCATGGAACGGATCTACTAATAGGCTGGCGCTCGAATGCTTTTCTCTTACACGTTACGCTAGCTGTACAGCCCCCGCCGTGTTTCATTGGATAGTCAAGAAAGGGGCTTCCCTTTCTTGGGAAGCGAAAGCCCTCGTTATGGGCTTGAGATTCCAAATGCAGTGTATTGAAGATAAGAGATGGCGTTATGAGTATCCACAACTTAAAGTATTCAAATTCTTTATTCACTATTCCTCATACAAAATCGTATTGATAAACAGTATGATGCGAAATGGAACGTAACTTTTTGGGGGGTGATCGTTACATTTTGGGGGCGTTTCCTAACTTCTTGGGGGCGCAACGCAACTTTTAGGGGGCTGGGGCCGAACTTTTGTTTGGTTAATTGGACACCCTCATTAGCTCTTCTGCCGACATCGTAACTTTTGGGGGAGGCACCTTGCAACGTAACTTTTCGGGGGCACTGTTTTGACGCCTTTCCGGCAGTGCGCTAGGTATCGGTATTGAAGGATTGCAAAGGATGCCACAAGGCAATGTGCCAATCCTCGGTGCTCGATGAACGTAACCTTTTGGGTGAATTGTGGCCGCACCTAACGTAACTTCTTGGGGCAGTGGATATCGTAACACCAGGGTTGACATGGCGTTACGCTACGAGTACCGCTTGTACTCGTGGCATTCAAAACGATTGATCAAAAGCCGAACGGCAATGAATTCGCCAAGGCGCGTGAACTGATAGAGATTCGCGGTACGGGTGGCCTTTCTCTGCAAGACCGTCGCATCATCAATGTGCTCTACGCAAATGCTGGCCATCGGTTGTGCGACAACGATAAGCATGTTATCGGCATAGCAGAGCTGCGCTGCACGCACAAGGGCAGCGAGCGTGTAAAAGACTCAATCATTCGCCTCATGACGACGTTAGTACAGGTACCGACAAAAGACGGCGAGGGTGAACCGGCAACAAAGTTTGTGGCACTCCTCTGTGACACCACTGTTAGCGACGATGATAACAACCCGAATGGGCGAGTCATTTATAGCTTCTCGCCGGAAATGCGCGAGATTATTAAGGACTCAACATTGTGGGGGCGCGTTCGGAGCGCCGTGGTGTTTGCGTTCACGTCGAAATACGCGCTCGCACTCTATGAGTTGATAACGGCACGGATCAACCTGAAGCATATGTGGCAGGAGGAATTCTCTGTGCAGGACCTTCGCGCATTGCTCGGCGTTCCCGATGGCAAATTGGAAAGGATTCCGAACCTATTGCAGCGGGTGATTCAACCAGCTGAGATTGAAGTGAACGGCATAGCCGACTTCGGCGTGAAAATTGAGCCCATTCGGAAGGGTGGGCAGCAGCGCGGCCTGGTGGTGGGATTTCGGTTGGCCTGGTGGCGCAAAGACATACCTGATTTGCAAGCGGCTTACAGCGAGTTGAAACGAGTGAAATTGGGTCGCATGGCGCGACTGCGGAAGCGCGTTGAAACCCTCACAACACCCGTCCCTTCTTTGCAGGAAAGAATTGATGCTACTGCTGAGTTCATGCGGCAAACGGGTGCATCAGAGGACGACATTGAGGCGTTTAGGACGGATGCATTACAGAAAGCTGCGCGAACTACGGCGGCATGACGTCATGAAGTCACGACTTCAGACCAGGCAAGCCCTTTGAAGCGAAGACCGTAGATAAGCCGGAAACCGCAAGTTGCTGGATGCTGGTGCCTTCGGAAACAGCGAGTTGGTGAAGGCGCTCCCAATCGGTGCGGGACAAGCGGACGGTCAAAGCAACAGTTTCGCCCCTGCCCCGCTTACGCGCAGCAGCGGATGGCGTCTGCGTACTGTCGTTAGATGCGGGCGTGCTTCTTTGGCTGAACGCTGCCAAGCCGGTCGGTTTGGATGCCATGTTTCATTTGCTCCTTAATCCATTGCCAGAAAGATCTGATTTCCTGGGCTGCTTTGCCTTCGGCGTCGAATTCCGTCACTGCCCTGCCTGTAGCCACAGCCCGTGCAAAGGCTCTCCTGTCCGTAATCTCGATTGGCGAAACCGGTAATCCAAAGTTTGCCAACACTGCGCGGGTTTCAGCAATTTCAGGCGCACGAAATGGACAAGCAGAAAGTACGAAAACAGCAGACACGGCGGCGGCTCGCACAATCTGGACAGCGGCTCCGGCCGCCGCGAGGTCAAAAGCGGTTGGTCGGCAGGGGATTACTACAAGATCCGCAAACGCTGCGACACGCGCCGCGTCGGGGGCTGCGTGTGGCGCGGTATCAATGATGCATAGGGTCATGGCGTCATGACGTGCTGCCGTCATCACGTCAAGCAGGGAGGCAGGTGATACCGTGACCAGAGCCGGTGTCTCGCCAGCACGGGCATTTTTCCATGTCGTGGCACTTTGTTGCATGTCTGTATCCACGACCACCACGCGCTCACGGTTCTCCTGTGCAGCAACGGCAGTGTGTACGGCAAGAGTTGTCTTGCCGCTTCCGCCCTTTTGACTCAGAAACGCGAGAGTCTTCATGTGCTGGGTCTAGCATGACGTGATGGCGCTGTAAAGTAATAACGCCTTGACGCCATGACGCAATGGCATCTGACAGGTTGGCAACGATAGAATGCTGATACTTCCGGTCAGTATTAAACGATCTTCGGAGCTGGAGTTATGACCGCAACCGCTTCATGAGGGCAATATCGTCGATGACGGTTATTCCCATTTTCTTTAGGTATTCAGCAGCAGGGCTGTGAAAGAAGTCCTCATCCTTGGCGCAGAGAATGTCCGCTTCGCCGATAATTGCGGTCTGCATTACGATGACATCGTTTACATCTCTAATGGGTGCTGTGACCAACGGATTCAGCGGCACAATCTCCGCAGAAAAGCGAAGGAAGGAAACATAGTCATAGATGAGGTTCTCTGATAAATCGTAGAATTTTTGGAGTCGCGGGTAACGGAGCACTTTTGCAAGCTCGTGAAGCATCTCGTTCGAGAGTACGAGCCTGTGTTCGCTGTCAACAATTCTGATCAGTAGGTCGCGGGCAAGGCCGAAAGAGTGCTCGTTTGCCCGAATAAGAATGGAGGTGTCGAGAACGATCTTCACTGATGGGGACGATAACCGGGACGAACGCTTCTCATCGCCTCATTGATGATATCTTCAGCTTCCTCTGGAGAACCCGGCTGACGTCGGGCATCCACTTCAGCGAAATATTTCTTCAGCTGTTCGACAAGTTCGTGTCTGCGTTCATCCGACAATGGAGGGGGCTCGATAGCTCGGACACTGATGGCCTCATCCTCAAGAATGCGGCGTCCTAAAAGGCTTTCGATAGCGGCCTTTTGATCGGGCGAGAGATCTTTGGCGTTGCGAATCATAAGCAAGCTGTTGTTACTATGATAAATGCATTGTAGGAAATCCATTCTGTTTTGTCACGTGAAACCCGGATTCATTAGCACGCTACCGGGACCGGGCAGGGAGCCTGATCGCTGAATTTCCCCGGATTTCCTCGAATTTTTCGAACCCACAACTCAACCCACAGCATTCGTTGTCTTGTGCGACTTACGCGTACTTTGGCAGTCCCCGCGTATTTGTAAGTTGTTGTAAAACCTAACAGGGTTACTCTGTCACGGCAGAGGTCGCGAGTTCGAGTCTCGTCGTCCCCGCCAGAACTATCCAACCTATTTTCAGTCGTTTACAAGCCTAATTGGTTCATTCTTTGATTTTTAGCATTTTGGATGAAACGTTTTGGGGTTTTGCAGCACTATCCATTTAGGGGAGTGCTGCAGTGGACCGCCAGAAACTCGTAAGCCTGTGGCTTCTACCGAGAAGGACAAAATCCGTGAAAACTCTCAGAATCAGTACGATGACTCTGTTGGCTATTCTCTTAGCCAGCACAACTTCAAGTTCACAGCAGGACCAGACCCAAAAACCCGAGAAAGCGCAAGCGACGTGGGACGCCATACGGCCGGCTGATCCGCCACAGGTTTCAACAGGCACGGTAAAGGTCAGCCCTGTCGGCCTGCCCGCCGGCGAGTTCAGACCCCGTCAGCATTTCAAGACAAATCCTGTTCCGTTGCCAGGGCAGAAGAGCGCACCACCGAAGACGTCAACAGGCACAGTTACAGGGACTGCACCGCCGAAGACCTCAACAGGCAGAGTGACGGGGACTGCACCGCCGAAGACCTCAACAGGCACAAAGAAACCCTAATCTGTTGGCAGGCGGACAAGCATACCCGGGTCCGCCCGGGCATTCTGGGTTAGAGGTTGGAGCAGAATCGCCCGGCGGATCGCGAAAGAGCTTTTAATTGCGAGCAACCCGATTATCGATGGTGGTGGCTGGTTTCTGCCGTTTCTGTCACTACTCAATAGAAGGGTTCCTGTTGCGCAGAAACTCCGGCAAGACAGTGAGCATATGGACAAAAACGACGAGTTGTCTCCGAAACATCATGAGTGGTATGAAGCATTTCGAAGTTATATCCGACATGAGGACTGGCTCATCAACGCACGGCTTACTTGGAATTTGGCTATTCAGGGACTTTTGTTTGCTTGATATGGCATACTTGCGCAAAAAACCTTCGAGTTTTGCGGCAAGGGGATAAGTATCCGTTCGACTTCCTCATTGGAACGATGAATGTTATTGCCTATCTAGGTCTTGGGATTAACGTAGTATCTTTTCTGGGGGTCTTCGCCGCACGATTGGCAAACCGGAATGCCGAGAAGACGTGGGAAATGGAACGGCCCGAATCAAAGAGTCTATTTCCTAAGCTCACCGGTGGAGGGAATAAGTCTGCTCACCGTCTTGGATTTCTCTTTCCATTGGCGCTGCCATTTTTGTTTTTCGTCGCATGGATAGCCATCTTTTGCTTGTTACTTCATCTGACCTGCTAGCACCCCGGTAGCCACCGGAAACGAAAATTGGCTTCACTTTCGATTTTTTAGAGTGTCGCCATTTCGAGCGGCATGTCTCCAGTGTTAAGAAGCGTAAAAAGTTCGAAAGTCGTTCGCGAATCCCCCGTCAGAGGATTTCGCCTTTAAATTCACTATGTTAGCGACAGAGGCTTGTCGCAGCATTTCTGCGAGATCAGAACTTAAGTTATTTGCTTTCTAGGTCTTAGGGGCAGTTCGAAACTCAGCGCGGCTTCACGCTTTGTCCCGATTAACGTTCAATTCGTGACTGATGGGTTGGCATTCGTCCCAGCTCGCGTCGGGCCCTTTCCCAACCGCGATATATTCCTTGGGGAACGAGACAAAGGAGAAACCAAATGAAGACCCTGCGTGAGCTAGTGATTGCCATCGTTACCATCTTGGCGGCATCGCTCCTGATTGCCCAGAATACCGAGATGAAATTGCGGATCATGCCGGTTAATGGCGCATCGCGTGTCACAGACCTTAACTTCCAGATGGGCGCTACCTCCGGATTTTCGGTGGCCCAAGTCAATGGCGGCTATAACCTTTTTGGGCCAAGCGGCGTCTATGAGGATGCGTGGGATCAGGCAGGCACCGGTAATGGCGTCATCTCTCTTCGATTCGGCGGAGACAATTGGTGCACTTCCGGGAAGCTAACTTGCGATCCAAGTTTGGCCCCGAACACCCGGGACGCTCACTGCGGAGACGTGGCCGGAATGTTCTGGAAAAGCGTGACTAGCAGCGTCACCAGTTGGCTGTACCAAAATTCCTCTACGGGAATGCCGTCACGCCTTCAGAACTTTCCCGCACTGGGGGCATGGCCATCGCAGGCGCCGACACCGTTTCCTGCCCCAATCAATGGCGTCTGCCAACTCTCCCCTACGGGTATCCCTGGCTGGAATCCAGTCATCAGTGCCGCAGCCATCAACGCTGCGATTCCGAACCCGTCCCATCTTCCCACCCCTGGGGGGTGCACACGCGACACGACCGATCCAAACTCATTTGCGACCGGGGCTGCCGACGCCAAGGTGGTTTACGTAAACGGCAACTGGTACATGGCGTTTTCTGAGACCATTAATAATCCCACCCTGCAACAGAATGGCTCTTACACATGGACATCGGCTGATCTTTTCCTGGTGGGTTGGGCCACCTCGAACGATGGTAAGAACTGGACCATCCGGCATCAACTCTTTCAGACCTCGTTGGAGCAGTTCAGTTGCAACGCCGTCCTGTTGGTGACGCAGCTCACTACCGACAATAACTACTTCTACATGCTGGCGTACGAGCTCGGAGGTAAAGGTTTGATTTTGTTCCGAGCTCCGATCGACACGGCAAATCCCGACGGCTTCGACAGTAACGCCTGGCAGATTGAAACCCAGAATGGCTGGACAGAGGTGCCTACCGGGAGTGTGATCGACACTACCGCCCTTCAGGCTGTTTCGCTGGTTCCGTCCAGCGGCTTGCAGGGCGCGCTGGCGCGCGTTTTCAACTCTGGCGCTCCCAACAGCCCTTCGCAGATCATCCTGGTCACTGACGATTCCAGCAATACGGTTTTGAACGTATGGAGCGCCCCTGACTTTGGGCAACCATTCGTTTTTCAGAGCACAATCGACACTGCTTTCATCAAGCCGGTGGGTTTGTTTGGACAGGAATTTGGATTCACCTATTACCCTGACCAGACGCCGGCCACGCCGCGGATCATTGGCAGTGAATTCGATTTCTGGTTGATAGGCAACGCCTCGGGCGGCGGTTTCGATCCCACCGGCGCACTAAGACTGACCGCCTATCGCACCACCGCCACCCTGAGCGGCGGCATCTATTCGCCACGTGCCGCATTCCGCACGGCCGGCAACGAGTATCTGTCGGTAACTGCCGGCAATGTGTACGCCTCGCAGACCTCAATTGGACTGGCCGCGAGATTTGTAATCCTGGATCCTAACGTCAACGTGGTGAATAACGGGGATGCGGTCAATCTCCAGGCTCGCAACGGCAACTACATCAGCGCTACTAACGGGGGCGGAAGCAGCGCCGGGGCAGTGCCGGGAGATCCGGGAACCAACGAGACATTTACGATTGTTAAAACCAACGGCGGCGGGCGGATCGTCAACGGCGATTCGGTCGCGTTTCGCTCTTCCGGCGGCTATTACCTGGTGGCAGAAAACGGTGGCGGAGGGACGGTCGATTTTCCGACGAAAACAATCACTAGCTCCGCAACCTTCACCTACGTGGCGCAGTAACTGAGAGGCCGCGAGCCGAAACCCAGTCGGCCCCGGCTGGCCGGCGGGAGCGCAAGTCGAAGGACCTGATTGGGTTTGGTTAAGTTCTAAAAGATCAGCAAAAACGAATGGGTCATGCTAGACCTTTCACAATCCGTTTAGTGAGCGGAAGAAAGGAAAGGGCAGATGACCCAGAAGAAGCATAACGCAAAGCAGAGAAATGTGCAGGAGTGGATGGAGCAGGACCAGGATCTGTTGCTGGGGCTGATGAGAGAGGCGCTGCAGCAGGTACTGGAAGCGGAGATGGAGGAGGCCCTGCAGGCGGGCAAAGGGGAGCGCAAGGAAAGCCGGCTGGGGTATCGGTCGGGGTACTACACGCGTAGCCTGATTACACGCGTGGGGAAACTGGAACTGCGGGTGCCGCAGGATCGGAGTGGGCACTCCGCACGGAGGTATTTGAACGATATCAGCGGAGCGAGAAGGCGCTGGTGGCTGCGCTGATGGAGATGTACGTCCAGGGGGTATCGACGCGGAAGGTGAAGGCCATCGTCGAGGAGTTGTGCGGGCACGAGTTTAGCGCCAGCACGGTCAGCAACATGGTGAAGAGACTGGACGAGGAGTTGGAGCGGTTTGCGCAGCGGCACCTGGAAGAGGCCTATCCGTATGTGATACTCGACGCCCTTTTTTAGGGCTAGCGGCAAGGCTGGCTCACATTTGGTCGAAAATCATCCGCTCGTGGATTTAATGAAAACGGTTGAGCAAAAACATGCGAGTGAATGGAAGGCCTTGTATCTGGCACAAAGAAATCGGTAACTATGCATCGATTCAAAAATGGATGTGTCTGAGTACGCAATTGCCATCCGAGTTGAGCGCACGGCCAGCGGCACACATTCCGCGATCTCGGCCGAAAACTGCTTGGCCGCTTTGCGCAGGCGGCCGGAGCGACCAGCGCATCTGCTCGGGTCTGCTCGGGTCCCACTTCTTACAATGCGGCCATGTCGAGCATCATGCTTCCTGCGTTAAGAAGTGTAAAAGTTCGAAAGTCGTTCGCGAATCCCCGCCAGATTTCAATAAACTTACGAGCAACAGCGGAATTTTCCCCACAACAGTACAGAACAATCATACTGGGCATACCGCGCCGGTGCGCGTGATCAGGTCTTGAATCAACAGACGACTTCAAAACGGTCTTGGCTTCTAGCTTTACCGAACTAATCCGGTGAGATCGATGAACAGAAGCGAGCCGCCTTTCTGGCAAGCGGCACAAGCGAACTTGCCATCGGCTGTTACCACGACTTGGGTCGGTCCGTCAGGCGTCAGGCGTCGGGATCGTAGTCAATACCTGGAATGCCTCGCAATCGATCAGGCTGAGGAGGTTGTCTGACGGTTGAACCACCAGGGCGAGATTGTCGTCCGGAGCGAGAGCTACGCCACCCGGGCCTCCACTCGGAGATGTAACGGCAATCAACCGCGCTGGCGCCGCGTGGCGTTGAGTACTGCCAATGCTTTATCGGCCGATCCAACGACCAGTGCCATATCCCCCTTGGAGCTTACCGCAACTGCGCCGACGACGATACCTGCTTTTCCATCCAACACGAGTGATCGGTGGCAATGCGTGGTACCCTGATTGGCTGACCATAGCGGGTACTCTGTTTGACATGCAACCCCTGCTGCGGATTTGGACCATAAAGAAGCATTGCATATTCCGGCTCGTTTTCCACGCCACAGAAAGTTAGCGATTACAAACGCTTAGCTAAGGTGGCGATGGCCGACGCCTCTGGCAGATTGCGCCGAGCGATCAAAATTCTTTGAGCTCAAAACTCAGGCAAAGAGAATTCCCACTTAGGTTCCCGCCTCACATCTGTTTCAGATCGTGAGTTCTCAAAAAACAACTAGGCGAGATTCGAGGTAAACTACAAAGCAAAGGTTAAACATAGATTCCAGGCGCTTCGTGCCCGATCTTCTGCACATACTCGACATATGATCCTGGATAGACGCGCGGACTGCTATCGGTTCCGCTCTCTCCACCCAGTTCCAGGACTCGTGAACCCAGCCCGCGCAAGAACATGCGATCGTGCGACACGAAAATCATGGTGCCCTCAAATTCCTTAAGCGCTTCTACGAGCATTTCCTTGGTCGCCAGATCCAGGTGGTTGGTGGGCTCGTCCAATACCAGAAAGTTCGGCGGGTTATACAGCATCAGCGCGATTACCAACCGCGACTTTTCGCCGCCGGAAAGAGCGCGGATCTTCTTATCCACATCATCTCCGGAAAACTGGAAAGCGCCGGCCAGGGTCCGCAATGCCCCCAGGCCATCTTGAGGAAAGCCTCTCTGCAGTTGCTCGATGATGGTTAGATCAGGATCGAGCACGTCCAGAGACTGCTGCGCGAAATACCCCATGATCAGGCTAGCTCCCAGGCGAACTGTGCCTGCCTCGGGGTGGATTGCGCCGGCAATCATTTTGAGCAGAGTGGTTTTTCCGGCGCCATTTTTGCCCATTACCGCCCATCGTTCCCTGCGCCGGATGGTCAGGTTGAACCCTTCATAGATCACGCGGGGGCCATAGCTCTTGTGCAGATTCTCCAGCACGGCCACCTGCTCACCTGAGCGCGGCGGAGTGCGAAATTCAAACTTTACGATCTGGCGCTTCTTGGGCAATTCAATTTTCTCGATCTTATCCAGCGCTTTAATCCGGCTCTGGACCTGTGCGGCCTTGGCGGCATGGGTGCGGAAGCGGTCAATGAACCGCTGCTCCTTGGCCAGCATGGACTGCTGCCGAGCGAAGGCGGCCTGCTGGTTGGCGGCACGAACGTTGCGCTCGTGCTCGTAGAAGTCATAGTTGCCGGAGTAAGTGATGATCTCACCGCCATCGATCTCCGCGATCCTGGACACAAGCCGGTTCATAAACTCGCGGTCATGAGACGTCATCAGCAGAGCGCCCTCAAATGATTTAAGGAACTGCTCCAGCCAGATGATCGACTCAAGATCGAGGTGATTGGTAGGCTCGTCCATCAGCAATACATCCGGGCGTCCTAAAAGAACACGGGCCAGCGCAACCCGCATCTTCCAACCGCCGGACAGCGCTCCCACGTCGCCTTCAATCTGATCATCTTTAAAGCCCAGGCCGTGGAGCACCTCCCGTGCCTGCGCCTCCAGGGCATACCCGCCAAGATGCTCATATTCTTCCTGGACTTCACCATAGCGTTCGATCACACGCTCCATCTCGTCCTCCCTGGCTGGATCGGTCATGGCGTGTTGCAAGGCTTCCAGTTCATGGTGGAGATCGCCCACGCGGCCACTGCCGGCGATGGCCTCGTCCAATACAGATTGGCCATCCATCTCTTCAACATCCTGGCGGAAATAACCGATTGTCAACCGTTTGGGGACGGAGACTTCCCCGTCATCTGGGGTTTCTTCCCCTACAACCATGCGAAACAGGGTTGTTTTACCGGCTCCATTCGGCCCCACCAAGCCTACCTTCTCCCCGGGGTTGAGTTGAAAGGAAGCGTCAACAAAAAGCAACTGCTTGCCGTACTGCTTGTTGATATTGGAAAAAGAAATCATCTATTCCAAGCTAACAGAATCAGGAGGGGATGTGTCACAAGCGAAGCAGAATCGATTTCGGTGTTGCCGGGGGCTGCGCCATTGCTTCCCGGCACAATTCAGGGATTTTGTCGGGGAAACAATCCTCTATTTCTAAAACTCAAAGCCAAAATCCAGAAACGTAAAGATATCAAGGGCGAAGCCCTTGGCCCAGCTTGCAGGCTTCTTGAGGCCATATGGTAAGGACAAAATTCCAAAAGTGAACCCACGAGTTCATAGCTTGATACTTTTAGGGGCCACAACACATGCCGACGATACCGGATATATCCATCGAAAATATTGTTTTTACAGAAATTTAATTTAGATTATTATTTCTCGTAAGGCGAGTAGCTTACACTACGATTCACTGGATTGGCACAAAGCCACTGTGCTAAACCGGGTCGCTTTGGGAGGAGGAGCGAGATATGCAACAAGACACATTAGCAATTGTCGGCGCCTGTCGCATACTTGTGCCAAGCTGCTGCGCACCGAGTCAGTTATGGGAACCGCTCAAATTCCGCTGGATTTCTTTGTTTATATCTGCAGCAGAAATCCCATAGCTGTCTGGGCAATCGAACACTTCCTTGCTTCAAATTCATTCAACGGACGCTTCGCCGTCTGGCTCCCCAACCAACTACTGATTACCCCTCCAGGAGTTCACGTTTTACTCATTGACGTCTGTTCTATATCGGAATGGCCGGAAGCTGTTCGCAAATGGACTGATGCCGGGCACAGAACGCTCCTTTTAACCACCGAAAGCTGGAGCTCCAGAAATCCAGCGCTTCGAGCTCTGCATTTGGGCGTACGTGGAATTGTTCATGTTTCGCAGGGCTTTATCCAACAGCTCTCGGAAGCAATAAGCTTTGTTGCTAGAGGACAGTTATTCGCCAGCGTGGAGATCCTGGACGAGTTCTATTACGGGTCCCGGCGCTTGCGACCACGCTCTGTTACCCCGCATCTCTCGTTTCGCGAGGAACAGGTCATAGATTTGCTCATCAAGGGTTTCTCCAACAGAAGAATTGGAACTGTGCTCGGAATCAGTGAAAGAACAGCTAAGTTCCATGTATGCAATCTCCTGCGCAAGTTGCAGGTGAGAACCCGCAGAGAGCTGGTGGACAAGCACGGTGACGTGCTGGATCAACACAAATCAGCATAGCGTCATGAAATCAACCAATCACAGGGAAACCTGTCCAAATGAGGACAGTATACTGGCCTCCTTTCTGTAGTGCGGGCAGTTGTTTTCGCCAAAGACGAGGTGTTATTACTTTGTCCGCACCAAAGAGTGCGGCTACGACTGCGGGCTGAATCGAGCAATCACCTTCATGCGGCAGCCCAAAGCACAACACACCTACAGTTTTGGTTGAGCCTTGTGGAAAAAGTCATTCCAAGTGAGAAAAGCGGAGCTACGTCCAAAAAATTCGCAGAGGTGAGAACGTAAATGAGCACTGCGGAATATTGGGGTGTTGGGTTGAGTGGTTCGGCAACGGCAAAGAACTGGTTTGCGGTTTTTACCGCACCGCGACATGAGAAACGCGTTGAAGAGCACTTTCGGGTCCGGGAAATCGAGAGTTTTCTTCCATTATGCCGGATGCGGCGTCAATGGAAAGATGGATCCAAGGGGATGGTGCAACTCCCGTTGTTTTCAAGTTATATCTTCGTACGGATTGGTTGCGGCGGCCGCTTACCTGTACTCGCAATTCCCGGGGTGATATCTATTGTGGGCGGCGGGCGGGAATCCATGTCCGTACCCGATTCTTACATTCATTTTTTGCGGGAAGGCCTTCAGCAAGGAAAAATTGAACCACATCCTTATTGCCTGTCAGGGACGAAGGTACGCATTCGCTCCGGGGTGATGGCGGGCATGGAAGGTGTCCTGCTCCGCAAGAAGAACGATTTTCGTGTGGTGCTCACTCTTGAGATGATTATGAAGAGCGTGAAGGTCGAGGTAGAACTGGATAACATAGAGCCGGTTGGCCGGACCTCCTGCGTCGAGTTATCACAGGTTGCGGAAGTCGCCTGATTTTCGACACGCTTTGTGGCAGCATCGCCAAAACTCCCTCCTCTTAACTCAGAACAAGCCTTTTCCGCATTTTGAAATACGCTCCAGAGATCGCTTTTATGGGTCCTCTTTCAGCAATCCAATCAAAACATACTGAAGCTACTGAGCGGCCAGATCGCATTGCTCTGCTGAGCGATCCGGAACGCGTTTCCCTGGTCGAGTTGGGGGATGGAGGGCCCGGCGTTGAATCCATACCGGGGCCTGCGAGCTGCTTGTATGACTTGGTAGTGGCCCAGGCAGAACGCAGCCCTCAGGCTATCGCGGTGATCGAACCGGGCGCGGAGATTCCGTATCGTCAATTGGTTCAGCGCGCCAACGGACTGGGACAGGAGTTGAACAAGCTAGGGGTCGGTTCGGAAATCAAAGTCGCCATCCTGACAGACCGATCGGCCGAATCCCTGGTTGGAGTGCTCGGTATCCTGGCAGCCGGTGGCGCCTATGTGCCGCTCGATCCATCATTTCCAGATGAACGCATGGTGTTTGTTCTGGGCGATGCTTCGGTGCGGATGCTACTTACGCCGGCGGCATTAGTCGAGCGGGCGAGTAGCATCGCCCAGCGAGCTGCCGAGGCGATCAAAGTAGTGGTTATCACTAACGCGCCAACGAGCGAGTTCCCGCCTGATTCAGCGGTTGCTCCGGCGAATGCCGCGTACGTCATTTACACGTCAGGTTCGACTGGAACGCCCAAGGGTGTGGTGGTCGAACATCGCGGAGCCGTGAACCTGGTGCAAGGTTTCACTGCGCGACACAATTTCTCTGGTCATCGTCTGCTGATGATCTCTCCGCTCGTCTTCGACGCCTCCGTGGGTGATGTGTTTCCAGCTTTTGCTACGGGAGCCACACTCGTGCTGCATCCGGCGCCTGCCAAACTGGGGTGGCGGGAACTCGAACGGTTTTGCCGCGAATTCAGGATCACGGCGATTGATGCGCCGGCAGCGTTGTGGCGCCACTGGACGGAGGGACTCGCCGCCAATGTGGACAACAATACCCCACTGTCTGATCTCAAGTTGATGATGATTGGCGGTGAAAGTGTATTGCTGGAGCAGGTACGCCATTTCGCCGAACTCACTGGAAACCGGGTGATTTTGGCCAATCACTATGGCCCTACTGAAGCATCTGTATGCGCCACGATGCTGACTACGCGGGACGGCTCGGAACTGAGCGGCGTGGATTTTCCCATCGGAAGGCCACTGCCGGGAGTTCGAGTTTACGTGCTCGACCAATCTCTGCAGTTGACGCCGCGCGGTGGTGTGGGAGAGCTGTGCATCGGCGGCGTTGGTGTAGCGCGGGAGTACCTCAATCGCCCCGAACTCAATGCAACAGCTTTCATACGCGATCCGTTCTCGCCGGATGCCTCTGCACGAATGTATCGCACCGGTGACTTAGCGCGTTGGAACGCGGATGGTACCTTACAATTTATCGGCAGAGGCGACCATCAGGTGAAAATTCGCGGCTTGCGCATTGAACTGGGAGAGATCGAGGCGCGTCTGGCTGAGCACCCTGACGTATGTGAGGCGGTGGTGCTGGCCCGCGAAGATCATCCGGGAGACAAGCGCCTGGTGGCCTATATCACTCCTTCGGGAGCGAATGGGAACGGTGCCGGAATAGCCGCGATAGATGTTGAAGGGTTGCGCTCCCATTTAAGCTCGCGGCTCCCGGAGCACATGGTACCCGCAGCGTATGTAGCGCTCGCGAAACTACCACTGACGACGAATGGCAAGCTCGATCGCAAGGCACTGCTACCACCGGATGCCAGTGCATACGTGACGCGGCCATATGAAGCGCCGGTGGGCGAGGTGGAGAGCACTGTAGCGCGGATCTGGGCGGATGTGCTCAAGCTGGTGCGGATTGGCCGCCACGACAACTTTTTTGAGTTGGGTGGCCATTCGCTGCTGGCTGTGACCGTGATCGAACGCATGCGCGAGGCAGGGTTTCAGGCTGAGGTGCGCGCGCTATTCGAGACCCCGACGCTGACGGGTTTGGCTGAAGCGGTTGGTGGCGAGAGTCATTCGATTGTGGCGCCACCCAATTTGATTCCCGCTGGTTGTACAGCGATCACTCCAGACATGCTGCCGCTGGTCACCCTGAGCCAGGGCGATATAGACAAGATAGTGGCCAGCATGCCCGGCGGAGCAGGGAATGTGCAGGACATTTATCCGCTGGCGCCCTTGCAGGAAGGCTTCCTTTTCCATCATCTATTGGAAAAAGAAGGTGATGTCTATCTGACGACGAGGCTTCTCGCAATTGGAAGCCGTGAACGGTTAGACGAATATCTGAAGGCGCTGCAGGCAATGATCGACCGTCACGACATTCTGCGCACAGCGGTGGTGTGGGAAGGTTTGCCGGAGCCGGTACAGGTTGTGTGGCGACGCGTGCCGATGAAGGTTGAAGAGGTCACACTTGATCCCGGCGCAGGCGATATCGCCGAACAACTGCGTGCTCGCTTCAGTCCCCGGCACTACCGGCTCGATGTGCGTCACGCGCCGCTGTGGCGCCTGTTCATCGCGAAAGATTTGCCCAACAATCGCTGGGCAGTCCTTGATCTCATGCATCACCTGGTCGGTGACCAGGTGGCAGTGCTGGTGATGCGGCAGGAGATTGAAGCGATCATGCAGGGTCAGGCGGAGCATCTGCCGTCGCCGTTGCCATTCCGTAATTTTGTGGCGCAAGCGCGCCTGGGAATGAGCCGCGAGGAGCATGAGGCCTTCTTCACTCGCCTGCTGGGGGATGTGGATGAGCCAACGGCGCCGTTTGGATTGACGGATGTGCAGGGGGATGGCAGTCAGATTCTGGAGGTCAGGCGGGAGGTGGATTCAGGTCTGTCCCAACGGCTGCGCGTGGAGGCGCGAAGATTGGGAGTAACTCTGGCCAGCATTTGCCATGTGGCCTGGGCACTCGTATTGGCCCGGGTTTCCGCACTCGACGACGTAGTGTTCGGGACAGTGATGTTCGGCCGGATGCAAGGAGGAGAGGGTGCCGACCGAGCGATGGGAATATTCATCAATACGCTCCCCGTGCGGATAGCGGTAGGGATGGAAGGAGTTCGAGCAAGCGTGCGCAAGACGCATGAGATGCTGACGCAATTGCTGAGGCATGAGCACGCGCCATTGGCGCTGGCGCAACGCTGCAGCTCGGTGCGGCCTCCTGCGCCGCTCTTTACATCGCTCTTGAACTATCGCCATGAGAATGATGAGCAAGCTGTGATGGTCAGCGATGTCGCAGGTCTTCAGGACGGCGACAAGCCTGATACCGGGGCGAGTTTGAAGTTATTGGGGGAATGGGAGCGCACAAATTATCCATTGAGTCTGTCCGTCAATGATCTGGGACAAAAACTGGGTCTAGAGATCAAGGTGGACGGCTCCATTGATCCGCCCCAGGTATGGGCGATGACGCATACGGCGCTGGATTCACTGGTGACGGCGTTGGAAAGCGATCCCACGACTCCGGTGTGTCGTCTCGATGTCTTGCCGTCTGCGGAGCGGCATCGCCTGCTCGTCGAATGGAATGCCACAGAAGCAGAGTACTCACGAACCAAGTGTGTGCATGAGCTGTTTGAAGAACAGGTGGAAAAAACGCCGGAATCCGTTGCAGCGGTGTTCGAGGATGCCATATTGAGTTATGGGGAATTGAATCGCCGGGCGAACCAACTGGCGCACTATCTGCGGAAGTTGGGCGTGGGTCCGGATGGAAGAGTGGCGATCTGCCTGGAGCGCAGCGTGGAGATGATTATGGCGCTGCTGGCGGTGTGGAAGGCGGGCGGAGCGTATGTGCCATTGGATCCGGCATATCCGGCAGAGCGTCTGGACCACATGCTCGAACACAGTGCGCCGGTAGTGGTGCTGATGCAGAGGAATCTACGAGGACGATTTGAGCGCCTGAGCGAATCCTTGCGAGTCATCGATCTGATGGATGCTGCTCATCCATGGAGCGCTCAGCCGGACACCAACCCAAATCGCCATGGGATTGGGGCTACATCTGAACACCTGGCCTACATCATCTACACGTCCGGCTCCACCGGGTTATCCAAGGGAGTGATGGTGAATCATCAATCCGTAGTGAACTTGTTCTTCGGATTGAAGAACAGTGTTTACAGCACCCATAAAGGTGGTTGCCTGCGGGTATCCGTAAACGGATCGATGTCCTTCGATACGTCAGTCAAGCAGATTATCCAATTATTGTGCGGGCACACACTGAATATAGTTCCGGAGGATATCAGGCGCGATGGTAAAGCCTTGCTGCAATTTGTGCGGGACCGCAAGATAGAGACCTTTGATTGCACTCCGTCGCAACTTCATCTGTTGTTACAGGCCGGGTTGATACGCGAAAACTCAGGTACTTACGTGGAGAGTCTCTCAAGTCCCGAGAATGCGGACAGTCTGAGACTTGTCCTGGTCGGCGGCGAGTCCATAGAAAAGAGCACGTGGGAGAGACTGGCCGGCTCGCAAATCGGGTTCTTCAATGTCTACGGTCCAACCGAATGTACGGTTGACGCCAGTGTGTGTGCAGTGGGTCCAGGACTGGAGCCGTCGATTGGCGGACCCATCGCAAATACTGTGTTGTACGTGCTGGACGGAGAGCTTAATCCAGTGCCTGCCGGGGTGCCTGGCGAGCTTTACATCGGGGGGCACGGAGTTGCGCGGGGATATTGGAATGATCCTGAAACCAGCGCGCAGAAGTTCATCGCTGACCCGTTCGGCTCTGCTCCAGGGTCACGGCTGTATCGGACTGGTGATCGAGTTCGCCGTCTCTCGAATGGGAATCTTGCATTTTCCGGACGGACTGACGATCAGGTTAAGGTGCGCGGATACCGTATTGAACCGGGGGAGATCGAGGCGCGCCTGGCTGAGCACCCCAGCGTAAATGAGGCAGTGGTGCTGGCGCGTGAGGACCATGCGGGCGACAAGCGCTTGGTAGCTTACGTCACCGCAAGGGGATCTACGGAAGATGGTGCTGCGGCGGCCGCCATGGACGTTGAAACGTTTCGCACCTACCTAGGCTCGCTGCTGCCGGAGTACATGGTGCCTGCTGCGTATGTAGCGCTGGAGAAGTTGCCCTTGACGCCGAATGGGAAGGTGAACCGGAAGGCGTTGCCGGCTCCGGAAGCCGGTGCATACGTAACACGTGGGTATGAGGCGCCAGTGGGCGAAGTGGAAACCACCCTGGGCCGGATCTGGGCAGACGTGCTCAAATTGCAGCGCGTCGGCCGCAACGACAACTTCTTTGAACTGGGCGGCCACTCGCTGCTGGCGGTGACCGTGATCGAGCGCATGCGTGAGGCGGGTTTGATCGTGGATGTGCGCGCCCTGTTCAACTCCCCGACGCTGAGAGCGTTGGCAGAGGTCGCTGGCGGCGAAAGCCCCGGCATTGTGGTGCCGCCCAATCTCATTCTCGCTGGCGCTACCGCTGTCACTCCGGACATGTTGCCGCTGGTCAAGCTGAGCCAGAGCGAGATCGACAAGATCGTGCCCAGCGTACTCGGTGGAGTTGGAAATATTAAGGACATCTACCCACTGGCTCCACTGCAGGAGGGCATTCTTTTTCACCACCTGCTGAACAACCAGGGCGATGTTTATCTGTTGGCAATAGTGCGCACCATCAAGAGCCGTGAGCACGTGGGTGCCTATGTGGAGGCGCTGCAGGCAGTGATCGACCGTCACGATATTCTGCGCACGGCTATGGCATGGGAAGGTTTGCCCGAACCGGTACAGGTGGTGTGGCGGCATGCGCCGCTGAAAGTGGAGGAGATCAGGCTTGATGCATCCGCAGGCGACATTGCAGAACAGTTACGAGATCGTTTCGATCCGCGGAATTACCGGCTGGATGTACGGGAGGCGCCTTTATGGCGCCTGTTCATTGCCGAAGATGTACTCAACCATCGCTGGGTCATACTCGATCTGATGCATCACTTGATCAGCGACCATGTGACACTGCAGTTCATACGAGAGGAGATTCAAGCGATTCTGCGCGGCGACGCGGAGAATCTACCGGAGCCGTTGCCATTCCGTAATTTCATAGCGCAAGCGCGGTTGGGAGTAAGCCGGGAGGAACACGAAGCCTTCTTCGCTCAAATGTTGGGAGATGTGGATGAGCCTACGGCTCCATTTGGATTAACAGATGCGCAGGGGGATGGAAGCCGGATCGTAGAGGCCAGGCGGGAGGTCGACCTGGACCTCTGCCAGCGGATGCGTGGGCAGGCGCGGACGCTGGGAGTGAGTGTCGCAAGCATGTGCCATCTGGCCTGGGCTCTGGTGCTGGCCCGGACATCAGGACGCCACAATGTGGTTTTCGGCACAGTCATGTTCGGCCGGATGCAGGGTGGCGAGGGCGCCGACCGCGCCATGGGCCTCTTTATTAATACTCTGCCACTGCGAGTATGCGTGGGGGGCGAAGGTGTACGAGCCAGCGTGCGCAAGACGCATGAGTTGCTGACGCAATTACTGAGGCACGAGCACGCATCGCTGGTGTTGGCACAACGCTGCAGCGGGGTACGGGCGCCTGCACCGCTGTTTACCTCGCTTTTAAATTATCGCCATGAGGGTGATGGGGAATCTGTGTCGATGGGTGGCCGCGAGACAGATGAAACTCGGGCGAGCATGGAGGTGTTGGGAGGCAAGGAGCGCAACAACTACCCATTCGGTCTGGCCATCAACGATCTGGGCGACGGCATGAGCCTTGAGGTGAAAGTGGATCGATCCATTGATCCGCAGCCGGTAGGCGCATTGATGCACACCGCGCTGGAATCACTCATCAAAGCGCTGGAGGCGGATCCTGAATTGGCTGTCCGGAGAGTAGAGGTGTTGCCGGCTGCGGAGCGTGAACAACTTATCCACGGATGGAACCAGACGGAGATGGGGTATTCGCCTGGCAAGTGCATTCATGTGTTGTTTGAGGAACAGGTGAAGCGGACGCCGAAGTTACCAGCCGTCGCCTCGCAAGGGGAGGCACTGAGCTACCTGGAACTCAACCGGCGCGCCAACCGGCTGGGACATTATTTAAGGAAGCAGGGAGTGCGGCCTGACGAGCGCGTTGCCATCTGCATGAAGCGCAACGTGGAGATGGTGGTGGCACTGCTCGGGATCATGAAGGCAGGCGCGGCATATGTGGGCCTGGATGCTGGGTATCCGGACGAGCGATTGCATTACATGATTGAGGATGCGGGAGTAAGGATTGTGCTCACGCAGCAGGTTCTGGCGGAGAAGTTGCGTGGAAGTGGAGCGCGGCTGGTCTGCATGGATGAAGAGGCGCAGCAAGCAAGGATCGCAGAGGAGAGTGAGCGCAATCCTAAGCCGGTGACAGCGATGGAGAACCTTGTCTATGTGATCTACACCTCGGGCTCCACGGGCAAGCCCAAGGGAGTTGGCATTGAGCATCGGCAATTGGTGAATTATGTGCAGGGAATCAGGAAAGACCTGGAAGAGTTGGGCTTGGGAGCCAAGGCAAAATATGCGACGGTTTCTACCCTGTCAGCCGATCTGGGAAACACCGCCATCTATCCATCTCTGGTGAGCGGTGGTGAGCTGCACATCATCGGTGAAGATCATATGTTGGATGGTCAGCGACTGGGAGAATACTTCGAGCGCGAGAAGATTGATTGCTTGAAGATCGTGCCGTCGCATCTGGCAGGACTGAGAGGGGCAAAGGGGGGAGAAAAGGTGATGCCGCGCAAAGTGCTCGTGGTGGGCGGAGAAGCCAGCACCTGGCACTGGGTGAAGCAGTGGCAGACGGCAAGCGAATGCGCCGTCATCAACCACTACGGCCCCACCGAGACCACCGTAGGAGCAGTGCGCTTTCGAGTGGCGAAGGAAGCCATGGAGGAAGAAGGTATTGTGCCCATCGGGCAGCCGCTGGGGAATGTGCAGTTGTATGTGTTGGATCCGCACATGGAACTGGTGCCGGTGGAAGTACCGGGAGAGCTGTACATCGGCGGCGCGGGAGTGGGACGCGGATACCTAAATCGCGCGGACGTCACGGCAGAGCGCTTTGTGCCGGATCTATTTTCAGATCCTGGCCAAAGGCTCTATAGGACCGGCGACCTGGTTCGTCGGCGCAAGGATGGAAACATTGAATTTCTCGGACGAATTGATCAACAGGTAAAGATCCGTGGGTTCCGGATTGAGCTGGGTGAAATCGAAGCGGCGCTGCGGGAACAGCCAGGAGTGGAGCAGGCCGCAGTGGTGGCAGCGGAAGGTGAGAGCGGGAGCAAACGCCTGGTCGCTTACCTCATTCCATCAAGCGCATCAGAGAACCAGGTCGATGTGGAATCGTTGCGCGTGCGCCTGAGCTCACTCCTTCCGGACTACATGGTTCCGGCGGTCTACGTTTTGCTCAAAGAATTTCCGCTGAATGCCAACGGCAAGCTGGATCGAAAGAGGCTGCCGCCTTCGGATGCTGCCGCGTATATGACGCGTGGATATGAGGCGCCGATGAGCGAGGCGGAGGCCACCGTAGCGCGTATCTGGGAGGAGGTGCTCAAGCTGGAGCGCGTCGGCCGCAATGACAATTTCTTCGAGTTAGGTGGCCACTCGCTGTTGGCAATCACGGTAATCGAGCGCATGCGCAAGGCCGGATTGGTTGGGAACGTGCGCGACCTGTTCGCTTCCCCGATGCTGAAGGATCTGGCGAAGGCCACTGGTGGGGAGAGCGACACCATTGTGGTGCCGCCCAATCTCGTTCCTGCGGACTGCACGGCGATCACTCCGGACATGTTGCCGCTGATCAGCCTGAGCCAGAGCGACATTGACAGGATTGCGGCCAGCGTGCCCGGCGGCGCAGCGAATGTGCAGGACATCTACCCATTGGCTCCATTGCAGGAAGGCATTCTTTTCCACCACCTGTTGGAAAAAGAAGGAGATGTTTACCTCTCGGCAACCCTCCTGGCTGCTGCAAACCGTGAACGTCTCGATCGCTATGTAGAAGCGTTACAGATTGTCGTGAATCGCCATGACATTCTGCGCACTGCCTTCTTCTGGGAGGGTTTACCAGAGCCGGTACAAGTGGTATGGCGGCATGCACCGTTAGCTATCGAGGAAGTCAAGTTTGATCCCGCCGCGGGCGACATAGCGGAACAACTGCGTGCCCGCTTCAATCCCCAGCACTACCGGCTGGATGTTCGACAGACGCCGTTGTGGCGACTGTTCGTCGCGCAAGATGTGGCCAACAACCGCTGGTTGATACTTGAGCTTAAACATCATCTGACGGGTGACAACACTACCGGCAGATTCCTGTTGAGCGAGGTTCAGATGATCCTGTGTGGCGAGGCCGAACGCCTGACGGCGTCGCTGCCTTTCCGCAACTTTGTGGCCCAGGCACGCCTAGGGGTGAGTCGCGAGGAACATGAGAGGTTCTTCACCCGCATGCTGAGGGATGTGGATGAGCCCACGGCCCCATTTGGATTAACGAATGTGCAGGGAGACGGCGGCCAGATCGTGGAAGCCCACGGCAACGTAGGTGCGGAATTGACCCGGCGGTTACGTGCGCAAACCAGAGTGCTGGGTGTAACTGCGGCGAGCCTGTGTCACCTGGCCTGGGCGCTCGTGCTGGCCCGCACATCGGGGCGGGATGATGTGGTATTCGGCACGGTGTTGTTTGGCCGGATGCAGGGAGGCGAGGTCTCCGACCGCGGATTGGGAATCTTCATCAATACGCTGCCGGTGCGGATACGCGTGGGTGATGAAGATGTGCGAACCGGCGTGCGCCGCACGCATGAATTGCTGACGCAGTTGTTTCGGCATGAGCATGCTTCGCTCACGCTGGTGCAACGTTGCAGTTCAGTGCAAGCGCCTGCGCCGCTGTTTACCTCCCTGTTCAACTATCGCAACCTCTCTCAGGAAGCTGCGAATCCCGAAGAAACCGCCGAAGCCTTGGTTGGCCTGAAGTTCCTGGAAGGCAAGGGGCGCACGAACTACCCAATCGGCTTATATATCAATGATCTGGGACAGGATCTGAGTGTGGAAGTTCAGATGGAGGCGGCGATCGATCCGCAACGGGTGTGCGCGTTAATGCACACCACGATGGAATCGCTGGTGACGGCGTTGGAACATGCTCCGGCGACTCCGGTGTGCCAGCTCGATGTCTTGCCGCCCGCGGAACGGCATCAACTGCTGGTGGAATGGAACGACATGAAAGTGGCGTACGCAAAAGACCGGTGCATTCACCAGTTGTTTGAGGAGCAGGTGAAGCGCACACCGGGAGCGACGGCGGTGGTGTTCCAAGACGAGCGAGTGAGCTATGAGGATTTGAATGGCCGAGCGAACCGCCTGGCGCATTATCTGCAGCGGGTGGGAGTGAAAGCGGAAGACCGTGTAGCGCTCTGCGCGGAGCGCAGTGTGGAGATGGTGGTTGCAATTCTGGCTGTTCTGAAAGCGGGTGGAGGGTACGTGCCGTTGGATCCGGCCTATCCGGTGGAGCGTTTGCAATACATGCTGGGAGATAGCACGCCGGCCGTGCTGCTGGTGTACCTGTCGGCGGCCATACGTAGTGAATTGAGCGTGGTCCTGACAACCGGGATGATTCCGGTGGTGGATCTGGAAGCAGACGCTCATGCCTGGGTGGATGGACCGAAAGAAGACCCGAATCCGGGTGATATAGGACTGAAGCCACAACACCTGGCCTATGTGATCTACACCTCGGGCTCCACGGGCAAGCCCAAGGGCGTGATAGTGGAGCATGGGAATGTGGTACGGCTGTTCACTGCGACCTATGATTGGTTCCATTTCAACGGGAACGATGTGTGGACGCTGTTCCATTCCTATGCCTTTGATTTTTCGGTTTGGGAGATCTGGGGCGCACTGGCGTACGGAGGAAAGCTGGTAGTGGTGCCGCAGATGACGGCGCGATCACCGCAGGAGTTCTACAGCCTGTTATGTACGGAAGGCGTGACCATACTGAATCAAACTCCCAGCGCGTTCCGGCAGTTGATTACAGCGCAGGGAGATGCGGGAGAGAAGCATCATCTGCGGCACGTGATCTTCGGTGGAGAGGCGCTGGAAGTTTCGAGTTTGCGACCGTGGTATGAACGGGAGATCAATCGAGAGACACGCTTGATCAACATGTACGGGATCACAGAGACCACCGTACACGTGACCTATCGACCGTTGGAACCGGCGGACACGACGGTGTCGGGCCCCAGTCCAATCGGTTGCCGGATCCCCGATCTGAAGACTTACATTTTGGATGCACACCGGCAACCGCTTCCGATAGGAGTAGTGGGAGAGATGTATGTTGGCGGGGCAGGAGTGGCGCGCGGCTATCTGAATCGCACAGAGCTGACAGCGGAACGATTTCTCAAGGATCCGTTCAGTGCTGATCCTGGAGCACGGATGTACAAAACGGGGGACCTGGGGCGGTTCCTGGCGGACGGCAATATCGAGTATCTAAGGCGCAACGATCATCAGGTGAAGATTCGCGGATTCCGGATTGAGTTAGGGGAGATCGAGGCGCGTCTGGCAGAGCACCCGAGTGTGGGTGAGGCAGTGGTTCTGGCGCGCGAGGACCATGCAGGCGACAAGCGATTGGTGGCCTACATTACGGCCAGGGCAGGGAATGGGCACGGATCTGCGGCGGGCGGGATGGGGAGCGACATCGATGTGGAAGCGCTGCGGGCCCACGTAAGTTCTGTGCTGCCGGACCACATGGTGCCGGCGGCGTATGTATCGCTGGAGAAGTTCCCGCTGACGGCCAACGGCAAGCTGGACCGGAAAGCGCTGCCCGCGCCGGATGCTGGTGCGTATGTGACGCGAGGATATGAAGCGCCGCAGGGTGAGACAGAAAGGGCGCTGGCGGCAATCTGGGCGGAGGTGCTCAAACTGGAGCAGGTTGGCCGAAATGACAATTTCTTTGAATTAGGCGGCCACTCGCTGCTGGCAATGCAGCTTATCAACCGCATTCGAGGGACGCTGGGCATGGAGGTGCAACTGAGAGACATCTTCGTCGCCAACACAATCAAAGACATGGTTACCGTCCTGAGTGCGTTGACGGGTTTGAGCGAGCTTCTCAGTGATGGGGCCGCAAATGTGGCGGGCAGGTATCTATGACGGCCCATGAATTACTCGTTCAACTGCGCGCGTTGAATGTGCGGATATCGGTTGAGGGAGGCCGTCTGCGCGTGGTTGAGCCGGCGTCAGGAAGTCTGACTGAGGAACTATGGAGCGAATTACGGCTTAATAAGGAAGAACTTCTCCGGGTTCTGGAACACGCAACACAATCCAGAAAAGCACGGGCTCCGCTCACGCGCACGGAACGTCCGCAGAATATTCCCCTCTCATTTGCCCAGCAGAGATTGTGGTTTCTCGCTCAAATGGAGGGAGTGAGTGAAGCTTATAACGTCCCGCTGGGTTTGCGGTTGAGCGGTGAATTAGATCGTCATGTGCTGAAGCAAGCGCTGGATCGGATCGTGTGGCGGCACGAAGCGCTGCGCACTACCTTCCATCGTGCCGGTGAACAGCCGGTGCAGCGCGTAGCGGAGCCTGGTTGCGGCTTTGAGCTACAAGAGCATGATCTGAGCGGCCATGGGGAGTCGGCGACCGAGTTGGAAAGGTTGATGAGCACAGAGGCATTCCGCCGCTTCGATCTGGAGCGCGGCCCGGTGATTCGTGGCCAGCTCATCCGTCTGGCGGCGCAAGAGCATGTGCTGCTCGTAACCATGCACCACATTGTCTCTGATGGTTGGTCGCAGGGAGTTTTGATCCACGAGTTAAGCACGCTCTACCGTGCTTACCATGCTGGGGATGAAGATCCGCTGCCCCCGCTGGTCATCCAATATGCCGATTACGCGATTTGGCAGCAGCAGCGGCTGAGTGGTGATTTGCTGCAGCGGGAAAGCGATTTTTGGCGCCGCACCATGGAAGGAGCGCCGGCATTGTTGGAACTGCCTACAGACCGGCCGCGCCCGGCGCAGCAGACATTCGCCGGCGATGTAGTGGCGCTCGAGTTTGATGCAGCCTTGACGCGCGGGCTGAAGACTCTTGCCCAGCGCCATGAAGTCACGCTCTACATGTTGGTGGTGGCTGCGTGGGCGGTGGTGCTGTCGCGATTGTCCGGACAGGAAGAAGTGGTGATTGGCACTGTGGCAGCCAATCGTACGCAGCCGGAAATTGAAGCGCTGATCGGGTTTTTCGTGAACACGCTGGCATTGCGGGTGGAGGTTTCGGGCAGTGTCAGAGAACTCGTCCGGAGAGTGAAATCACAAACGCTGGACGCGCAAGAGCATCAGGAGTTGCCGTTCGAGCAGATGGTGGAGGTCGTCAGGCCGCCCCGCAGCCTGGCGCACACGCCAATATTTCAGGTCTTGCTTGCATGGCAGGGCAAGGATGAGGGGCCCCCGGATTTCGCCGGTCTGAGCCTGGGATTTGAGCGGGTTCCTTATACCGTGGCTAAGTTCGATCTGGCGCTGGATCTGCGTGAAGCCGGTGACCGGATTTTGGGCGGGTTCAGGTATGCCACCGCGTTATTTGATCGTGGCACGCTTGAGCGACATGCAGGTTATCTGCATCAGGCGCTGGCGGCCATGGTGGTCGATGCTCAGCAGGCGGTGACCGGGGTTAATCTGCTCTCACCACAGGAACGTACACTGCTGCTGGAAACCTGGAATGCTACGGAGACCCCACATCCCGAACATCTGTGCATCCACCAGTTGTTCGAAGAACAGGTGCGCAAGACGCCTCTGGCCCCTGCAGTAGTCCATGAGGACCAGTCGATCACATACTCAGAACTAAATCAGGATTCGAACCGTCTGGCGCATCATTTAATTGCTCTCGGGGTTGTGCCCGACGACCGGGTGGCCATCTGCGCTGAACGCAGCCTGGACCTGGTCGCCGGGTTGATGGCCGTCCTGAAATCTGGCGGGGCCTATGTGCCTCTTGATCCGGCCTATCCCTCGAAGCGGCTCACGCGGATTCTGGCCGATGCAGCGCCACGCATCGTGCTGAGTGATTCCACCGGCCGCAAAGCGTTGGGCGAGGAAGCACTGGAAGGCTTGACGGTGGTTGATCTGGATCAAAGCCAGCCTCCGGTGTGGGCGAATCTGCCGGCCACTGATCCGGATCCGGAAGCCTTAGGGCTCACCTCACGTCATCTTGCCTACATTGTTTATACGTCCGGCTCTACTGGTGACCCTAAGGGCGTGATGATTGAACATGCGAGCGCGGCGAACCTGCTCTCATGGGCGACCAAGGTCTTCACTGTCTCTGAGACGAGCCACACTCTGTTCTCAACCTCAATTCAATTTGACCTCTCGGTTTATGAATTGTTCATGCCGTTGGTTTGCGGCTCAACTGTCCATCTGGTAGACGATGCGCTCGCGATGCTTCATCCTGTGCACCCCATCTCGCTGATCAACACGGTGCCCTCCGCTATTACCGCCATGCTGGATCACCAGGGTTTGCCGGGTTCCATCCGCGCGCTCAATCTTGCCGGTGAACCTCTAAAGAAGACGCTGATCCAGAGATTGTTTGACCAGAGTCAGGCAGAGCGTCTTTGTAATCTCTATGGCCCCACCGAAACAACAACCTACTCTACGTGGATCACGATTAAGAGAGGCGAACCGATCTTTGAGAGTATTGGCCGGCCTATCGCGAACACGCAGATTTTTCTGCTGGACAAAAACATGCAACCCGTGCCCCGCGGAGCGATGGGCGAGTTGTACATCGGCGGGGCCGGCGTGGCGCGTGGATATCTCAATCGCCTGGAGCTGACCGCCGAGCGATTTTTAAAGAATCCATTCAGCGCAGATACTCAGGCCCGCATATATAAGACGGGGGATCTGGGCCGTTTTCGGTCAGATGGGAACATCGAATATCTGGGCCGCAACGACTTTCAGGTCAAGATCCGCGGCTTCCGGATTGAGTTAGGAGAAATCGAAGCGCGTCTGGATGAGTTCCCCGGCGTGCGCGAAGCGGTGGTGCTGGCGCGCGAAGACCATCCGGGAGACAAACGTCTGGTGGCTTATGTCACGGCCAAGCCAGCGCGTGAAGATGGTGCTCCGGTCATTGATATTGAGGGACTGCGCTCGCATTTAGGTTCGCTCCTTCCGGAATACATGGTGCCCGTGGCGTATGTGTTGCTGGAGAAGTTGCCACTGACTCCCAACGGCAAGCTGGATCGCAAAGCGTTGCCATCTCCAGACGCCGGTGCATATACCATGCCAGGATATGAGCCGCCCGTAGGTGAAATGGAGACCACCGTGGCGCGTGTCTGGGCGGAGGCACTTAAGCGCGAGCGCGTCGGCCGGAACGACAACTTCTTCGATTTGGGCGGCCATTCTCTCCTCATCGTCAAAGTGACGAGCTTGCTCCGGCTGCTCGGCATCGAGACAACCGTCGCCAATCTCTTCAATCACCCGACGGTCGAATCATTTTCGGCATCCTTGTCCCGCATCTCTGCGAGCATTCCACGCCGCGGCGCGCAGCAAATTCGGGAAGGTACGCAGACGCCACTCTTTTTGGTCCATGATGGCGGCGGAAGCGAGGTGTATTTTTCCGCGCTGGCGCAATACTTGACTGCGGAGTTGCCGGTACAGGGGCTGCCGAGTGTTCCGGCGGGCGAGCCCCAATTGCCCACGATGCGTGCCATGGCAGAGCGCATGGTCATTCTGATTCAGGAAGTACACGCGGCGGGCCCGTACCGGCTTGCAGGCTGGTCCTTCGGAGGCGTCCTGGCATACGAGATCGCTCAGTTGTTGCTCGATCGGGGATACACCGTGGAGTTCCTGGGTTTGATTGACTCCTGGAATCCGGACAGCATCGGGGACCATCACAGGAGAACTCCTGAAGCGGTATTGAGAGATCTATGCGAGAGGCCGTGGATGGAAAGGCCGGATAGACACCCTGCTGTTGCGGCATTCAATGCGCCTGGTCCCAATGTGGGCTTCGATGAATTGTTCAACCACTACCACGCCTTGCATGCGCTGCCGGACAATTTCGAACATCTGGCCGCGCCTGAGGCACGCGCCGAATGCATCACTTTGGAGCACCATTTACAAGTGATGGCCGCTTATCGTCCACTGCCAATCGGCATTCCTGTGCATCTGTTTGTGGCCACTGATCGGCCTGCGGGGCAGCCGGCGCCGCCCGCATCTCTGGGATGGGAACGCTGCGTACCTGAATACCTGCTCTACGTGCAAACCGTTCCTGGAAGCCATCGCTCCCTGATGAAAATTCCTCATATAAAAACGTTGGGCCGGCAACTCACGGAAGCCCTGGCCACGGCTGTGACATTGCCTCATTCCTTAAACGTTCTCCAGGCAAGGGCCGGCGACTGACGCAATCCCTGGCCTGTTCCAGTTGATATCAACGTATGCCGCTGAACCGTTTTGCAGGCTTACATAATTTCCTGCTGATCTGGGCCGGTCAATTGATCTCCTCCGTGGGCTCACGGTTGTCGAGTTTCGCTCTGGGGATCTGGGTGCTGCGCAGCACCGGTTCGACCACGCGTTTCGCTTTGATCCTGGTGGCCTCGACCATCCCCGCGCTCGTCGTCTCAACGGTTGCCGGTGCTCTGGTGGATCGCTGGGACCGGCGGCGGACCATGCTGACCTGTGACTTGCTGTCCACAATCACGATGTTCGCGGCTGCCGGCCTGGGAGCTGCCGGGCATTTAACCATCTGGCATATCTATCTCGTTGTAGGAGTGGGGTCGGTTTCGAATGCTTTCCGTACGCCGGCTTTTGCGGCAAGCGTTCCTCTGCTCGCGACACGAGAGCAATTACCCAGAGTCAACGGCATGGCGCAAACCGCAATCGCCACCGCGCAGATCGTGGGACCGCTCATCGCGGGCGCTCTGGTCAGTTGGATCAGCTTGCCTGGGATTTTGACCGTGGATGCGCTGACATTTGTGGTGGGGGTGGCGACGCTCGCGGTGGCCCGCATTCCAAGTCTTCCTTCTGCCGTCCAGAAACGCGAGGGTCTTCTGCGTGAAGCCGCCGTAGGTTGGCGCTACGTTCATGAGCGGCCGGGGCTGATGGGATTGCTGGCAGTATACGGCTCGACTAATTTTCTGCTTTCCATGGCCGGCGTTGTGATCGCTCCATTGCTGTTGTCGTTCTCTGATCCGGCGAGGGTAGGCGTGCAGTACGCCATCAGCGGCAGTGGATTGTTACTGGGCGGGATCGCGATGACGGCATGGGGCGGTCCGCGAAAACAGATTCACGGCGTCCTGGCCTTCTGGACGTTGGCGGGCATATGTCTGGCGGCGCACGGCCTGCGACCTTCGTTTACGTTCGTGGCCGTCGCTGGATTTGTTCTATTCCTGATGGTGCCGGTGACCTCTGCATCGAATAGTTCGCTTTGGCAGGCCAAAGTACCTGCCGAGTTGCAGGGTCGGTGCTTTGCCATCCAGCGAGTGCTGCTCCACACGGCAACAGTACTGGGTTTCTGCCTGGCTGGCCCTCTCTCGGAGAAAGTCTTCGAGCCGTTGCTGAGGAGAGATGGTCCGCTCGCCGGATCGGTGGGATTGATCATCGGTGTTGGTCCGGGCCGCGGCCTTGCACTGATGTTCATCGCATTGGGAATCTCAATGACGTTGATATCCATCATCGCCTATAGCGTACCGGCCATTCGACAGATTGATGAATTGGCGGAAGCATTTTCGATGCCCGCGAGGGCCACTTCGGCCGAAACCGGTTCCCAGGGGGCAATGGCCGCCGGCGAAGAGCCGCTATGCGCACTCTCGCAGGAAGCACGACCGTAAGACGAGGGCGAGGGCCGCATCAAGCTGCGTCATCAGAAATCTCGATTCGCTCACAAAACGAAGGAGAAAGCGAAAACATGGATACTGCAACTGGAGTGGTGCGTGTTGATACAGAGGACCAACAGTCGCCCCGACCGCGATTGATGCGGATTTCGGAAGTTGAGAAGAACTATGATCCCAGTTCGCCGCTGAGATGCATCGCTGACTGGATCCGTGGGTTTCTTGCACGTTCACATCCTGAACTGGGCCGCCACGGTTCGGTGTGTCCTTTCGTTCCGGTTGCTCTGGAACTCAACACCATCTGGATGACGGAAGTAGCGGAAACGACGGCAAGCTTCGAGAGCATTTCCGCAATCATCACCGAATACCGAAATGTGTTCCTGGAGACCGAGCCAACCAGGGGCTCGGAGGCGATGAACAAGGCATTTCTGCTGGTCTTTCCTTCTCTCACCGCCAATGGCGCCGATGGTCCGGCCATCATTGATAAGGTGCAGGTGAGCCTCAAGAAATATTTCGTCGAGATGGGCTTGATGCTGGGTGAGTTTCACGCCGCCAATGAGAGTCCCGGCCTGCGCAATCCCGACTTCCGGCCCTTGCGCAGTCCAATACCGATGTTGGCAATTCGCCATATGGTGGAATCCGATCTGCCTTTTCTGACTCGTAACTTTTATGCGCCTCATCTGCGCTCCGTGTTCCTGCGCTCGTACCTTTTTCGTCTGGGCGGCGCATTAAGCCAGGTCAAATTCAATGAGGCGCTGGACGTGCTTATTGCCGCCGAAGTGTCCATAGCGTCGAGCCCTGATGAGAATTCGACCTTTATCGTATGCCCGGTGTAATGACATTCGAACAATCCGTAAACATCGAAGGCGATGCAACCGAAACACGTGTGGCCATTGTGGGGGGTGGCCCGGCGGGATCTCTGCTCGCATTGGCGCTTGCGCAGCAGGGACATGACGTCGACCTGTATGAACGCCGTTCCGATCCGCGCAAGCAGATCATAGGCGAGGGAAAATCCATCAACTTGGGCCTGTCGAAACGTGGCATGCAGGCGTTGCACATGGTTGGCATGTTAGACCGGGTGCTGGAACGGGCAGTATCCATGCGAGGCCGCGCAATCCACTCAGCGAATGGGGCGGTGCGCTTTCAACCCTATGGAAAAAATAGCGCAGAGGTCCTGCATTCGGTTGACCGCAACGAGTTGAATCGCATGTTGCTGGAAGAAGCTGGGCAATATCCATCAGTAAGGTTGCACTTCGAACACCGGCTCGTGCGCGCAGACAAGCAATTGCGGCAGCTCGAATTCGACACGGCAGGCCGTAGGGTAAAAGCAAGACCACAGTGGGTCATCGGCGCGGACGGTGCGTTTTCAGCCATGCGTCGGGAACTTCAGCGCGGCGAGCGCGCCGAATATCATCAGGAATTTCTTGATTGGGGCTACAAAGAACTCACTCTCCCCGCGGCGCCTGACGGCGCCTCTAAGATTGAATTGGCGGCCCTGCACGTGTGGCCACGTTCTCATTGCCTGATCGTGTCGCATGCGAACCGCAACGGATCACACACTTTGACATTGTTTCTGCCCTTTGAGGGTGAGGACAGCTTCGCCACCACGCAATCAGCAGCAGACGTCGTGACTTTATTCACGAAATACTTCCCCGGCCTGGTTCCCTTGCTTCCGGATCTGGTTGAGCAATGGATGAGACATAGTCCCGGCAGTCTGGTCACCACGCGTACCACGCCCTGGGTTTTCAATGACTGGGCGGTTCTGGTCGGAGACGCCTGCCACGCCGTGTATCCGTTCTATGGCCAGGGTATGAACTCGGCGTTTGAGGACTGCTCGGTGTTGATGCGGGAGCTTGGCCTTTGCCATTCCGACCGGGCCGCAGCTTTTCAGGCTTACCAGTTGGCCAGGCGTACCCACACGGACGTCTTATGCGAATTATCCAAAGCGAATTTCGTGGAACTCAGGCAAAGGGTGCGGTCGCCGTGGTTCCTGGCCCGCAAGCGTCTGGATTTGATCATTCATCGCGTGTGGCCGCAGGCATGGATCCCGCTTTACACCATGGTGGCGCATACGACCATTCCCTACGCTGAGGCGCTCGCGCGTTCGCGCCGTCAGGAACGCATTCTTCTCTTTTCGTCCGGGCTGCTGGCCTTGGTGACAGTTGGCGCAAGCCTGATTTACGCATTGGTTCGGTAAAAATATATGGTCTTCAACTCCCTCACGTTCGTTGTTTTCTTTGCAGTTGTGCTGGTGCTGCACAACCTGCCGTTCCCGTGGTGGTTGAAGAAACTTAACCTCCTCGTGGCCAGCTATGTGTTCTACGCAGCCTGGAACCCGCCCTTTGTCCTGCTGCTGTGGGCATCCACCGTTGTGGATTGGCTCGTTGCCCGCCAGATACACCGCCAGGAGACGCACCGGAGCCGCAAGGCATGGCTCATGGTCTCACTCGCGGTGAATTTCGGCTTCCTCGGCTTCTTCAAGTACGGCAACTTCATGCTGCAGAATTGGCAGGCGCTCATGAATGCGGTCGGTGTGCATTACCACGCGCCGGAGTGGAACATCCTGTTGCCGGTTGGCATCTCGTTTTACACGTTCCACTCGTTGTCTTACACGCTGGATATCTATTGGCGGCGGGCGGAGCCGATTCCGAAATTATTCGACTTTGCACTCTTCGTCGCCTTCTTCACCCAGCTTGTTGCCGGTCCTATCTTGAGGATCTATGACCTTGTGCCCCAATTCTCGCGCCCCCGAACGGCAACGCGAGATCAGCTCTCCTGGGGTTTCGCGCTGATGACATTCGGCCTCTTCGAAAAAGTTGTACTGGCCGATGGGATATTCGGGCCGGCAGCCGACGCAGTCTACCGAGTCAAGGGGCCGGTAACTGCCCTGGATGCGTGGTTCGGCACTCTGGCCTTTTCCGGGCAAATCTTCTGCGACTTTGCCGGATATTCCATCATCGCCATCGGCGCCGCACTGTGCCTCGGCTTCAGCATTCCCAATAACTTTCGTTTTCCTTACTCCGCGATAGGCTTCTCAGATTTCTGGCGGCGGTGGCACATCTCGCTTTCGACCTGGCTGCGTGACTACCTCTATATACCTCTCGGCGGCAACCGCAAAGGGGAGGCGCGCACGTACTTAAACCTGATGACAACATTCGTGCTCGGCGGCCTGTGGCATGGCGCTAATTGGACCTATGTGCTCTGGGGCAGTGTGCACGGCGCCTATCTGTGTGCTGAACGCTGGATTACGCAGCGTACTGCCCGATGGCGGCTCCCGACCGGCCCTGCCTTCAACCTGCTGCTGGTCCTGCTTACTTATACTCTGCTCCAGATTACCTGGGTGTTGTTCCGTTCAAGGAGCTTCCCCGCAGTCATGACCATGCTCGGCGCCATGCTTGGCCTGCATGCGCACCCTGTCGCAGTGCTGCCGACCGTGAAGGTCCTGGAAACGCTGGTTTGTGGCATCGGACTTTTTGCTATCCAGTTTTACATGCGCGACAGAACATTGGAAGACGTGATCACGAAGGCATCGCCTCGGCTGGTCGCGGCGGCCTGGGCCTGCATGATGTTTGCAGTCATCGTTGCGCAAGGGAGAGGTGATGCGTTCATCTATTTCCAATTCTGAGCTGGCGGTTCTTGATCGGCCTCGCTCCGATGTGAGTGTCCTTGAAGAGCCGATCGCTCTAAGTAGTCCTCCGGCGCCGAGAGAGTTCGAGCGTCCGATCCCCGCTCTGCCGTGGCGGAAGATACTCTTCGCCGTGGCCTCGACTACGTTTTTCCTGATGGTTGCATGGGAAATCGAGATGCGGCATTTGGGATTGCGCGCGGGTGATCTCGACGATGGACGTCCTGAATGGGCGGCAGAGCGGCGCAAAGTGGATACCGGCCCACGGGACTCGGTAGTCATCATTGGCGATTCGCGAATCCTGTTGGACACCGATCTTGACACCTGGCAGAGACTCACCGGCCGTCGCCCTATTCAACTCGCGCTCCTGGGCGCCAATGCGCAGCCGATATTGCACGATCTTGCCGCCGATCAGCACTTCGCCGGTCTCCTGGTGATAGGCACCGCGGAATTTTCTTATTTCACTGGCGACGGGAGCGCCAGGCCGGCGATCCTCAATTATCTCCAGACCGAGTCACCATCGCAGCGAACCGGACTGCAAATCCATAGGACATTATCCCGGTATCTTGCATTTCTCGACCACCATTACACTCTTTTCAAGCTCATAGAAAATCACCAGTGGCCGGAGCGCAAAGGCGTGGATGGCCCTTACCTGGACAATTGGAAGGTGAGCGAGACGTTTGACGATCGCCAATCCTATCTTTGGGATCGGCTTGAGCGCGACGATTACCTGCGCACGCAAGCGCAGACCATTTGGGCGTATTTTTTCTCTGGACCGCCGCTCAAGCCGGACAAGGTTGAACAAGTGAGTGCCAGCACCAAAGCTGATATTGATCGAATCCGTGCACGTGGGGGCGAGGTCGTGTGGGTCCGCCCACCTTCCGGCGGACCCCTCCTCGATATTGAGCACACCCGCTACCCTCGTGCAAAGGTCTGGGATAAGTTAGTGCACAATACCGGAACCTTCGGAGTGTACTTCGAGGACTATCCGGAGATGCAACATCTTTCTCTCCCTGACTGGTCGCACCTGACTAGGTCCTCCGCGATAGCGTTTACGGATGCATATGTGCGTGTGCTGCGCGAGCGCGTGGAGCGGTTAAGACCGCGTGATACCTCTGACGGCGGCGGCCGCGCGAATACCAATCATCAATAGAGTCCTCGAAACGTGAAAGCCTGGGAGGGTCCTTCAATGAGTATTGAGTCTTCACCCAAACTTCCGTCGGAACGGCGCTTCGGGTTCACATTGGCGGCCGCGTTTGCCGGTTTGGCAGTCTATGGAATCATTCGCCACCGGAGCCGTACTGTCTGCCTCGCCTTTATTGTGGCTGGCATCATCTTTGCATTGCTGGCGCTGATCGTTCCGCGCGCGCTTGCCCTCTTCAATAAGCTCTGGTTTTACCTGGGTGAAGCGCTGGGGAAGGTGGTGAGTCCCATTGTTCTGGGAATTATCTTCTACGGCATCCTGACCCCGATTTCCTTTGTGACCCGGCTGTTCGGTCGTGACGAGCTTGGCCTCAAGCGCCGTGCGCTCAATTCCTACTGGGTAGACTGCGCTTCATCACAGTCTGCTGCTGAGTCGTTCAAACATCAGTTTTAGAGGCACTGTCGACAGCTCAAACACTCGAAGAAATTGAACGTCAAGAGAGGAACACCTATATGGGTACCTTCATCAAAGAACTCTGGGCCTTCTTGCGTAGTCGTAAGAAGCGATGGATGGCTCCGGTTTTCATTCTCATCATCGTCATTGCCGGCCTGCTGATTGTGGCCCAGGGCTCGGTCATCGCTCCGTTCATCTACTCCCTCTTCTAAGCCATGAACATCCTCGGTCTTTCGGCCTTCTATCACGATTCTGCCGCTTGCCTGGTGGTTGACGGCGAGATTGTCGCCGCTGCTCAGGAAGAGCGGTTCACGCGCAGGAAGCATGATTCCGGATTTCCTGCGAAAGCGACGGAATACTGTGTTCGCTCAGCCGGTCTACAGTCCACGGATATCGACCACGTCGTCTTCTACGATAAGCCGTTTCTGAAGTTCGATCGCATATTCGAAACCTTCCTCGCGTTTTCCCCAAGAGGGTTCCGAAGTTTTAAAACAGGGCTTCCCGTTTGGCTTAAGGAGAAACTCTTCCAGAAGACGGTGATCGCCGATGCCCTGAAAAATTGCCTTGGCGGAAACGGTGACTGGTCTCAGCGCCTGTGCTTTTCCGAACACCATCTCAGCCACGCTGCATCCGCATTCTTTCCCTCGCCCTTCGAGGAGGCCGCCGTTTTGACCATGGATGGGGTGGGCGAATGGACGACCACCTCCGCTTTCATCGGCAGGGACAATCGACTTTCAGTTCAAAAAGAGATTCACTTTCCGCACTCGCTTGGACTGCTTTACTCAGCTTTCACCTACTACACAGGATTCAAAGTCAACTCCGCCGAGTACAAAGTCATGGGCCTGGCTCCCTATGGAGAGCCGCGCTACGTGGATCTCATTAAGGAGCACCTCATCGATATTAAGGAAGATGGGTCCTTCCACCTCGACATGAGGTACTTCGACTACTGCACCGGCCTCACCATGACGAATGCGCGATTCAATGCGCTTTTCGGCGGGCCGCCCAGAGATCCGGAGAGCAGGCTTACGCAGCGGGAGATGGATCTTGCAGCTTCCGTTCAGGCCGTTACCGAAGAAGTAGTCATGAAGCTCGCGAAGCACCTCCGGCGCTCCACCCAACAAAAGAACCTCTGCCTTGCTGGCGGTGTGGCATTGAACTGCGTTGCCAACGGCAAGCTTTTGCGAGAGGGAATCTTTGACAACATCTGGATTCAACCCGCCGCCGGTGATGCGGGGGGTGCAATAGGTGCGGCTCTCGCTGCTTACCATCTGATGCTCGATCAGCCAAGGTTCATGGCTTCAACGGACAGCATGAAGGGAGCATTTCTGGGCCCTGAATTCTGTCAGTGCGAAATCGAGCAACGATTGACAAGCGCTGGGGCAAGTTTCAGGACGGTATCGGACCAGGAGTTGATTTGCACCGTCGCCCATGCGCTTGCCGAAGGCAAAGCTGTAGGCTGGCTTCAGGGACGAATGGAATTTGGTCCTCGCGCGCTGGGCGGTCGTTCCATCCTCGCTGATCCGCGCTCTCCCACCATGCAGAAGCAGCTCAACCTGAAAGTCAAGTACCGGGAATCGTTTCGGCCTTTTGCCCCGAGCGTGCTGCGAGAGCACCTCTCCGATTGGTTCCAGTTGGACCTCGATAGCCCTTACATGCTTTTGGTTGCTGACGTGGCCAGGGAGAAACAGGCGCCGATGTCGGAAGCGCAGAAGAGTCTTTTCGGCATCGACAAGCTCAATGTTTTGCGATCCGAGATCCCCGCGGTGACGCACCTGGATTACTCGGCCCGGATCCAGACGGTGCATAGAGAAACGAACCCGAAGTACTACCGGCTGATCTCAAGATTCAAGGAATTGACCGGTTGCCCGGTCCTGGTGAACACATCATTCAATGTGCGTGGCGAGCCCATTGTCTGTACGCCCGAAGACGCGTTTCACTGCTTTATGGGTACAGAGCTCGACCTGTTGGCTGCAGGTAACGCGATCTTGCGAAAACCAGACCAGAACAACTCTTTGAGGAAGGACTACAAAAATGTCTACCAACTCGACTGACGTCCAGGAATACAGCGTGGTAAAGCACCCTCCTGAAATCAAGGTGCCAACCCCGCTTTGGTTGAAGCTGCGGGCATACTACGGATTGATACGCCCTTATAACTTCAGGGTGGCCATCCCATGCTTGCTGAATGTCTGTGTGCTTACCGCCGTAGTGTGTGTGTGTGTATTTTTGTTCTTTGGTAAGAGCCTGAGTATTGGAACCGCGCGATTTTATTTTTACTGTTACATCGCTGTCCTGCTCCTTGTTGCCGCGGCATTGAGTAAAGCCAGAGTGCTTTCCTACATGATTCTGTCCTGGTGCCTCATTGAATTGGGCCTTGCCTTCAGTAGCGCCTTGTATCCCCGTGACATTGTGAAGAGGACCAACCCGGACGATCTCGCTTTTATCTACCATCCGTTACTGCAGCTTGTTCCCAGGCCGAACTATCACTACACCACTCATTTGAATTTTCGGAATGTGGAAGAAAAAGCCAAGGCCGGAGGCATAGATGTGGCGGCCTTGCAGGGCCTGGAGATTGCCTTTGATCACAACTCGCTGGGATTAAGAGGAAAAGAGCTCACGCCGGACGATTTAAGCAAGGACCTGATTTTTGTCTACGGAGGATCAACCACCTACGATTCCAGTGTAACCCAGGGTGAAACATGGACGGAGCACCTGCAATCTGATCTCGACAATCAATATACGGTGTTGAATTTTGGCGTAGTCGCTCACAGCACAGAGGAGCACGTAATAGAAACGGCCTTTTACCAGGACGTCGTGCCCAAAAGGCCCGTGTGCGCAATTTACTATGAGGGCTGGAACGATGTAATCAATGTCCACCTCGACAACCTCGATGGTGCTTATGCCAACTATCACGTGCTGACTACAGCGGTCCGCAGGCCGGATATTTCGCTTGCCAGTTATTCTCCTCTGCTCCTTTTTCTGAACGACATGGTCAAGAACCGGTTTGATACCGTCCCCAAAGTCCCCAAGATTGTTGGAAGGGCCCCGGTCAATGGCAGCGATCCACGACTGGAAGCTGTTTATATCGAACACCTTAAGACCTTGGCGGGTATCAACAACTCGAGGGGCATCAAGACTATCTTCATCGGGCAGATCATCAACAAAGATTATCCCCAGGGCCCCAATGTCTGGGCGCCATTGATTAAAAAAGGAGGATTTCCTCCTTTAATAGAGCGATTCAATTCAATAATGAAGGATACTGCGGCCTCGATGCCGGGAACAAAATACATAGACGCTGGAAATCAGGATTTTCAGCATAGTGATTTTGTTGACTATGCGCACTTTACCATTGTCGGGGCAAGAAAATTCGCCAGCCATATAGCCAATCAAGTGGGCAGCTTCTGCAAATAATAAGAAAGCTGTTGCCGCTACGGCAGTGCCCCGGAACATGACCGAATCACGGGATAGGTGACCCATGGACTCTCATCGACTCGCCGGGTGCTCGGAGATTTCTGCTTGCCCCGCTTGTGGCGAAGAACTCACCTTTGAAGACCATGACGCTCGGTGTCTGTCCTGCGAGGCAGTTTTCCCCGTCGATAACGGAATTCCCTTGCTCTTTGCATCTGACGAAGGCCAGACCCGGCATGTTACGGACATCGTCAAAGCTTTTTATGAGGAGAATCCATTTCCCAACTACGATGATCTCGATTCGAAGCAGAGCCTCATGGAAAAAGCGAGGCGAGGAGTTTTTGCCCGCTTGTTAGACGAACAGATCCCCCGAGGGGCCCGCGTTCTTGAGGTGGGATGCGGCACTGGGCAGCTCGCGAATTTTCTGGGCATGCACTGGGACCGCGAAGTGTTTGGGTCGGACATGTGCCTGAATTCGCTGCGGCTGGCGAAGGGCTTTCGCGACCGGTCAGGCATCAGGAACGCCACGTTCGTGCAAATGAACCTTTTCCGGCCTGCGTTTCGCGCTGAATCATTTGATATCGTCATCTCAAATGGCGTTCTGCACCACACCAGCGATCCTCTGGGTGGCTTCCTGGCTATCTCGCGTCTGGTAAAACCCGGTGGCTGTATCCTCATCGGCTTGTACAACAAGATCGGCCGCTTGACTACCGATTTGCGAAGAGTGCTGTTTCGCCTGTCCGGAAACCGTCTGCGCATGCTGGATGCGCACATGCGCAGTCCAAAGTACAACGAAGCCCGCAAACGCGCCTGGTTTTTGGACCAATACAAACATCCTCGAGAGAGCAAGCATTCTTACGACGAGGTAATTGACTGGTTTGAATCCACTGGTTTTGAGTTCCTGTTCAGCATTCCGAAGATCGATACCTCTCCGTTTACGGAGTACGAAAAGCTGTTTGAACCGCATGGCAAAGGCACAAAACTGGCCCGTCTGGCCACCCAATTCGAAATGTTGGTCACCGGTGGTGTGGATGGCGCCCTGTTCATCACGATCGGTAGAAAGATGAAACAAGGACGCGGACCTTCTGACCCGGTGGAACGCGTACAGCAGGTGGAGGCTGCGCCCGCCCCGGCGCCCCATAGCGTAATTGCCGATTTGTAAGATATGAAGCTCGTCCTTAGAGTCGCTCGGATGGCCGCTTATCACTCGGAATGTGGGCAGAGGTTTGCCCGAGCGGTTGCGGAACTCGTGCGCGACGGCCACTTTCTTGCAGTAGTCCATGGCCGGCGCTCTGGTGTTCAACCATGCCCTGCTCCAGGCGCCAATGGGACCGCCGGCACTAATGGACGCCATTCCGATCACATAGAGGGCGTGGAGTTCACAGCAGCAGAACGGGAAAACAGGGTGCTGGTCTCATTGCTGGCTGAGGCGAACGCTATGGGCATCGGACTGCGCGCCACCGATGCCGGACTGGTCCAGTTGCGGAAGCAAAACATTGCCAATGGTGCGGCTGGAAGCAGGGTGGAGGCTGCGCACCTGCATTCGCGTTGGCTGGAGATTATTTGCGCCAATCAGGGCGTACCGGTTGTGTCGAATCTTTCCTGCTGGGTCGGCGGAGAGGACTATTTGATTGATCCCGACCAGATGGCCGCAGTCTGCGCTGTGGATTGGAACGCTGATGCGCTCATCTACCTCACCGAAGAGAATGGGGTGCCGGGCGCGCAAGGCGAAATCCTTAGATGGTTTGACATCAACTCCAACCATGATTTGCAGGCAGCAACGTTGAGCGGTGAGATGCGGGCCCGGCTGGAGGCATGCGCGATGGCTCTAAAGCATGGTGTTTGGCGCGTCAGAATCCTGCCCCTCTCTAATGTGGACTGCCTCTCTTCTTTCTATATCTCGTCGATCAAATACGGGACAGAAGTGGTTGCTGGCAATCCTCGCATCGAGAGGTCCCAAACGGCAACTCTTCACCGGGATTGAAAACTGGACACCGCCGCATGAGGCATCATTTCAGCTCACATTGCAATGGAAAGTCAGGAGGGCATTATGGGTTCAACAGTCAGGTTTGAACGCGAGCCTATGGCCGCGATTGGAGCATTTGCATCCCGGCAATCGGTAAAAAGAAATGCTGTGACCGCAATCGCAGTGGGCGGCCTCGTTGCCGGGACGTTGGATCTTGTGCAAGCTTGCATCCTGTTTGGATGGAAGATTCCGCTCGTGATTGCCGCAGGTCTGCTCGGGCGGCAAGCCATCACTGGAGGAGCCGCCGGCGCCTATGGTCTGGGTGTCCTGCTGCATTTCTTTATTGCCACTTCGGTAGCAGCCATTTACTACGCGGCAAGCCGCAGGTTGGCTTTTTTGAAGGAGCACTGGCTGGTGTGCGGCTTGTTCTATGGCATCGCGGTTGAACTGGTAATGAGGCTTGTTGTTCTGCCGCTCTCCGCCCTTCATGCAAGAGGCCCTTACAAATATCGCGACTTGGTTCTCGGGCTGCTTGTGCACATGGTTGTGATCGGGTTGCCGGTTTCCTTCAGCATTCGGCGCTTTGGGAAATAGTGAATCATAGTGAATGATGAATCCTGTCTCCGGCTTAGACTGGTATCATTTCAGGCTTGGGGAAACCTATGCTTCTGCTTGATGATGTTCGCTATGCATTGCGGCGGTTCCGGAACACTCCCGGATTTTTAGCCACGGCAATTCTGACTCTGGCACTGGGTATCGGCGCCACTACCGCAATTTTTACGCTGGTACACGCGGTACTGCTGAAGTCGTTGCCGGTGGCAAAGCCGGAAGACTTGTGGCGTATCGGCAATGTGGAACACTGCTGCGTCAATGACGTCCTGCAGAACAATTGGTCTCTCTTTTCGTATGAGCAATACAGGCTTTTCAAGGAGAATACTCCTGGTTTCACCGATCTGGCTGCATTTCAGGCAGGCCCCCGCCTGATTGGAGCACGCCGGGCTGACAGCAACCGGCCATCCGAATCGTTCAGCAGCGAGTATGTCTCCGGAAACTATTTTTCCACTTTCGGGATTACCGCATATGCCGGACGCGTGTTGAGTCCCCAGGACGATAACAAAGGCGCTTCGGCAGTCGCGGTCATGAGCTTCCGCGCATGGCAGGAGAGGTTTGGAAAAGACCCCTCGGTGATCGGTGCGCAGTTTGTAATTAACTCCCAGCCTGTAACCGTCATCGGCATTGCCCCGCCGGGGTTCTTTGGCGATCAGATCAGGAGTAATCCACCCGCCTTTTGGATCCCGCTGGGGGTTGAACCAGTCCTGGAACCAGCCTACTCTCTCATCAACGAACCATCATGGGATTGGCTTAATCTCATAGGCCGCGTCCAGCCGGGCGCCAATATCCCGGCCCTGGAAGCGCAGATGCAAGTAGAGTTGCGGCAGTTTCTGGAAAGTCCTCAAGCCAAAGTGGACGTGCGCCAGAAACCAAGGATACCCCAGCAAACTCTGCGTCTCTCCCCTGGCGGAGGCGGCGTGCAGACGATGCGCAACGAATACCAGGATGGTCTGCATTTGCTCATGCTGGTTTCAGGATTCGTGCTGCTCATTTCATGCGCCAATCTGGCCAACCTGATGATGGTGCGTGCAACCGTTCGCAAGCAGCAAACCTCTGTCCGCTCGGCCCTGGGAGCATCGCGAAGCACACTGGTGCGTCAAGCATTCACAGAGAGCGTGGTATTGGCCGTGATAGGCGGTCTTGTGGGAATGGCAATCGCCTTTGCCGGCACGCGCATGATTCTGACTCTGGCATTTGGAAATGAATATGTGCCCATCAATGCCACACCTTCTTTGACCGTGCTGGCATATGCCTTTGCGGCTACCCTTTTGACCGCCGTCCTTTTTGGAATTGCGCCTGCATGGATGACAGCAGGCACAGATCCGGTTGAAGCGCTGCGTGGCGCTAACCGCTCCACCGGACGAAACGCCGGCTGGGGACAAAAATCCCTGGTGGTGGCGCAAGTTGCAATATCGCTTTCATTGCTATGCGCGGCGGGCCTGTTGATACGCAGCTTGAACAATATGCGGAATCAAAACTTCGGCTTTGACACCGCAAACCGCTACATCCTGAGCATCAATCCGCAGACGGCGGGCTATAAGCCGGCGCAGTTGGAAACTTTGTACCGCCAGGTGCACGACAATCTGAGCACAATTCCCGGTATCCAGCAGATAAGTTTTTCGCTCTATACACCCATGGACGGCGAGCATAATTGGGGCAGTCGAGTATTCATCGAGGGCGAAGCGCCGCCACCGCCGGGAACACTTGGCGTTTTGATCGTGCGCGCGAGTGCTGGATACTTTGACGCGATTGGCACCAAGGTCCTGGAAGGCCGGGCCTTCACCGAGCAGGACACCCCTGCGACACGCCCCGTCGCCCTGGTGAATCGTTTGTTTGAAAAGACCTACTTCAAGGATGGCCGGGCCGTCGGAAAACATTTCAGCAACAACAAAGACCATTCCGGAATCTTTGAAATCGTAGGAGTAACTGAGAATACAAATTATTGGGGCCCCATGAACCCCATGCGTCCAATGTACTTCCTCGTACAAAACCAGAGCGCTCATATTAATGACCCACGCTACCAGGGGTTTGAAGATAGCTCTCAATACCTGAACGCGATTGTAGTGAAGACGCGAGGGGAAATGCAGGGCCTGGATGTACAGTTGCGTCAGGCACTCTCGCAGATTAATCCTGATCTGGCGGTAGTTAATTTTCAGAGCTTTGCCGCACAGGTGGACACAAATTTCACCCAGCAGGCCATGATCGCAAAGCTTACCTCATTGTTCGGCATCCTGGCGATGGTTCTGGCTTCGATCGGCCTCTATGGAGTGGTGGCGTATTCGGTCGAACGGCGGACCAGTGAGATTGGCATTCGTATGGCCCTGGGCGCTGACCGCAGGAAGGTGCTCAGGCTGATCCTGGGCGGCGCCTTTGTGCAGGTTGGCATCGGCCTCGCCATAGGCATTCCTGCCACGATTTTTGGCGGCCGGATCATGGCCAGCAAGCTATTTGGTGTGACGCCGCACGATCCCACGGTGTTGGCGATTACCACAGGGGTGCTGATGATGGCGGCTTTCGTCGCCGCGGTAATTCCGGCGCGTCGGGCTGCCAAAACAGAGCCTATGCTGGCCTTGAGAACGGAATAGAACGCAAGTTTCTCCAGCCGCCACGCCTTCATCAGTCCTTCCTTTCAGCAATCCGCCACTGCCCGCTGCAACCTGCCACCACGCGGAGCGCTTTCCAAAGCGGACAATACACCTTTCCCCAGGGCTTCTAAAAGCTGTTTTTAGGCGCCGTCTTTACGTTCGTTGTCTATAAGTTGCGGTTTTCGCGGTATGCTGGATACCACACATGCGCGAACCTACTTATTTGCGACCGACACATCGGCCTGTCCCTCCCGTAATCGAGCCCCGGCGGCGTTTCCGCTGGTTGATCATCCTTATTATGGTGTTTCTTGCCGTCGTCCTCGGTGGCCGGACAGCGGTGTCCTACTACGTGAGCGCGCTCTGGTTCTCATCTCTCGGCTACGGAGAGGTGTTCTGGAAAACGCTGGGGGTCCAGTGGCTGGTGTTTGCGGTTTTCACCGCAGCTACGTTCCTGATTTTGCACCTGTCAGTTTTGGTTTTAAAGCGTTCGCACTCCTCCGATTTTCCGGGTACGCGCACGTTCTTGATTGCAGGGCAACCGTTGAATATACCGGTTGACCGTATCCTGCGCATCTTCACGCTTGGTGGTACGCTCCTTGTCGCGATTGTCTCTGGCGCCGTCATGACGACGAATTGGGCGACATTTGCGCTCTATTGGTATGCGCCGTCTCCAGGCGCCGGCCCGCTGGACCCGATTTTCGGCAAACCACTGAGCTTTTACCTGTTCTCTCTTCCCGCTTGGCAACTCATCTCCGGATGGCTGACGGTGCTGGCGGTCATTATTTGTGTGGTCGCAGTTCTCTTTCTCCTCATCAGCGGCGGCCTCCGCGCTCTCGGCACTCCCCTGGACAGATCTGTTACATCGCGCTGGCGCGGGCTTTCCATCCCCTTTACCTTTCTGCTGCTTTTCATCGCACTGCGGGTATACCTCGGCCGGTTCGATCGATTATTTGAAGGTCACACGATCTTCAGTGGTGTTACCTACACGGACGCCCACGTCATTCTCCCCGGCCTGCTTTTTGTCTGCGTGGCTCTTGTCATCGGCGCCGGGATCGCAGTCAGCAATGCATTCTGGGCCCCACGTGGACGCCGTTTGATCGCAGCCATCATTCCTGCTTTGCTCTGCTATCTCACGGTTCAGATATTTGCCTGGTATGTGAATGGCTTTGAGGTTAAACCGAACGAACTGGTTCGCGAGCAACCCTATATTGAGAACAATATCAAGGTCACGCGTCAGGCCTTTGATCTGGACGGGGTGTCGCAGCGCGAATTTCCCGCTGAAACCACCGTCGAAGCCGCCGACCCGGCAAACAACCAGGCTACCATCCAGAACATCCGGTTGTGGGACTGGCGGGCCCTGCAGGATACGCTGCGCCAGATCCAGGAAATCCGCACCTATTACGACTTTCCAGATATTGACATCGATCGCTATGAAATCGACGGCGCCACTCGCCAGGTCATGCTGGCGCCGCGTGAGTTGAGTATCGACAAACTTCCGGAAAGCAGCCGCAACTGGATCAACGAGAAGCTGATCTACACCCACGGCTACGGCATCACCATGAATCCTGTCACCGGGTTCACGCCGGAGGGTCTGCCTGAGCTGATTCTGGGCAACATGCCGGTACAGAGCACCGTACACAGTCTCTCCGTGTCGCGTCCGGAGATTTACTTCGGAGAACTCACCAAAACTGATGTCTATGTGAAGACCCGGCAACAGGAATTCAACTACCCGCAAGGCCAGACGAACAGCTTTACATCCTACGAAGGCGCCGGTGGCATTCCCCTCGGGGGCTTTTTGCGCCGCATTCTCATCGCCATCGACCGTGGCGATCTGGGGAAGCTGCCGTTCAGTGATGATGTGACCCCGGACAGCCGGCTGCTCATGATTCGCGGCATCCGGGAGCGCGTGGCAACCTTAGCTCCGTTTCTAACTTTCGATCAGGACCCCTATATCGTGCTGGACGAACATGGGCGCCTGTCGTGGATCATGGACGGTTTCACCACCTCCGATTCCTATCCTTATTCGAGCCATTACCCTTTGGGCGAGAATACAGTTAACTACCTGCGAAATAGCGTCAAGGCTGTGATCGACGCCTACGATGGGACCACTACTTTTTATGTCTTTGATAAAGAGGATCCCATCATCTCGGCCTATCGCCGTCTGTTTCCCGTCCTCTTCAAGGACGCAGCCGCAATGCCGCCGGGGTTGCGCAAGCACGTGCGCTATCCCGAGTTGTTGCTCACTCTGCAGGCTGAGGTATACGGCCTTTATCACATGACCGATCCGGGAGTGTTCTACAACCGCGAGGACCTGTGGACCGTAGCCAGCGAAGTTGGCGCGAATGAACAGGGTGAGCAGGCTAAGCACATCATGGAGCCGAACTTTGTGCTCATGAGGCTGCCGGGGGAAACAGGCGTGGAGTTTGTGGAGATTCTGCCCTTCACGCCGGCCAACCGAAATAATTTGATTGGGTGGATTGCAGGGCGTTGCGACGGCGCACACTACGGCACGAGTCTGGTCTACAACTTTCCCAAAACGAAACTGGTGGACGGGCCCATGCAGATTGAGGCGCGAATCGACCAGAACGCGCAGCTCTCCGGTCAACTGACGCTATGGAATCAGCAAGGCTCGCACGTGCGGCGCGGGGCCCTGTTAGTGATTCCGATGGGAAAGGCGCTCTTGTATGCCGAGGCCATCTATCTCCAGGCCGCACAAAGCCCCATGCCGGAGTTGCGCCTGGTGGTGCTGGCGCTGCAAGACCGGCTGGCATACGGGCCGACGTTCGAGGCGGCCCTGACGGCCCTCTTTGGCGGAGCCGTTTCGTCGCCCAATGCCCCCAGTACTCCCGGCACTCCATCCGAGCCAGCGCAACGTCCAGCAACGGCGGCGCCGGGGTCCGCACCCGAGGTTAACGCCCTGATCTCGCAAGCTGCCAAAGATCTGGCTGACTACCAGCGGCTCACGGCGGAAGGCAAACTCGGCGAAGCCGGCCAAAAGCTGGAACATCTGAAGCGCGCGCTGGATGACCTGAACAAGGCGGCAAAACGGTAGGAACCGCGCTGGGCCAAGAATCGGGTGACCTCCCGCGCGCGTGTTTTCTTCAGCGCGGGCGTAGGACCCAGGGATATGCTCCGCCCCAAGTTTCGGTTCCACCAAACCGTTGGCAAGACTGGAGCCTCCAGGATCATTGGGTACCACTGCTCTATGGCTCATCCACCGGGAGCGTTCACTCATCCAAAAGCAGCGGAAATGCTGGACTTTTTGCAAAAACAGTGCTGTCACTTTGACAGCATTGTGACAGCACTTTATTGACTCCCTGCTCTGGGGGTGTAATTCTGGAGATGGAGGTGATTGGGAACAACAGATGATGGTCAGAGTAACCAGGGCGGAGCGCAGCCCACGGCGCGCGCGCGGAATTGATTGGATGCATGCCGGGCAATCTGGGTCTGTCTTCGAGGCGTCCTGCATCCACGCAGAGCCTGGCGCAAACCATTGGAAGCAAAAATCGAAAACAAAAAACGCTTTTGTATACTGTATCCCTACTCTATGCACACTGCAAGGCACCCGGTGCCTGCTTTTTTCCAGGCCGCTTGGAAATGCGTTCCGCGAGCGGTTTTCGCGCAAAGGATCAAAGATTTGAATTTCCTGCCAGGAGAGAAAGACGGAAATGAGACTGCGGCCAACTTCGGGAATATCTTCAAATCCCAAAATGCACCTTCCATCGGACAGGTCGCAGGGGACGCCAAGGGTCAATACACTTCCCTTCTACGCGTGGCCTGCTTGGTTGCCAGAGAAAAACGTGGTTCAGCGGGAGCGTTGTGGACAATTCGGGCAGTCACATATTCGCCCGCTGCGGGACCGTGTTTGAAGCCGTGTCCGGAGCCGCCGCCGACCAACCAGACGTTTTCAAACTCCGGATGGCGATCTATCAGGAAGTCTCCGTTGGAGGTGTTTTCGTATTGGCAGACGCGCGTCTCTACGATCGGCGCGTCGCGCAGGGATGGCACGTGCTCCTTTATATAGGCCCGCAATTCGGCAATTGAGGCTTCGCCAATCACTCGCGATCCGGTGTCAGGATCAAAGTCAGGGCCATGACGGTCAAAAGCAATTTTGAAGCCGCGGTTCTCGATGTCCGGCAGCGCGTAGGGAAGGGCTGGATGCGTGCGATGCAGCCAGACCGGCATTTTTGGCGGGCGGAAATCGTCATTTGCCGGAGGCGGTCCCAGAAGGAAGACTTCCTGCCGGGTCGGGGAGATGCGGCCGGCGAGCAAGCCGGGAAATAATTTGGGCAGCCAGGGCCCGCAGGCGAAGACGAAAGTTCCGGCGGAAAGGGAATCGCCCGTGCTCAGCGCCAATGCCTTCAGTGATCCGCTTCCGGATTGTGGAGGCGCAGCGGAGGCCAGGGCGTAATCCACTCCACTTCTTATGGCGTCTCCTGCCACAGCCTGGACTGCGCGCCGTGCCATGAGTAGTCCGCTCTCCGGCTCCAGCACTCCCCAGCTAACGTCTTCAATCCGGAATGAGAGCTGGGGATAGCGGCGGCGAATCTCTTCTGCGGACAGTTTTTCGCACCGGATTCGATGCCGGAGCAATACATCGAGCAGTTGTCTGGTGTATGAGTCCTCGTCATTGCCGAGCCAGAGCATGCCAGTCTGGTGAAACAACTGCTGCCTGGTTTGCGCGGCGAATTCCTGCCAGAGCGGAAGCGAGCGCATGGACCAGCGGGTATAGAACTCGTCGGGGCCATAGCCCATGCGGATCACGCGAGTTTCTCCGCCGGAGCTGGCGCGGCTGTTGGCCGGCCCGTAAGCATCCAGCAGCAGGACGCTGGCGCCGGTACGGCGGAGGAAGTGAGCGGTCCACGCGCCGAAGACGCCGGAGCCGATGATGGCGAAGTCGTAGGTCTTGTTCATCGCAAATCAATACCTTACTACTGATCACACCGATCTCAGTTTGGCTTATCAGTACCAATCAGTCGAATCAGCCAGTGGTAGATTTTCGCCTGTTATAGATTAACGTTGCCGCTACCAGATCTTCCAGAGCGCAGCCGACGCTCTTGAACAGGGTAATATCTTCCGGAGAGTGGCGAACGCGTTTCTTGCCGCTTGCGAGTTCGTGCAAGTCGGCGATGATGTGATCGCGCGAGATGGCGCCGCTGCTCAACGGAATGACCAGATCGCCGGCCTCTGCCAGCGCGCCCTGGTAGGTGTCCACTACGATGCGTGCCCGTTTGGCCGTTTCGCTGTCCACCTCACGCGTATGCGTCTGGAAGGCGCCCACCAGATTCAGATGGGTGCCGGGACGCAGCCAACGGCCATCGAAAAGCGGTTCATGCGAGGTGGTGCAGGCGCAGATCACATCGGATTCGCGGGCGCAGGTTTCGGCATTGACGGCCTCAACTTCTATTCCATGATCGGTCCGCATGGTTCGGCTAAACTTCTTCAAGTCTGAACGCTGGGAGCCGCAAACCAGAAACCGCGTGAACCGGCGCACGTGCGGAAGGACCGTGAGGTGCGCAACTGCCTGTCGCCCGGAGCCAAAGACGCCCAGAGTCTGCGCCTCCGGTTGCGCCAGCAGATCGGTGGCTACGGCCGAGGTTGCCGCAGTGCGAACATCGGTGAGGTAATTGGCTTCCATGACTGCCAGAGTCTTGCCCGTGTCAGGGTCGACCAATGCGTAAGTAGCATTGACTCCGGTCTTGCGATTGACGGTGGCCAGTTTGACGCCGGCGAGTTTCAGGAGCGAGTCGCTGCACGGCATAAGCAGCAGAAGGCTTTCGCCCAGGTCAAGGCTCGTGCGCACCGGCATCTGCAAGGTTGAGTGAAAGTCGCGGGCAAAGGCATCGCGGATAGCACGAATCACTTCATCAATGTTTGCGTACGAGCGGACCTGCTGTTCAGAGAAGAAGTGCATGGTTCTTGAGCAATTGGCCCGCCGCGGCGGGCTACTTGCCGGGTTTCAGGCTCTGTATGTATTGCTTAAATTGGAAACGATTCTCCAGCATAGCAAGGTCGGTCACGTAACCTTTAGGACCACTGGCTTCAACCTTGGCGATAACACAGCTCAAATCGTTCCTGTGTACAGCCTGATCGAAGGCGGCGGTAAATTCTTGGCAGGTAGCGACCGTCCGCGTGTGCGGAACGCCGGCCGCAGCGGCAATCTTGGCCAAATCGCTGCCCGTGCTGGTTGCCGTAGGAAAGCCGCCCACCGAGAGCAGGCTCTCGTTATCAAATACCACGTGAACCAGATTTTTGGGCCGATACCGGGCCAGAGTGGTAAAGCCGCCCAGGTTCATCAGGACCGAGCCATCGCCATCGAAGACCACCACTTTTTGATCTGGCCGGCAGAGTGCCAGGCCCAGGCCGGTGGAAGAAGCCAGTCCCATGGCGTGCAGCAGATAAAAAAAGTTTGGACGATGTCCCAGCGACTGCAACTCTGCCGAAACGGCTCCCATGATGGTGATCACCAGGCAGTTTTCCAGCCGGTCGTAAACGGAGCGTAGGCAATCTAGCCGCAGCATGATCTTGATCTCGTCATCCGATACCTTCATTTTTCCCACATCAGGTTTCGCGTCAGCAGCAAGGCCACCGGATGCAGGCTGCTGTAGGCCAGAGTTTGCGCATCGGCGATGCGGCGTTCCACATGGGATGGATCGTCCAGGAATTCGTACTGGATTCTCAGTGCCCGCAAAAGCGGCTCGGTGGCTCCTCCGCCCTGGGTTTGCCATGGATCAGGTTCGCCGAAATGGCCGCGATACGTGATCAGCATGAGCAAGGGCATGCGATAGAGCTGGGCAAAGGAGACGATGCCATTGATGCTGGCCAGAAATCCATGGTTCTGCATGAGCATGGCAGACTTCACTCCGGCAAAATGCGCTCCGGCGGAGATGCCTACTCCCTCTTCTTCCTTTGCCAGACGAACAAGGATCATCTCCGGGTCGTCCTCGGCCATGCGAAGCATATGCACCAGCCAGGTTTCCGGCAGGGCTGACATCAGACGAATGCCGGTTTTTTTCAAAGCATCGTAGATGATCCGGGAATTGCTCTGGGAAACGGGCAGAAGCAGGCCTCCTTCAGCTTTCGCGGCAGAAGCTGCCAATATAGCAGCTACAGGCTTCCACCTACCAGCGCGATTGAGTCATCGGAGTCATCGGGGCATCGGGTTATCGCTGTATCGGATCGTCCGGCCGGCGCCGTCAGAAATCAGTCCGCTGAATCCGCGGGTTCACGCAGAGTCACTTCGATCTGGGAGGGTGCTGTCTGTACACTGAGATCGTGACTCCTACGCTTGCGGCCAAGGGCAACAAAGCCACCGCTACCGGCCAGCGCTTGTAGACCACCGCGCTGACAATCGCCGCCAGCGCATAGAGGATGAACACCCATGCCTGTAGAGCGACGGAGGGATCCAGGCCGCCGGAGTCTTGCTCATCTTCAGCGTGGTCCTCGCTTCCCCAGTGATGAACCAGGCCTGAGATCAGGCTGGTCATGGTGCCCGTGATATAAGTAGTGGCAATTCCCGGCAGGTTCAGGCGCTTGACGGTGGCGCTCTGCAACCCCATGGCGAATGCAGACAGCACGATCAACGCTTGCACCATCCATTCCATGGTCAGAGGGAAGGGCAGGAAAAAAATACTGGCGAACATGGCCATTACCGCCATCTCAACCATCACTGCGATGCGCACGCCTTTCCATGGAATTCCGTGGCCTTTCTCCCCCACCAGCACAGCGCCAGCCAGCACTCCAAGAATAAAGGTGATGAGAGCGACCAGAGAGCGGACCGCAGCCATGCTCAAATCTGTTCCCAGAGAGATGCCCAGGAGCACGGCATTTCCAGTCATATTGGCGGTGAACACATGACCGGCCATGTAGACGATGGCGTCCACGCAACCGGCTGCCCAGGTAAACAGCAGGATGGTTCGCCGTTGCGGGATCAGGTGGTAGTCCATTTCCGACGCTGAAATGATTTTAGCCGCGAATTATAAAGAAGTAGTTGGCAATTAGTAATTGGCAATTAGCAAAGTCAACGCCAACGCCAACGCCGAAACTTTTAACCACGGCAGGCAGGTCAACGTGAATGAACGCGAATTTAAAAACTAAACCAACGATGAGCCGCCAGAGGGAGCTAAGTCTTGCGTCTCTTGTCTTGTGTTTTGGTGGGTGTTGGCATGGGATCGGCGTCGCCTGAATTGGTTTTCCCGGCCTGTGCGCGCAGCTTGCGAATCTCTTCCAGGCGCTGGCCCAGAGCCTTTTCGCGTCCTTCGGTGGTGGGGTGATAGTACTGGCGGCCGCGCAGGTTGTCCGGGAGGCAATCCATGTCGGCTACTTTGGTATCCAGATCGTGCGCGTATTGATATCCCTTGGCATAGCCTACCTGCTTCATCAGCGCTGTCACCGCATTGCGGATATGCAAAGGGACCGGTTCCGCTGAGGTCTTTTCCACGTCTTCCAGAACCTGGCCGTAAGCGGTGTAGAGGGCGTTGGATTTGGGAGCGAGCGCAATATAGACCACAGCTTCCGCCAGGGCCAGCGCGCCTTCCGGCATGCCCAGAAAGTCATAGGCGTCTTTGGCGGAAAGGCAGATATTGAGAGCTTCCGGAGCAGCCAGCCCGATGTCCTCCACCGCCATCCGCACCACGCGTCGCGCAATGTAAAGCGGATCTTCCCCCGATTCCAGCATTCTTCCCAGCCAATAGAGTGAGGCATCCACATCACTGTTGCGCACCGACTTGTGCAGCGCGGAAATCAGGTTGTAGTGCTCTTCGCCGGCTTTGTCATAGAGCAAAATTTTCTTCTGCAGCGTGTCTTTCAGGATTTGATCGGTGATCTCGCCACCTTCTCCGGCTGTGGCTGCCGCAACTTCCAGCACGTTGTAAGCGATGCGGGCATCCCCGCTGGAATAGACAGCTATCTGTTTCAGGATTTCATCCGAAGCGCGCAAATTCATGTTGCCCAGGCCGCGCTCCCGATCCTCCAGTCCCCGCCGCAGCAGCAGAATGAGTTGCTCTTCTGTGAGCGGCTTGAGGATATAAACCCGGCAGCGGGAGAGCAGCGCGCCGATGATTTCAAACGATGGGTTCTCTGTAGTCGCGCCGATCAGCCGGATATTCCCGCGTTCTACGTGCGGAAGGAAGGCGTCCTGCTGAGCTTTGTTGAAGCGATGGATCTCATCCACAAAGACGATGGTGCGGGTGCCGTACTGCCGCGCCTTTTCCGCATCCGCCATGACTTGTTTGATCTCTTTGATCCCGGAGAGCACAGCGGAAAACTCGATAAACTCAGCCTTCGTAAGGTGGGCGATGATCTTCGCCAGGGTGGTTTTGCCCACTCCCGGAGGGCCCCAGAAGATGATGGAGCCGGGATCATCCCGTTCAATCTGCATGCGCAACGGTTTACCGGGAGCCAGAATCTGTTCCTGGCCGACAAACTCATCCAGAATCCGCGGACGCATTCGGTCGGCCAGTGGCCGAGCGCCTTTGCCGCGATCCAGCTCCGGTAGTGATTGAAAAAGACCCATGAAGAATTGCCAAAATTGCCAGGATTGCCAGAAATGCCAAAATTTAAGAACCAACACCGATGCTCACTACTAACTACGATGTACCAAATACCGTCTTTCTTTGTCTTGCTGCTTCATACAGCAGGATGGATGCGGCGATTCCCGCATTCAGTGATTCCACCCGCGGCGAATGAGAGATGGAAACCAGTTCGTCGGCCAGGCCGACAACCGACGCTGGAAGCCCTGCGCCTTCATTGCCGATCAGCAATGCCAGTGGACCGCTCAGGTCTATCTCTGCTGCCGGTTTTCCTTTGTGAGACGAGGTTGCTATCACCCGCACCTTGCGCTCTTTCAAGGTGATAGCTGCTTCCAGCAAAGGCAGGTGCAGAACCGGCTCGCGAAACACAGAGCCCGCCGATGCCCGCACTACCTTGGAGTTGAAATGGCTTGCAGTTTTTTCTCCCAGCAACACGGCCCGCGCAAAAAATGCTTCTGCCGAGCGAATTACGGTCCCTACGTTGCCTGGGTCCTGCACTCCGGCCAGGCCGACGATCAGCAGATTCTCATCCGTTCCCTGCAACACTTCTTCCAGACGAAAAGTTTTTGGCCTGACCAGGGCCGCCACTCCCTGCGGCGTTTCCGTATCCACCGCTCTGGAGAACACCGCGTCCGGCAGCAACAGAGCCTCGGTGTGGCTGGAAATCTGCGGCAGCAGGCGTTCCGCATGGATGCGCCCGCTTTCACTGAAGAACACTGCCTGGAACTTCAGGCCGCTGCGAATCGCCTCTTCCAGGATGCGTACGCCCTCAATGGCTACAAGGCCCTCCTGGGTCAGTCCGGATTGGCTGAAAGACTTGCGCAGATCTTTCACCAGCGCATTCTGGCGGCTGCTGACGGGTCGCAGCCTCGCCTCGACTTCATCGCGGACGGCCATACGGCTAGATCATACCTGACCCGGAGCAGCCGCGATATTCGACGATGGATTTCGTAGGGGAACCACTCGTCGCCGCGTTTTATTGAAATAAGAGCAGCGAAGCACGGACTTTCTCCAGAGAAGAGTTTGAGAGAGTCAGACAGGAAAAGCACCTGGTTTAGTTTTCAAAATGGGCTCACTCTCTTCTGCTGGCGGTGATATAGTTCGCTGCACATCGGGTGAATGGGGGCGGAAGATGTCAAAAAATATAGTCATCTGCTGTGATGGTACCGGCAATGAGTTTGGCGGCCGGAACTCGAATGTGATCAAGCTGTACCAGACGCTCAAATGCGATGCGACCCAGATTGCCTACTACCACCCTGGCGTGGGAACCATGGGTTCACGCAGCGCGTTAAGCAGCATTGGAAAAGGGTGGACGCGGGTGATTGGTCTGGCTTTTGGTTATGGTATTTCTGACAACATTGCGGATGCCTACCAGTTCCTGATGAGAAACTACGAACCCGGCGACAAAGTCTATATCTTTGGTTTCAGCCGAGGCGCCTTTACCGCTCGTGCCCTCTGCGGCATGCTCTTCAGCGTAGGGCTGCTCACGCCAGGGAACGAAGGTTTAGTTCCTTATGCAATTCGCCTGATGAAGAGAGTAGTCAAGGAGAGTTCCGCCAATCCAGTCGAGCCCGGGCAGAACTTTCCACTGGCCGACGACTTCAAAAAGACCTTCTCCCGCCCGAGTTGCGATGCCTGTGTCGGCTGGTGTCCTCACCAGTGCAGACCTTACTTTGTGGGACTATGGGATACGGTGAGCTCGGTGGGATGGGTCTATAACGCCGTCCGCTTCCCATTCACCAATGCGAACAGCAATCCTCACTATTACCTTGTGCGGCATGCCATGTCCATTGACGAGCGCCGTTCTTTCTTTCGCCAGAACTCCTTCCGGGAGGCCTTCGACGGACGGAAACAGGACATCCAGGAAGTCTGGTTTGCAGGCGTACACTCGGACGTCGGTGGCAGCTATCCCGAGCCACAGAGCCAACTCTCCAAGATTTCCTTGCGTTGGATGTTGGACGAGGCCGAGAATGCGAAACTGCCAGACGGTGCTGGGGCCAAACTGCAAATTGATGCCGACCGCAAAGCAGCGATCCTTGGAGGCAAACCGCCGGAAGTTGCGCCGGACGCCACTACGCCCAATCAGCACAACTCACTCCGCGGTGTCTGGTGGATTGCCGAGGTTTGGCCAAAGATAGGACATAAGAAGGTTGGTAATAAGTGGAAGAAGACTCTTCGGTTTAACCTGGGCCGGCGGCGATGGATTCCCCCGGATCCCTGCGTCCACGCATCGGTGGACCAGCGAATCAACTGGGTCCCTTCAGCTCCCGTAGTTCCTGCGTCTGCAAAAGGATTGGTGCGCAAGCCCTTTCCTTACAAGCCCTCCAATGTGCCTGAACAGCACCGCACGGTTGGCGGGCCAGGCGGACTTCAAATGGCGGCCAAAAAGTAGGGCTCCTGAGGTTCGGAGCCCTGATACAAATCCCGTGTCGCGGCGATCTGCAGCGTCTGAAAATGCTCTAAATACGCGCTAAATATAAGATTTGGTTGAGAAAACCTGAGCGGATATGGTAGCTTTGCGCATTTCCATATTGCTGCGCCCACCTTTATTAATAATTATCATGGCTAATATGAGGGCGCATCCTGTCGGAAGACAGGACTGGATCGGCTGAACGAAAAAATCTCTGCTCAAACAGGAGCCGGTTTTGCCTGCGGAAGTGATAAGAATCAACCCTGAAACACCGGACATGCGTCTGGTTTCCTATGTCGCCGACCGGATCAAGGCCGGCCAGGTGGTGGGCATGCCTACGGACACCTTTTATGGGTTGGCTGCCGACCCCCTGAACCTGCGTGCGGTGGACCTTATTTATGACGTGAAATCGCGCAGTCGCCACAAGCCTTTGTCTCTGCTGATTGAGAGCGTGGAACAGGCCGAATATCTGGCCCGTCCGCTCCCCGATGTGTTTTATGACATCACCCGCAAATATTGGCCCGGCCCGCTGACCATCATTGTGAAAGCCTCGTCGCGCCTTCCTTTGAAAGTGACGGCCAATACCGGCAATGTGGCCTTGCGTCTGCCTGCCGCCCGCATTCCAGTGGAGATAATCCGCGCGGCAGGGGTGCCCATTACCGCCACCTCGGCCAATATCAGCGGCGCCAGCGAATGCACCACTGCGGATGGAGTAAGAAGCCAACTGGGCGCAAGCATCAGCCTGATTGTCGATGGCGGCACCAGTCCCCGTGATGTGGCCTCTACCATTATTGATATGAGCGATCCCTTTAAACCTGTGATTCTCCGCCATGGCGCCATTCCTGAAGATGAGCTGGCGGAGTTCCTGAATTGATGGCAAGGAAGTTATTCAAAAGATTGCTTCTGCTGGGCCTGTTGGCAGTCATTGGCTACACAACCGCGGTGTATTTTCGTATCGTCAGGCAGTCAGGGAAAGATGAGTCCCGCAATGCCGATGCTATTGTGGTTTTCGGCGCGGCTGAATATGTGGGGAGACCGTCTCCGGTGTTCAAAGCCCGCCTGGACCACGCCGCGGATCTGTATCGTCGAGGACTGGCGCCCGTGGTGATTACTACCGGCGGAGCAGGCGCCGATCCCAAGTTCACCGAGGGAGCCGTAGGCCGGGAATACCTCAAATCCCTGGGCATACCGGACGATCATCTCATTGCTGAAACCCAGAGCGCGGACACGGCTGAATCCGCTCGACGGGTAAGCACCATCATGCATGCCAACCATATGAATAGCTGCCTTGCGGTCAGCGATGGTTACCATATCTTCCGCATCAAGCAGATGCTTGCCCGTGAAGGGGTTACCGCTTACGGGGCGCCGCGGCCCAATTCGAAACCTCAATCCTTTGGCAAAAGGAATGAAGCCGTCTTGCATGAGATTGCCAGCTACACCCTGTGGCTGCTTCGGCTATCGTAAGAAACATTCGTCTTTGTTAAGACTTTGTAACTTCTTGGGCATTGTCCTGTCGTCCCGCAACAACTCTGCCGCGCCGGTGTTGTAATTAGCTTGAGCAGCGTGTGCTCCGCGAACGTCTACATAATGCATCTATGATCAGGGGGCAATTATGGCAGTCAGGGCCGGGTTAGCGTTCTCTTCAGTTTTGTTCTTTTTTATGGTTCTTATTGGTTGTGGAGGTTCCGGTGGAGGCACTTCCGGCCCCATCAATGGTCCTTTCAGCAACTCCAGCCTTACCGGTAGTTATGCCTTCTCTTTCACCGGAGTGAATCAATTTGGCCTGCTCGCCGTGGTCGGCAGTTTTCAGGCAAACGGCTCCGGGGCGATCACCGGCGGCTCTGTAGACGTCAATAGCGGCAACGGTATTTTTCAGAACCAGTCCGTGACCGGCAGCTATAACGTTCATAACAATGGCCAGGGTAGTGCCACCATTACTGCCAGCGCCGGCACCTTCGATATCGATTTTGTGATTATTTCCAGTGGACATGCGCTCATCATCCGTTTCGATAACAACTCCACTGCCAGTGGCAGCATCGATCTGCAAAGTTCATCGGCTTTTTCTTTGAGTTCGCTGGCCGGGTCATTAGTCTTTAATATTTCCGGAAATGATGCTGGTGGCAACGCTGAGGCCGCCACAGGCGTTTTTACCGTAGACGCTTCCGGCAACGTCAACAGCGGCGTGCAGGACACCAATGACCATGGCCTGGTAACCACCAATGTGGCGCTGATTCCCGCAGCGGCAGCCATGAGCAACCCCGCCAGCGGCCGCGGCACTCTGACGATTACCGCCGGCAGCACTCTCAATTTTGTCTATTACGTGGTGGACTCCACTCACCTGAAGCTGCTGGAGGTTGACTTGTCTCCCGTTCTTTCTGGCGATGCTTTCCGGCAGACCAGTACCGCAATTTCCGGATCATTTGCCTTTACCGTGGGTGGCGTAAGTACGGGAGGTCCCTTTGCAGCCGGGGGAATCTTGAACACGGATGGCGCCGGCAACGTCCTGAACACAAGCATGGAGGATTCCAACAACGGAGGCACGATTTCCCAGAATGTGGCGCTCAGTGGGACCTACTCCGTGGCCGGCAATGGACGCGGCACCATGGTATTGAATGCGGGCGCCATTAACTACGCCATTTATCCCTCTGCGGGAGGTGTGCAGGCCCTGGAAATTGATCCCAGCACCGTGGCCAGCGGCGCAGCCTTTCAGCAGAGCGGGCCTTTCTCCAACTCTTCAATTCAGGGGAACTACGGACTGAATTTCACCGGTGTTACTTCCACCAATGAAATAGATTCAGACGCTCAGTTCTCCGCAGACGGTGCGGGGCACGTAAGCGGAGCGGCGGACTTCAATGACGGCGGGACCCTAAGCCCGAATTTAAGCCTGACCGGCACCTATTCGATCGCGGCCAATGGCCGCGGGACAGGGACCTTGCAAAGCTCTCTGGGAACGCAAAACGTGATCTTTTATACCGTCAGCAACTCGCGCGTCCTGTTCATTGATGTTGATGGGGGACTGGTGGCCACTGGACTGATGCAACACCAGTGAGGGCATTGCCAAAATCGACAAATTGCCAGAATTGCCAACGTTGAAAGGGCACGACTTGGAAGTCGGGGCACACAACCAGAACAGAACTACTTCCGCTTCTGCCGCAGGCCAGCGCGTAGCTCCCGCTTTTGGAGCGCTTTAACGAAGGATGCACCCAATACTGAAAATGCTCTAAGAGCTAGAAGCCAGGAGCCCACAACCAAAAGCCAATCCTGCCGCCGCCGCGGTGCTGAGCAGGTTGACCACATCGTTATTCAGATAACCACGCCTCTCCAGAGTTGCCCCCAACCCGCTATCCACCAGCATGCCGGTGGCGCCTGCCCCGGCCACGATCAACATCCCCAGCCAGCCGATCAGTCCCAGCGCAGCCGCGCAGGCGGCAGTCATCAGCGCGGCTAGAATTCCGGCGGCCGTTCCATTCAGGCTGATGCCTCCATCGGTGCCGGGGGAGACCTTTTGCCACGAAGTAATCAGGACGGTTCGAGCGGAAAATGCAGCTCCGATCTCACTGGATGTTGTGTCTGCCGCCAGCTCGGCCAGCGCAGTCAGCGCCAGCAGGTGCGTCGAATCAACGGAGGGAATCGCCAGCAACCCGGCGGCAACGCCCAGATTAGCCATGACCTGAGAGGCAGAGCGTCCTCTCTGCGCCTCCGCTACTTTGAGCTGTTGTTTGCGCAGTCCGCCCGCTCGCGTGGCCGCCAGAGTCACAAAGAACACAACCAGGAGCACCCAGAGCAGGCGAAAATCCTGCCTGGCAAGCACAAAGACGAAGGCTACAGCAGCTCCCACCATCGCACCGGAGGTGTTGACTCCATGTGCGAGCCGTGCTGCCAGCGCGAACGCCACGGTTGTGGCCAGGATCAGGAAGAGGCGATTGCCTGAATGCAACAGTTCGCCGCCTCTATACCAGAGTGAGATGGCTAATATTCCGGCCGCGGATAGCAATGCAATCCCGTTTGCCAGAGGGGATGAGCGCGGTCGAGCCGGGATACCGGTGGTCAGGTCGTCCTCCCTTCGGCGGCATGAAAGAGCATGTAGCGCATCCTAACAAAAGGCTTGTAGAAATGGAGGCGCCAGTGAAGAGGGCCGCATAAACGCCAAACAACTTTACCTTCAGCGCCTTTAAAAATTCCGCGCAAGTTTTTTCATTTCTCCCGTTCTTATGCGTAGGGAGTTTTGCGCCTCTTTCGCTCTTTCGCATGCCCCGATGACCCCGGCTGCTCGCTTGTAATACAATGGTGTTTTCTTGCTATAACCTGAAAAATGCTACCGGCTCTGAAGCCGGCGGAGTGGGAATGATTTTGACTCGACGGGCCGCCCTGGCGGTTCTTGCAATCGTAGCTTTTGGCGTGTGGGTTGCCGGTTGCGGAGATACCTTCCGTCCCACCATCAATTTTCAGCCGCAACCGAGTGGCAATCCTGCGAATCTAGGAAATGCCGTCGTGCTTTCTACCAATCCTGCCGGAGATGGCAGTGACACCCACATCGACGTCTCCGGTGACAGCAATGCTGGAGTCGTAACAGTGGGTCCGAACCCGGTTTTTCTGGTCAAAGGCGCCGGTCGCGCCTTTGTAATTAACGGGAACAACACTCTCTCGCTCTATACCGCTTTACTTCCCGGGACCAGCACGGTGACTACTGTCACCCTGCCCGCGGGGACCGCCGGACCCGTAGGTGGGGCATCCAGCAGCAATGGCAATACGTATATTGCCAACAGTTCCTCCAACGACGTGAGCGTGGTTCCCGCAGGCCAGACGGTTGTTACCACGGTCGTGCCCGTAGATGTTAATCCCGTCATGGTTGCCGCGAGTGGTAACGGCAATAAGGTCTATGTGGTGAATCACGGCGGCAATGATGTGGGTGTCATTGGCACGGCAGACAATACCTTTGTCAAAAACATTGCCGTCGGTGCTCAGCCCATTTGGGGCGTGATGAGCGATGATGGCAACGATGTTTTCATCGTCAATCAGGGCGATGGCACCGTCACCGTGATTGATACGGCCTTGGATCAGGTGATTACCACGATTCCTGTTGGAGCTTCACCCAACTACGCCTTCTATGACAATGTACGCAAGCGGGTGTATGTGACCAATACCGGGAGCAACACGGTCAGCGTCATCAAAGCGGACAGCATCGACCTCTCTCACGGAGTCCTGCCGGTGAAACTGGCCGATGTTACCCTTTCCGGCCCGCCGGTTTCCGTTGCCGCCATCGCCGATGGCACCCGCGCTTATGTTGCTCTGGGTGGATGTCCGGCAGGAATCAACCACACAACCCTGCAGGCCAATCTGGCAAGCTGCAATGGCAATCAGGTCGCCGTGATCGATGCAATCGGCTTGATCCAATCCAAAACTATTACAGTAGGCTCCGGCGTGGTATCCATCGCCGCAGCCACGGACGGCACGCGGGTGTACGCCGTCAATGCCCACGACGGGAACATATCCATCATAAGGACCTCCACTGATTCTGAAGTCCTGCGCATGGCTGCCCCGGCACAGAGCCTCTCCTGCTCCAATCCTTCAGTCTGTCCCTCCACCGCCCAGACGCCCTTCCAGGTCGTTACCTTCCCGTAGCGGCAACGCCCGACCTCTTGTCTTGTTTTTAGAAAAATCATAATCATTCCGTTCAGTTTCATGAGGTGGCAAATTCAATTTGCGCTCGGCATCTCAATCGGACGTTTTTGTTCACTTATGCCCCAATTTGGCGGGTTTTTGAAGAAAAGTGCTGTCACAGTGACAGCATAGAAAAAGTAACCTGAGACCTATCGTGAATCTCGATCAAATTGCCGACAATGACCTTCGTACAGCGATTTTCGAACATGTAAGTTGACCGTGTGATTCATGAGGAGCAGCGGAGGCTGGGACCCATTCAGGAAAATGTTCTGGGGTTCCGGGTAAGGACGGGCAGAATTAAAATGGTCGATCCTGGGTGCGTAGTAATGTACACAACCAAAGGCGGCGCAGACAGTATGAGCCTGGCGAAAGTTGATTGTTCCGGAACGAAAAATCAATGAATCGTCCATTCCGGACAAATATGTGTGTTAATTTTTCAATCACATGCGCGGATGTGTAGGACGTGAAGCAATTTCTGAAAAATTGCACCAATATTGGGGGCATTTTGAACGCTGTTGCAAGCCTACCCCGGCTTACTGTCCGCTCTTCGCCGGCGGTTGTAGCGCATGGCGATGTTCATGAACACGTTGCCGTTATCGGTGTCAAAGCACATGACCAGCGCTTCCTGTTCTTCAGTGCTTTTTTCGCCCTCGGCAGCATTGTGGATTTCCGGTGGGAAGATCTTGAAGCGGAAGCCCTGATCGTTGAGCGCGGTCACCGCGTTGCCAATCACCATGTTGGCCAGCTCGCAGACAGTCTCGCGCACTACTTCCTCGCTCTGCTCCATGGGGCTTCCGGCGAGGTAAGTGGCGACCTTGGTGGCGGTTGGCGGATCAATATCAAAGATAATACGGCCTTCGATGTCGCCTTTGATCATCACCAGCGAGGCTACGCCTTTCTTGCGGTAGGCTTCCTCGTCCATGGTGACGTCGCCGATGCGGGTGGGACACTGCAGCGTCTCCGCCAGCACAGCGTCAGCGGCGTTGATAAATGGTTGAATCAACTCCATCTTCATTTCATCAACTCCCATGAGCCACGGCTGCGCCTACCACGGCATCGTCCCCCATCACGTACTTAATCACCTCATAGAGGATTTCCGGCTTCACCGGTTTCTGGACAAAATGGCGGGCGCCCTTCTGCAGCGCAGCCACAATGTTTTCCTGGTAACCAACGGAGGAGACCATCACGATGCGGGCATCAGGATGGGCGCGCACGATGCGCTCAGAGGCTTCAATGCCTTCCATCTGTGGCATGGTGATGTCCATCAGCACCATGTCCGGGGTGATGCGGTCGTATTCCGTGATCGCAGTGCAGCCGTCTCCGGCTTCACCAGCAACCTCGCCGCCAAAGGACTCCACCATCTTGGCGACATTTTTGCGCGCGAACACAGAATCATCCACCACCAGGTAGCGGATCGGTTTGCGGTCCTTACGAAGCAATAAAGGAAAATTATCCATACTCTTCTCCACCAACGCCGGCGTCAAAAACCACCGGGTCAATTTTTCAAAAATTCAGCAACTCTCTTTTCTTTTTCTTCCGGACCCAACGGTCCGAGGACTACTCAAAATCGTTTCACCTGCACGTCTTGTTGCTACACCTCGGCTGTCCGTGCAACTCGCTGGGGGCTGCATTGGATAGTAAGCGTGTTTGCCATCATGTCAAGAGGGACGACCCGATTTGCATACCCCCTCTCGATTGCCGCTTTCGGCATGCCATAAACGACACATGATTCTTCACTTTGGGCGATGGTCAGCGCTCCGGCGGACTTCAGCAGCCCCAGGCCGTATGCCCCGTCATCTCCCATGCCTGTCATCAGCACTCCAATTCCACGCCCTCCGAATTCGGATGCCACGGAGCGAAACAGCACGTCGACTGACGGGCGGTGTCCATTCACCCGGTCATCATCGGAGAGCACGGCGATATTTCCCATCGGCATGCGTCGTACTTTGATGTGCCGGTTCCCCGGACAGATCAATGCCCGGCCTGCGATCAACAAATCGCCCGATTGCGCTTCCTTCACATCAATGGCGCAACATTCATTCAGACGCCGCGCAAACATCTCGGTGAAACCCTCCGGCATGTGCTGCACCACCACGATGCTCCCGGGAAAACTGCCTGGTAATTCGGAGAGTAGATATTGCAGAGCGTTTGGGCCGCCGGTGGAAATGCCGATAGCTACGATCTTGGTCGGTTCTTTCTTAGGACGGAAAGCCGGCTTGTTGGCGGATTTGACCGGCTCGAATATCCCAGCCGGCGGCGGCAAGACCTGGCTCTTGGATGCCACTTTGATCTTGCTGATCAGGTCGGCGGCGATATTTTCCATGTGGGCTGAAGCCGCATCTGCCGGCTTGGCCACAAAGTCGAATGCGCCCAGAGCCAGCGCCTTGAACGTGGCCGAAGCCCCATCCGTGCTGTGCGCGCTTACCACGATCACTGGAAGCCGATGGCGGCGCGTAATCTGGCGCAATGTCTCCATGCCGTCCATGCGCGGCATCTCCAGGTCCAGCGTGACCACCTGGGGCTTGAGCTCTTCGATTTTTTTCAGTCCGAACGCGCCATCCATGGCTGTACCCACAACTTCAATGTCGCTGTCGCGCTCCAGAATCTGTGGTATCAGCTTGCGCATGAGCGCAGAATCATCTACCACTAGGACTCGCACTTTTTCGCTCATGCCGTGGCCCCCACCATTCTGGGAGTCTTACCCAGCCGGTTCACTACGCTAGTCAGGTTCAGAATCAAAACCACTGTGCCGTCGCCCAGAATGGAAGCGCCGCTTACCAGGTCAGTCGCTACAAGGTGATCGTCCAGCGCCTTGATTACCAGTTCATCTTCTCCCACCATTTCATCCACGATAAGCCCGAACCGTTGCTCACCTATGGTGACAACCACGATGAACATGCGCGCCTTGTTGAGGATAGCCTCATTCGCCAGCTTGTTCAGGTGCACCAGGGTCAGGACCTGCTCCCGTAACTGGATTACCGGCTGGTGCTCAACAATGTGTACCTCGCTCTGTTTAGCGCGAGTGATCTCCACCACGGAGGCAAGCGGCACGGCGTACACTCTTTCACCCACGCGAAAGAGCAATGCTTTGATGATGGCCAGCGTGAGCGGCACTTTCAGAAAGAAAGTAGTGCCTTTGCCGGGCTCGGAAGCGATGGAGATAGTGCCTTTGAGACGGTCCAGCACAGACTTCACCACGTCCATGCCTACCCCACGTCCGGAGATCGCTGTTACCTGCTCAGCCGTGCTCAGGCCGGAATGAAAGATCAGATTCATGGCCCTCTCGTCATCTATGGCCGCCGCTTCGGCTGTGGTGATTACGCCTCGCTCAATCGCCTTTTCCAGAAGTCGAGCTTTATCAATTCCCCGGCCATCGTCTTTGACCTCTAGAACAATCTGGTTGCCCTGGTGGTAGGCATCCAGTTGGATCGTGCCCTGCCCAGCCTTGCCGGCATGAATGCGCTCTTCGGCGGATTCAATTCCATGATCCACGGCGTTGCGCACCAGGTGGGCCAGAGGCTCGGCCAGAATGTCCATAATGCTTTTATCCAGGTCGGTATCCTGGCCGTTGATCACCAGCCCCACACCTTTGCCGCATGCTTTGGCCACATCGCGTACCAGGCGTGGAAAGCGGCGAAAGAGCTGCTCCACCGGCACCATGCGGATTTTCATCACGGACTTTTGCAGATCATTGATGATGCGCGCCTGGAACGCCATAGCGTCTGAGAACTTGGATCGCAGTGGGTCTTTGGGAAATTTTCGCTCGAACTCATTCATCGTCTGGTGGAGCATGCTTTTGCCGATGATCAGTTCGCCGACCAGGTTCAGGACGGAATCAATGCGTTCGGCATCTACGCGCAGCACAGTTTCAGAAACATTGGCAAGACCCGGCGGCTGGGGCTCAGATGTGGACGCAACAGTGATCTGAGGAGCGATCGCGGCAACCTGCTTCTGCGGTTCTGCTGTCGCAACTTCTTCGGCGTGAATTGCTGGTTCCGCTTCAGGCTCCTCCGCTACCACATGTTGGAAAATATCCAGGACATCGTCCGATTGCGGCCGTGGCTTAGGCTTGACCGGTTCCGTCAAAAGGCCGGAGATGACAGCCGGAATGCGGCATTTTTTCTGTATCCATTCCTCATCGTGTTCGCTGGCAATGGCTGCTTCAACCACGTCGAGATCGTTGGTAAGCGTGCTCTGGTCCGGAACAATGGCCAGCATGCGCCCGCATTCCTGCAAAACGTTGCGGATAAGCTGCATGGCAGCGCCGCGCATGGGGCAATGCGGATCAATCCCAAAGGCGATGTTATATACAGTTTCACCTTTACTCAACGCATCTTCAACTACCATCTGCTCATATTCATTCCAGGCAAAACGGCCCTGCAACTTGTAGGGCCCGCTGCTGGCCGGCTTGCGTGTGAGCGAAAGGATCTGCTGGCGTAGCTCCTCTCCGGAGGGCGGCTGCAGGTTTCCACGATAGGCGGAAAGCATGGAGCTGAAAGTGTCAGCGGCGATTAGCACCGCCTCGGCCAGTGTCCCCTGGCTGCGGTCGGCAATCTCCGGCGTTAACAGGTCCTCAAGCTGATGCGCCAACTCGCTCAGCTCCTGGTAGCCACAGGCTGCTGCATCCCCTTTGAGCGTGTGTACGGTACGGCGCACCTGGCGGATGATCTCTGCATCGCCAGGATGTTTTTCCAGCTCCAACCCCTCTTCATTGAGGACCTGCAACAGTTCCGTTGCGCTCTCAAAGAAGAGTTCGCGGAGTTCGGAAGCGCGTTCGTCGGAGAAAAAACTCAACCCTGTACCTCCAAACGCTGATACGCGGTTCCGCTGTTCTGATGGATCATGCGGTATTTGTCGGAAAGCCCGAACAGGCTCTCTGCGTGACCCACGAGCAGATATCCCTCGGAGTTCAAGCAGCGATAAAACTTCTCGACCAGCCGCTTTTGCTCCGCTTCATCAAAATAGATCATCACGTTGCGACAAAAGATGATGTCGTTGCGTTGCGGCAGGAATTCCGTCTTCAGGTTGTGAAAGTCAAAGTGGACCAGGTCTTTGAGTGTCTTCTTGACTGCGTATTTGTCCCCAATCTTGTCGAAGTAGCGCAACCGGTAGGCATAGTCCACCGGCTCAAGCTGGTTTTCCGGATAAATGCCTTCCTGGGCTGCCCGCAAGACTGAATAGCTGATGTCCGAAGCCAGAATCTCCACCTTCCACGGAAGGGGAATGAGAGGCTTGGGAGTCGGCATTTCAAAGGGAAGGGGATTGCGCAGGTAGTAGTAAGCCAGTGCATCGCAAACCTGCATGGCCATCGTGTAGGGCTCCTGGCCGGTGGAACATCCGGCGCTCCACAGCCTCAAAGTCCAATCGCGCCGCTCCTGTTTGCGGTGCAGCAGTTCTTCCAGAATGACTTTATGGAACAAATCGAGTTGTGGTTTGTTGCGGAAAAAGCTGGTTTCATTGACAGTCAGGTTTTCCAGCAGTGCGGTCAGCTCACTTTTGCCTTCATGGCTGGTCAGCAAGCGGTAATACCCGTAGAAAGTATCCAGACCGCAGGCTTTAAGGCGCCGGTGGAGCCGGTCCTGAAGAAAATGCGAGCGGCGCTCGTCAAAGTACATGCCGCATTCCTGGTAGATGAGGCTCTGTAGCAGTTTGAGTTCCGGCTCAGTGATTTGGATTTGGACGCTCGGTGTGACCATCTGCCCCCACAGGTATTGTTCGCCGCCAAGTTCGCTCACGCAGGCACAGCAGCAGTCTGGGACACGGAAGCTTCCTCCAGCCGCCTTAACTCGCCTTTTTGCAAAATCTTCGTCAAATCGATCATGATGATCAGCCGCCCGCGCAGCTTGCCCACTCCGGTTACGAAATTTAACTCCCCGTTCTGGTAAATGTGGGGCGGCACGTCAATTTCTGAGTCCGCGACCTTCAGTACTTCAGAGGCGGCATCTACAATCAGGCCCACCATCTTGCCGCCCACCTCAACTACCAGAATCCGGTTCTTCTTGCTGGTGGTGACGTCCTTTTCACCAAAGCGCTTGCGCAAATCGAGGACCGAAATGATCTTTCCACGAAGGTTGATCACGCCTTCCACGTAATCGGGGGCTTCTGGAACGGCCGTGATCTCTGGAACTCGGACGATTTCATGCACCAACGAGATCGGCACGCCAAAGGTCTCGCGCCCAACTCGAAAGCCGACAATCTGAAGCTCCTTGGACATCGAAAGCAATCCTCCGCCACTCAGTTATAAGAAGTAGCAGTTGCGTACCGCCCTGCTGGCGCTGCTGGCTGCGTCTTCTGTTCTTCAACACGACGGGCTGACCCGTTCCGGCCATCGCCGTTGTGGCTGGTTTCCAGAATGAAACGGTCCATGGACTCCAGCATCGAGCGCGCCATTTTGGACATTTGCTCCGAAGAGGCCGCCAGTTCAGTGGAACCGGACGAGGAGCGCTGCACCAGTTCACGCATTTTTTCCATGGAGCGCACTACCGCCTGCGCGCCTGAAGCCTGCTCTTCCACGGAAGAGTTGATCTCATGCGTGATTTCATTCAAGCGAGTGGTAGCTTTGCCGATTTGCGATGAGCCGCGTGATTGCTCATTGGTGGCGGCGCCAATCTCCTGTGCGAACTTATAAACCTCGGCTACAACGTTGGAGATTTTCTTGAGCGCCCCGCTCAGGTCGCCGCCCAGTGTGAGGCCTTCATTCACAATGGACGTGCTCTTTTCCATGTTTTCCACGGCTTTGCGCGCCTCTTTCTGAATGCTCTGGATCAAGTCTGAAATTTCGCGCGTTGACTGGGCCGATTTTTCCGCCAGTTTCCTGACTTCGTCGGCCACCACAGCGAATCCCAATCCATGCTCTCCGGCGCGGGCCGCCTCAATGGCCGCATTGAGGGCCAGGAGGTTGGTCTGCTCCGCCAGATCGTCAATTACTTCAATGATCTTGCCGATGTCATCGGCGCGCTGACCCAGCGCAGAGATGATTTCGGCGGAAGAAACGATTGCCGAATTGATGCGATTCAGCCCATCCGTCGCTTTTTCCATCGTGGTAATGCCGCTGTGCACCTCATCGCGCGAGCGCTGAGAAATATCGAGCAGCACCTTCGCGGTATCCGCAACCCGCTGGATCGAGGCCACCATCTGGTCAATCGAAGCCGAAGTCTCACTTACATTGGACGACTGAAGTTGCGTGCTCTTCACCATGTTTTGCACATTGATGCTCATCTCGTGCATGGTGCTGGTGACCTCATCAATCGCTGACGCCGCCTGGATGCTGACTTTGGCGGAATCATCGGACGCGCTGGCCACCTGGTTTGAGCCGCTCGCCACCTGGGCCGCACTGTCACGCACATTCTTGACCAGGTTGCGAAGGCCAAAGGTCATCTCGCGGAAGGCATTGCCCAGCGTGTCGCGCTGAGACCGGGGATGGATCTCTGTGGAAAGGTCGCCTCCGGCGATGGATTCCGAGATGGCCGCCATTTCCCGCAGGTAGTCCACCAGGTTGTTAAAGGTGCGGGCGAGTTCACCGATTTCATCCTCACTGTGCATCTCAACCTTCTGATCAAGGTCGCCGGTGCTGGCGATCTGGCCGGAAACGGCTATGAGCTGCGCCAGCGGAGAAGTGATGGCCTGGGCTGACCTCAATGCAATGGAAGCACCCAGAACCAGCACCACCAGAAAGCCGACAATCGTAACTAACATGGTGATAATGCTGGCTGTTTTGTCTGAGTTCTGAGACTTGTCCATCATGGACTTGATGATTCCGTCCAGATCGTTCAGCGGCCCGATTTCCTTTTCTAACCAGGTGTTAGGCTCGGCCTGAAGATAGGCGATTTGTAATTCCGCCACCGTTGAACTGCCGTTATCTACCCGGCGCCGCTTGTCCATCAGAGGGGTTGCGAAGTCAGAGAGCCAACTCTGTTCAACCTTGCTTACCTGGTCCAGCAACTCCCGTGCGCGGCCCGCACTGTCCCCTAGTGCAATGGTTTTTACTTTCGCAGCCTCAATCAGCGTGCTCATTTCGTTTTCGGCATCGAGAAGAGACTTGGCCTCTCCACTGTCTCCACTCAAAAGGAAATTTCGCAGACGAAGCTGGTTCTGCATTCTTACCTGGTCCAGCTTTGACTTGGCTTGGACCAGCTCAATTACGTTGTCTGCCACATTCTTGGCGCTGCGCTCATGCATCACTGCAAACATGTTGGCCATGAACAAGGCAAACACGATGACCAGGATGGACCCAAATCCCCAGTACAGTTTTTTTCGAATGCTCATTGTTAAACCTCTTCGCGTTACTGTGAGACCCTTTCCCCAGTGCGCATCTACAGTCCGCCCGTGTTGCCGCCAGGGAGATGTCTGCGGACACAATCTCTCCCGGCTGGAAAGAAAAGCAATGACAGTGCCATGCCCCCGGCAATAGGTACTTTCGGAACCAAGCTCCTGCTTAACTGATTGAAAACAAAAGATGAGGCGCGGCTGTCGTAAACATCAACGGTAACCAAAATACAGACGTCGTCTCACGCGAAGAAGGTATTTGGGGACCTGGGTCTCAGACTGAGATCAAAAAGACGCCTTGCTGTTTCATCCGAAGGTGCTAGACCTTATTTGTGTTGACTCAAAATGAGATTTCAGAGTACTTTCAGAGTTCCCCCGGCTTTGCCTTTCGAATGACTCCGCAAAGAAAACACGGGGTATCAACAGCAAATGAGAACTCCAGCGCTGTCCACAGAGTGTTGGAGGAGGCCTATGCTCGGTTGTCGCAATGGAGCGGCAGCCAGGCGGCTTTACGCAGCTACATTGCTGAAACTGCAAGGGATACATCGCAAGCCGTGGTTGCAGGGATGCTCCTGAAGGCAGATCAATCTTATGTGCTGGGAAGTGTCGCAACTGAAGGAGATGCAGACCCGGGCAAGTCAGCCCTTATTTCTCATACCAGGACGTTTGCAGGCCAGGCCATCCAAGCCAGGGAGTTGCTGAGTTTCAATCTGAGTTCCGCGGAGACCGGCGCTGGTTATTTCGGACTGGCGGAACCCCTCATTACTTCACAGTCCTCTACAGTCCTGATCGTCCTTAAAAGAGAGGCATTTTCCCCGGATGAGGTCTCTGAGCTCGCGCTTCTGGGAGATATTGCCCGCCTGGCTTTGGAAAACGCGGAGTTGACGGATTTGGCCGCCGCCCAGCAACAGCACCTGAACCAGCTCCTGGCCATCTCCACGGATCTCGGCGCCACATCCCATATGGACAGCTTTCTGAGCAAGTTTGTGGTAAGGGCTGCCGAATTTCTTGGCTTTGGTCGCGTCTTTGTAGCACTGGTCGAAGGCACAGAATGCCGGGTTCGATGGGGGTGTATCAATGGCGTAGCGAATCCGTTGAACATTGAGATCTCCACTACCAGCACGCGGCGAATTCTGGACTCCAAAGAGAGCTACCTCACCGATGACATTTCCGAGTTTCCTCCGGATGACAGCAAGAGTCAGGAGACGCGGACTGAACATCGCGTCAAGCAGTATTTGGGAATTCCTCTGGTTACCAGCGACGGCCACAGTCTGGGAATTCTGGGATTACTGGACAAAACAGATGGCGGCAAAGTTGGACAGAATGATGTAGCCCGTGCCAAAGCGCTGGCTGCTGAGGTGGCCGTGGCGCTGGAAGCCGGCCAGAATCTCCATCTCTCTGAGCAGCATAGAAAACGCGCTGAGAACCTGATGGAAATGGCTCTGGAGTTGGGTTCCGCGCTGCGTCTGCCCGAATTCGTCAAGAACTTTACCGCCCGCGTTGCCGGAATGATGAAGGCCGGCAGCGCGATCCTTGCCCTGGCCCAGGGAAACAGGCTGGAGAGCATTGGTTTCTACGGGATCAAAATGGAGCGCAATCAGCAGCGCAAGCTGAACGCCGCGCTCTCAGAATTTTCTGAAAAGCATCCGGACCTCAAGATCACGGGCAGTGGAGTGCAGGCGCTGGGTAAAGAGGTGATTGACAGCTTTGCCTGGGAAAACCTGACTCTCGTCCGCTTGGAGGGTACGGAGGGCGATCTGGTGGGAATTCTGTGCCTTGCTGACATCAACAAAGAACTGTCGCCCAGCGATCTGAATTTGCTTCAGGCTTTGATTGGTCACGCCTCAGTTGCTCTGGAAAATTCCCGCCTCTTCACCCGGATCACTCAATCCAGCCGCCAGTGGGCTGAAATTTTTGATTCCATCACCGATTTCATTGTGGTCCACGATGAGCAGTACCGCGTATTGCGCATCAATCGCTCGCTCGCGGAATTCATTGGTGTAAGGCCGTCAGAGTTAATCGGCCTGGATATGCGGGCTCTGATATCACTCTCTCCGGATACTGTTCAGCCCTGTCCTTTTTGCCGCAATGATAACGGCTCGGATGAATACCTGCATCCGTCGCTGGAGCGTACCTATCTGGTTTCTACCTCTCGCGTTCATGGCGCGTTGAATGAAGGATTGCAGACGGTCCACGTGTTGAAAGACATCACCGACCGCCGGGAGGCAGAGCGCCGCTACAGGGAGTTGTTTGACAATGTGCAGGAAGGCGTCTTCTTCTCTTCCCCTGAAGGGCGGTTTATCGAGGTCAACGATGCGCTGGTCCGCATGCTCGGCTACCAGAGCCGGGAAGAACTTCTCAAGCTCGATCCGGAGACTCAGGTGTATGTCTCCACCGAGCAGCGCGACAAAATCATCAAGGTTTTGAATGAAAATGGCGCCGTGCAGAATTTTGAAGTATCGCTGCGCCGCCGTGACGGCACCTTGATTCACGCGCTGGAGAATGCATTTCTGGCACGCGATGGACAGGGCAAAGTCCTCCAGTACAGGGGCGTTCTTCTGGATATAACCAATGTCAAGAACTTCCAGGCGCAATTGCAGCGGGAACGCGATTTCACCAGCAAAATCCTCAACAATACTCAAACCATGATCATGGTAGCGGATACGGCCGGATTGATCAGCTACGCCAACCGCCGCTGCTATGAAGCCGGCGCTTTTGATCCTGAGGCCCTGGTCGGTAATCGGCTGGATAAGATCGTTCCACCGGCCCACCTGCGAGAGTTTCGGATGGCTTTTGAGAACAGTCTCCACGGGAAGCAGGTAGACAACCTGGAAATCTCTATCATGCGCGGCAATGGGTCCCAGGGTAGATTTTCCATCAATCTGAGCCCGATGCGCGACGAGTCCGGCGACGTGAACAGTGTGGTCGTGTTGATGACAGATATTACGGATGCCGCCATGATTCAGGCCAAGCTCATGCATACCGAAAAGATGGCCGCTGTGGGCCAGTTGGTTTCCGGTGTGGCCCATGAGGTAAACAATCCCCTCACCGCGATCATGGGCTTCTCCGATCTGCTCATGGAGAATCCCGATCTTCCTGACAGCGCCAGAAAAGACCTGAAAGTCATTTTGGAGGAATCACATCGCACCCGGGAAATCGTGAAGAACCTGCTGAGCTTTGCGCGCCAACGGCCGCCGCATCGTCAGACTTTGCAGATCAATAGCGTCCTGCAAAGTACGGTTGCGCTGCGTTCATACGATCTTTCCAATTCCGGGATCGAAGTATCGGAGAAATTTGCTGAGGGCCTCCCGGACATGGTGGGCGATGCTCATCAACTGCAACAGGTCTTTCTGAACATATTGAATAACGCTTTTGATGCAGTGCGGTCCACGGGACGGCCGGGGCAAATTCAGATTGAGACTCGCAACCGTCAGGATTCAGTTGAAATTTTATTTCGCGACAATGGCGAGGGAATCAAGTATCCGGAGCGGATCTTCGATCCCTTTTTCACCACCAAAGAAGTAGGGAAGGGAACCGGCCTCGGACTGAGCATCTGTTATGGGATCGTTCGTGAGCATGAAGGCGAGATTTTGTGCTCGAACAACAAAGACATGCCGGGAGCGACTTTCATTGTGCGCCTGCCGGTTCGCGCCAGAATCGGGCAAAAGTTCATGGCAGCAGTCAGGGGAACAGTGTGAGCGATCCATCGCGACAACTGTTGCCGCTGCTGCTCATTGAAGATGAGCGATCGGTGATGGATTTCATCCGCGTCGCCCTGGAGCGGCACGGGTACTCATGCCGGACGGCCAGTTCGGCGGCCCAGGGAATCACCATGCTGGAATCAGACCATTTCACCGGAGTCATCTCAGATATGCGCACTCCGGGAGGGGCCACAGGGGCAGATGTCTATGCCTGGATCGTGGCCCATCGGCCGGAATTGAAAAATCGAATGCTCTTTATTACCGGTGACACCGTCAATGAAGAGACGCTTAAGGCGCTGAATCATACCGGCGTCCCTTACATCGAGAAACCATTTCGCGTCAAAGATCTGATTGCGAATGTGGAAACAATATTTGGACGGGCTTAATGACCGGTGATTTGCAAGCGCGATTTCTGATTGTTGACGACCACCAGAGCATCCGCAAACTCTGCATGACGGTCGGCAGCTCCCTTGGCCTGCACTGCATGGAAGCCGGCAGCGCCGAGGCTGCACTCGCCTATCTGGAAACCGATTCGCCGGACATCATTCTGGCCGATCTGATGATGCCCAATATGAGCGGTCTGGAATTCCTGCCGCGCGTCAAGCAAATCCTGCCCCGCACTGAAATCGCCATCATGACCGGTCATGGTTCGATTGAGACCGCCGTACAGGCCATGCGCCTTGGCGCCTACGATTACATTACCAAGCCTTTCCGCATTGAGGAACTCAAGCTGCTTTTGAATCGCATGCAAGAGAAGGTTCAACTGGTGGCGGAAAACCAGTTCCTGCGCGAGCGCGTTGGCGCAGAGATGGAACTTAACGGGATTGTGGGTTCGTCGTCCAAGATCCAGGATGTGCTGCGCATGGTGGCCCGCCTGAAAGATACGCGCACCCCCGTTCTGATTACCGGAGAAAGCGGGACAGGTAAGGAACTTGTGGCCCGGGCCATTCACTATCGTGGATCATTTGCCCAGCGTGCCTTTGTGGCAGTGGATTGCGGCTCGCTGGTGCCGACCTTGATCGAAAGTGAGCTATTCGGATACGAGAAAGGCGCGTTCACGGGCGCCATCAGGTCCAAGGAAGGACTTTTTCAGGCGGCCAGCGGAGGCACCATCTTCCTGGATGAAATTGGCGAATTGCCGATGGAAATGCAGGCCAAACTGCTGCGCGTCCTGCAGGAAAAGGAGGTCCGTCCGGTCGGCAGCAACCAGAAGGTGAAGGTCGACGTCCGCGTGATGGCGGCCACCAACCGTGATCTGGAAACTGCTTATAAGGACGGAAAATTCCGCAAGGACCTGTATTTCCGGTTGAACGTCGTGACTCTGCACATTCCTGCCCTGCGGGAAAGGAAGTCAGACATTCCCACTCTGGTCCATTATTTCCTGGATAAGTTTGCGCCTAACAGGATGATTACCATCTCTCCCGCCGCCATGGAATGCATGCTGCAATATGATTGGCCGGGGAATGTACGCGAACTGGAGAATGTAGTGGAGCGTGCCGTTGCTCTGGGCAGCGAAGATACTCTGGAAATTCACGACCTGCCGCCGGCGGTCCACGCAGGCACTGATTCCCAATTGGCTGCAGAGCAGGCAGTCCACCCCAAGCCTCCGGCTTCCGATACGGACCTGGAAGAATTGGAGCGGGTCACCATCCAGCGCGTGTTTGAGCAGGTCAATGGCGACAAGGCGCTCGCCGGAAAAATGCTGGGCATCAGCCGGGCAACGCTCTACCGCAAACTCAAGCGCTACAACATTGCCTTCCGCAAAAGTGCCGCGGTGGCATCATAGCTATATTGTTAGGAAATATATTCCCGCGAATTGATAATTCGGATGTGACCGTAGTTGCCGATGGCGAGAAGGTCCTTGTCACCGGAGACAATCGCATCAGCGCTCGCATTGACAGCGCATTCAACCACCATGTCGTCTTTTGGATCGCGGCACACCCCGTGCAAATTGCCTGTAATTGGTGCCCAGATTGCATCTTGAAAATAGAAAGATAGGCTTTCAATGGCGCGCTGTGGTTCCCAAATCCATCTTCTCGATCAGGACACGGTGTATCTCTTCCTTGATCTGATTACAAACCGCTAGAGAGTCGATGGTTAGGGCCTTCAAAACTGCAAGCTGGGGAATTCCGCCAAACTGAAGCGCCGAGATCCACACTCCCGAGTCGAGAACAACAATCACGCAGAATTCTTTCTTTTCCGCTGTTTCTCGGCTCGTACTTTGTCCACAAGTTCCTCCACATCGTTGACACCAAAGCGGCCGGAGTTTCGCAGGCGAGCATATTCGAAATCGGCTTCGAGCCGTCGCCGGACGCGTTCGGCTTTGTAGGTTCGGAAAGCTTCGCGAAGGAGTTCGCTTACGTTGCGGCTCTCTTCCTTGGCAACCTGATCTACCTGGCGGGCGAGGTCTTCAGGAAAGCTGACTGTAAGGACGCGGGATGGACGCTTAATTCTGGCCATATCGATATATATTACATTTTATTACAAAATCATACAGTCCGTTCACCCTTTACTCTTTTGTATACTGGATCATTTGAGATGACTATAATCGAATCAAGAATCGCTTAAGTCAGCATGCAGGAAATCGCGATCTCTGAATTCAAGGCCAAGTGCCTTTCGGTGCTTGACGAGGTTAACAAGACCAAGAAACCAATTCGCATTCTGCGTCGCGGAAAACCAGTGGCCGAGATTATTCCTCCCACACCAGAGCGTAAGCGTCGGAGACTGGGGACGATGGTTGGAAAGGGAACCATCCTGGGGGATATTGTTTCTCCAGTTATAGATCTCAATGAGATCGAGGCATACCGCGATTGAAACTATTATTGGATACCCACATCTGGTTGTGGATGTGGCTCGAGCCAGCCCGCCTAGTCAGCCGCGTACAAGAGCAACTTCAGGATCAAGGCAAACGAACTGTGGCTTTCGCCAGTTAGTACATGGGAGGCACTTCTCCTTCACGCCAAGGGCAAGGTCAAATTGAGCCCCCCGCCTGAAAGTTGGGTAGCGCTCGCAATGCAGCAGTTTCACGAAGCGCCGCTTACTCATGAAATCGCCCTCGTCTCTCAGCAATTGAAATTACACTCGGATCCAGCAGATCGTTTTCTGGCTGCTACCGCGAAAGTACTCGGCCTGACCCTGGTTACAGCGGATGAAAGGCTGCTAAGCTCGGATGAGATAGCCATACTGCCGAATCGCTGAAATCAGAGTCTTCTTCCGCGGCTCTCCATGTTAAAATTGAACGTGTTCATGAATCATCGTCCACAAAAACCGCTGGTGATCTACGATGGCGCGTGTGGCATTTGTGCCGGCAGCCTCAAGTGGTTGTACCGGCTGGACATGCTTAAGAAATTCGATGCCATGCCCTACCAGGCAAAGGAGTTGGCGTTGCTTTTTCCTGGTTTGAAGATCGAAGACTGCCACAATGCCATGCATCTGGTATTTCCCGATGGCAAGGTATACGCGGGAGCAGATGCTTTCCGCCAGATCTTTCTCAGAATGCCGTTGATGTTCGTGGCGGGACTACTGATGTCGATACCGCCCATTCCCTGGATTTTGCGCCGTCTGTACCCCCTGCTGGCGCGCAATCGCTATTGCCTTGGCGGCCAGTGCGAGTTGGTATTGCCTGACAATCCGGCGCCGCGAGCCACCCGGCAGCCCCGAGTCTTAAAGTCTCTTTAACTGCGGACCAAAGCGTTGCTTGGGATGAGACTCAATGTTTCATCCTGAGACGCGACCCTGAAGTGAGCCTGCACGGAACCCGTCACGTTCTTCAGAATCAACATCTTAGCTGCACCTCAGTTTGGCCGACCTATTGCTCTGAATGGAATTGGGCATCCTTGTCCGCGCAGTGTCTCTGCGCTCTGGCAAGGTGGCCTTGAGAGCAGTGCAAAAGTGGAGTGCCAAGAAATGAAGGCTGTGGCTTTAGCTGCGGAAGAATCCTGCGTAGCCAAGCTGGCGCAGTTTTTCCCCGAGGCCATCCCAGTAAGAATTCCTGTGCGGGTCAGTCGTCCCGCACTCAAGGCGGCTGCGGTAGCTGAGGCTACCATCATCGAATTCGGCACGCCGCAGGAAGTGCTGTTTGCTTCCAGCCTGCCGCTGGATTTTGAAGACCATGTTCATCTGGAGAACTCTGATGGCTCGTTAGTCATCGAGGCTGAAGTCGTGGCCATGCAGCTTCATCAGGGCAAAACTGCCATCGCTGCGCGCTTCTTGAAGAACGTAACCAACTGGATCATCAAGAAATGACAACTGCCACAGTCAATCTCGGTGAGATCGCGGCGTTCTGGCGGACCGCTCGCAGACTCTACACCATCTATTCCGAGCTGAATCGTACCTTTGAAATCGGGCTTCCTCTCTGCACAGAGCTGGAATATCCGGCTGACCGTTCCGAGCCGGAGCTGATTGGCCGCGTGCAGCAATGGCTGGAACAGATGGACAGCCGTTTGCAAACCTGGCAACTGCGGCAGTTGCTGCAAAGCACCAACCTGCAGACGGAAGAGAACCTGCGGGCTTTGATCTGTCGCCATCTGGAAAAGAAAAACAAGACTGAAATTGATCATGACAAAATTGATTTCCTGCTGGTGCAATACTTTGCCCATTGCGCCCCTCAGGGACCTTATGAGCAGGCAATCAAGCTCAAGGACGTGGGGAGTGTTCTGGAACCCATCTTGGGCACGGCCCCGGACAAATTTCCTGATTGGTCTGCACGCCTGGATGAAAAATTGGATACGCTCAACCAGTGCAACAGCCTGGAGGAGCTACAGAAGTCTAATGCTCTAGTGGATGTGAGAGAGCTCAAGCAATCGTTGGCCGAGCATTATCTTGATGTGCCTGCATTAGTGGCTTTCACGCGCTTCAACTTCCTTGCCCGCAGAGCGTTCTTCCGTGCCATGCACCTGGATCTGCAAGCCATCCGCATCGCCCTCAATGAACTCGATGTTCGCGGTGTCACCTCGGTAGATTGCAAAGAGGCAGGGCTTACGGATCAGGAATCGCTTGAGCACATTCGGCACGTGGTGCATCAATGGAAGACGCCATTTCGCGCTCCCTACTCGGGTGGAAACTCTTTTAATCAACTTGTAGTCTTGCGTCATATTCTGGAACGGGCTGTGGAAACTCCGCCGGAAGTGGTCAAACCCGCTCCTCAAGTGGACCAGGAACCCACTGCCAAGGCATCCGCTGCACCCGCAGAAGCTACGCCCGCCGAACCTGCGCTTGCCGAACTTAAGCCCGCAGAACCGCAGCCGGCGCCTCAAGATGAGCCTGTGCCGGCGGCCTCGGTTACAGAAGCTCCTGCCCGCGCTGGAACTGAGTCACAGGCGTCTCCGCTCACTACGTCCCATAGCGACAGTAGCGGCCACTTTGAACAAGACGCGTATCTGGAGCAGTGCATCGGAGACCTGACTCGGCAGCTTTTAGCTGTGCCTCCGAAGAGAGGCGCGAGTGTGACTCCCATTACCCTCGCCGGCTGCAAGCTATTGATCGCCACCTGGGAAGCGGAAGCATTCACCAAGGGTACAGACGAGATTGCCACCGTCCTGCAACGGGCAGTCGCCGCCAGGACCATTCTCTATGTCTGTGTGGAACGTCAAAAGAAGCAGGAACCGACCGATCTTTACGTCGCATTGGAAATCGCTCATCTGGCTGCTGAAGAAATGCGGCAGCAGGTTGAAAAAGCAAGGCTGGCAAGAAACATTGATGCAGCCGTAAGCTTGGCTGCCACCAATAAGCGACTTCTGGGCCTCATTGCTGAAGGCGACCAACTATCGAAGTGATGGAAGGTTTGTGCAGAACTCTCACGTCGTGTTGATCATCGCGGACGATGCAGCCTTTCCCCGTGACCTGCTGGGGCGCTGGCAAACAGAGCGCATTGTGCCGGCCTTCACTGTCATGAGCACGGAACTTTTCCACGGGGCTGCTTTAGGCAATTTTGATGTAGCCATCATCGGTCCAATTCGTAATGGCCGTATATCATCCATCCTCAGGAGCATGGAAACGGGATCGTACCCGCTGATTTGTGTCCTGGAAACTACCAGTGAGGTTCATCGCATTAGGGCTGAGTACCCGCGCCTGCTGCTCATGCAGCAGCACGAAAATTGGCTGGATACGCTCTTGTTGCTGGCCTCCGAATGCCTGAAGAGGGCCGATCTCACCGCCCGAGTGCGCAAGGCTGAACAGGCATCCGCCATCAACGGTCGCAACGCCACCCTGGGACGCTACATGCTCGAAAACCGGCACGGGCTCAATAATCTGCTGACCTCCGTTCTGGGTAATTCCGAGTTGCTGCTGCTGGAAAGCAACAATTTATCTGAGGCGGCCCGTGAGCAGGTTGAAACCATCCACAGCACGGCTTTGCACATGCACGAAATCATGCAACGCTTCTCTTCGATCGCCATCGAAATGCAGGTTGCTGAGAAACCATCTCAGGATGAGACATCCCAGGCGTCTCACCTGACCGCGTCGAGTTGATAAGCCATTCACATCTCCCCCGAAACCCGCTTGCTTTCAGCAGGTTACCTGTGAGACGAGAATCCAGGCTGGCGGCTGCAACTTGGTTGTGCAATTGCTCTGCAACCTAATGGATACATCTGATTGGGGCCAGTTTTGAAGAAGATTCTAATCGTCGATGATTCGCCTGCCGAAGTGAAGTTGATGCAGGCCGTATTGGACCGGGCGGGGTATCCCTCCGTGGCCGTACACGATCCCATGCGCATCGAGCAGATGATTGATGTTGAGCGTCCAAGTCTGATCCTGCTGGATGTGGTGATGCCTCAGCGAAATGGGTTTCAGGCTTGCCGCGAATTGAAAGGGAATGAGGAATACCGTCGTATTCCTGTGGTCATGGTCAGCTCCAAAAACATGGATAGTGACAGATTTTGGGCAAAGCAGCAGGGGGCAGATGGATATGTCTCCAAGCCCTTTACCAGTGAAGAGCTTTTAGGCGCAGTGCAGAAATTAGTAGGGTGAGCATCGATGTCTGAACCAGAGCAACTCGAACCGTTGGCTCAAGCCGAACAACTTGAGCTTCTGCCGCCTTCCGTGCCCGAGCGGCAATACTGCGTCTTCCGGACAGGTCGGGAGCGGTTCTGTTTTTCTGTGCTGGATGTGGAAGAGGTGGTGGAGTGGCCGAACCTGACCAAAGTCCCGCTGTCTCCCACATTCCTGATGGGGATCTTCAACCTCCGTGGTTCAATTGTCCCGGTTGTTGACATTGCCTTTACGGAAGGTCGCAGGCCGGATCTGTCGCCGCGCCATGTAGTGGTTGCGGCCCTGCGCGCTGATGGCAGTAGCGACGACCTGCGCATTGGAATTGCGGCGGATGAAGTGATTGGTACCTACAACACCTCAGAGCCGCTGCTGGTCGATGAAGCGCCGCTGGACGTCCCGCACTGCTGCGGAATGTTGCGGCATGAGGACCGTCTGGCTTTGGCGCTGGATTTGAAAAGACTGACTGAGGCGTTTCCCGTCCCGGTCATTTGAAAATTTGAAATGCGGGCGGTCTGATTTTCTATAAGCGCCGTTTGCAAACTGCTGTGGTGCAGCTCCGGCAGTTTCTTGAGTAACACGGGGATTATTGGGAGGAGTTATGAAGGGTCGTTTAAACCGAGCGCTGTGGATGTTGATCCTGTTTGACATTGCAGCATTGTTTGGCGTCTTGCTGCTGGCGTTCTATGGCGGGCAGCGCGCCCATACTGCTGCCGGGATCACCGATGTCAGTGGTCTGAACACCTACGTCATCGTCGCCGCCGTGGTCTCGCTCGCTGCTGCTATCGTCACCTGGATCGCCATTGCCAATCGCGTCATGGCTCCGGTAAAGCATCTGGCGGATTTCTCCGAGCGTCTCTCGCAGGGCGATTTTCGCGCCAAGGCGAATACTGATTCCGCCGACGATTTTGCTTACATCGCGGAGAACCTCAACCGCGCTGCCGAAGAGTCTTCTCGCGCCATGTTCAATCAGGGCGCCCAGGAAAGCCTGCAAAAAAGCGTGACTGAATTCCTTACCATCACCAGCCAGATCGCCCGCGGCGACCTGACGCTGCGCGGCAGAGTCACGAGCGATGCCCTGGGCAACGTGGTGGACTCAGTCAATTACATGCTGGATAACTTCTGCAAAGTGCTGGAGCGCGTGCGCAAAGCTGCCATCGACGTGCAGAGCAGCGCCAACGAAATCCTCATCGCCTCAGAAGAGATGTCATCAGGCGCCATTCAGCAGGACCAGGAAATCACCAACACCTCCTCCGCGGTGGAGCAGCTCACGGTCTCCATGAAACAGGTCTCCAACAACGCCGAGGCCAGCGCGGAAGCCGCTCGCCGCGCCCTGGATGCTGCCGAGCAGGGAAACCGCTCCGTGCACGACACGCTGGAAGGCATGCAACGGATTCGTTCTTCCGTGCAGGCAACCGCCAAACGCATCAAGGCGCTGGGGGACCGCTCGCTGGAGATTTCTGAAATCGTGAACGTGATCAATGACATTACCGAGCAAACCAACTTGCTGGCCCTGAATGCCGCCATTGAGGCTGCCCGTGCGGGCGAGGCTGGTCGCGGATTTGCCGTGGTTGCCGATGAAGTTCGCAAGCTGGCCGAACACTCACGCAACGCCACCAAAGACATTGCCGCTCTCATCAAGGCAATCCAGGCCGAAACGAATGACGCCGTGGTGGTGATGGAAGAGGGCACCAAGGAAGTGGAAATCGGCGCCAAACTGGCCGACCAGGCAGGCAAGGCCCTGGAAGCCATCTCCACCGTCGTGCGCCAGTCGGCGGAATTGGTGCAGGAGATTTCCCTGGCCTCTAAACAACAGGTGCGCGGCACAGAGGGCGTGGCCAACGCCATGCAGATCATCTCCAACATTACCCGCCAGACTTCACAGGGCGCGCGGCAGACGGCGCGAACCGTGGAGCAACTGGTACACATGTCAGAACAACTCAACGAAGCGCTCTCGCAATTCCGTGTCTCTTCTCCTGTCGAAGCCCGGCCGGAATTGGTAGCTGCGGCTACGGCCCGCCGCTGAGGCTGCTGAAAGACGAACTGGGGGGAGGCAGCCGCTTGTGAGCGTCAGTGAACATGAATTAGGGGAAATACGCGGACTGATTGAACAGCGTTCGGGGATGCTGTTTGACCAGTCGCGCGAACGCTTCTTTTCCAGCCGTGTGCGCGAACATATGGAAGCGCGGAAGCTCGCCCATGGCACTGATTTGCTCAGGCTCATCAAGAACTCCAACGTGGAGTATGACTCCCTGCTCCAGCGGCTGCTCACGCAGGAGACCTCCTTCTTCCGCTATCCCGCAATTTTTGATGTTCTGGAAAAACGGGTTCTGCCTGAGTTGCACATGAAGAAGTTCTGGGAGAGTCCTCGCTCGTTGCGCATCTGGAGCGCCGGTTGTTCCACCGGTGAAGAGCCATACAGCATCGCCATGACCGTCGCTGAAGCGCTGGAATTTGCTGACGCCTGGAACATCCATATTCTGGCCACAGACGTGAGCCGCCATGCTTTGGATCATGCCGAGCACGGGATTTACGGCGAGCGCGAAATTGACGCTCTGAACCTGCGCCAGCGCGAACAATATTTTTCCCGCACCAACGGCCACTACGTGGTCAAGCCGAGAATTCGCAACCTGGTCACCTTTGCTCCCATGAACTTGGCGCAGGTTGTGTACATGGGCAAATTTGACTGTATTTTCTGCATGAACGTGCTGATCTACTTCGCGGAAGAACTCCAGGCGCAGTTGATCCAGCGTTTTTACGAGTACCTGGAACCGGGCGGTTATCTCTTTCTTGGCCATGCTGATTCCGTGGCCAAGGCGGATGTTCCTTTTGAAACCCACATTTATCAGGATTCTCTGGTGTATCAGCGGCCCGGGGCATCGCGCAGGGCCGCCGCTGTAGCCGCCGGGCAGGAGAAAGCGTGAACGAACAGAACGCAGAATTCGTAGAGATCTTCCTCCAGGAAGCCTCCGAGCACCTGCAGTTCCTGCGGGAATATTCAGGCATTCTCCTGGATCCTTACCCGCAATCGCAGGATATTGAACGCCTCTACATCTCTGCTCACACGCTGGCCGGCACGTCCGCCTCGTATGGATTTCCTCTGTTTTCTGAGGTGGCCGGAAAGCTGGCCCACATCTTCCAGTACACGATGAATGCGACGATCGGGCCCGATGCCGCTGGCCCGCTGGTCGAATTCATCTCTGAAGGCATTGCCGTCCTCGAGACCGATCTTCTCATGGTCAGCGCCAACGGAATTGAGGCAGCCGAGGACATCAGCAGCTTTAAACAAAAGTATCCGTTTGCTTTCCAGAGTGTGGCGCCGGTTGCTGTTCAACCCGACAAGGCCTGGGCAGAACAAACATCCGCTACTCCTCCGGAAATTGAAGCGGCTCCTGTTCCACCGTTGCCGCCGGACGGCGAGGTCCCGTCTGAGATTCTCGAATTCTTTGTTCCTGAAGCGGAAGAGCACCTTCAGGTCGTAACCGACTGTCTTTTGTCATTGGAGACCAATCCCAGCCCGGACCAGGTTCATCGTCTGCTGCGGGCCATGCACACGGTAAAGGGTTCGGCGGCTCAGGTTGGTTTACGGCGAATCGCGCGCGTCGCTCATCGCGCCGAAGATCTGATCGGCCGCGTTCGCGATGGAGCGTTGCGTCCCAGTGCAGACATTGTAGACATCTGTCTGGAAGCGGTGGATGCATTGAAGAAATTCCTCTATCGCCAATGGACAGACGAGGATTCCATGCAATCCGCGGTGCGGGCCCTGTTTACGCGCATTGCACGGCTGGTTCCGGAAGAGCAGCAGCTTGAACCGCAGCCTGAACTGCAACAGGCAGAAACGCCTTTAGTTCCTGCCGTGCAAGCGCAGCCTGAGGAACAGGTGCTGGATCTCGATAGTCCAGCCGTCCCGCCGCCCCCCCCGGCAGTTGTGCCATCCCCAGTCGCGCAAGAGATCAGCAAGCCGGTTGAAAAAATTGAAGTAGCCAAGGATGCCGATTTAAAGAAAGAACCGGCATCCACGCCTCAGTCCAAATCCGTCCGCATCGCTCTGGAACGCCTGGACCGGATGATGAACGCCGTTGGCGAACTGGTCATCAACCGCACCCGTATGTTGGGCCGCGTGGCTGAACTGGAGCGTTTGGCGGATGTGCTGAACTTTTCCAAGGCGCGCATGCAGGATAAGGTCGCCGAATTTCAGGAGAAGTACGAATTTGGCCGCATCAATTCTCTGCCTTCGCAGAAGAAATCGGCCCAGGAAATTTTTCCATTGCGCGGCGGCTATTCCAGCTATTCCCATTCCTTTGATCACTCGCTGGCTGAGTTCAGCGAGTTGGAAATGGACCGCTACGATGATTTCAACATCCTTTCCCGTTCGCTGACGGAGATTTCCGCCGATATCACTGAGGTCCTCACCCAGCTCGATGGTTTTGTGCGCCGTGTGGACTCCGATATCGATGAGTTCACCAAATTGGCCCATCGCCTCCAGGATGAAATTACCCAGGCGCGCATGGTGCCCGTCGGCAATCTCTACACGCGCCTCTCGCGCACAGTCCGCGACGCCGCCAAGGCAGTCAACAAGAAAGTCGAGCTTACCCTGGCCGGTGCTGAAACCGAATTGGACAACAACATCATTCAGCAGATTTCTGATCCGCTGATTCATCTTGTCCGCAACGCCGTTTCCCATGGAATCGAGCGAGACGAAGAGCGCTACGCCAATGGAAAAAGCGAACAAGGCAATATTGCTGTTCGTGCTTACCATCGCGGCAATCACATCTACATTGAAGTGGAAGATGATGGCCGGGGCATTGACTTCGATCGCGTCCGCAAAACAGCGATTGAGAATGGAATGGTCAATGCTGAAGCAGTGGCGGAACTGGGCGAGCAGGAGTTGCTCGATCTGTTGTTCCAGCCTGGATTCACCACCGCGCCGCGGAAGACCGAACTGGCAGGCCGCGGCGTTGGTCTGGACGTGGTCAAAGCCAACCTGGCTCAACTCAACGGCGAAATCGAAATAGAGACGGAAAAAGGCCGGGGTTCGCGGTTTACCCTGAAAGTCCCGCTCACGCTCATTATTTCCCAGGCGCTGTTTGTGCGCTGCGGCAATCATGTCTTTGCCTTGCCTCTGGCTTTTGTGGAGGAGATTCGCCGCCTCCGCATCACCGAGATCGAAGAGGTCGGCGGAAAACTCATGACCAGGGTGCGCGACATGATTACCGAGGTCGTGCGCCTGGATGCCGCCCTCGGCCTTGAAGGAATTCAGCCGGTCAACGGCTTCTTCCGCATGGTGATCGTAAATGTCGCCGGACGCCAGGTCGGCCTGGTCGTGGAAGAGGTCATCCGCAAGGACGAAATCGTCATTAAGAGCTTGGGCGAATATCTGCGTAATTTGAAGATGTTTCCTGGCGCCACCATCGCCCCGGATGGAAGCCTGATCCTGCTCATTGACGTAAACCGTTTGGTGGTGGGCGAATCCATTGAACGCCGTCCGCTCATGACCAGCGCCAATGCTGCGCGAGTGTTTGCGCCCGGCGCTGAAGCCGTGGCCCGAGATGCAATCCCCGAAGAAGCGATCGATCCCGTGCGGAATGAGAAGGTGGTTGTTTTGGTTGATGATTCCATCAGTGTGCGCAAGTTCGTCGGTCGAATGCTGGAAAAAGCAGGCTACAGGGTCAGACTGGCATCGGATGGCCTGGAAGCGCTGGAGATCGTCACCCAGACGCGGTGCGATCTGGTTGTAACCGATTTGGAAATGCCGCGTACCAACGGTTATGAGCTGTTGAACCATCTGCGGCAGGATCCGGAGACGCGCGACATCCCGGTGATGGTGGTCACTTCCCGCGCCGGGGCCAAGCACCGCGAACGCGCCATAAAGGATGGTGCCGCCGCGTTCCTGATTAAGCCGGTGCAGGAAGACCAGTTGATTACCGCCGTAACTAAGCTCATTGGACAGGGCGCGGATACAGTGGCAACCAAGGTTGCCATGGTGGTGCAATAGAAACGCACAAAGACTAAAGAGCAATGGCCGAAGGAAAAAGAATTCGAGTGTTGATCGTGGATGATTCGGCATTCATGCGCAAAGTGCTGCAAGCCATCATTGCCGCCGATCCCCAGCTCGAAGTCTGCGGAGAGGCGCGCGACGGCCGTGACGCAGTCACGCAAAATGAAGTATTGAAGCCGGACGTGATCACCATGGACATCAACATGCCTCACATGGATGGGCTGCAGGCGACGGAGATCATCATGTCCAGTAACCCGCGTCCCATCCTGGTGGTGAGCTCGGAGTCGCGCGAGGGAGCTGAAGTCACGCTCAAGTCCCTGGAGTTGGGAGCAATTGATTTTGTTGCTAAGCCAACCGGCGGCATCGATCTGGACATGAATTCTGTTAAGGACGAACTCTGCCGCAAACTGAAGATGGCAGCCAAGGTGCGCGTCGTGCGCACTGCCACTCGCTCTAAAGTACAGCAGGAAATTGCTTCTTCAGCTCCCCGCGTTGAGCCCGCACCCCGCACCTTTGAACAAAGCTTGCAGGAGAGCCGTTCCAATGGTGCAGGTGCAGCCGCCGCTCCGGCTCCGGCGCCGTCTAAAGGCAACGCTAAATTCCCCATTGTCGTGGTTGCGGCTTCAACTGGCGGGCCGGCTACGCTCATGAAGTTTGTTCCTGACTTTCCTAAAGATTTTCCCGGCGCCGTGGTGCTGGTGCAGCACATGCCCGGCAGCTTCACCGCGCAGTTCAGCCAGCAGTTGAGCGAGGTTTCCCGCATTCGCGTAAAAGAGGCGGAGGCCGGCGAGATCATTGTTCCTAGCCAGCTTTATATCTGCCCCGGCTCTCACCATATGCGTATCTCGCCCACAGGCAGGGTATCTCTCGATGATGGTCCGCGAGTTGGCGGTTACCGTCCTTGTGCTGATCTCACTATGGAGAGCGCTGCCGACTACTTCGGCCCCATGACCATTGCTGTAATTCTCACCGGAATGGGGAATGACGGCTCCAGGGGCGTGCAGACGGTCAAGAACGTCGGTGGGCACGTCATGGTCCAGGATGAGTCAAGCGCTGTGATCTTCGGCATGCCGCAGGAAGCGATTAAGACCGGCGCCGTGGATCAGACTCTGTCCATAGAAACCATGTACAACGCAATTGAAAAACGCGTTCTTTACATCTTTGGCGCTGCGCGGGTAGGTGCGTTATGAGGCAGAGACGTGTGCTTTCACGCCGGGAAACCGGAGAAAACGTGATTCTGTTCACCGTTGGCGGCTTCAGGTTTGCCATTTCGGCTGCGGCGGTTAGCGAAATCAGGAGTATGGAAGGATTGCAGCGGTATTTTGCCGGGACCGCCCATAAGGCTGCCGCCAAAGTGATCTACACCCTCGAGCGCGATGGAATGATTCACTTTGTTGTGAGTGCTGCGCAGCACTTCCATTTGCCGCCGTCCAGGCCCGATCGCGTACTGATCTTGCGCCACATGGCCGCAGCTTTTTTGGTGGACTCCACCGATCGCATGACGGAAATCTCGGTCCTCCACGCGCTTCCGCTGGCCTTCATCGGCGAAGAACGGAATTGGTATCGGGGACTGGCAATTGTGAATGATGAAGCGCTGCCGGTGGTCAATCCCGCTGCATTTCTGGGTCGCGGGGAAGTGGCAGTGCTGAGGGCCATCACCGATCAAATGCAACAAATGCGGCAAATGCAAGGAGCAGTGGTGGGATGACGATGGAAAGCGATAAATCGTTTGTGCTCTTTCCTCTGGGACGTAAGAGATTTGCCTTGCCGGCGGAAAAAGTTACTGAGCTGGCCAGGCCTGATCGCGTCCAGACGTTCCCCCATAGCACGCCGCTGCTGGCCGGAGTACTGGTGCGGCGCGGAAGAATTGTTCCTGTTTGCGACGTGGCGCCTGCTCTGGTTGGCCCCGATGCTCCCCCCAGAAAGTTCTACTTGATTGCCAATCGCCAATTCGAGTCGCGCAAGGAGTGGACGGCTATTCCCGTCACCGGCGAGTGTGAACTGACCAGCGTTGAGCCTCGACCGCCTGTCGGAAAGCTGCCGGCCTACGTGACCGGAGTCCTCGCGCTGGAGAATGAGATGGTGGAAGTGTTGGGCCTGGAAGAATTGATTGCCCAAGAGGAGGTTGGGCAATGACCATTTTCGACAGCAGATTGGTATCAGCCCCAACTACCCCTGCCGCGATGGCTACGAGAGCCAGAAACTCACGCTCAACATGGGAGGGTGTCCTTCCCACCCAGCGTCAGGAGCGCGCGTCTATTAGGGGCCTCATTCCTCCCGGCGCGCAGTCCGCCGTGGCGGGCGGAGCACCTTTAACGATGGAGGCCCTGTGAGTTCTTCTGTCTCCGCTCCCGCCCGCATTCTGATCATTGATTCAAATGTCTTCTTTGCCCGTCGTGTCAGCGAGGCGCTGCGGCACGAAGGTTTTGAGGTGGTGCACAGCACGCAATCAGCCTACGCCCTCACCATGCTGGAATACGATCCACCCTGCGCCATTCTGTGTTCCACCACCCTGCGTGAGATCAATGCTCACGAACTCTCGCCCATAATCCATGCCGATCCCAAGATGGCCCATATTCCGGTGATTGCCATCGGTGACGGCGGCGACCAGGCGCTGATGGAGGCCTTCCGCGCCGGTTGTGCCGATTACGTCGATAAGCGCGTCGGTCCGGAGCTGATTGCCTCCCACGTCAAGACTTTTCTGCGCAGCAACGCCGAGGGCTTTCAACCGGTGCAGATGCTGGGATCGTCAGACACGGCTTTTACCGGCAATCTGTCGCACCTGGACCTTCCCGGAATTCTTCAGATGCTGGCCCATTCGCGCCAAACCGGATCGCTCTACGTGAATGCCGGAAGCATCGATGGCGTGGTGTTCTTTGATAATGGCGCCATTACCCACGCGGAAATTGGCGACCAGATCGGCGACGAAGCGGTGGTGCACATTGTGAAATACAGCAACGGAATCGAGACCGGCTCTTATAAATTTGTGCCCGGTGAGAGTGCCACCACACGCACCGTCCTCAGGTCGGCAACTGAACTGATGCTGGAAGCACTGCGTGAGCTGGATGAAGACCAGCAGGACAGCGCCGAGAGAGGACTTTCATGAGCACCATCCCGACTGTCTATTTCATTGACGACAGCGCCACCATGCGCGAGGTGATCAAGATTGCCTTTCGCCGGGAAAACATCCATGTGGTCGCCTGCCAGGATGCCGCCAGCGCGCTGGGTGAGATCGAAAAAGCTAAGCCGGATGTAGTCATTACGGATGTGATCATGCCCGACAAAGACGGCTACGAAGTTTGCCAGCACATAAAAAACCACCCTGCACTGTCCCGGACGCCGGTCATCCTGATGTCGGGCGTCGTGAATCGGGCCGTGGCGGAAAAAGCCTTTGCCGTAAAGGCAGACGAGCTGTTGCGCAAACCTTTTCAGCCACAGGACCTGATTACCCGCGTCAAACATTTGCTCAAGCCGAATGGCCATCCCGCTCCCAGCCCGGCTGCAGCCGCCAGTGCCGCAGCCGCATTGAGCACCATATTTTCCGCCGCTTCGGCAGCGCAACCGGCGCGCCCTGCCGCGCCCGCCACGCGCAGTTCCTTTACCGGCGCAGCGGTAGAGGTTCCTCCCGCGCAGCCTGTTCCCATATCGGCGCCGCGCCTGGCTCCGGCAGTGGCACAGGTTCCCGCAGCATCGCAGGCGGCAGCTCCGGTTTCTATCCAGTCTGCTCCTGCCAAAGTGTACGCAAACGGCGACATCGCCAAATTGAAGCTCGAGATTTTGCGTCTGGAGGGCCTGGTCAAAAAGCTACAATCAGAGCTGGTGGCAGAACGCGAGTATGCGCAGGCTTTGGAAGCGCATATTAAAACGTTGCAGGAGGCGGAGTAGTCGTCGATATCTCGCCACAATATGAAAGGAATTAAGAAAACCACCCAGGATGCCGATGACTTTCGGGTGGAGCACTTGCGATTAAGCCAGGTCCAGAGAAGGGCGTGGACCTATGCTCTTACCGTCCTGGTGCTGCTTCTCGGCAGCTTCCTGCTTCACGGGAGTCAGTGGGAAGGCAGCGCCGAATTTCACACCCTGCTCGAAGCCATAGCAACAGTGTTGGCGCTAATCACAGGCGTGATGGCGCTGGTGCGTTATTACGCCAGGAAGAGCAGCACCTTCCTGGTTCTCGGCAGTGGTCTTCTGGGCACCGCCTTCATTGACGGCTTTCATACCGTAGTTACCTCCACCGGTTTCACCTGGCACATGCCATCTCCGCTTTCCAGCCTCAGCCCCTGGACTGGAATTACCTCGCGCTTCTTCCTGGCTCTTGTCATGTGCGCCAGCCTGCTGGTTTGGCGGCGAGAGACCCGGAACCCCGGCGCCAGGACGATCCGGGAAAAAACAGTTTATCTGGTTGTTGGGGCCTGCATAGCAGCCTGCCTCTTCTGCTTCACATTCCTTTCGCTGCCGCCTGCCTACTTCTCTAATTTTATTTTTCACCGTCCCCTTGATCTTGCGCCGCTCTTGTTCTTTGGGTTGGCTGCGATTGGATATCTGGTGAAAGGTTCCTGGAAAACGGATGACTTTGAGAATTGGCTGGCACTCTCCCTGATCATCGCTGCGGAAAGCCATTTCGATTACATGTTCTGCAAGAAGCTGTTTGACGCGCCGTATTTCGCCGCTCATGTCATAAAAATCATCGGCTACGGCTTTGTTCTCAACGGACTTCTGATCAGCATGTTCTCCATTTTCAGAAGCGAAGCGAAGAATGCGGCCCGCTTGGGACATTTGAACCAGTCTCTGGCCCAGCAGATCGCAGAACGCCGAAAAGCTGAAGAGGAACTGCGGCTGGCCCAGAACGAATTGGAAAACCGGGTCCAGCAGCGAACTGCGGATTTGGCTTGCGCCAACGACGCATTACACGCGGAAGTGCAGGTCCGCCAGAGAGCGGAGCAGGCAGCAGAAGCTGCCAATCGTGCCAAAGGTGAGTTCCTGGCCAATATGAGCCACGAGATCAGGACCCCCATGAACGGCGTCATCGGTATGACCGAACTGGCGCTCGCCACGGAACTTACGCCGGACCAGAGGGAATTGTTGTCCGTAGTAAAGGACTCCGCCGACGCGCTGTTGATCGTCGTGAATGACGTCCTCGATTACTCCAAGATCGAAGCTGGCAAGTTGACTCTGGATCCGGCTCCATTGAACTTGCCGGCGCTGTTGAATGCGACTCTGAAACCACTGGTCGTGGCCGCCCAGCGCAAAAATCTGAAACTTCGGCTCCAAATTGACACCGGCACTCCACAGTTCCTGGTGGCGGACGCCGGGAGGTTAAGACAGGTACTCACCAATCTGGTTGGCAACGCCATAAAGTTTACCGCCCAGGGAGAAATAGTTGTCTCCGTCAAGGCCGTTTCACAAGTTTTCGACAATGCCTGCGTGCAGTTTTCAGTCCGCGATACGGGAATCGGCATACCCAAAGAAAAGCTGGAGACAATTTTCATTCCTTTTGAGCAGGCGGACAGGTCCACAACCCGCAGATTCGGTGGAACCGGCTTGGGATTGGCCATCTGTTCTCACCTCATCCATCTGATGGGAGGAAAGATTTGGGCCGAGAGCCGGCTAGGCTTGGGCAGTATCTTTCACTTTGCGGCTACCTTTGAAATCAAATCCTCTGACCGTGCCGCGGTCTCTGTTCCTCAGGGCGCCCCGCACAAATTCCTGTCCATATCCAAAGCCGGCAACGCGCTCCGAATCCTGGTTGCTGAAGACAACACCATCAATCGGCGCCTGATCTTGCGGCTCCTGGAAAAGCTGGGCCACAGCGTGACCCTGGTGGAAGACGGTCAAGCGGCCCTGGACGCCCTGGAGAAAAATGTCTTTGACATCGTGCTCATGGACATCCACATGCCTCGGATGGACGGATTTGAAGCCGCTGCGGCAATTCGTGCGCGAGAAAAGCCTCGCGGACAGCATATTCCTATTATCGCCACCACAGCAGCCGCCATGGCTGCCGACCGCGACAAGTGCATTGCCGCTGGGATGGATGGCTATGTATCCAAGCCAATTTCAATGAATGCATTGCAGCAGGCAATTGAAACCTGTTGCACGGCGCATTACTGATGCTCCATCACATGAATTGACAGCGTTTTTGCCGCCTGGGACGGGAGGCAAAAAAAGGACGACTCAGGTTCTTCGCCTGAGTCGCCCCCGTTTTAGCACCTCTTGAATATGACCGGGCGAGCCATCCAAATTGGTCCGCCGTGAAGCCTCATGGACAAGCGGACTCATCAGCACCGGGCAGTCTGTATGGAGCTTTCACCCCATTCACGGATCGGTTTACAACGCGCGCAGGTACTGGACCAAATCCTTCTTTTCTTGTGTCGTGAGCTTAGTTTCAAGAATGATGTTAAAAAACTCAACCGTGTCTTCCAGCGTGAGCAGCCGCCCGTCGTGAAGATAAGGTGGAGAATCTTTGATTCCCCGCAAAGAAAATGTCTTGATCGTGCCCTCAGGTCTTCCGTCATAAAATCTTTCGACCTTCAGGTCGTGCATAGTATTGTCGGTAAACTGCAGGGCCGGTACATGACAGACGGCGCATTTGGCCTTGCCGTTGAAAAGGGCCTCACCACGCAATTCTTGTGGCGTCGCTCGCGAAGGGATCAGATTGTTGAGAGCGTCAAGCTTCGGCGCCGGCGGGAAGTCGATGATCGAATTGAAGTCCCCCATGTGGTTGACCTGGGGTTTTTCCAGGTTGCGCCCGCCAATGGCTGCCAGCATGGTGGTGTCCCCATCAAAGTATTCTTCCACCTCGCCAAAGTGGTCCATCGATCTGATCGATCGCTTCGAAGAGAAAAGTAAGAACGCATAGTTTCCCCGCATGGATGGAGTATCAACACGCAAGCGGGCATAATTCGGGCGCGAATCCGGCGCCAATTCGATAGCGCCATTCGTATGGCCGTTGACATGGCAGGAAAAGCAAGTGACTCCCTGCGAGGGTTCCGGAGTCACACGATGATGAGTGGTGTTAAACCAGGTGGTCTGGAACGGCGTGACCAGCAACCGCAAGCCATCCATCTGTTCCGGCGTCACGATGCCATTCATCATGTTGAAGTAGTTTCCATAGGTGATCTCCACGCCGCGGCTTACGTCGCCCAACTCCGGATGTGTGGTTAAGTACAAAGCCGGCGGGAATTCCGGCAGATAGCAATCCGGGATATCGAAGCCTGCGTCAAACCGCTCATGCTCGGGATGCACTTTCGTCCATTGCGGCGGAAAGAGCATATGGGCCGTTGAGTGCAACGGATGTTCAAGGGGTTTGTACGGGAAACCATTGCCGGCTTTTATTTCCGCTTCCGGCAACGCCGCATACTCTTCCCAATTCTTGGTCCCCTTAGGCAATTTTCCTGTCGGACCGACAGGAAGTGGTTTGCCACGCGACATTGTCGCCTTCGGGTCTAACTTGCAATCCAGAGAGAACTGCGACTCCAGGCGATCGCGAGCCGCTTTGTCTACAGAAGGCCGTTGCTTCTCCATCAGTTCCTTGAATACAGCAAAAGGCATCCCGAGGTCCGGGCCGCCAAAAGAGGTCGTGCCGCTACCGCCAAACTGGTAGAGACCGCCAGGAGGGTTGGGCTTTCCTGGAGGCGCAGCGGGATATGGCGCAAGGCCACCCCGGTTTTCGCCCTTACGCCACTCGTCAATGTCCTTCGGAGTGTTCGCTCCAGGGCTCTGTTTCAAATAGCCATCGTTGTCCTGCCGCTGCTCCTGGGCAGAACCGGAAACGCTCTGAAAAGTGCTAAAGACCACAGCACTCAACAGTACCACCACATTTCTAATACGCACAGTCTCCTCCTGGGAAGTAGACCCCTAACGGTTGTCCCCCTGGGGGAAGGACAAAATAAAGGGCAGAACACATTAGAAATCATTAATTTTTTAGCGAAGCGGGGGCATCCTAGAAGATTTGGAAGCAAAGAGTCAATATAGATTATTAGATTATTAGTAATTTCTAATTATAATATTAAAAATTTATAATATTATAGCGAAAAATACCAAATTTGGAAACCCCAAGATGGTTCTAATCGACAATGTCCCAGAATGAATTCGCGCTGTGCGGTTTTTGGACACCAAAGGTTCGAAATTGGTTATTCGGGTTATTCGAATACAAGGGGTTCTCGGTTGCGTCAGACAATCCATGACCCACCAGGGACTAAAGTCAGGCTAAAGCCAGCGGTTTTATTGGTTTAAGCGGCGCGAATGGATTTGTGCCCTGTTACAAATCTGTTTATGAAACACGCTCAAGTCACCTTCGCATGTTCCAGAAATGGCTTTCTGTCATGCCGAAAAGAACCAACAAGATTTGGGTTTGAGCTTCCTGCGAATCCCCAGGGCTGGCACAAGAGTTGTTTTGGAGCAGGTTCTGGCTCCAGGCGGAAGGGATAAGAAACAAGCTGGTCTGCCTTATTCGGGCAAACGCGCGGCACAGCGCCAGTTGCACTTTGCGGAACTTCTTGCGTGCCGCGCGCGATGACCTGAACTCTTCAAACGGACGGCCTGCTTTCCCGTCGGATGCCGCCGTGGCATATGGTAGAGATCCGACAGTCAGCGGCTTTGTCTTTTTAGAAACGCGAAAAGCTCTCTGCTTCCGCCTCTGCCTTCCCATTAGGCTTGATGGCCAATAAGGGGCTACCCAAAGCCGGGTGGGGGTGGGGCAGCTCGGATTCGCTCCGGCCATCATGGCCGTGGCGCTGGGCCGCAAACGTAGCCGCTGAATCGCCGCCACTTACCTTGAAGTAGTTCATGATCTCGAGCAAAGCTTCCGATTGCGAAGCCAACTCCTCCGCGGTGCTGGAGAGCTCTTCTGCCGCAGATGCGTTGCGCTGCGTCACCCGGTCCACTTGCGCCATGGCCTTGTTGATTTGAGCGACACCCGCGGACTGCTCCCGCGAGGCCGCGGTCACTTCCTGGACCAGTTCCGCCGTCCGCTTGATCGAAGGCAGCAGCTCGTCCAACAATTTGCCCGAGTGTTCCGCCACTTTTACGCTGTCGGTGGCCAGCAAACTGATCTCCTTGGCCGCAGCCTGGCTGCGCTCGGCGAGTTTGCGGACTTCAGTTGCCACCACGGCGAAGCCCCTGCCATGTTCTCCCGCCCGGGCTGCCTCGATGGCCGCGTTCAGGGCCAGCAGATTGGTCTGGTAGGCAATCTCATCAACGATCTCTATCTTCTGCGTGATGGACTTCATTGCGTCAACTGTCTGGTTTACCGCCTTGCCGCTCTCTTCGGCTTCACTGGCTCCCTTGACGGCCACTTGCTCCATTTGGCGGCTGTTCTCCGAATTCTGCTGGATGGAGGCGCTCATTTCCTCCAGGCTGCTCGTGGTCTCCTCAGCCGAAGCTGCCTGCTCACTGGTGCCTTCGGACAGAGACATGGACGAAGAAGCCACCTGCCGCGCGGCGCTGGCAATCGAATTCGATCCTGACCTCATGTTGCTGATCATGCCCTCCAATTTCTCCACCAGAGAATTGAAAGCTGCGGCAATCCGGCCGATTTCGTCCCTGCCGCCACTGGGAATGCGCTTGGTCAAGTCTCCCCGGCTCAAGTCTTCAAAACGGGTCACAATCAGGTCCACGCGACCGGTAATACTGCGCATCAAAACTACCCCGATGACCCCCACAGGCAGGGCGATCAGGACAACCAGCAAACCAACGATCCACGAAAGGCTTTTTACCGAAGACGTTAATTCGGCGGTGCGAGCGTCCGTCTGTTCTGCCAGGATGCGGTCGAGATCGGCCAGGGCGTCAAGCGCCGGCTTGTCATCCACCCTCACGGTCTTGTCAATCTCCTCGATGCTCTTTCCTTCGCGATGCATCTGCTCAGCCTTCGGGGCCTCAAGGGCGTAGTTTTCCACGGTCTGCGAAACCACCGCCAGCTTGCCCGCTTCCGTGCTGGTTATGCCCCGGGTTGACTGATAACGGTTGATTGCCTCGCGCGCAGCGATCACGTTGAGACCAAATTTTTTTATGTAACTGGGTTCATTTGCCCCGCGCAGGACGTGGTTCTTGAAATTGTGAATCATTCCGCCATACCCCAGTTGCGCTCGGAGCTCGCGAACGTCTTCGCGCCTGACTTCCACTGTCTGTTGAAAGTCAAACCAGATGGTTTTCGTGGATCTGAGTCCCCAAAGGGCGGCGGCGCCTAAGATCACCAAACCGGCAGAATTAATTACCACTAACGCAGACAGTTTCCGGCTGATCGTCACTTTTTCTTACCTCCTGCTTCTATCGTTTTGCAAAAGACCTTTGTTCGACCTTTGTTCCTCAAAGTACATTCCCGCAACTGAATCATTAGGGAATCTTAATTTTATGTGCTCGTGTCCCGCACCCCATTAATTTTGTACTTGATTGGTTATTAAATAATTTAATTTTGTGAAATAACCAAGCAGATTCATTTCGGAATCAAAACTAAAGTAACGGCCATTAGTTCTGTTTTGGGAACCAGCAACAGCACCAGGTACTAAAAATTGTTCTTGCAAAAATGGCACACCCCTTCCCGCCAATAACCCCGATAGAAATAGAGGAGCACACGGCCGCCGCCGGCCGGAATGCCTGTTGCCTTTCGCATCACGAAAATTTGCAGCCGGGCGTCGGCAGACGGAGTTTGGTCTGGTAGGATTTCCCTGGCTCGCCGCAATACTGTTCACTTAACGAGGACGCGAAAAAGCGTTCGTCATCCCGAGGGTTTACCCACGCGTTAGCGGGGGTAAATCGGAGGGACCTTGCGTTCAGCCGTTAACTCAAAAGGTTCCGAAATCTCCTAAGTGAACAGTATTGTGGTTCGCCGCGCACGTTCAAAAAGGACTGCTGGCATTCAGCGTGGCTTGAGACCGCCCGTGATCGTGACAATACAGGAACTTGGGCCCCCCATTCTCAAAACAGCATACCCAGCACCCACCCGGCTGCTACGAAGAAGCCAAACAGCGATATGGCAAGTGTCCGTGATACTTCCCGCCACAAATACACCATCGGAATGATGCTGAACGTGCCAAGGGTAGTGAGAAAAAGCATTACATAACCGGATGGCATGCCTTGATGCTGCAATTGCGCTGCAAACATAACGTCCAACGCAATCGGCACAGGCATGAATACGGAAAGCAGGCTGGCCGCCGCCATGCGCAGCGGAGTTACGCTGGACAGCAGGGAGTTCAACGGCACCAGCGCCAGCAGTGCGGCAGATAGGAAACTGCCAACCAGCATGAGCACAACTGTGGGCTTCACCAACATCCAGACATTCTTGCCATACACTTTGCCTAGCCCGCCAAGCACCGTTAAGAAATGCTCATCACTGGCATTTCTCGGCGATACCGTAAGGGCACAGGATTCGCCTTCACCGTTAGAAGTGGGTCCTGCGAACGAATTTTTCCGCTCGAGCCGGTGTAAAATCGCGGGAACGCCAACGATAATCACAAATAGCAGGATTGCGCATTTTGTGAGCGCCATTGCCAGCGGCAGCGCAGCAAAGGTCATAGTCAGGACGACGAGATTCAGATTAGGTGAGCTGAACAAAAAACCCAGAGCTACTTCTATCCCTCCTTTGCCGCGCGTTATGCCGCAAGCCACCGGTACCGAGCAATTGGCGCAGACGCCTGCAGGAATACCTATGAGCGCGCCCTTGACGGAGTTGAGGTAAAGGCTCTTGCCCATCTTGAGTGGATAGTAGCCCAGCAAGGTGAGCAGCAATGCTCCGAAGAGCACGCCGAACGTCATGCCGATTTTCATGCCGTCAAGCCAGCTTATGGCGGCGCTGAGAATGCGCTCCCAAACGGGCGCGCTCGCCCCTGTTTGCATCCATTCATGGCTGTAGGTCATGCTGGGCAGGACTTGCCCCACATGCGCTGCTTTGCTGAACAGTTGGGGATAACGGGACCCGAACCAGAAAACACTAAGCAAAATGACTGCCCACAAACTCAAAATTACCGGCAGCCAGTGACGACGGACATTCGTTTTATGGAAAGCGCGAACATGAAGATGAGGTGCAGAACTAATCGGTAGTGACATAAAAACCTCCTTAAATCGTCGAAAGATTAAGTAGGGATGTTTGAGCGGGAAATCGCCGTTGTTGCAGCCAGGCCAGCGTTGACGCAAGCGCAATGGCAATCACCATCACAACCACGGTGAGTGGACGGCGCAAGGCTGCTTGGGGGGCTTCATTGAGAAAGCTCCTAAGACCTCGAACGACGCTGAAGTTGTAACGGTTGCTTGTGGATGCCGAATCGCCGGAATTCTCGTTGCCTGCAGTCGTGGATTGAGGGCTCCTGAGATCGTTGGAAAAGCCGGGCCGCTCAATGAAACTTCTCTGCGCGGAAACGCTAGTCAACACCATGGCAGTACTACTCAACAACTAATGCGTGAATCGCTTGAATTGTGGATCATTGAATAAGACGGGCGAAATGTAAATGCGTTTTGTTAAATGACAAACTATAAATACTTCCAAAATCGAATTAGATAATCTTAATGATGATGACTCAAAACCTTGGCCAACTCGTACGACTGGACGAGCCCACAATAGGAATCGGGACACTGTCATGTGGCAAACGGACGGCTTACAAGGAGAGAAAGACCTGCAAGGCAAGGTTTGCGTGCACTGAATGAAGAGTTGCAATGACTGGCCGGAAGGCCCAATTTTTCAAGCTCTTCCGGATGCCTGTTCATCTCAAAATGATGGTCTGGAGCGGTGCGTGCAAGAACCGGGCTGCAGAAGCTTAAGGTTCTCTAAGGAAACTTCGGAAAATCAGGGTATTTCACTTACATTGAATCAACTGGCGACAGCTTGAAGACCTATCCCGCAGCCTACGTCCGTGTGGAGGGTTTCACGGATAATTCTGGAAGACAGTCAGCCAACAAGCGCCTCTCGTGGGAACGGGCTGTCTCGGCAAACGCCTATGCCTTCAAAGAGGGGTATTTCGCCCCGATCCACTTCATTGTTGGCGAGTAATTGTGTCCAAGTCACGCTGTTCACCTTTCACGAATTCAAGATTTCCCCTGAGAACGGTTGTCAAGAAATGATCACTCTCAGCAACTTTCCTGCCGAATTCATCAACCGAATAGTTTGTAACATTCACTTCACGGCCCAGGCGTTTCTCGGCTTTTCGGAGAGCGGGCGAGAGTTCAGCCAATCCAATCTCTCTGATAATCATCGCTATGGGTCGTTAGAGGTGACCGCACGGGTGGCCCACCCAAGAACTGGGTGCTGGGTGCCCCGTCCTACCCGGTTTTGGTAGGGCGGGCTTTTGCGGATAGGTAACACAATCCCCCAGGATTCGAACGGTATTCCACTCAACTCCATGGGACTGGTACAAAGTGCATCAACATGAAATCGAAGCACCTTACTGATCGCTTGGCTCTGGCATCTCACCGATCATTCTCGGGTACTGCTGATGGGACAACAGGTCTGAAACTTCCGTCAGACAATCACTCCAGTAGCTTGCAGGTCGCGTTCTAAAATCGTCCGCCAGGGCCGGCCACAAAAGCCGCACAAGTGCTAAGAAACCACTTGTGCTACCGCTTGTCATTCTGAACGCAGGTGTTCTTTGTCGGCGTGAAGAATCCAGACCTCTTGAAACGGTACGGGACAATACCGCGCTGTTTTATATAGAAGATTTGGATTGCTTAAGCACCAAAATGGAACGAAAAGAGTTGCAAGGGGCCAGTTCTTGCCCAGTAAGGCCCCGTTTAGTCGCCGCTTTGAGGAGGCGGTGGGGCAAGCCTGTGAGAGCGCGGCGGTGAGGCGGGTGGCGCGGGCATTTGGGCTGGCAGCCAGTACGGTACGAGCCATCGATGTGCGCTATTTGCAGCGCTGGGCCGAGAGCCGCAAAAAGCCGGTGCTGGGGCAGATAGGAGTGGATGAGATCCATGTGGGCAAGAAACATCGATTCCTCACCGTGGTGTGCAACCTGGAGAACGGCGAGCCGGTATGGTTTGGGAAAGAGCGTAAGAAGGCGACCTTGGACGAGTTCTTCCAGGTGCATTTAAGCAGCCTGCAGCGAAGTGTCATTGGGGCAGCCTGTGTGGACATGTGGGAGCCGTATCGACAGAGCATCGAGCAGTGGGCTCCGAACTGCCGGATCGTCTATGACAAGTTCCATGTGATGAAGCATGCAACTGCGGCGGTCGATCGAGTACGAAGAGCGGAGTTCTATCGCCAGGGAGGAGCAGCACGGGAAATCGTGAAGGGGAAGCGCTGGCTGCTGCTCACCCGCTGGGTGCACCTCAATACAGAGAAAAAACGGCAACTGAACCGCCTGTTTGCCTTGAATCGCCGTGTGATGAAGGCCTACTTGCTACGGGAGAGCTTGGATCGGTTGTGGAGCTACACCTACGAAGGAGCCATGCTGCGCTATCTGAAAAACTGGATGGACCAACTACGCTGGCAGCGATTGAAGCCGATGCAGCATCTGGCCAAAACTCTGCGGCGCCATCTGGACGGAATTCTTAACTACTGCCGCACCAAGGTGCCGATGGGCGTGGTCGAGGCCGTGAATGGCAATATCAAAACTTTGCTCCGTCGTGGGCGCGGCTACAGTGACCTGAACTATCTCCTGCTGAAGGCTCAGCGACTGGCTGCAACCAAGACTGAATTCCTGGTCTTACGGAAAACCGCTTAAAATGCATGCCCTGTCAGATTCTTGTGCAGAGCCCCATAAAGTAAATAGTGGCCGCGTATCAGCGTCGAGCGATTCGCTCGCGAATCGCAGGCTGGAAACCTGTAATTCCTGGAAAAGCCGTTGCAGAAACACAGCCGGGCTTCGAGGGAATGGGCGCCATCGTTTCTCCGTTTTTTCTCTTGCGAGTAAAAACCCCGGCAGTTTAGTGTTCTTGCCACCGATTCCTGGCGGCATTTGAAGTGTTCCGATATGGTTCCTGGTTCTTCACCTGAACTGTCGATCGTGATACCCACCTTTAATGAGCGGGGGAATATCGCTTCCCTGGTGGCGGCGTTAGGCAAGACTCTGGACGGATTGAACTGGGAAGTAATCTTCGTGGACGATAATTCTCCAGATGGTACGGCCGCTTGTATTCGAGGAATTGCGGACGTTGATCCGCGAGTTCGCCTCATTCAACGTCTTGGGCGGCGTGGATTGTCCGTTTCCTGCATCGAAGGAATGCAGGCTACGGAAGCTCCCTACGTCGCCGTGATGGATGCCGATCTTCAGCACGATGAGACCATTTTGCCCTCCATGCTCGAACGCATCAAGTCAGGGGGCTTTGACATCGTGGTTGCCAGCCGTGTGATAGCGGGTGGAGGCATGGGAGAATTCCCCAGATGGCGCGTGCTACTGAGCACGATCGGCTCGCGCATCAGCCGGATGGTTTGTCATTGTGACGTTTCCGATGCCATGAGCGGTTTCTTTGTCATTCGAAGAACGTTCTTGCAGGAAGTGATTCACCGATTGCGGGGAACGGGCTTCAAACTCCTGGTGGATATTCTGGCCTCCAGTTCACGGCCTGTGCGCGCAGCGGAGGTCCCTTACAAATTCCGCGCCCGGAGTTGGGGCGAAAGCAAGCTGAACTTTCGCGTTGAATTGGAGTACTTACACTTGCTGCTGCAAAAGATTACCGCCAAACTTTTCCGCGCAAAAGACCGCGTCTCCCAAAACTGACTGGCCAACGCTTCGCCCGGGGAAAACAAAATTCAAATGTACAGGACGGCGCTCAGCACCGTCTCCGCGCCGAAGGCGCGAACTCTTCGCCTGCAACCCGGAAGACTTTCATCCGCTTTCGCGAGCCCCAGGCCCTGGATAGACAACTTACCCAACTACCCAATTCTCCGCAAAAAACCCCGCTGCTTGCAGTGACGGCCTGACTAAGGTTCCGCGCATTGCACCTGAACCAGCGTCACGGAATGGAACGCATCGCGGGCGCTGACTGAATCTCCACGCTTACAATGTCGGCTTGTAAGGATTTCCTGCAAGGGTAGGCCTTCTTTCCAGAAGGGGTCGGAATACGCCACCCAGAAGTACTGCCCTTGCACCTCGTCCAAGCGCGTGGCTTTCGAAATTTCAAACCGTGCCGCTTTGGCTGCCAGTTCGGGAAAATCTGTTCGCGGTCCCATATGCGCGCGGAGTGGACCGACTTGGCCGGTTTTCAAAGACTCCACATAAAACCACAACGAAAAGTGCGTGTCACGATCCAGAGAATAGAGTGCAATATGCGGCTGGCTGCTGTTCTCATGGTCCATCAGAGAGACGATCAGGGTGTCCCATGGCAGCTTGCGGTTATCGTCGCGGTCATACCGCAGCGCAAAAGGTATCCAACATGCGGCCAGCAGGAGCGCGCCGGCAACCGCTGCCTTCGGAAGGCGGCATAGGGAATCCGCCAGGATTATGAGGAAGGGCCAGACGGTAAAGACCAGGTGCCTTTCTCCCCAGAGCGGCAGCCATGGGGAAGCTGCGACCGTGATGAGGGGAGGGGCGAAAGCAAGAACAGCCAGCCACTGTATGCCGAAGCCCTGTTTCCGTCCATACACGCACAACAGTACCACTAGCACCGCGAGAATCACGAAAGCCGTCGGCATTTGAAATCTTGGCAGCACAATGCAGCCCGATAAATCTACGTAAAACCAGAAGAAGTCGGCCACTGTGGGCTGAGAAATCCAGCCGAGCTTTTCGTGCAAAGCGCCACCGTAGAGCAATTTACCGGCAATAATTCCCCAGGGACTAAACAACGCGCCTGTTACCAGCATGGAAACGGTGAATCCACGCCAGGGCTGCCGGCGCCAGATCAGGAACAAGAATTCGAGGCCTACAATCAGCCAGCCGAAGTAGTGGACATAGACCAGCACCAGATTCACTGTGGTCAGGATTACAAGACGACGGCGAGAGGGCTGTTCCAGATACCGTGCAAAGCCACTGGCTGAGAGAAGCCCGACCAGCATGAGCAGGCAGTACATGCGCAGATGTTGCGCGTAAAAGATGGCGTAAGGGTGTACGCACGCGATACCCAGGGCCAGGTTGCGCGCCAGGGGCCGAATGTTCAGGGTTCGGCAGAGGGAAAAGAACGGGAGGAGGCAAAGTGTACACGCGGTGAACGGCAAAAAACGCAGCCAGAAAAGCGATTCGCCACCCATGCCGCGCCATATCTTCAGCAGCACGTAAACCAGTGGAGGATGAGTGGCATCGTACATCGCCCCCATCATCAGGTCATGCCAGCCTTGCCGGGCGAGAAGCAGGCTGAAAATCTCATCACCGTCCAACGCGATTGCGGTGAGCCGCCATAGGCGAACGGCAATAAAACAAAAGACCAGCGCGATGGACACCCATGTCAGGGGTGTCAATTTGGAGATGTTGCGCAGTCCGCTGCTCTCTTCTTTATGTGAAGACGCATCAGCAGCAGTGGCTGCCTTGGCTGGCTGAACGACCTCGCTGAACCGCAACAGGCTCTTTGAGAGGACGACACTCTGGCCAAAAACAGATGCTGCTCCGTCGAGGAAAGACCGCCTGTGCATAACCCTCGTCAAGCCAACCCGTTTTCATTTCACTTCATAACGCATCAGCCTGGCCGATTGTACACCTGTCGAGTTTCAGCATTAACTTGGCGTACTTTCTGGGAAGCAGTCCCAACGAAAGATTGAAATTGGATCTGCTGGCCATTTACCAGTTTGGGTCTACCGGAAATTCACGGCGTCGTCATTGGATCTTCATCCGGAGTTAATGCTCGCCTGCTATTCCTTGCTGCATGAGGAACAGCAGGCCGCACAGGGTTTCAGGGAAACCTTTCCCACTTCGCAGATCGCATTACACCACGGGCCCACGTGCGCATGTTGTCCCTGCGCAGCCTGTGTTGCCGGTCGTTTTGCCGATTCCTTCAGTAAGCCGCAGGACCGAGATCTATTGTGCGGGTTTGGCCGAAACCGATTCTGAACGCCGCGCTGCCTTCCGTCTGCGTTTTCGCGTGTTCAATCTGGAGATGAATGAAGGTCTGGAAGGCTCCTATCAAACGGGAGAGGATACGGACGCCTTTGACGCAGTATGCGATCACTTGATTGTGCGTCATGAAGCTACAGGTGAAATCGTCGGGACCTACCGGCTACAGACCGGTGAGACGGCGGCCCGTAATCACGGCTACTACAGCGCGCGCGAATTTGATTTTGCTCCTTATGAACCTCTGCGTTCGCAGATGGTGGAACTAGGACGGGCCTGCATTCATCCCGCTCACCGTAAATATGAGGTCTTGATGATGCTGTGGAAGGGAATTGTCCGTTACGCGCGGGAACGAAATGCCGGCTACCTGATTGGGTGCAGCTCCATTTCGACGCAAGACCCGCTGGTCGGGTCGGCAGTGTATGAGAAGCTGAAGCCGATGCTCGTGCCCGAAGTTTTACGTACCGTACCGCAGGCCGGATATGACGTTCCGCTCACGGATGACAGGGACGATATGACTCCTCCGAAACTGCTGCGGGCCTATCTGTCCGTGGGTGCTCGCATCTGCGGACCGCCGGCCTTGGATCGCGAGTTCGGCACGATAGACTTTCTTACGCTGATGGACTTAAATGGTCTCTCACCTTCAGTCCGGAGCCGATTTATCGAGTCGTGAGAGCGCCCGCAAGTCCAGCCGCAAAAGTTTTTCGCGTCCTTACACGCGGTCCTGTATTCGTGTGCCTCGCTTGTCTGTGTTTTGCTGACTGCCTGCTGCATGCCGCGCTGCGGAAACTGGACCCTGCTTCCCGCTCAGCAATCTTGCAGCGCTGGTCTGGAAGAATCCTGGCCTGCCTTCACGTGCAGGTCTCTGTCTTTGGAGCAAGCCCATCCCAGGGATTAATCGTTTCCAATCATCTTGGTTACCTGGATATTTTTGTTTTCAGCACCAGTGCCCGCTGCGTGTTCGTCTCAAAGAATGAGGTCAAATCCTGGCCGGTTGTGGGCTGGGTTGCCGGCATGACGGGCAGCGTCTTTGTTGATCGTGGTCGACCCAGTCGCACCCGGCTGTCACAGCAGGAAATGCAGGAGCGACTGCAAGCTGGCGAACGTTTAGTCTTGTTTCCTGAAGCCACAAGCTCAGATGGTCGCGAAATGCTTCCATTCCGTTCATCACTTTTTGAAGCCGCTGTGGCCGTTGCCGCCCCCATCACGGCAGCCCACATTTCCTATGAGTTGGCGGAAGGCGATGGCGATCCTGCTACAGATGTCTGCTATTGGGGCGAGATGACCTTATTGCCGCATTTAATCAAATTGCTGACCAAGACGAATGTAAAAGCCACAGTTCGCTTCTCCGGTCAATCCAGAATATTCCGCGACCGCAAGCAGGCCGCCCGGGAAGTAGAACGAGAAGTCGCCGCCCTTGGAGATGCTGTATCAAATTCACCGCAGATGGCGCCACGTTGACTGTTATTTGTGGCGCTTGGCCCATGTCAGTTTGAATCGCGAAATAGACTGATATAACCCCTGACCAAGGGCTCCGCAACGAGAACAGAATTCTCGTAATCGCGTGCATAACGGCCGAAGGGCGTACGGTGCGCGTGGCTGCTGGTAACCTTGCAATGCTCTATTAATTCCGCAGTTTTCATGGGATGATGTGCGGGTATCTCTGCAAGAGCAATTGGCTGCCCCGAGATGAGGCGGCATCAGGACGAGACGTGTAGCTGTGAAGCCAGGTTCCGCCAATTCAGGTGTGCAACAGCAATTCAAGCTCAAAGGCCCTGATGCGCCTGCCGCCAAGGGCCAGCCCCGGTATACCATTCCGGCTGGTTCCCGTCCCCAGCACCCCATTCAGCCTGATTTTGGCCGAGGCCCTCTGCGCAGTCCGGCAGCCATCAGGTCGGCCGCGCCTCCGGTATACCGTCCGGTTCGCGCACCGATATTGCAAAAATCGTCTGTCTCTCCTGCGGGATCTCAACCGCGCGCGGTTCCTCCAGGAAAACTGATCGGGCCTCCGGTTTACAAACCCAGTCTTGGCATTCCCGCCGGCAACCGGACGGCAGCCGTCTCCAGCCAGTCACTGCGTCCGGCCAACGTGCAACAGCCCCATGCAACCGGTCCGCGTGGGCTCGTGGGAGCTCCTCCTGTGTACCGGTCTCAGAACCCTCGAGTCGCCGCTCCACCCGTTTATCGGCCTGGAGTAACGGCGCCTGCGGGAGGGCCTCCGCAACGGAATGTCCAGCCCAAAGTACCTTCATCTTCGTTTCGTACCCCAGCGGGCGGAACCTCGCTACCCCAGCAGCACCTGCCTCCATTTGTTCACCATCCGCCAAAAGCGGCCGGTATTTCACGGCAGGCGAATGCTATAACCCGGAAAACGCAAGGTGTCATTCAGAGGGACATTGGATTTGAGTACGAACTGGGCGATGTGGACACCTATCGGCGCACAGGCCATGGGCTAGCCGCAGTTGACACGCTGCTGGACAAGGGGGAGGTTATCTGGCACGATTCCGGTTTTGACGTAACCGCTGATCGAAGGACTACTCCGCGTGGCCCGGTATCAGACTTGGAGATCATCGTCCACGCCATTGACGACAGGCCTCTGGGCAGCCGGTCCACAATGGCGCGAGTGTTGCGTTCCGTGGATGCGTTTCTTCAGCGGTTGGAAAGAAGGCCGGAGGGTGAGACCGCAGCAAGCCAGTTAAAACCAGGTGCCAGTCCTTCAATCTTCTTTCTTACCGCTGCTACAGGCAGAGGTGATGACAGACGGGTCAACATAGGTAGAGGCCAATTGCAAGCCACCGCTGGTCTCAGCATGGATGCCTTGTATGCCATTCGCTTTGGCCAGGCGTTCAACCGTTTTCAGCAAAATGACGCTGGTTTGACGCAGGAACAACGGCGGGTTCGGCTGGCTGGGTTGGGCGAACGGCGAGATCACCTGAACCAGCACATCAATGCCGGTGGCGGCGCAGATCCTGCTACCCGGCAGGAGGTAGTTAATAGCATGCCGGCCCTTGTCCTCAGTCTGGGGCTTCCCGGCACTACCAATACAAACCATCTCGCTGCCATCGTTAGCATGCTGGTGACCATCCCTATTGCTGCCCGCGAGAACCAGTTTGAATACGCAAAAGGCTTTGCCGGAACGCTCATGGCCAGGACCGATTTTGCAACCATTATCGGCCTGCTGCCTCAGGCGCAGCAGGATGCGATTGCGAGTCATCCAAACCAGTGGATCCATGGACTGGTTGGCATCGTTGATCGGGTTGTGAATCTCCCGCTGGTTCATGTTCAGCAGAATGATCCGGTATTCCCCGCAGGCTCCATGACTGATCCCGATGCGCCCTATGGCATCACCCTGGCAGAATGGTACGGAGGGCTGGCTCAAATGGTCCGCGTAGACACGCTGACGCGGGCCAATTATCCGGGGCTTCATCCTGTCAATGAGGCCACGGGAGTTGAATCCTTGGGAGGGTTTGGTGCTCGCATGGATCGCGGTGACAATTCACGTCTGCACATGGGGCCGGGCATGGCCGCTGTTGCCGTGGTTGGCGCTGCGTCATTGCTGTATAACAGCGGGCTGATATCGCAAGATACCGCTGGGTACATCTCGGGCGTCACCGCAATCAACAACATTAACCAGCCTTTGCTGGTTCGGAGTGAAGTGCGCAACCGGCCTATTTTTGAATTTCGCGCTCTGGGCAGTGTCCCCAGGTCGGAACTGGTGGACTCGGGCCTGGCGCTCTGGGACTATGTTGATATCGCCCATGGACGCAGCCAGTCTATTGCTTCTCTTTCTACCGCCGCCCGCATGTGGAACCTGGCAGCTTCGTTCTTTTGACCGCGCTGCCAGGCTTATGTGAACAAAAACTCCTTCGCCCTCAACTCCCGGACTGTATCTCTCAACTTCGCCGCTTTCTCGAATTCAAATCTCTTGGCTGCCTCGCGCATGTCGCTTTCCAGCTTGCCGATGTACGAATCCAACTCTTCCTTTGACTTGAAGTCCGGCAGGCCATCTGCGGCAGCGGTCATATCCACGTAATCAGCTTCCGCAATTCCTGCCAGCGACATGCTCAGCGGACGAATGATGGTCTCAGGAGTGATGCCGTGCTGCTGGTTGTAAGCCTCCTGGATGGCGCGGCGGCGGTCGGTCTCATCCATCGCCCTTTTCATGGAATCCGTCATGCGATCGGCATACAGAATCGCCCTGCCGTTCACATTGCGCGCGCAGCGGCCAATGGTCTGGATCAGCGATCCGCTGGAGCGCAAAAAGCCTTCTTTGTCCGCATCCAGCACCGCCACCAGCGAGACCTCCGGTAGGTCCAGGCCTTCGCGCAGCAGATTGATGCCGATCAACACGTCGTATTCGCCTTTGCGCAGGTCGCGCAGCAGCTTGATGCGTTCCAGGGTCTCCACTTCGGAGTGCATGTAGCGGCAGCGCACTCCCACCTCGGCGTAGTACTCCGCCAAGTCTTCCGCCATGCGCTTGGTCAGAGTGGTCACCAGCACGCGCTCCCCTTTGCTCACGCGGTCGCGAATCTCGTGCAGCAAATCGTCAATCTGGCCCTTCACCGGACGCACCTCCACCTGCGGATCAACCAGCCCCGTAGGCCGGATGATCTGCTCCACCACCACCCCCGCGGCTTTCGTCAGCTCATACGGCCCTGGTGTTGCCGAGACATAAATGGCCTGGTTCACCCGCTGCTCAAACTCCTCAAACTTCAGTGGACGGTTGTCCAGGGCGGACGGCAGGCGGAACCCGTATTGCACCAGGTTTTCCTTGCGCGAGCGGTCGCCATGCCACATGGCGTGCAACTGCGGGACCGTCTGGTGCGATTCATCAATGAACATGATGAAATCCCGCGGAAAATAATCCAGCAGCGTGGGCGGAGGCTCCCCGGGTTTACGTCCGGAAAAATGCCGGGAGTAATTCTCAATGCCATGGCAATAGCCCACGGACTTGATCATCTCCAGATCAAAGCGCGTTCGCTGGTGGACGCGCTGTGCTTCCACCAGCCGCCCCTCTTTCTCCAGCTCTTTTTCCCACCACTCCAGTTCCTCCAGGATAGTCTCCATGGCGCGGCTTCTCTGGTCCTGAGACATCACGTAGTGGCTCTTGGGATAGATAGGCAGCCGCGTGTATTTCTGCTTCACCGTGCCAAACAGCGGATCAATCTGGGAGAGCGAGTCCACCTCATCGCCGAACAGTTCGATGCGGTAAGCGTGATCGTCATATGTAGGAAAGACCTCAATTACGTCGCCACGGACGCGAAAGGTCCCCCGCTTGAAGTCCACGTCATTGCGCTCGTAAAGAATCTCCACCAGCTTGCTGAAAATCTCATTGCGGCGGATTTTCTGGCCTTTTTCCAGGAACAGCAGCATGCCGTAGTAGGCTTCCGGGGATCCCAGGCCGTAGATGCAGCTTACTGAGGCCACAATGATCGCGTCGCGTCTCTCAAACAGCGAACGTGTGGCCGAAAGGCGCAGTTTGTCCAGCTCGTCATTGATGGTGGCGTCTTTTTCGATGTAGACGTCGCTGGCCGGTATGTAGGCTTCCGGCTGGTAGTAATCGTAATAAGAGACGAAGTACTCGACTGCATTGTTGGGAAAAAACTGCTTGAACTCGTGATAAAGCTGGGCTGCCAGGGTCTTGTTGTGGGCCAGAACCAGCGCAGGACGATTCAACTGCTCAATCACCTTGGCCATAGTGTATGTCTTGCCCGACCCGGTTACCCCCAGTAATACCTGGTGCTTTTCCCCGGAATAAATCCCGCGATTCAACTCGTCAATCGCAGTGACCTGGTCGCCTTTCGGTTTGTAACTACTGACAAGACGGAAGTCCATAATGGAGTTCATTCCGAACGAAGTGAGGAATCCCTGTTACCTCAATGGTCTCAAGGTTGCGCGATCATGGGAATCCTGCATGCGCAGCAACGTTTCCAGAGCAGCACCCTCTCCAGTTGCGATTTTGAGCACTGTAAATCTCTTTATTATAACTTGGCAGAATCAAGAACAGGTCGGCAGGGAAGACAAGCTAAATACTCACTACTAATAAGTTCTAAGTACTGGTTCTTACTACGGATTCACCGCAGCAATCACGGGAACGGCTTTGATGGGATAAGTAAAGCGGTAACTCTGCTGGTTGATTTCTTTGCGCAGGTCTTCCCAGATGGTGTCCGGCATCTGCAGAAAAACGCGGACCACTTCGGGGTCGAACTGCCTGCCGGAAAAGCGGATGATCTCTTCCCGCGCCGCCCCAACGCTCTGCGCCGCGCGATAAGGCCGGTCAGAGGTCATTGCGTCCAGGGTGTCCGCCACAGAGAAGATTCTGGCGCCTAACGGAATATCTTCGCCTCTCAGCCCTTGCGGGTAGCCAGTGCCATCAAATCGCTCCTGGTGGGCATAGACGATTTCGGAGGCTTCCGACAAAAACGGAATCTTGCGCAACATCTGATATCCGCGGAAGCAGTGCTCGCGCATAATGACGATCTCTTCCGGGTTCAGGGCCCCCGGTTTCCGCAAAATAGCGTCCGGAATAGCCATCTTTCCAATGTCGTGGAGGAATGCGCCGCGCGCGATTACGCGGATGCGTTCGCTCGAGAGCCCCATTGCGCGCGCAATCGCTATGGTAAACGCAGTCACGCGCTTGGAATGGCCTTCGGTTTCGGCATCCTTTAAATCCAGGGCATCGCCCAGGGCCTCAAGCGTGATGTCGTAGGAGCGCTCCAGGTCGTTCATGGCCTGTCTGAGCTGCTCTGTGCGCGCCGCTACCAGGGACTCCAGGTTGGATTGGTAGGCCCGGTTTTCCAGCTTCAATCGCCGATGCTCCAACGCCCGGCGCACAATGGCCAGCAGTTGTTCCCGCTCGAATGGCTTGAGCAGATAGTCGTAAGCGCCATTGCGGATGGCCGCCAGCGCCACAGAGATATCGTGGACTGCCGTGACCATGATCACCGGCATGTCAGGGTATTGTTCCTTGGCCCGTTCCAGCAGAGCGATGCCGTCGAGTTCTGCCATCATCAGGTCGGAGAGCACCAGTTCAAACTCTCCGTTGGATTTGAGCACCACCAGCGCTTCCGTGCCGGAAGACGCCTGCCGTGTCTTATAGCCGGCCGCTGTAAGCATGGAGGAGATGATCTCCCGGATGGGTTCCTCGTCATCTACAACCAGAATGCGCTCTATCGTCATCGGGAAGCCAAAAGACACTACTGCGGGGGAAGCCTACACTGTAAACCAGAGTCTCTGGAAAAACAATCCGGTAAATGAGTAGGTTATGAGCAGGTAAATTAAAGGTCTCATATCCGGCGATTCATGGTATACAAAATGCAATATATTGACTGTACCCCGTTGAATTTCAATGAATTGCTGACCAATGTACTCCGGACTGCAATCCGTATTGCTGGCAGAGGTCTCTGCCCCTCTCATCCTTCTGGGCGGAGCCGTCCTGCTCTACGGCAGTTTCCGCAAGAAGTATCTGCTGCCCTGGATTGCCGGCTGGGCCGTTTATAGCCTGTCTAAATTCTTTCTCGCCCTCACCCTCCAACCCAATCCGGCGATTTGGCTTGCTCTAGCCAACTTGGTCTTCGCTCTGGCCGCCGCCCTCTTTTCGACGGCCATTTTTTACTATGTCGACCAGCCCAGGCTCCTGTTTCCCATTTCCCTGGCCGTTTTATTTGCCCTGGCGCTCGGATGGATCCAGCCGTTTTGGCCCGCACATTCCAGCGTCGTCGCATTCATTTTCGGCATCTCCTGGCGGATCTTCACCTGGTTTGCCGCTTTGCGCCTGATCCTGTTTGCCCAGGGTCGCAACAATGTGGGCGCCTGGGTCTTGGGGGCCGCGCTTTTGTTACTGGCTCAGCACCATCCCACTTTCGCTTATGGCCTGGTGGTGGATGTGCTGCTTGGCATCAGCATGATGGTCATCGTGCTGGAGGACTCCCGCATCCAGATCCAGCGCATGGATACTCTTAACCGCATCAGCCGAGCAATCTCCAGCTCAGACGATTTTCTTCCCGCAGTGGATACCGCATTGAACGATCTCTTGACCATCACCCATGCCCGCGCCGGCTGGTTCCGCATCCTCGACGATCAAGGCGCCCTTCAGCTTGCGGCCCATAAGCGTCTTCCAGATGCTTTCGTCAACCAGTTGTCCAAAGTCGATCCGCGTAGTGTTGGATACACGGTGGCGGACAAGAAAATCGCCATCCTGGAGGTCTCCGGCATGGTGCCGGAAGCCCGGCCCCTCATGGCGCAGCACGGTATCCAGCACATCGTGGTGGTTCCGGTTGTCGGCAAGACCTCCCCGATTGGCGTGCTGGTTCTGGGCATGAACCGTCGCCGCACCTACAGCGAGGATGACCAGAGCTTCCTTCATGCAGCCGCTGGCCAGATTGGTCTGGCGGCGGAGAATCGCCGCCTGGTGCAGGAGCTTGTACGCTCGGTCAAGGACTTGAGCGAGGTCAAGGCCGTAGAAGCAGGTTACAAGACCCTGTTCGAGCACGTGCAGGAAGGCGTTTTTGTCTCCTCGCCCGAGGGCCGGATTATCGACTGCAACAACACCTTTTTTCGCATGCTCGGTTATTCCAGCAGGGAAGAGTTGATGCAGGAAGAGAACGTCGCCGAACGCCTTTATCTGGACATGGATGACCGCCGCAAATTTTTGGCGGAGATGGAAGAGCACGGTTTTGTCCGTAACTTCGAGTTCTCGCTCAAGCGCAAGGATGGGCGGCAGATCACTGTGATCGAAAGCAGCTTTGCTGCTTCAGACCCGGATGGAACCGGTGAGCGCTATCAGGGAGTTGTGCTGGACATCACGGAGAAAAAGCAGGCGGAAGATGAAATTCGCCGCCGCAACCGCGAACTCTCTGCTCTCAATACCATCGCCGTGACCTTCAACCAGTCGTTCGATCTGGACGAGATACTGCATACCGCCCTGGTGCAGATTGTGGAGCTGTTTGGCACGGATACCGTCGGCTTTTATCTCTTTGATCATTCCACCAATATTTTGCGCAAACGGGCCGGCTACGGCCACCGCAGCGCCTGGTTGCAAGCCAACACCGAGTTTCCCATGGCGCAAGAGGTGGTGGACGGCATCCAGGCGGACCACACGGAAATCATTAAGGACCGGTCCATCATCGCCGCCGCTCCCTTTCCCGGACAGTTCATTGAAGCGGAGAAGCTGAATTCATTGCTGTGGATGGTCCTGTGGAAGAAAGAAAACATCCTGGGAGTGTTGGGAACCAGCAGCCGTTCTCCCCGCGAATTCGGCCCCTCCGACGAAAACGTGATGATCGCAGTCGGGCGCCAGCTTGCCACCACTGTGGACAAAATCCAGCTCTACGAAGAGACCAGAAAGGCCTATGAGGATCTGCGCCGCACGCAGGAGCAGCTCCTGCAAAGCGAAAAGATGTCTGCCGTCGGCCGCCTGATCTCCGGTGTCGCTCACGAATTAAATAACCCGCTCACCGCTATCAGCGGGTACACCCAGTTGCTGGAGGGGGAGCCGGTGTCCCCGCATGTGCGGGAATTCCTGCACAAGCTGTACAAACAGACTCAGCGGGCGCAGCGAATCGTACAGAACCTGCTCTCCTTCGCCCGCCAGCACAAACCCCAACGCATCTACGCCGATCTGCGCAATGTAATGGAGGACACCATCGCGCTCCGCGATTATGAACTCAAAACTCATTGCATTGTTCTGGAACGCGATTTTGCATTTACCTTGCCCTTTGTGGTGGCAGACCCTCACCAGTTGGAACAGGTCTTCCTCAACATCATCAACAATGCCGTTGATGCCATTTTGGAAAAAGGCCAGGGCGGCTGCCTGCAGATTAAGATTGCGGAAGAAAACGGATTTGTGGTTTGCCAATTCCACGATTCCGGGCCGGGCATGGCCGATCCCAAGCATGTATTTGATCCCTTTTACACCACCAAGGGAGTCGGGAAAGGCACCGGCCTGGGCCTGAGTATTTGCTATGGCATCGTGAAGGAGCACGGCGGAGAAATTACTGCCTGCAACCACTCGCGCGGAGGGTCATTAGTCCAGGTGCGCCTGCCCATTGCACTGGGCGAAAAACCCATGACCGAAGGTGAAAGAATCGCCGCGCGCCGCGAATCCGCCCTGCAAGGATGCGTGCTTCTGCTGGATGAGGAGGCCGTCCTTGGGTTCGAGCGCGAAGTGCTCTCAGCAGCCGGCTTGGATGTAGTCGCTCTCAGCTCCGGTGAGAAAGCCATGGAGTGGTTGCGACAGCAGAACTTTGACCTTGTCCTGCTTGAAGGCGATGCTTCACAATCCGTGAACAGCGCCGGTGTGCTGCAATGGATATGTGAGTCGCGTCCGGATCTTGTCTCTCGCACTGTGCTCATGCTCTCCGAGAGTCACAAGTCCGGCCTGCGCAGCTTTCTGAATGCCTCCCAGGTCCTCTGCTTCGTAAAGCCTTTCGACGCCTCCGAGTTGCTGGCATTGGTGCGCCGCGTCCTAAGAACCAGCGCCGCCAAGGCAGCGACCACGTAAATAAGCAGTCAGCATGCAGCCCGCGAACGTCTCAGGCTGAAGGGGGCCGCATCGTGGCATAGTTGAGAGATCGGTCTACGGCAATGATGAAACAGCTTGAGTTCTGATCTTCCATCTACGGTATTTCAAACAGTAGGTCTTCTCGGTATCTCCGTGCCTCCGTGGCGGGTGTGGATTTGCTCTTCGTTGCTCCGTTGCCCCGATGCCCTGATATCGCGATATTCCGATGAACGAGCTCTCGTACTTCTCACCAGCACTCGCGCCAATGGCCTGATTCCTGCCAGGCTGAGCAGCATCGACTGGATTAGCGGCGGAGCAGTGAGCACCTTGCGTACGCGGGCGGCATTGCGGAATGCACGTGCAAACTGCTTTCGGTAGGCGGCGCCATATCGTTGCTCGACGCCTTCCAGCGAGTCCTTGCCCTGAAGAAACGGAATAAGCGATTCCGCCGCCAAGGTCCCGCTCTGCAGGGCCAGGGAGATGCCGTCTCCGGCAAAGGGATCAATGAATGCAGCCGCATCGCCGGCCAGCAGCATTCCATTGCATTCGGTTTGCGGTTGCCGAAAAAAGAGTGGGGAAGTGGTAATGGCAGGAAACAATGGCGACCAATTCCGGCTGCGCTGCCGTAACTCCGGGTGCAGGGACAAAACCTCTTCCAGTGACCGGGCGGCATCAGCCCGCACCATGGCGCTGGCATTCACTGCGCATTCGCTTACCGGTTGCACTCCGCAATAGCCGCCATTAAAAAAATACAGATCAACGGAATTTGGAGCGCCGGCCTCGCGGAAATGCCCTTTCAGGCCAATCCATTTGCTTTGGTCTTTGGGAGGCATGTGCCGGGTGAGCTGTGACCAGCGTCCGGTCGTATTAACTGCTACCCTCGCTGTAAAGGTTTGGGTTGCGGTTCGGACTTTGCAGACACTTCCGGGAACAACTTCCAGGACCGCAGTCTCCTCTTTCGCCTGAACGCCGGCGCGCCGCGCTGCTGCCAGCAATTCCGCGTCCAGTTCGTAGCGGGCAATGCTTCTCGCCGCCGGAGAAATCGGCAGGGAAACGGTTTTGTGCAGAGAGAAAACGCGCGCGCTGCTGATTTCCGGCCGGTCTTGAAAGCATGGACCTCCCAGCAGCCATTCCAGAAGCTGCAATGATTCGGGTGAGACAAACTCGCCGCAGACTTTGTGCCGTGGAAAGCGGTCTTTTTCCAGCAGCAACACCCTTGCGCCTGAGCACGCCGCAGTGATCGCGCATGCACATCCGGCTGGGCCGCCTCCGGCAACAATCAGGTCGTATTCGGCTGTTTCCAAGCAATCACACCCATGCGGAAGGGAAAAAACGTTGTGATTTCCACTCTGAAAGCGCTGGTCTTGCCCAGCATGTCTTCAATTTCAGATGTGGTGTAGGCGCGGCGCACGGAAGCCACGGAATCGTGCCGCGTCAGGCGGCTGCGGTAGACGGCATATCCGGCATAGGCCAGCGCCACGTGCAGCGGGTGGCGAACCAGATCGTTGATCAGCACCGCATGCCGTGTCACGCGCAAGGCTTCGTTCACGAATTGGACCACCTGCTGCGGCTCGAGATGGTGAAGAAACAGGCAGCAACCCACCACATCAAAGCTGCTTTCTTTGAACGGCAGGGCCAGAGCGTCTCCGCCGACCAAAGGATAGTGGCCGTTCTTAGTCGATGGTCCCGCAGTCCCGTTGGATCTCGCCGAAGCTGGCGTAGTCATATGGGAAGGCACGCGATCCAGCATCACCGGCTGGAGTTCAATTCCTTGCTGCCTCAGGGATTGACCGGTAAGGGTAGCCAGATCGCCCCTCGCCCCGCCTACGTCCAACCATGACAGTCTGTTGATCTGCCGCGCCCGCGCGACTTTCAGCAGCAGTTCCTTCATGGTGTGTACGCCGCCAAAATAGCGGTTGATGGTCCCCAGGTCGGCGAGCGAATCTTCAACCTCCTGCGGCGTTCCCGCGTCCTCATCCAAAAGCTCAGGAATGACGGTACGTTTCACAAAAGCCGCCCTTGGCTCTTGGCCTTTGGCTCTTGGCTTGTCTGTCGCGCAGCTACCATGACGAATGCTCTCGATCTTGCCTTTCAATTACCAACGTACCAACTCACTAAGTTACTGACTTCCCAAAGGGTTGATATCACCGGACATCAGTTGAACCAGTGTCATCAGCGGTAAGCTTGTCTACACGCTCTCCAGTTCTTCTTCCAGAAGCTGCTTATTGTACAGACCGGTGTAGTAGCCATTGCGCGCCAGCAGTTCGTCGTGGGTGCCGGCCTCGACGATCCGGCCATCATGAAGTACGGCAATCTTATCTGCCGCTTGTACCGTGGAAACACGGTGGGAGATGAATATCGTGGTGCGTCCACGCATGACCTCCCGCAGGTGATTCAGGATTCTTTCTTCCGTGTAGGTGTCTACGCTGGAGAGCGCATCATCCAGAATCAGGATGCGCGGATTGCGGATAATCGCCCGCGCAATCGCCGTCCGCTGCTTCTGTCCTCCGGACAAGGTAATTCCGCGCTCGCCTACAACCGTTTCATATTGGGCAGGGAAGTCCTCAATGTCGGCGGCGATGCTGGCCGCCTCGGCGGCAGAGACCACCTCGTCCTGGGTTGCACTTTCCGCGCCAAAGGCGATATTTCCGCGCACCGAATCACTGAAAAGAAATGTTTCCTGGGGCACAAAGCCAATATTGTGCCGCAAGCTCTCCAGCGGGTATTCGCGCAGCGGCCGGCCATCCAAAAGAACTGAACCGGGTTCAGCATCGTAAATACGCGGAATCAAGCTGACCAGCGTCGTCTTGCCGCAACCGGTTGGTCCCACAATTGCCAAGCTGCTGCCTGCCGGCACGTGCAAGTTGATGTCGTGCAACACCGGGACCCCGTTATAGCTGAAATTCAGGTCGCGCAGCTCAATTTCTCCCCGGATGACTTCGTCCGTCTTCAGCACCGCCGCCGCGTCCGTAATTTCCGGCCGGGCAACCAGGATTTCATTAATCCGTCCCATGGACGCCGTCCCGCGCTGAAATATGTTGATCACCCATCCCAGGGCGATGATCGGCCAGGTCAGCAGGAATATATAGGTGTAGAAAGCAACGAATTGTCCTGGACTTATTCTGTGTAAGATCACTTCCCGCCCGCCCAGCCACAGCACCAGCACAACCGCCAACCCCAGCATGGCCTCCAGACTGGGCCACAGCATTCCCATCAGGCGGGCGAGGGGCAGGCTGCGGGAAACATATTCCTCGTTGGATGTCTCGAATTGCGCAATCTCCGCCTCTTCCTGGACGTAAGCCCGGATCACGCGCGCGCCGGAGAAGTTTTCCTGGGCGCGCGCGGAAATATCAGAGAACTGCGCCTGGATGCGTTCGAAACGCTCATGAATCTTGCGCCCGAAATATTGAATCAGAATGCTGGCCAGGGGCAACGGCGCGAATGCATAGAGCGTCAGCTTGTGGCTGGTGTGCCACATGAAAATCAGCGCTGCCGCTGTAAAAACCAGGGTATTGGCCGAATACATAATGGCCGGCCCCAGCAGCATGCGCACCGCATTCAGGTCATTGGTGGCCCGGGCCATGATGTCGCCGGTGCGTGTCTGCTGGTAGTAAGAATAGGAGAGGCCTTCCAGGTGCCGGAAAAGGTCGTTGCGCAGATCGTACTCGATTTCCCGCGAAACCCCGATTACCAGCCACCGCGTCAGGAACTGGAAGATGCCTTTGCTGAAGGCAATGGCCAGCAGCAACAGGCAGTAGGTCATGAGCTCGTGCCGCGCGGCTGCCGTCGCCAGTTCGTGTCGCTTTAGATATCCGTCCAGCGCGTCCGTGGCTCGCTGGATCACCTGCGGAAACAACACCCAGATGCCGTTGGTCAGGACGACCGTAATCGCCCCCGTCAGCAAGGTGTATTTGTACTTCCACAGATACGGATACAGCGGCCTCAGGTTCTTGTGCATGAAGGTCAATAGATGATTTTACAGCGTGCGGGGATTAAGAAATAACGACGGGTCTGAGAAGAAGTCTGGAGAAGGGATGACTGCTCGATAAAACCATTTAGAATCAGTAGGCGTTGTCGAGGTATTGGTTTCTTCCGATGACCCGATAACCCGATTGCGTATACCACCAAAATGCCGGGTGGCAATCAGCAGCCTTTATGAACTCCGCTCCCAGCGCAGCGACCCGGCTGAGTGCAAATTGCTTTCTTGGAGGACCGCAGCCGTTGCCACCCATCATCAATGCGCAAAAGATCTCGAAAGCGTTCGGAGCGGAGCCGCTCTTCCAGGACGTTTCTTTTACGGTTTCGGAGGCAGATCGCATTGGGCTGATCGGGCCGAACGGCTCGGGAAAGTCCACATTGCTGCGCATTCTGGCGGGAATGGAACATCCGGATAGAGGCGATGTAGCGGCGCGCAAGCGGCTGCGTCTCAGTTACGTGCAACAGGACTCGAAGTTCGTCGCCGGAGCCAGCGTCCGGCACGTGGTTGAGAGGGCGCGGGAACTTTCGGCAACCCAGGACGCGGATCGAGTCGCCCACTTTGCCGAGATTTTGGGCCGGGCGGGATTCCAGGACCTCGAAGTGGAAGCAGCCGCGCTCTCCGGAGGCTGGCAGAAACGCCTGGCCATTGTGGAGGCGCTGGTTCAGGCCCCGGACGTCTTGCTGCTCGATGAGCCTACCAATCATCTGGACCTTGCCGGAATCGAGTGGCTGGAAGCACTGCTGGAGCAGGCGGCATTCGCCTGCGTCGTAGTGAGCCATGACCGCTATTTTCTGGAGAATGTGGCCACCGCCATGGCGGAACTCAATCGCGTGTACCCCGATGGGTTGTTGCGCGTTCAGGGGAATTACAGTGCCTTCCTGGAAAAAAAAGAGGAATTTCTCCATGCTCAAACGAAGCGTCAGGAAGCTCTGGAAAATCTGGTTCACTCAGAGATTGAGTGGCTTCGTCGAGGAGCAAAAGCCCGGACTCGAAAATCCAAGGCGCGCATCGATAAGGCCGGCGAACTCATGGGCGAACTTGCCGATTTGAATTCGAGGACCCGCGCCGCAACCGCGCAGATCGACTTCTCCGCCACCAACCGCAAGACCAAGCGCCTGATCGAGCTTGCGGATGTCACCTGCGAAATGGGAGATCGCACGCTCTTCGAGCGGATGAACTTCGTCATCTCCGCGGGAATGCGGGTCGGGTTGGTGGGGCCGAACGGCAGCGGCAAGACCACACTGCTGCGCATGTTGCGCGGCGAAGTGCTTCCCGCGCGCGGTGAAATTTGCCGCGCCGACTGGTTGCGCATCGTGTATTTCGATCAGAGCCGCCAACTCGATCTGAATATTCCTTTGCGCCGCGCGCTGGCCCCGGAAGGGGACTCAGTCATCTATCAGGATCGCGTCGTTCACGTGGCATCATGGGCTGCGAAATTCCTGTTTACCAGCGAACAGCTCAGCCAGCCGGTCGAACGGCTCTCCGGAGGCGAACGGGCCCGGGTGCTGATCGCTCAGCTCATGCTGCAGCCCGCTGACATCCTCCTGCTGGATGAGCCTACCAACGATCTCGACATCCCCACTCTGGAGATTCTGGAAGAGAGCCTGCTCGAATTTCGTGGCTCTCTGGTGCTGGTCACGCATGACCGCTATCTGCTGGATCGCGTGTCCACGGTCGTGCTGGGTCTGGATGGCCAAAGCGGCGCGGAAAGCTTCGCCGACTACTCGCAATGGGAATCCTGGCAGGCGGAACGCAAGCAGGCCGCAAACGAGACAGGGCGCTCGACGCAACCGGTTCCGGATTCTCCCGAACCATCTGTGCCGGCTCGGAAGAAGCTCTCGTACCTGGAAGCGCGGGAATATGCCGGCATCGAGCAACGTATCAGCCAGGCTGAGCAGGTGCTGCAAAGCAAACGGGCTGAGCTGGAAAGTCCGGCGATTGCCAGTGATGCGCCCAGCCTTGTCGCGGCCCAGGCTGCCCTGGACGCGGCACAAAAAGATCTGGACGCGCTTTACGCTCGTTGGGCGGAACTTGAAGAGAAGGTTGGCAGCTTGTCCCGCTGATTGGCTTTTTCCTTGACAGCTTAGGAGAGACTGCGGTAATCTCCTAATCAGCTTAGGAGTACCCCATGACTGACCAGGCCCAGCTTCTTCCCGGCACGCTCGATCTCCTCATTCTCAAAGCAGTCTCCCTCGGCCCCCTTCATGGCTACGGAGTTCTCCTGCGTATCGGGCAAATCTCCGAGCAGGCGCTGCTCATCGAGCAGGGAGCGCTATATCCGGCGTTGTTTCGTCTGGTCCGTCAGGGCCTGCTGAAGGCAAGCTGGGGCACGTCAGAGAACAATCGTCGCGCCAAGTTTTACGAACTCACCTCTGCGGGGCGCAAGCGCCTGCGCGAGGAAACCGATGGGTGGAACCGCCTTGCCACCGCCATTGCTTCTGCTCTTGCCACCCAGCCGGAGGAAGTATGAAATTCCTGGCCTATTTTCGTTCCCTTGCCGCAAGGTTATTTCATCATTCGCAGGTCGAAGATGACTTGCAGCAGGAGCTTCGCTCCCACATCCAGCACCGCGCCGATGATCTTGAACGTTCTGGACTGGATCGTGCCGAAGCCGAACGCCACGCGCGCATCGAGTTCGGCGGCCAGGAGCGGTTTAAGGAGGAATGCCATGAAGCGCTCGGCGGCAATTTCATCGCGATTCTGATACAGGACGCGCGCTTCAGCCTTCGTCTGTTGCGCAAGTCACCCAGCTTCACCACCGCTGCCGTTTTGACCCTGGCCCTGGGGATTGGCGCCAACGCCGTGGTCTTTGGTGTATTGAATGCCCTGATATTGCGCCCGCTCAATTTGCCCCAGGAGCAGAGTCTCTACGGAATCGACCGCGGCGGTATCGGGTTTGAATCCTACCCCAACTATCGTGACCTGCGCGATCGTAACCGCAGCTTTGAAGATCTGGTCGCGGTTAACATCGCTCAGGCGGGGCTGGACACAGGCAAAGATCCATCCACCGGTTGGGGCATCGAAACCAGCGGAAACTACTTCGACGCCTTGGGCATCCGGCCCTATTTTGGCCGCGTCTTCCATAGCTCCGATGAGCATGGCCCGAACAGCGCCCCATACATCGTGCTCAGCTACGGGTTTTGGCACAACCATTTTCAGGATGATCGCAGCGTAGTCGGCCGGTCTGTTCGGTTGAACAAGCATTCTTTTACCATCGTCGGCGTAACCCCGCCTGAATTCCACGGAACCGTAGTGTTCTTCGCTCCCGATTTTTTTGTGCCCATCGTGAATCAGGAGCAGGTGGAGGGAACAAATAGCCTGGATGCGCGCGGCAACCGCCGTGGGATTTTTGAGGCCATAGGTCATCTCAAGCCGGGAATCACTCTGGCCCAGGCAACTGCCGATCTCAACTCAATCGGCGCAGATCTTGAGAAGACCTATCCCAAAGAGGATGGCCAAATGCGCTTTACTCTTGCGCGGCCGGGCCTTGGAGGCGATTTTCTTGGCGGCCCCATCAAGGGGTTCGTGGCCGGGTTGATGGCGCTGGCGGTCTTGATTCTGTTTGCCGCATGCGCCAACCTGGGCAGCTTGTTTGGTGCTCGTGCCGCTGATCGTGCTCGCGAAGTTGCTCTGCGGCTAGCCCTGGGATCGAGCCGCAGTCGTATTCTGCGGCAGCTATTGACGGAGGCCACGCTGATCTCACTCGCCGGAGGCGCCGTGGGACTGTGGGGCAGCATCGTGCTTTTGCGCCGGTTGGCTATGTGGCAGCCATTTCCCCGCTTTCCCATGAATGTGCCTGTAAGTCCCGACGCCAGCGTCTATGCTGTAGCTTTGGTTTTGGCCCTGGTGAGCGCCATCTTCTTCGGAATGGTTCCCGTGCGCCAGGTGCTCAGGGCCAATCCCTATGAGATCGTAAAGGCCGGATCAACCGCCATGGCCGGTCGGCGGATTACGGTTCGAGACTTGTTGCTCGGCTTGCAAATTGCCCTCTGCGCCGTGCTGGTCACCTCGTCCATGGTTGCCCTGCGCGGACTGGTGCGCTCCCTGCACAGCAATTTCGGTGTCGAGCCGCAGAACGCGATGTTGGTAAGTACAGATCTGAATATGGCAGGTTACAAAGGCGAGGCAGTGCTCGCCATGCAAAAGCGCATGATCGCTGCCATGGAGTCGATTCCTGGCGTAAAATCTGTGGGATTGACGGATCTGCCGCCATTAAATTTTGATGGGCACAGGGCGGGTATCTTTACCGACCAAATGACAGATCTAAGGCCCGCGAATGCCGTCGCTCACCCCTTTATGTTCAACATATCTCCGGGGTACTTCGATGCCGCAGGCACCGCCTTGCTTTCCGGCAGGAACTTCACCTGGCATGACGATGAAAATGCGCCGCCGGTGGCCGTGATCAACCAGGAGTTTGCCCGAGAAATCTTTGGCTCTACAACCAATGCCATGGGCGGATATTACAAGATGCAAAATGGTGTCCGCCTGCAGGTGGTTGGCATTGTAGAAGACGGAAAGTATTTCAATCTTACTGAAGATCATGAGCCGGCGATGTTTTTCTCCATCCTGCAATCGCCCATGTTTCTGCCCATGCTGCAATCGCCGTTGAGTCAGGCATGGCTGGTGGTGCGTTCAAACAGCGATCGTCAGTTGCTGGCCGCAGCTATCCGCAACAAAATCCGGGACCTGGATGAGGGATTGCCTGCCTACATTTCACCCTGGAGCAAAGAGATGGAGGGAGTGCTGTTCCCTTCGCGCATGGCCACGGTGTCGCTGGGTATCTTGGGAGTGATGGGAGCCATGCTGTCGATCACCGGCATTTTTGGAATGGCTGCCTACTCGGTCAGCAAGCGACTCCGTGAGTTGGGAATCCGTATCGCCCTCGGGGCACAGCGTAAGGGCGTGCTACAGGCGGCCCTGGGACGGGCATTCAAGCTGCTGGCCTTTGGTTCCGTAGCGGGACTGGTCCTGGGCGTTCTGGCCAGCCGGGTGCTCGCTTCCATCGTGTATCAGGCAACTCCCCGCGATCCTCTGGTATTGGCTGGTGTGGTTCTGGCTATGGCGTCGCTGGGCCTTCTGGCTACGTGGATTCCAGCACGCCGCGCGCTGTCCGTTGATCCTTTGCGACTGCTGCGCGAAGAATGAAACTATGCCCTTTTAGTTCACGTCGAATTTAGTTCACTTCGAAATTGAGCTTACCTCGAAGCGAAGCGAGAGTTTCCTACCGCCCCTAACGAATAATCCCACCGGGCTGCGACAACTACCCAAGTACCAAATTCCTGGCGAGAACCAAGCTGTCTCCGCTGTAACTGAAGATAAGAATTCCTTGCATCCACAGGTTGATCTTTCTTCCGATGCCCCGGCGACTCGATGAACCGATTGCGTCATGACCAAAACGGCGGGAAGCAGTTAGTGATTTTTATGGAATGCACTCTCGAAGCATCTGCAAAAGTCCCCTATTATCATCCAGATACAAGCGACAAAAGAAAAACCTTGACTCGTGAGTTAGTGATATAGTTAACTATAACAGTATGAACGAGCAACTGTGGCGCGTCAGCGGTAACAGGGGCTCGACCAAACAAATGAAGAAATGACTGTTAAAAGGAGACAAAACATGAAACCCCTTCGTTTTACGCTGCTCATGATTCTGGTGTCACTCTGCACCTTGGCTTTTGCCCAGTCCGACGCGCAAAAGTCCTTCGATAAATTGAAAACTTTGGCGGGCTCTTGGGAAGGTCACATCAAAACCCTCCCGCAGGAAGCCGACATAGAAGGCCAGCTCATGCAGGTTACGCTTCGCGTCACTTCCATGGGTCACACCCTGATGCATGAGGTGACCGGAGCTGGAAGACCTGACGATCCGGTTACCATGATGGTTGTGGATGGCGACCGCTTGCTCCTGACCCACTATTGTGACGGAGACAATCGGCCCCGTATGGTAGGCAGGATGTCGCAGGACGGGAAGACCGTGGAATTCGAGTTTCTCGATATCAGTGGAAACGTGCAGCACGGACACATGCAACATGCAGTCTTCACCATCATTGACGCGAACCATCACATTGAGGACTGGACCTACATGATGCCTGGGGACAAGCCAGTGCACGCGCACTTTGACCTTCAACGCACAAAATGACGCAACGATATTTCTCAAGAACTATTTGGATAACAGGATGGACCGTGAGTGGAACGACAGTCAGCCGATTTACCGCCAGCTTCGCGACCGCGTGGTAGCGATGATCCTCGACGGCGTGCTCAAGGAAGGCGATCCACTGCCGTCCGTGCGCAATGTCGCCGCCGAATATCGCGTCAATCCCCTCACGGTCCTGAAGGGCTATCAACAACTGGTGGACGAGGGGCTGGTGGAGACCAAACGAGGCCGCGGCATGTTCATCAATGCCGGCGCGCGCAAGCTGCTGCTTCAGGGCGAACGCCAGAAGTTTCTTGCCGAAGAATGGCCCCGGGTCCACGCTACCATTCAACGACTCGGATTGAAATCGGAAGAACTGCTGCAGGCTGGCGCCGACGGCCAGCCGTCCTCCGATGATACAAAGGAGAAAATCTAGACCCATGAAATGCATCGAAGCACGCGGCCTGCGCAAGGCCTTCGGCGCAACCGTCGCGCTGGACGGCGTCGGTTTGGAGGTCGAGGATGGCCGCATTCTAGGGCTCATCGGCCCAAACGGCGCTGGCAAGACCACGGCTCTCAACGCAATTCTCGGCCTCACCTCGTATCAGGGAGAGCTCAAGGTGCTCGGCCGCGACCCCTGGACGGAGCGCGATCTGCTCATGCGCGATGTCTGCTTCATCGCCGATGTTGCCGTGCTGCCGCGCTGGATCAGGGTTTCTCAGGCGCTCGATTATGTCGCGGGCGTGCATCCACGGTTCAATCGCGCGAAAGCAGACGCTTTTCTTGCCCGGACCACTATCCGGCGCACCAGCAAGGTGAGGGAATTGTCCAAGGGCATGGTGGCCCAGTTGCACCTGGCCCTGGTCATGGCCATTGACGCGAAATTGCTGGTGCTGGACGAACCGACGCTCGGCCTTGACATCCTGTATCGCAAGCAGTTCTACGATTCCCTGCTGAACGACTACTTCGATCGCAGTCGCACCATCGTAGTGACCACACATCAGGTGGAAGAGGTCCAGCATGTCCTCACCGATCTGATGTTCATCGATCGCGGCCGGATCGTGCTTGATTGCAGCATGGAAGAGGTCGAGTCGCGCTTTCTGGAAGTGATGGTGAATCCCGAGCAGATGCCCGCAGCCCGGGCGCTCAGGCCCATTCACGAACGCCAGGTATTCGGTCGCAGCATCCTGCTGTTCGATCATGTTGATCGCCGGCAACTGGCAGCCTTGGGCGACGTGCGCACTCCCGGCATCGCCGACTTGTTCGTGGCCGTGATGGGCAATCAGGCCGGTCAGGCACGGGCTGATAATCAAGGAGCGGCCCGATGAACACTCAATCCAATGCCGTGCCCGAGGCCTTCGACTCGCAGAGAGCCGCTCCGGCGGTCACGTCGGCCACCCGGCCGCTCTACTGGTCGGTGCGGCGCGAACTGTGGGAGAACCGCTCGATTTATATCGGGCCACTCGCCGTCGCCGCCGTCTTCCTCTTCGGCTTCCTGATCAGCATGATTCACAAGCGGGTGAAGGTCCACGCCCTATTGGCGCTCGCTCCGGAGCAGCAGCATCAGGCGCTCCAGCAGCCGTACCTCTTCGCTACCGGTCTGATCATGGGAGTCGCCATGATTGTCCAGATCTTCTACTGTGCCGAAGCGCTGCACAGCGAACGTCGCGATCGCAGCATCCTGTTCTGGAAGTCATTGCCGGTTTCCGATCTTACTACCGTGCTCTCCAAGGCGAGCATTCCTTTCGTCATTCTGCCACTGCTCGCTTTCGTCATCGTCGTTGTCACGCAGTTCTTCATGCTGCTGCTGAGCAGTACCATATTGCTGGGAAGCGGTCTCAGTGTTGCGACCCTCTGGACACAGTTGTCCTTGTCCCAGACGCTGCTGATGCTGCTCTACCATCTGGTGACCGTCCATGTGCTCTGGTATGCGCCCATCTACGGCTGGCTGATGCTGGTTTCAGGCTGGGCGCGTCGCGCGGCATTTCTGTGGGCCGTGTTGCCGCCGCTCGCTATCTGCGCCCTGGAGAAGGCTGTCTTCAACACTTCGCATTTCCTCGCCATGCTGGAGTATCGCGTGAACGGCCCCCAGGACTTCGTATTTCCCGCGCATGGGGGCAAGGTCGGGATGGATTGGATGAAACACCTTGACCTCGGGGGATTCCTGAGTACGCCGGGTCTGTGGACCGGGCTGGTAGTTGCGGCGGCATTTCTTGTCGTTGCCGTGCGCCTGCGCCGCTATCGTGGACCCATCTGATTTCGCACTCATTTCGCGGAGAGAAGATGCCGCACGCTCGGCTGGCTGCTGGTGTAGCTCTGCAACCGTTCTTCCAACTCACGATCCGCCTGCGTAAAGCGCTCATGCTGACGCAAGTGCTCTGCCCAGGAAGGCACGATGAAGGTTTCCACATAGCGATTTCCATTTTCCAGGTCTCGAAAAATTCCCCAACGTGACGCTCCGTCACGGCGCCGAATACGTCCATATTCATGCACCGCTTCCAGAAACTCTGACGTCTGTTTCGGATTCACATCATACTCAACCGTGACCAGGACCGGACCGGCATCGTCCGCCGCCATGCCGTCGAGGAGCCTGGCGTAGGCCAATGGCTCCAGGGCGTGAGATCGATTATTTAAGTTGGGGAGCCGCAGGAATACTCCCAGAACCGATGTGGCAACCGTACCCACGCCTGCCCACAACAGCACGTTATGAATTCCAATTCGTCCTGCCAGGGCGCCCCATGCGACGCTCCCGCAGGCCACGGCTCCTTGAAAAACCAGCATGAAGACGGCTAGCACCCGGGCGCGTACCCAGTCAGGCGTGAGGTTCAGGATGAGCACATTAAACAGCGAGATGAAGATAATCCACGCCGCGCCTCCCAGTGGCATGGCCACGCTCAGCCCCGATAATGTATGCAGGCTTCCCGCTCCGATCGTTGTCAGACCAAGCGTCATAATCCCAGCGGACACAGTTACTTCCATCGATAGCCGCGCCCGTACCGGCTGCAATAGCAGACGCCGAGCACTGCGCCCAGGCCAAAGCATCCCAGCAGCGATCCGTAGACGACAGGGCTGTCTTTCACACTGTGGGCGAGTGAGGGCAGCAACGCAAGCAGCCCACTGGCAAAGAACATCACACAGCCGGCGCGGAAGATGAGCGTGCGAGTCGCGGGAGAGTGGCGGACATATCGCACCCCGGCAATCGTGGCCCCGGTCAGCGTCTCAGGAGGCGCTGTTCGCTTGCGGGAACCCCGCTTCCAGCGCGCGATGACAACAATAACGCCAAGGAAAGACGCGGCATTCACCAGGAATGTCGTGCCCGCTCCCGCCGCCGCGATGAGCATGCCGGCCAATGCCGGCCCAATGGCGCGGGCAAAGTTAAATTCAATCCCGTTGAGTGCCGATGCCGCTGCCAGGTCTTTCTTGGCCACCAGTTCGGGCAACACCGCGCGCCACGCCGGACTCTCGAAAGCATCGCCCGCAGATAAAGCAAACGTCAGAACTAGGAGCATCCACGATGGCTTTATGAGAGCCGCGTTCTTCCTACTGAACTAGCGAGCCTTTACTGAATAAATCTGGCTGGCCGGGCAGGATTCGAACCTGCGCATGGTCCCGGCCAGCCGGGATGCCCTTCCAGCTTGGCTACCGGCCAAAAATCTCCCGTAAAAACCAAAAGGCTCCGACTTTTGTCGGAGCCTTCGAGAATTTGATCTGAATTTAAGAAATACTACGGACAGACAAATCCCGAAGACCGAACGCGATTGACGCGTCGTCTCATCATGGATTTGATCTGTATCATCATTGCGAAATCGAGTATAGCACGACTCTAGTCGAAGTTCACTAATCGGTTGAATTTTTTGTTCTCGGGCATAGGTAACATCGGCGATTGGCGGCGGAATGGCAGCCGGCATGGGCATGGCGCGTAGGGCTCACCGCGCTGGGAGCAGTTACCTATTTCCTTTCGAAAAGCCGGCAGTACCAAAATGGAATCAGGCCTTGCACTGCGGCGTATTCCCAGAATAGAATTCCAGCTAACATCTTGCCGGGTACAAAGGGGCAGACTCTCTTCGCCGTTGATTAGGAGGATGAGTTATGCGTTGCCGGCGCCTTCTGCTCCCGCTGTTTTTTTCACACCTTGCTTACCCCTGATTTCTGCATGAGAAGGTTCTAAGCCAAACCCGCCAAAACTCAGGCGTTCGAAAACGGAACCCTGTCGAAACCTAACCCTGACGAAATGTCAATTTCTCTCTGGAGGAAAAAATGAAACGCATCATCGCAGCAATCTCTCTCTTTCTGTTTCTGGTTTGGACCGTAGTGTTTGCCGGCGCCACGCTGATGCAAGCGCAGGAGCGCGTTAACGCTGGCGGCGATCAGCAGCAAAATAACCTGCCGCAACAAGGCCGCGACTTCGGTCCCCTGAAGGTGCGTCCTCTGGAGGGCGCACTTCATGGAGACGCGGCTGCCGCTGCACAATTGGCCCCGCGCCAGGCGCTGCCATTGGTGATTGCACCTGGAAACAGCGTTCCTTTGTTTTCCAGCAACATTCCATTTCCCTTCACCATGGTGGGAACCGACCCGCGAATAGCTGGAGCCGGGACCACTAACGTGACCGTGATGATCATTCCCTTGCGCCTGAACTATATTGATGCCAACGGGAACCTGGTGGCCAGCATTTCTCCATCGAATATCGGATGTAACGACAACCAGAGCGTACTGGCCCGAGTGATGAATTCACCGCTCTTCAATCCCGTCACTTGGCACGAAGGCAATGTCATTGTGGGAGTTACCCAGTTCACAGACGCATTCCAGCGGGCCAACTTCTGGAGTTCAGTCAGCACCGTTTCTCCCAATTTCCACGTCATGTTGAACCCTCAGGTGATGAGAGAGGTCACCGTTCCCGTGACCCCGGGCCTGGGGGCTTTGGGCAATGGCATGTGCGCGAATCATCCGGTCGGCACTGTAAACCTTCAATACCTGGATGGTGTGGTTCAATCGCTGATCAGCGCTCTGAACATACCGCCCACCGTCTTGCCCCTGTTCCTCACTTATGACATCGGTGAAACGACGAATGGCTGCTGTGCTCTTGGATATCACACTGTAATGGCTCCTACGCCGTTCAATCCGGGCGTCTTCACCTATGCTGTGAGCAGTTACCTTGACCCCAATGCGAACCAGGCCTTTGGAGTACCGCTGGCTGTTTCCGATATTTCGATCCTAAGCCACGAACTGGGGGAGTGGGTGGATGATCCCCTGGGCAACAACGTTATTGCGCCGCAGTGGGGCAGAGTAGGTCAAATCCCAAACAGTTGCCAGAACAACCTGGAAGTGGGCGATCCTCTCACTGGAACCAATTCCAATGTGTTCATGGCCAATGGTGCTGTCTACACGGTCCAGGACCTGGCGTTTTTCTCATGGTTCGCGCGCCAGAATCCCTCGATTGCCGTGAACGGATGGTACACGACCTTGAACACCTTCCCAGCCTTTGCCGCGGCCTGCGCCCCCTAAGTGCTCAGGCAATCTTTTAGGGCCGGCAGAAAAGCGGAGAATCGTGATATCTCAGGGGGCTGCAAAGCGCAGCCCCTTGTTTCTGGCTGCTTCACTCATGCCTCAGCGCAACCATCGGATCGGTATGCATGGCGTGGCGGGCGGGAACGTAGCACGCCACGAGGGCTAGGCTGAGAAGCACAAGAGAAACGGTAATAAACGTTACCGGATCGCTGGCTTGGACTCCATAAAGCAGATGAGAAAAGCTTGAAAGCACCCGGGCGAGGATTAACGCTGCCACTGCGCCGATGGCCACGCCGGCCAAAGCCAGCCGCAAACCTTGCCCAGCACCATCCTGAAGACGCCCGACTTTTTTGCTCCCAGCGCCATGCGGATTCCGATCTCGTTCACGCGCTGCGTCATGGAATAGGAGATCACGCCGTAGATTCCCACGGAAGCCAGCACCAAAGCCAGTCCGGCAAACGCGCCGAGTAGCACCATGGGAAAGCGTTGCGAGGTCAGCGACTCCGCCACAATCTCCGGCATGGTCTGGATGTCATACACCGGCTGATCGTTACCCGCTCCGTAGACCGCTTGTTTGATCGCCGGCATTACAGTCGCAGGATTCAGTGGCGTGCGGACCACGGTGATCAAGTCTCTATAAAATATCTGCATCGCTTGTTCCGGAAGCTGTTCCAAAGAGGCGTAGGTTTGAGGTGGGTTATACTCCGCCGGATCGCCCAGTCCCTTATGCAGGACGTGGGCCACCACGCCCACGATCCTTGCATCGCCCCAAATGTTGACCGTGATGCTCTGACCGATGGGATTCTTGCCGGGAAAATAGGTTTGCGCCAGAACGCTGTCAATCACCGTGACCCGTTCGGCCTTCGCGCTGTCTTCTGGAGTCAGAAATCGGCCTTGAAGAAGCTGCATTTTCATCGTTTGCAGGTAATCCGGACCCGTCCAATACAGGATCAGGCGCGGCGCTTCTGCTACCGCCATGGTTGCATCCGTTCCAATCCAAAAGGGAGCGGGATTGTTGAACTGATTCAGGGGCACCAGGTTTGTAACTTCGGCTGACTCTACGCCCGGCACGTTGCGAATGCGCTCCATCAATTGCTGGTAGGCAATCTGCATGCTGGTGGAGCTTTTGGTGACCGACGGCGAAAGCCCTACTTTGAAAGTAATCACGTTCTGCGCTTCAAACCCAGGATTGACCTTCCATAAATCACGGATGGTGCGGAACAGCAGGCCGGCTCCGGCCAGCAGCACAACCGTAAGGGCCATCTGGCCGATCACCAGAATATTTTGGGTGCGGTGATGGACATTGCTGGATCCCCGTGCTCCCTTCTTGAGTGCAGCGTGCAGGTCCAGGGTCAAACTCTTGATCGCGGGCGCAAGACCAAACAGGATCCCAACCACGATTGAAACCGCCAACGCAAACACCAGCACAGAACCATTCAGGCCCACGTTCTCGCTGCGCGGCAAGTTCCCGCCCAGCATCGCCAGCACCGCCTTCAGTCCGCCTTTTGCAACCGCCAGGCCCAGAATCCCCCGGCCGGCCAGAGAAAGCAGCACGCTCTCCGTAACCAACTGCCGTACGATGCGCCTCTGGCTGGCCCCTAGCGCCGAGCGAATAGCAAACTCGCGTGTGCGGGCGGCCGAGCGCGCGAGCAAAAGATTGGCTACGTTGGCGCAGGCGATCAGCAGGACAACGGCTACTGCTCCCAGGATCATGAGAAGCGTTCCCGCAATGTCGCCAATAAGGACCGGTTTGAGCGACTCAACGTCCGTGCCGAATCCCCGATCGGTGACGGGATAGAGCTGGTCCAGATTCGCCTGGATAGCCGTCATCTCGCTCTGGGCCTTACTTATGCTCACATCCGGTTTCAGGCGGGCAATACAGATGACCCCGGGGAAGCGGCGATCATTGAACATGGGATCGCCCTGGGTCAAGGGTATGTAAGCATCTACATCGGCCGCCAGGCGAAAATTCGGTGGAAGAATTCCCACGATGGTGTAATCCACTCCGTCCATGGTCACCGCTTTGCCGATTGCCTGCGGGCTCGCGGAGAACCGGCTCTTCCACTCACGGTCGCTGATGATTGCCACCCGCGCCCCGCCCGCCTGGTCCTCCTGCGGTGAGAATTCGCGGCCCAGGCGAAGCTGTACGCCCAGCGTGTTGAAGAACCCGGAGGAGATTTCGTTGGCAGTAACATGCTCAGGCGTGCCGGGATTTGTCAGATCAAAGTGCCACCACCGGAGGGCGGCCATTTGCTGGAATGAGGTGGCTTGGCGGCGCTAATCCTCGAAGTCAGGTAGAGACATGGAGACGTGCGGAGAATGAGAATTGCTCTGCCACACCAGAACCAGGCGGTCCGGGTCGTGGTAAGGCAAAGGGGCCAGCATGACCCCCTGGACAACGCTGAAGATGGCCGTGTTGGCGCCGATGCCGAGCGCCAGCGTGAGCACCACCACCGCCGTAAAGCCTGGGCTTCGCCGAAAGGTCCTCACTCCATAGCGGACATCGGACCACAAGCTCTCCAGCCATGAGCCGCCACGTTCCTGGCGGCATTCTTCTTTGAACCGCTCCAGGCCTCCAAACTCGATGCGGGCCCGGCGCATCGCTTCAGCGCGGGACAAGCCTGAGCGCTCCAGATCGTCAGCGCGTTTTTCAATATGGGAATGCAGATCCTCTTCCATTTCGTCGTCATCGCTCATGCGCGAACCATGAAAGAGTGCGGCAACCAGAGAGCGAAGAGAAGTGAGGATCTTCAAAAGTTAGACTCCTAAACTAATTAGGAGTGTACTAGAATCTTCCTGAGTTGCCAAGGAGAGTAGCGAAACATAAATGGGGTTGTGTTCACTATTTCGCGGCAGCCGTCAGGAACACGTCGTAGGCAATGTGCCCGACTTCCGAATTGTTGCGTGGATTCTCCGGGTCCACCCTGGTCCGGTAGTGGAAGAGGTTGCCGAACTGGTCTTTGCGCATTGAGAGCGCGTAGTCCAGGCTGATAGAGGTAACTCCAAGCGACGGTAAGGTGTGGAGTTCATTGGGCTGTGAAATACCATCATGGTTTACGTCAATCCAAAGCAGCAGGCGGGAAAACACGGCATCCCTGGCGTCAATGATCCCGTCTCCATTCCCGCCGTTTTCAGGTTTATCGAACTCAGCCAGGGCGAGAAACCCATTGGGCGAGGGTGATGGAGGTTGTGAAGTGAAGTTACCGAATAATTCTGTCCCGTTGTCGATCACACCGTTGCCGTTGCGGTCGAGGGCCAGGAAGGCATTGCCTGACCCGGCAGCGGTCCAGGCTATGTGGGTGGAGTGACCTGTGCCGCTTAGGTCGAAATGGACCCCGGCGGCTGCCGAAGTCAGATGAAATCCCTCACCGGTAGTGTCAATGATGATGGGACTACAGGTAGGCGCGGGGCCATCTCCGTTGTTGAAATCATTTCCTCCGCTGCTGCCCACACACGGATCACCGGGGTCGCATTGAAACATCATCGCCCAGGTTCTGGGGACCATAATGACGATTGCCCCCATGGTGAGTAGCAGGATCAGGGATAGGCCTCCCTTCCACCGCGAGGAAGGCTTACGCTGACTGGAAATCTTCATGACATTTGCCTCTTATTTTGGCGAGCCGCCCGCATCTACTTGCCGATTGCTGGCTTTCTCGTATTTTGACCAGAATACTTTGCCATCCAATTTGCGCGTATGAACCAGGTCATCTCCATCAGCGCCCATCAATCGTGCCGTCGCAGAGCCGCCAAGGTAAGGGCCCACAGTTCCCTCAACCTGCGCCCATCTTCCGCTGCCTCCGGCATCTAAAGTTAGCTTGAAGATACCGGAGACCGGTGGTCCCTTGGAGCGATCGTGGAAACTGGCAAATACCTCCCCTGATTCAGTGAGGGCAAAACCGGTGATGTGAAGACGGGACGTCGGAGGTAATAGATCGACATTGACCACCTTAAGAGTATTGGCCGAGAGGTCGAACTGGACCCACTCGCTGCTTCTTGCGTTATAGATTCCTACGCTCTTGGAGTTGCATCTGAGAGTGATCTCCCCGGGATAGCGCCCATTAGGAAGGGACCAGCCCGGATTCAGGTTTGCAGGATATAGTGTGGCCCGAAGCTGCCCTTTCTCAAAGTCATACTCCCGGAGCATAGGAGCATTTTCAACACTTTTCCCATTTTCATCCCGCTCGAAACCATAAGCCCATACGCGATCGTCTCTGGAGGAGCAAATAGAAACGGCAATAAAAGGAGTGGTACGGACTACGCGGCTGACGTGGTCATTGTCGCCAACCTCGGCTATGTAGTGCGCGATCACCCCGTGCGCGTCCTGAGTGCCTCCTGCTACCATTAACTTGCCTGAGGGCGTTACTGCGGCACTGCCAACGGCGACCCTCTCGGCGCCTTCGAGCCAGACGTAAGCGTCGCGTCGGCCACCGTTGGAGTCGTACAAGACAACGGCCGGCTGGTCAGGAGTGACGCTGAGTGTCTTCCCGCTGAATGCCCATGTAATGAGATAACCCTTGTCCCAGTATTGCCAGCCACCGTCGGTGGCTAAGGATAAGAAGTTTGTCTGATAATGAGGGCCGACGATTCGAACTGGCTCCGAAGCTTGCTGGCCGGCCAGGTCAGCAGTCAACATCAGCGTCGCCGCCGAGATCCAGACAGCAAGAATAGCCATCTTCCCGCTTCTCGCTGTATTGGCCGAAGTGGGAACACAATGCCAAGAGAAAGCCCGTCTGATTATGGACATGCGCTGAAGCACTCCTCTGCGTTCACACAGCAACTTGCTCCACAGTAGGTATTAAGCTCGCCGGCCTCACATAAAGTTGGATCGCTGGGATTGATTTCAAAGTTGTTCATGGTAGGGCAACCGAGAGGGTCGTCACAGCCGACACCGGGCGGCAGAGGTATGAGCTCTGTGTAGTGCCCGGCGCATGCGTCCGGTCCTGGGCATGACCCGCACTGTATCTGCACATATCTGGCGCCCAGGTCTTTGCCCAGAGGTTGCAGGAGACTCCCCTTCCAGGGCCGCACAGATGCAGGAGCTTGTTCGGACTTGAGCGAAAGTTTGTGCGCAAACCAGCTAGGGTTAAGCCCATCGAAAATGGATGAAATTGTTTTGCCTTTATGGGTGATAACCTTATACTCTGATTTCGCCTGCGCCGCACACGCCATGAGCAGCACAAAGCACACCAAAGGGCATTTCACTTTAGATTTGAGAAGAGACAAACATGCGCTCCTATATCTGGTCAAACTGGTAATCCTCCCCATTTGTGCGATGACGAAGTTGATGCATTCTATGCACAGCCCCCTTTTTGTCACAGCAATTAATGTGGACAATTCGCAGAATTAGTAGACAGAAGTGAAGGACCAGAATATTGAACAGCTATGGCGCCTGAGAATTCTTGCCCCTGAGTTCTTTTGGACAACATCCCACTCTGGCTTTTATGAATCGTGAAAGAGACCTTTGCCAGCCGTAGCCAAGTTTGAAAGCGACTTCCTTGACACTTTGGGTTGGATCGCTGTCGAGCAGATTAATTGCCTCCTCCAGAAGCACTTGGCTGCGCAAATCGCGGAAGGTCTTGCCGGTGGTTTGTTTAATAGCTTTCTCGATGGTATGGCGTCCCACATTGACGCGAATTGCGATGTCATTCAGCGATAAATGCGGTGCAGAGCGTACCTGCTCTGTCACTCGATTGGCCAATCCCCTGAGGTCATAAGCCATTTTGTCTTCCTCAAGCGCTAGCAGCGCCACTACCAAAATAGGGGCTGCCAGGGGGAGATTGGTCGGCATTGTAGCACATGGGGAAAATGCTGTCCACCAACAATCTGCCGATGCTGAAGCATAGCTTAATTTGGAGAAAGTATAGTTCGATTCTGGGAACATGGGTGGTGCTCCGGCTGATGTGGATGCTTCTGTTGTGCGGCTATGGGTCGGAGTGCGAGGCCTGCATAATGAACCTAAGAAGGCGTCTTCAGCACCATGTACCCGCCGATCAGGCAGAAGATTATGTCCGGAGACCAGGCGGCCAGCGCCGCAGGCAACTGGTTCACGCTGCCCATGGCTTCGAACAGTCCGGAGGTGACCCAATACACGACTCCGATCATTAACGCCACAGCAATACCCGTCAGCGCGCCTCTACGGCCCATGGAGAGGGCAAAGGGGACGGCGAGCACCGCCATGACCAGCGTGATTAATGGGAATGCCAGTTTTTTCTGGAGCTGTACGCGCAACCGCACAACATCGAAGCCGCTCTGCTGCAGGTCGTTAATGTAATTGCTGAGCTCGGCGTAGTTCATCTCCTGCGACTGGTGGACCTCCTTCTTGAAGTACGTGGGAGGCTCGTTTAACTCGGCAAACTCATGCAGGTTGAAGGGTTCATAGCTCTGAATGGCTGCGCCGCGAAAAGAGCGTTGCCAGCCCCTTTCAAAGATCCACTCCTGAAGGTTCCGGTCCCAATGCGATTGTGTGGCGTAAATCCGTTTGGTGATCTGAAACGTCTGCGGGTCAAACTCGAAGGCGGAGATGCTGCCGAACTGGTCCGCTTCCGGATCGTAGAACTCGTAGTAATAAATGGTGTTGTGCTGGCCGAAAATCCATTTGCGGTCGGGACGCAGATAGGTTTGCGCCGGCTTTTCCTTGATCGTGTTGCGCAGCGTCTCCTGCCTTTTGTTGGCATAGGGCAAATACCATTCCTCCAGCAGGAAGAGTCCCCCGGCCAGCAGCGCGGAGATGATCAGCACCGGCAGGACAGCGCGGTAAACGCTGATTCCGGTGGCTTTCATGGCCGTCATCTCGTTGGATTTTTCCATCAGGCCAAAGGTGACCAGCACTGCCAGCAATACGCACAGCGGCGTAAACAAATAGAGCCAGGATGGCGTCACGTTCAATAGGTATTCGCCCACCGTAACCAGGGGAATGCGGTTGCGAACAATGTCCGTCAGCAGCTCGAAGAAGTTGAAGATCAGCACCAGGATCATGAAGCTGGCCGTGATCAACGCGAAGTACCCGAGAAAACTTCGCACCACATAATCATCCAGGATCAGGGGAAACCGTTTGCGCGAACGCGGACGCGCAATTGCAATGGCGCGTTCCTCGTCGCGCTGCCTGAACCGCGACGTTCTCCATTTCCTCCAATCCCGGGTCAGCAGCCGGCCCAGGCCGGTCTCGATAGGCACTTTGTCTACCCGCCACAGCAGGAAGAGGCCGATCAGGCCGAAAATAATGTTCGCCATCCACACACCCAGCACGGGAGGCATTTTGCCGCTGCGGGCAAAGGAAAGGCCGGTCACGGAAATGAAGTAATAGACAAAGACCAACACAATGGTCAGAACAAAACCTGCCCCCTTGCCGCCCTTCTTCGAGGAGAGGCCCAGAGGAATTCCGATCAGCACCAGCACCAGGCATGCCGTGGGCAGGGCCACGCGACGGTTGAATTCAATCCAATACCACCGCGCCACCTCCGGTTTGGGACTGTGATAGCTCAGCCACAGCAGATCGCGTGTATGGAGTTGCTGCACGGGGACGATTTCCTGGGCCTGTTTGGGCGTGGGCGGCACGTTGAGCGTGAAATCATTTTCCTCGAAAGTGGAAATGGTGTACTGGCCGGGCTCGCGAATACTCACTTCATGCGTGGCTCCGTTGGTCATGTGCAGGTGGATGGAATCCTGTCCGTTGCGGACCACCGCTTGCTCGGCAATCGTGATCTTGGAAGCGCCCGGAGTGCTGACGTCCGCCAGAAAAACATTCTTCCAAACAGAGGCGCCTGACTCGGCGGTGACATCCTGCACGTAGAGAACGTAGTTCTTGGATTCTTCGTAGAAGACGCGCGGCTCCACCAGAAACGATGCCTGGGAGCTGGCCAGGTTATTCTGCAGGTTGGCCAGCGCTGCCGAAGAGAGCGGCGCCACGAAGACGTTATTCGCCAGGGCCAGCAGCCATGCAACCAGTCCGAAGCCGGCCAGCGCCTTGACGAACCTAAAGACGCCAACCCCGGCTGCGCGCATGGCCGTGATTTCACTGTCCGCCGCCATGCGGCTAAGCCCGATCAGGATTCCCACCAGCACACCCATGGGAAGGGTCACGGTAAGCGCTGCCGGCAGGGTCAGAAAAAAGAGTTGAGCAACGCTGGGAATGGGCGCGCTGTTGCGCACCACTAATTCAAGAATTCGGCTCACGTCCCGCATGAAAATGACGAACGTGAACACCGCCACCCCAATCAGCCCGTGGGACAGCACTTCCTTCAGAATGTAGCGCGTAAAGATACGCATTGCGGACAGTACTTGGTTAGCAGTTAGTATTTAGCATTTAGCCAGGCAAGTCAAAACCTCGGTAGTGGCTACTTTGGTTTCATTGCGAACCGTGCAGTCGTCTCCTTGTCATTCTGATCCGAAGCATAGCGAAGGGGAAGAATCCCCATACAGCGTCCAGGAATCACGCAGCATTCAACGTATTTGATCTTCACCCCATAAGGTGCATCCGACCAAGCGCCGTAGGCGCGGTGAGGTTCCGGTTGCGGCCTGGCTACGCTATCCTTTACTGTAGCAGTTTCGCTCATGCCTTCCATTCGCCTCCTGTTCCTCTGGCACATGCACCAGCCGTACTACAAAGATCTGGTTACAGGAGAATACCGTCTGCCCTGGGTGCGGCTGCACGCGCTGAAAGACTACTACGGCATGGTGAAGCTCCTGGATGAGTTTCCCCAGATCCATCAGACCTTCAACCTGACCCCGTGCCTGGTCGCCCAGATTCAGGACTACGTAAACGGAACGGCGCGAGATCCGTTTTTTGAGGTGGTCGCCAAGCCTGCATCCACCTTCAGCCATGGAGAGAAAGAATTTGCACTCGAGTACCTGTTCCAGGGAAATCTGCAGAACATGGTTGGGCGTTATCCTCGCTACCGCGAATTGTGGGACAAGGTCCAGGGTCTTTCCACAGCCCCAGGCCGCGCCGCCCTGCTCCTCCAGGAAAGTGATTTCACTGATTTGCAGGTGTTGTCTCAGGTCGCCTGGATGGATGAGTTCTGGCTGGAAGATCCTGAAGTCCGCGAACTGATAAAAAAGGGGCATGGCTACAGCCAGGATGACCGCGAATGGGTGGTCAATAAGCAGAAGGAATTTTTGGCACGAGTCCTCCCATCCTATAAAGAAGCGCAGGACCGTGGCTCGATCGAAATCTCCACCTCGCCCTTTTACCATCCGATTCTGCCGCTGATCTGTGATACCGATGTTGGAGCAGTCTCTCATCTTGGGCTGCCGCTGCCTGCGCAGCGTTTTCGTCATCCGGAAGACGCGCGGGAGCAGATCGTGGGCGGCCTCAACCTGCATGAACAGGTCTTTGGAATGCGCCCCCGCGGGATGTGGCCCTCAGAGGGAAGTGTCTCTAATGAAGTGCTGGCCATCGCGCACCAGTCCGGAATTGACTGGATGGCAACCGATGAAGGCGTGCTGGGGCGTTCCCTGAGCACGTGGATGGAACGTGACGGCGCCGGCAACCTCAACCAGCGCAGCGCCACAGAACTGTACCGGATTTGCCGCTGGGAGCAGGATGGGGCTCGCATGCACATGGTCTTCCGTGACCATTCGCTATCAGACCTGATTGGATTTGTTTATTCCGGAATGCCGGCCAAAGATGCCGCAGAGGATTTCATTCGTCGCATCAAGGCAGGTTCTGCTCCGCTGCTGGCGCAAGGGCAGGATGCCGTGGTCTCCATCATTCTGGATGGTGAAAACGCCTGGGAGTATTACCCGCGGTCGGGACGCGAGTTTCTTCGCCGTCTGTATGACGGCATTCAAAATGACAAGCTGTTTGAAACACTCACCGTCTCGGAAGCGGTCGCGCGCGAACCCAGGCCGGAGAAGCTTACCTACATTGTTCCCGGGTCATGGATCAACGCCAATTTCGATATCTGGATCGGCGCGCCGGAGGACAACCAGGCCTGGGACCATCTTTCCGCCGCTCGGGATTTCTTTGGCGCGAACGCCGAGCGAGTTTCAGCCGCGCAAAAGCAACTCGCTTTTGAGGAACTGCTCATAGCTGAGGGCAGCGATTGGAACTGGTGGTATGGCCCGGAGCACCACTCCGCCAATGATCGCGACTTTGATGAGTTGTACCGCAAGCACCTGGCCAACGTTTATCAGGCGCTTGGCGCCGAACCTCCGGAAGTGCTGGCTCGCCCCATCATCGGCAGCTATGCAAAGGCGCTTTTTTCACCGCAAAGCGCATACATATCTCCGCGGTTGGACAGCGTGAGCACCGGTTACTTTGACTGGCTGGGCGCTGCTGTCCACGTAGCGGACCGGCGCTCTTCCGCGATGCATGGCAAGCACTTTCTGCTGGATACCGGTTATGCCGGCATTGATAAAGACAATCTTTATTGCCGGCTGGATTTGATGGAGAAGACCTCCGAGTGGGCCGGCAAAGATACGCGCCTGGTTGCGACCATCACCTCGCACCCCGCACTCGGAGATGGAGCCAGCCGCGAACGCACCTACCGGCTGGAGGCTTTCGTTGACGCTGCATCCATATCAGAGTGGACGTTGCGCGAAAATGGATATGAGCCGCAGAAACCGACCGGCGCGATCGTGGCATTGCGCAAGGAATCTGTCTTTGAGTGCAGGGTCCCGCTGGCCTCTGTGAATGCTACTCGGGGCATGTTACTGCAAGTGCGCTTTGCCCTCTTCCACGGCCTGACGCCCCTGGAGATCCTGCCTCGTGAAGGATCGATCGAACTGCAGGTAGTGCCGGAAGAAGATTTGAGTTCAGTAGCCTACGCAAAACCCTGAATCGCAGTGAGTCTGTTCCGATCACCCGATCTGGTCCCACCTGTGGCCCGTTGCCTTGTTACCTAAGTGCGGTAACAAATCCTCTGCCAGCCAGTCTAAACTTCAGGGAACCTTGAGCTTCCCAGTTGCGTATTCCTTCTTAAGCCATGCGGATGGTTTTAGACATTTTCGGCCAGATGTTGCGTGCCTTGTGGGCGCACAAGCTGCGCTCCTTTCTCACCATGTTTGGCATTGCCTGGGGTGTAGGCTCGCTGCTGCTATTAGTGGGCCTGGGAGAAGGGTTCCGCTCCGGCAACAAACGCCAGTTGGACACCATGGGGCAGGACATCATCTTTCTCTGGCCGGGACAAGTGCCGGCTGTAGCGGGACAACACCAGGGAATGAAGCCCTACTTCCTCACCTATCAGGATGTCCTGGATATTCGCAAGGAAGCAAAACTGGTCAAGACCGTTTCGCCGGTTCTGACTCGGGGAGATATTCGCGCGCAGAGCGACTTTGCCACCAGCAACGGACAGGTCATCGGCATCAACGCGAATTTCAATGAGATTCGTTACCTGCCCATGGGTGAGGGCCGCTGGATCAACGATCCGGACGACCAGCAGCGCCGCAGCGTAGCCGTGCTCGGCTCCCAGATGACCCACAATCTTTTTCCCGGACGCCCGGCCATCGGCAGCACCATCCTCTTGAACGGGATTCGCTTTGAAGTCATAGGTGTGCTGGCCAGCGTGGGGCGGGATGAAAACAACTCCACCAACTTCCGCGTCTATGTCCCCTTCAATACCATGAAGCTGTTTTTCCCCATCAAGAATGCTCAAAGCGCTGACGATATCTCCTTCATCAACTTTCAGCCCATCAGTAGTGAACAGCACATTGGCGCAGTGGAGGAGGTACACCGCATCGTTGCCCGCAATCATGGCTTTAACTGGCAGAACAAAGAGGCTTTTGAAGGATGGGACACGGTCGAGAGCCACGAGATGGTCGGCAAGATTTTCACCGCCATGGACCTGTTCCTGGGCGGGGTGGGGCTGGTTACGCTGGCCCTGGGCGCAATCGGCGTCATCAACATCATGTTGGTTTCAGTCACGGAGCGCACGCGCGAGATCGGCCTGATGAAAGCGCTGGGAGCCACCAATCGCAGCATCCTCTTGCAGTTCTTTTTTGAAGGAGCATTTCTTACTCTGCTGAGTGGCGGCCTGGGCATTGGGGCTGCTGCCGGTTTCATGGGCATGCTGGGAGCTCTGCCGGCGCCTCCGGGGTTCGATCCTCCACACCTGGTGCCGATGTCGGCGGCGCTGGCGGTGATTTCGTTGGCGGTTGCGGGAATCGTGGCCGGACTGTATCCCGCCCGCAAGGCGGCCATGCTCACGCCCGTGGAAGCCCTGAGGAAGGAATAGAGCGTGTTTCAAAAATGGTTTTCTGAGCGCGACAGGTGGAAGCTCCGGACTTTAGAGTTTGCGAAAAACCCGTTTGCGGGCAGAAGCCAGGTGACAGGGCACGACTTCACTCGTGCCGAGCGGGCTTTAGTCTGCGTGAATAACTTTAAAAATGGGATTCCGACCTTTAGGCTCGGGACTTCTCGAAGCGAGAATCTAGTATGGTCCATGATCTCTTAGGCCAGGCATATCAGGCGATGCGCCACAATCGGCGGCGCACGGCGCTCACCATGTTGGGCATGGCCTGGGGCATCGCCACCGTTGTCCTGCTTCTGGCGTATGGCGCCGGCTTTGGGCGCGCGGTGCGCAATATTTTTTCTAATTTTGGCATGCAGATTATGGGCGTCTTTCCCGGACGCACCTCCTTGCAGGCGGGAGGCGCCAAGGCTGGAACCGAGATTCGCTTCACCATGGACGATGTGGACCGCATTGCCAGCCTGGTTGCGCTGGTGAAGCACGTGAGTCCCCAGGCCGGTTTGCAGGCCAACATACAACACGAAAACCGCACCTTCCAGATGCCAGTAGAGGGTTTCAACTCGAATGCGCAATCGATCCGCGCCTTGAAGGTGGCGGAAGGCCGCTTCTACAACACGCAGGACGAAACCCAGCGCGCGCGTGTGGCGGTGATCGGCTCGGAAGCCAAGACCAAGCTGTTTTCCGGCGAGTATGCTCTGGGCGAGCACATCCGCATCAACGGAATGAGCTTTGAAGTGATCGGCGTGCTCGACTCCAAGATGCAGGAAGGCGATGACGATATCAACCGCGTCATCTATGTCCCCTTTACCTCCATCAGCGACCTGAAAGATACGCTCTACCTGGATGGCATCTGGATCGACTACGAAAGCATGGAATACGAAAAGATTGAAGACAATATCCGCACCGTACTGGCCGGCGCGCATGGCTTCAATCCCACGGACAGGCGCGCCATCTTCATTTTCAACGCCATGAAGCAGGTGAATACCTTTGAGATCATCACCCTCGGCCTTCAGGTGTTGCTGGCATTCATCGGCACTCTGACGCTGGGCATCGGCGGCGTAGGCCTCATGAACATCATGCTGGTGTCCGTGACTCAAAGGACGCGCGAAATCGGCATTGAAAAAGCGCTGGGCGCGCGCAAGCGCGATATTCTGTTCCAATTCCTGGCCGAAGCTCTGGCTATTACCCTCGCTGGTGGTTTGTTGGGAATTGTTCTGGCCTACGTGATCTCCTGGTCGGCAGGTTCGTTGACGCTTTACAGCGCAGTCGCCAAGAACGCCGCAGCCGGCGACATTCGCCTGATTATTTCCCCCGCCAACCTGCTTATTTCCACCCTCATTCTGGGCTTCGTGGGCATCATCAGCGGCATGCTGCCTGCCGTCAAAGCTTCGCGCCTGGACCCGATTGAAGCGTTAAGATACGAATGAAGCAGTCTACCTTTCGACCGTGACCAGAACCTGGAAGAAACCCAGGTTATCCTCATAGAAAAGATCCGGATCGTGTGGATCGACAACGTCATTGATGTTCAGCCAAAGATAGCCGGTACCATCTACGTCCATCTCGTGCTTGTCCCCAATCAGGAAGGCACATTGAAATTGCAGCGCTGGCGGAGGGCCACAATTCTGGACTTTAATATGTTCGGCTGTTTCCCGGTCGAGCAAGGCTCCGACCAGGGCTCCAAAATTTTCGTTAGGCATGATCTTATATTGCGTTCGAGCGGGGAAGGCGCTGTCTTGCACGTTGTTTCCGTTCGGGCCTACCCAGGGATGCAGCAGGTGCAGTTTGTTCCACTGCTCAGGAGTATAGGCTTGTTCGGGAGTTGTTGCGGCGTCCTTGTTATTGAGTTCCGGGTGGGCTTCTTCAAATTTCTGCCGAAATGCTGTCGCATCCACCACCCCACGCAGGTCAATGTTGATCCGGCCCTGGGCAACAAATTCCACAATCTGGCCTTTTTTGACGGAAATGTGGGTTGGCTGCCAACCCTCTTGGGGATTAACCACAAGTTGATAAACATTTTTGTTGCCGACAGTAGATTCCAGAAGAATTCCGCCCTCCTGGCTTTCAAGCCTCATGGCAACAGGATGCAGGCCGAGCACCCTCGGCATAACATACGCGAGCGCAACGATTCCTGCTCCGATGACTATTCCGCATGCGCCTACGAATAGGAGGAAAAACAGGAGTTTCCGAGGACTATGGAGCAGGATGTGAAGTACATCCGCAAAGGTTTTGTTGTGTTGCGGCTCCATCGGCGGTGGCGTTTGTGGCGCTGAACTCATAAGCCTTCCTTGCAACCAGGTCACTAGGTAGTCGGCGAACTGGTAGGATCGCACTTTTCACCGAATCGCGCTACGCGAATTTCCACTCTGATAGCGGCAATACCTTTGTGCACAGGGCCGGCAACCCCCAGCGCTCGAGTGGGCGGGATGGTCCACTCGCCGGAAGATTGCGCATATCCGAGCCCGTTTTCGCTTCTAACCGCTACCAGGCCATCTGAGATATCGTCGCCCATAATTGTGAGTTGTCCCGGGTTGAGAACGAATTTTCCCGACTTGTCGATGATGGCGCGATTGTTTCCCAATTTGACAAGAGCGAATCCGTGCTTGAACTCTGTCACGGCATCGAATTGGGGATTGATAGCAAAAGCGCCGCTGTGATCGATATAGCCGGACTTATTTCCCGAACGGACTGGCGCGAGGCCCTTCTGCGAATCGACTGGCCCACGTGAACTGAGGCTTGATGACAAACTCACCGGAGCGGTTGACATACCCCCACTGGCCTCCCGGATCTTTGGCGGCGGCAACGCCCTCGGAAAATGTAGCCAGATAGTTAAACTTTGGGTTGATCACGTACTTGCGATTTGGGTTTCGCCAGGAGCCAGCAGCCAGCAGCTAAATTACATCCCATTCTTCTTCGTATCCCGCTGATACGGCGAATCCAGATACCTGCGCGCCTCATCCAGGGCGCCTTGGGTGTTGTCGTTGGTTTGCAGGGCCTGGCGATATTCGTTCACCGCGCGGTCGCGCTGGCCGGTGATATCGAAGATCTTGCCCAGGCCAAGGTGGCTCCAGACCTCTGTCCAGCGAGGCTCGTTGTCCCCACTGATGGACTCGCGGTATTCGTTGGCGGCCGATTGATAGTTGCGTTGAAGATAGAAGACCTCGGCAATGCGATAGTGGGCCAGAGAGCTGTTCTTGTTGACCTCCAGCGCCTTGTTGAACTCGCTGAGCGCCTCAGCCAGATTGCCCTGCTGCGTAAGCTCCTGGCCGCGGCGGATGGCTACGCGCACGCGCAGGTCAGGCGAATTCTTGAGCACCCAGTTGTTGGGATCCAGAGTCATGCGGCGCGGTTTGCCGAAGGTCTCCACTGAAAACGATGACTGCGTGCCCACCACTTCAATGCGCTTCATCTCGCTCTGGCCGTCGGTATCGATTTTCAATTCCAGCGGCATGCGGAACAGGTCAAGGTCCTGCGAGATCTGGCCGACAATGCGGAAGCCCTTCTTCACGCGAAAGACCGTATATTTCAACTTGAATTCAGGCGCGCCGGTCCCGTCTACCCATTGCGAGAAGAATGCGTTCAGCTTGTCACCATAGTTCTTCTCCGCAATGGTCTGGAGATCGGCAACGGTCGCGGACTTCACCGAGAATTTATCCATGAATTCCTTCATGGTCTTGTCAAAGGCAGCGTCTCCGATTACCCAGCGCAGCATGTGGAAGATCATCCCGCCCTTGTCCATGGACAAGGCCTGGAATTGCGAGGAGAAGGCGTCCAGCTTGTTGATGCTGGAGAGTGGCACGGTGTCATAAGCCAGCGCGCCCACTGCCATATCTTTGGTGGATTCTTCAAAAGCCTGTTGCCCGGCTGAATTCTGGACGTAGCGCATCTCCGAATCGCGCGCTCCTCCGTCCACCAGCCACGAGTCGTCTTTGCTCGCAGCGCTGACCGCAACGCCCCACCATTGATGAGCGATGGTGTCCGCCAGCAGACGATAGTTGGCTTTTTCTTCTATATCGCGGCCGGCCAGGGCGGCGATTTCCGGCGCCCACCATGCCGGGACTGTGTCGCCCGGCAATTCCACCACCCGGATATACGGAGTAATGGCTGGGCCGTAGATGCTGGAGAAATACTCCATCTCTTTGGTCGCCGTGTCTGCATAGGCGGCTGCGAATTGCTTTTTGTTGGGCCGGGTGTAGACCTTCACTGTGCCGACAGCGGTCTCAACAAAAGATCCCGCAATGATGGTGCCGGGGAAGCTGGGTTTCTGCCAGTTGAAGCTGGCGATGGTTTTGGTGGCGGGAACTGAGCGCGCCGGCGCGACCGAGCCGCTGCCCACGATGATGGTCCCTGTGGGCGCGGTTACGTTAATGCTGGAGGTGAAGCGATCAATGCCGTAGTTGGTGATAGGGAACCAGCGGCCGGGATACAGCAGGTATGTGCCCTCTTCACCCACATAGGCGAGCTTCAAACCTTCCACCGGACTGTCATCTGCATTGGCAAGCTTGCCTTCATACTCAAACGTGATTGTTTCGCTGGCGCCTTTGGTCAGGCCGGCCGGAAAGGAAACGCGGATTGCATTGTCTTGGCTGATGCGCTCGGCGGTCAGAGGCTTGCCGGCCGCATCCAGCACTTTGGTCACGCGCAAGCCGTTGTTCAACTCGAAGCTGCCAAAATTGGTGTCAGTGGTGGCGGTGAATTTGACCCGGACACGGGCCACAAGCTGGTGCGTCTGCGGAAAGATTTCCGCGTCAATTTGATAGTCTTCGGCTTTGACTCGTGACTTCTCCGCGCCCAGCGCGGGAAGGGCAAGAGAAAGTGCCAAACCCCATAAAAGGTAAGCACGCCGCAGGGGTCGTCGTGCAATATGCATGGAAACACTCCAGAGCTGCCGGCGATAATTGCCTTAGATCTAAATTCTTACAGAAAAGATGCTTTTGCGCCATTCTTGAGAACGGGCAGCACCGAACCGCTCTGCGTTAAGTTTTGTGAAGACCGGTTAGTTTGCCGCTGGAAGTTCGGGCAAACCGGCCAGAATCTCCTCGGCCGCGCGCATGGACGGCTCTACGGTGCTCGCGCTGTCCCGCAGGCGCTGCTGTACTTCCTTGAGGTCGGCCAGCATATGTTGGCGACGAGGGCCGTCAGGAATAATCGCGCTCAACTCGCGCACCACGTTTGCGGCGGTAAAGTCGTGCTGGATCAGCTCGGTCACGATTCGGCGGCCGGCAATCAGGTTTACCATGGCGAAGGTATCCAGATTAACCAGGCGACGGCCGAGCAGCCAGGTGAGTGACGCCAGGCGATACACCACTACGAATGGCGATCCTGCAAGCGCCGCTTCCACCGTGGCCGTGCCGCTGGCCACCACTCCCGCCCGCGAATGCTTGAGCGTGAGCCGCGAGTTCACGGTAAGTTTGATAACAGCTCCGGATGGCGGGAACTGTTGCCGCAGCCACTCACCTTTCAGTGTGGAGGCCACAGGGACAAGGTATTGGTATTGCGCGCCCAGTTGTTGCGCAACTTCCAGCATGGGCGGCAGGTTCATCTGCACTTCTTTTTTGCGGCTGCCGGGAAGCAAAGCGATCCATTCTTTGGCCGGATCAAGTCCGTAGCGGGCGGCAAACTCCTCGCGTGAGATTGAAGGCTCGGACGCATAGGCCAGCGGATGTCCTACGTACCTGACCTCCACTCCGTGGCGGCGGTAGAAATCCTGCTCGAAGGGAAAGATCACAATTATCTTGCGGACGTACTTGCGGATCTGCTTGACCCTGCTGGAACGCCACGCCCACACTTGCGGGCTGACAAAATAAAACACCGGAATCTGGAGCCGGTGAAGATGCCGCGCCAAACGCAGATTGAAATCAGGGAAATCAATGAGCACTGCGGCCTGCGGCCGTCGCTTTTTCGCTTCGTGAATGATGCTCTTGAATTTCTTGCGAATGGCCGGAAGGTGCGTGACCACCTCGGCCAGCCCTACTACGGCGACCTCGCTGGCATTGACCAGGAGTTCGCATCGGGCGGCGCGCATTCTGTCGCCTCCCATGCCGAAAAATTTCGTGCCGGGAGCAAGCTGCTGAAGTGACTGAATGAGCTGAGCGCCGTAGTAGTCGCCGGAGGCCTCACCGGCGGAGAGCAGGATTTGCATCATTTGTGATTTCTGATTTGTGAATTTGTACGCAGCGTGGTGCAAATCACAAATCACAAATGCTATCAGTCGTCGGCGCTGACTTGAGGAATTTCCATCTCCTGTTCTTTGTACTGGAGCTGATAGAGCTTCCAGTATATGCCGCGGTTGGCGAGCAGCTCCTGATGGTTGCCGATCTCGCGCACTTGGCCTTTGTGCATCACGATGATCTTATCGGCGCGCTGAATGGTGGAGAGCCGGTGAGCGATGATGACTGAGGTGCGGCCCTCGACCATACGGGTGAGGGCGTCGCGAACACGCAACTCGGTCTCAGTATCCACGCTGGACGTAGCTTCATCGAGCACCAGAATCCCCGGATTGTGGGCCAGCGCGCGGGCGAAGGAGATGAGCTGCTTTTGGCCGGTGCTGAGTGTGCTCCCGCGTTCCAGCACTGGCTCTGCAAACCCCTGGGGCAGGCGTCGGATGAAATCCGCGACATTCACGTTTTCGGCAGCGGTTTCCACCTGTTCATCCGATATCCAGTCTGAACCCAACCGGATGTTGTTTTCAATTGTGCCGGTGAACAGGAACGGGTCCTGCAAGACGACGCCGAAGCGGCGGCGCAAATCTTTAAGATCGAGTTCGCGGATGTCGACGCCATCAATCTTGATGTTGCCGCGCTGAATTTCATAAAAGCGCATCAGCAGGGAAATGATGGTCGTCTTGCCTGCGCCGGTGTGGCCGACAATAGCGATGGTTTCACCGGGTTCGATCACAAAAGAGACATCGCGCAGGATCCAGTCATAGCTTGATCCATCCGCACTGGCGTTCAGCGGAGCATGAGCGCCGTTATCGCTGGCAGTCCGAGGTTGTCCGTTGGATTGGGCTTCAGCATCAAGCTTGCGGTAGGCAAACCATACGTGGTCGAATTCGATCCTGCCTTCGCCGGTTGCTTTCACCGGCTCCGCGGGCGAGAGGATCTCCACGGGAGTATCCAGCAGCTTGAAGATGCGTTCGCTGGATGCCATGGCGGCCTGAAGGATGTTGTATTTGTCGCTCAAGTCCTGAATGGGCCGGAAGAACCGCTGCGCGTACTGCATGAAGGCCACCAGGATGCCGAGTGAAACCGTACCCGCCATTACCCGCAAGCCGCCAAACCAGAAGACCAGGGCAATGGCGATAGTCGAGAGGACCTCCACCACCGGATAGTAGATGGCATGGGCCATGATGGCATCTTTGTAGGCGTCCATGTGCTGGGCGTTGACCTTTTCGAACTGCTGATAGGCGCGCTTTTCGCGATTGAAAAGCTGTAACACCACAATGCCGGACACATGTTCCTGGAGGTAGGCGTTAATGCGCGCGATGGCAGTGCGAATCCGGCGATAGGAATCGCGCACTGCCTTGCGGAACAGCGCAGTGGCCCAGAAGATTCCGGGAAGAACCGCGAACGTGATCAGGGCCAGCCACCACTTCATCTGCAGCATGATGCCGATGATTCCCAAAAGGACAAATATGTCCTCAAAGATCGCCACTACGCCGGTGGTGAACATGTCATTGAGCGCATCCACGTCCGATGTGACGCGCGTGACCAGGCGGCCCACCGGGTTTTTGTCGAAGAAGCCGACGTGCATGTGCTGGAGATGGCGGAAGATCTGGCTGCGCAGATCGAACATTGCCTTCTGTCCGGTCCACAGCATGAGATACGTTTGCGTGTACTCCAACGCAAAACTTGCCGCCAGCGCGCACATATAGAGGAGCGCGACCTGTCCAATTCCGGTCAGCGGCTTGGAGCTGAGAAAAGAATCCAGGAAACCGTGCGAATTCCCACTGGAAACGGCAAGGTATTTATCAATTGCGACTTTGGTGAGATATGGGCCGAGGATATCGGCAGTGGCCTTCAACACGATGGCCGCCAAAGCCACGATCACAGTCCATTTGTAGGGTCGCAGGTATCCCATCAGCCGCCGCATCAGCCGGCTGTCGTACGCTTTGCCTAATATCTCTTCTTCCTGCATGCAGACGGGTCCCTTGAGTATTGTAAAAGATGCTTGAGGGAGGGAGGTAGGTTCAGAGGATTTGCGAAATCATAATGCCGAAGTTTTATCAGTTCAAAATCAGTATCGTCAGTGCGGCCAGTGGTAAGCCTTAGATCTTTCTCAGCGCCAGCGCTGAATTCTTTGATCCAAAGGCGATGCAGTTGCAAATGGCGTGCTCAATTTCCACTTTGCGGCCTGGGCCCGGCACATAGTCCAGATCGCAGTCCGGATCTTGAGTTTCCACGTTGATCGTCGGGGCAAGCTGTTTGTGCTTCATGGCAATCAAAGTTGCGGCCACGCCGGCAGCGCCGCATGCGCCCTGCGGATGTCCAATCTGCGATTTCAAGGAGGACATGGGAACCTTGTACGCATGGCCGCCGAGCGCCAGCTTCAAGGCGCGGGTCTCGATCCGGTCATTGAGCTGAGTGGAGGTCCCATGCAGGTTTACGTATTGGACGTTTTCAGCCGAGATCCCTGCTTCCCGCATGGCGAGCTGAATCGCGCGGGCCGGCTCTTCACCGCACTCCTGAAGGCGGACGCGATGAAAGGCCTCACAGGTTGAGCCGTAGCCGCTGATTTCGGCGTAGATACGCGCGCCGCGGCTTCGGGCCCGCTCGTACTCTTCCACCACGAACAGCCAGGCGCCTTCAGCCACCACAAAGCCATCGCGATCTTTGCTGAACGGCCGGGACGCGCGCTCCGGCGCATGGTTCCATGACTCGGTCATGATCTTCATCAGGGTAAAGCCCTTCATGATGCCCCAGGCCAGCGGCGAGTCGACTCCGCCCACCAGCATGGCGGATTGCGTGCCGAGCTGGATCTGGCGCAGCGCGTAGCCCAACGCATCTGTGGATGACGTGCAGCCCGTGGTGATCACGTGGCTCATCCCGCGAAGGCCAAAGCGCATGCTGATTTCACTGGAGAGCGTGCCCGGAGTCCCGCTGGGAACGGTGAACAGGCTCACCTGCTTGATCTTGCCCTTGTAGTAGAGATCGTATTGATGTTCGGTGAAATCCTGCGCGCCGCCGCCCGTGCCCAGAACCACGCCAATCTCGCGTTGCTCATTCAGAGAGAGTTTCTGGGCATCGATCCCGGCATCCTTGAGAGCTTCGGTGGAAGCTGCCAGCGCCAGGGGCACCGCGCGCGAGACATGCTTGCGCTCGCGGGCTTCCATCCAATCGAGTTCGTTGAAATCCTGAATCTCGCCGGCAATTTTGACGGAAAGCTCAGAGGTATCAAAACGAGTTATCGGCTTCACGCCGCTCTGGCCGGCAAGAATCGCGTTGCAGAAGGCAGCTTTACCAATTCCGTTGGGGCTGACAACGCCCATGCCGGTAATCACCGCGCGTTTGAGCATAGGAGGATTCTATAATTGATGCTGAATTTGCGCCTCACAGGGTATGTAAAATTCACATGTCACTGGGAGTTTACATCTCGGTACCGTTTTGCCGCTCCAAGTGCAGCTATTGCAATTTCGCCTCGGGAGTGTTCTCCGCCGCGCAGATGGGACGCTACGTCGAGCGCTTGTGCGCTGACGTCGTTGCCTGTCGTGCGACTGCCCGGCAGCATGGGGCGATGGTTCCTGATTCCGTTGATTCCATTTACCTCGGCGGAGGAACACCCAGCCTGCTTCCTCCCGCCGAAGTGACAAAGCTGTTTGGCGTAATTGCGAATCAATTCAATGTCGCTGCCGGGGCCGAGGTCACAGTGGAATGCGCTCCCGGCACTCTAACTCAACCCGTGCTTGACGCACTAGTTGCAGGCGGAGTGAATCGAGTCAGTCTGGGAGTGCAGTCGTTTGTGGACAAAGAGGCAGGCTCAGTGGCGCGATTGCACACGCGCGAGATTGTTCTGGATGATATCGCCCGCCTGCGGGCCGCTGGGATCAGCAATATCAATGTTGATCTGATCGTCGGGCTGCCGCACCAGACTAGCGAGAGCTGGGCTTGTTCACTGGATCAGGCAGTCAGCACCGGCGTCCCGCACCTGAGCGTTTACATGCTGGAGGTGGATGAAGACTCGCGTCTGGGCCGCGAACTGATTGGTGGAGGCACAAGGTATCACGCGCACTTTGTGCCCGACGACGACCTTACGGCTGAATTCTATGAGATTGCCTGTTCTCAACTGGAGCGCCATGGAGTTCCACAGTACGAGATCTCGAATTTTAGTCGTCCCGGGGTTGAGTCGCTCCACAACCTGAAGTACTGGACCCGCCAGCCGTATCTGGGTTTTGGTGTGGATGCGCATTCCATGCTGCCGGCATCGCAGGCGCTGAATGCGGATGGAGTAGAAAGTGTCCGGCTGGCGACAGTTGATTCTTTCGACCAGTTCTTCATCTCACAACAGATCAAGGCTGCGGCCGTCGCAGAGAGGGATGCGCTGGAAGAGAGCTTTTTCCTGGGACTGCGTCTGAATCGCGGCGTCAAACTGGACCAATTGTGCAGCCGGTTCGGCAAGGGAATGCCAGAGTACATGCCGATGATCGAGGAACTGGTATCGGATGGACTGCTGTCCAGGACCGATGACACGGTTCGATTGACGCCACGTGGCCGTTTGCTCTCCAATGAAGTGTTTCAAAGATTCATCGGGAAGGAGGAAGCAGTCATTACTTAGCAGGACTTCAGAATCTTATGGTGACTGAATCAATCAAACCCGAACACTCGATGGTGGAAGAAACAAAGCGCTCCGCGATGATCGACTTGCGCAGTGACACGGTGACCAAACCCACGCCGGAGATGCGCCGGGCCATGGCAGAAGCAGAAGTTGGCGACGATGTTTACGGCGAGGACCCAACCGTCAACCGCCTGGAACAGCGAACGGCGGAAATCTTCGAGCGTCCGGCGGCGCTGTTTGTACCTACTGGGACCATGGGGAACCAGATCGCCATCAAGGTACACACGCACCATGGCCAGGAAGTTATTTGTGAAGAGCGGGCCCACATCATCAACCTGGAGTCGGCAACGGTGTCCGCTTTCTCTGGTTGTATGCCGCGGTCGATTTACGGCGAAGATGGAGTGCTGACCTGGGCGCAGATCAAAAGAAAAATTGCTCCCAAAATTTACTACCGCTCGCAGACCGGCCTCATCGTCTTGGAAAACACCCTCAATCTGGCCGGGGGCACCGTCTTCCCGCAGGATGCGGCCGACGAGATTTGCGACAAGGCCCATGAAATGGGAACGCCGGTACATCTTGACGGGGCGCGGATCTTCAATGCGTCCGTGGCAACGGGTAAGCCGGTGGCGGAAATCAGCCGCAAGTTTGATTCGGTCATGTTCTGCTTGTCCAAAGGTCTGGCCGCGCCAGTGGGCTCGATGCTGGCAGGCAGCAAGTCTTTCATTGAGAAAGCCAGGATCTTTCGCAAGGCCATGGGCGGAGGCATGCGGCAATCGGGAATTCTGGCGGCGGCGTGCCTGATTGCCCTGGAAAAAATGCCGGGGCGTTTGCAGGAAGATCATGAGAATGCCCGTCTGCTGGCCGAGGGCCTGGCGCAGATCCGGGGCATCCGGATTGATCCGAAAAAAGTCCCGACTAACATCCTGGTCTTCGACATCAGCGGAACCGGCATGAATGCTGATGATTTCAATCAAAAGCTGGCGTCACGCAATGTGTTGGCCAACACCATTGGACAGGAGCAGATGCGCTTCGTAACCCATCTGAACGTTGGCCGCGAAGATTGCCTGCGGACGCTGGAGGTGGTAAAGCAAGTAGTGAATGCTGAGTGATTGGAATTCAAGAAAGCAAGCAACACCAAGTGCAGACTCCGGCTGACCGCAAGTGCAATCCGAGTTTGAAACATAGTCGATAATATTGCTACACTCCGCTGTTTTGTCTAGTTCCGGAATTGACAAAGGAATCCTATGAGCCCCGAAGTAGCTGTTGCCCCCGAAGTCTCTCTCGCTGATTTTAAGGAAGCGGCAAAAGTCGTTTCTTCATTTGCCTATCACACTCCCTTGCTCACATCCCGGCTGTTGAGCGAGCGGACCGGGTTTGAGGTCCGGCTCAAGGCGGAGGTGTTCCAGAAGGGCGGCTCCTACAAGCTTCGGGGACCCCTCAACAAGTTCCGCCATCTCACTTCCGAACAGCGGCAAAGAGGAGTGATCTGCTCTTCTGCCGGAAACCATGCGCAGGGAGTGGCGCTGGCCGCCGGTGTCTACAAGATGAAGGCTGTGGTCGTCATGGCCAGCAACGCCACACAGTCCAAGGTGGATGCCACGCGCGCTTACGGCGCAGAAGTGGTCCAACACGGACTCATCTGGGATGAGGCCAACGAAAAAGCCAAGCAGCTTACCCAGGAACGAGGATTGACCTACATCCATCCGTTCGACGATGTGCAACTCATTACCGGACAGGGAACCCTGGGACTGGAAGTCTTTGAAGACTTCCCCCAGGTGGACGTGGCCGTGGTGCCGATCGGCGGCGGAGGCTTGATCTCCGGAGTGTCCATGGCGCTGAAGGCCTGCAATCCGAAAATCAAGATCATTGGCGTGGAATCTTCAGACGGTCCGGCCATGAAACGGAGTGTGGATGCCGGCCGCGTGGTGACGCTGGACAAGATGGATAGCATCATTGACGGTCTGCGGGTGAAGCGCGTGGGCGAGAATACCTTCTCGGTTGTGCAGCGCTTCGTGGACGAGATTGTCACCCTGCCCGATCGCGAAATCTTTGACGCCATGATCTGGATCATGTCCCACAGCAAGCTGGTGGTGGAAGGCGCCGCCGCTGCGCCGGTGGCCGCTCTGCTGCATGGCCTGGTGAAGGCTCCAACTGGATCAAAAGTGGTCTGCGTGCTGAGCGGCGGAAATGTGAACCTGGAGCAGTTGCGCGGCTTGAAGTGGAACTGACCCCATCATAGTTCTTGGGGTGTTTTCTTCCGATGATCCGATTGCCTGCAACTGCATAACGCCGGTATTACGCGGTCCCCAGGGCACATGAATTTGCTTGTGGGCCCTGGATAGGCTAGCCTGTCCGCATGGCCAATCCCCAGGGCGACTTGGAGGGGCTGAAAGCACAGTTGGCGGCGCTTACTGCGCGCATCTACATGCTTGAACAGCGTCTGGGGATTGCTGCGCCTGCGCCATCGCGACCCATTGCCCCCTCACAGCCGCAGACCGCTGCTCCAGCCGAATTCCAACGGCCGACCCCGCCACCTTCAACTCCAGCTTCATTTGCCTTTGGATCAACCTTGTTCGGGACCCAGGAGACGGCCGCAAAGAAAGAAGAAGATTCAAGCCTGGAAAAGAAGATCGGACAGTACTGGCTCAACCGCATTGGCATTGCGGCGGTGCTGGTTGGCGTTGCCTTTTTTCTGGAGTGGGCCTTCCAGAACAACTTGATCGGGCCGGGAGGAAGAGTCGCAATTGGCCTGCTGGCTGGGATTGGGCTTGTGGTGTGGAGTGAACGCTTTCGCGGCAAAGGCTACCTGCCGTTCTCTTATTCGTTGAAGGCTGTTGGCATCGGTACGCTGTATCTTTCGTTGTGGGCGGCCGCTCAATATTTCGACCCACCGTTAATATCCGCTCAGATTGCCTTTGCGGCCATGGTTGTGGTTACAGCGGCCACTCTCGTCATGGCGCTGTCTCAAAGTGCCGAATTGCTGGCCGCCATTGCCCTGGCTGGCGGCTTCAGCACCCCGGTGTTGGTTTCCACTGGACAAAACCACGAGGTCGTCCTGTTCTCCTACGTGTGCCTGCTCGATCTCGCAGTCCTGGTCATGGCGATTTTCAAGCCGTGGAGACGGCTGTTGTGGGGCAGTTTCCTGGGCACACAGGTCCTCTACTGGGGCTGGTTCCTGCACGCGAATTTCTATTCAAATGATGTTCGCCCCGTCACGATTTTTTTCGCGGCAATGTTTGCCGCCATCTTTGCCGCCATTCCGCTGGCTAGCCGCTTTGAGCGCTCCACTCGTTTTTCCGGCGTCTCTGTAACTCTCGTAATACTGCCATTACTGAATGCAGCCTCGTTCTTTGTGGCGCTCTTCGCCATGTACGAAGATGAAATAGGAACGCTCACCTGGTATGCGCTGGGATTGGCTGCTGCTTATCTGGTGTTAAGCAATCTCTTCCAGCGTCGATTGGCTGCGGCTGAGGGAAAGGTAATCAATCTTCTCCATATTGCCATTGCCATCGCTTTCATTACCATCGCCATTCCGCTGAAGCTCAGCCACCACTGGATCACCATGGGATGGCTGGTGGAATCCGCCGTCCTGCTGTGGATCGCGGTTCGGACGCGCACGGATTTTCTGCGCTACATGGCGGTAGCTGCCCTGGGACTGGGTCTGGTGCGGCTGATCGCGTTTCCAATGTATGCCGACCAGTTCATCTTCAACGTGCGCTTTGCCACATACCTGATTGCGATTGGGGTGTTGGGAGGAATTGTCTACTTTGGCGGGCGTTCAGCGTCAGAAGCAGAGCAGGGATTTATCCGCGTGGCCGCTGTCGCCCTGAACCTGCTGGCGCTGAGGGCACTGACTCTGGAGGCCGGAGGTTATTTCAGCCGGCAACAGACGCAGTCCTATGATGCGGCGGGTTATTCCGATAACTCTCACCAGCTCTGGCTGATGCGAGAATTCAGCTATTCCGCCATCTGGATTATCTACGGGGCCGCGCTCATGGCGGCCGGATTCTGGAAGAAGAGCTCCTTTGTTCGCTGGCAGGCGCTGGCGCTGATCGCGGCGACTATTGGCAAGGTCTTTATTTACGACATCAGCAAACTCAAGACCGGTTACCGCATCCTGAGCCTTATCGGATTAGGCGTGATGCTGCTGGTGATTTCTTTTGTCTACTTCAAGGTTTCGGCGCGCTCGCCGGAAAAATCCTCGGAGACTCCAGGATGAGAATTCTTTTCAAACTATTGGCAGTAACCGTCTTTGCCAGCGCTTCCATTCCCTATTTCAAGTATTTCCGAGAAGTGCAGGGCGGGAGCGCTGATCACCAGCAATACGTCGTGATCGATGAAACCATTTGGCAGCATGCCCTGCCTGATCTGGCCGATCTTCGTCTCTATGCCGGACAAACTGAGGTTCCCTATGCCTTGACGATTGAACGCGGCAGCTTTGAGACCGAGGAGAAGGAAGTCCGGGTTCTTCAGACGGCCAAAATCGCGGGCAAGACACAATTCTTCCTGGATATGGCAGGGTTTGCCGAATACGACCGGATCGAGTTGAGGCTGAGAGCCAGAAATTTTGTGGCCAAGGTGCAGATTGATGGCCAGGATGACTTGCATGGATCTCATTGGGCCACGCTTGGCAATGGTATTATCTACGACCTGTCTGACGACAGTCTGGGCAGCAATACAATCCTGCGGCTTCCGCTTACCATCTACAAGTATCTGCGCGTCACCATAGATGGCCCGGTAAAGCCTTCTGACGTGGACAGTGCCTGGGCCAGAATCCGGGACGAAGAGAAAGAGGCGTGGCGGACGGTTGCGCAGGAACCCAGGCAGGAGCAGCAGGGCAAGGACACTGTTTTTACCTTTTCTCTGCCCAAAAATATTCCAGTTGAACGCCTGGAGTTTTCGATTGATGCTGCGCAACCCAATTTCCGGCGTGAAGCGGAGCTGCAAAGCGATAAAAAAGTTCCATTCGGCGCTGGCGAAATCACCCGCGTTCACATGGTTCGTCACGGCCAGAAAATTGATTTTGAGCAAGACTATGTAGACCTGGGAGGAAGCAGCCCTGAAGTTCTCAAAGTGATCGTCCACAATGGAGACGATCCGCCCCTCAAGATCAGCAGCGTGCGGCTCAAGCAATACCAGCGGCGCATCTACTTCAACTCGAGTTCGCAACCTCACCTTTACTATGGCGATGAAAAGCTCGATTCCGCTCCTGTCTACGACTACGCCAAGCTCTTCCAGAAAGATGCCAAGGCCACTGAAGTCCAGTTCGGTCAGGAACAGAGCAACACCGCATTCACCGGGCGTCCCGACGAGCGGCCGTGGTCGGAAAAGCATCCGGCAGTATTGTGGATTGCGATCATTGCCGCAGTCCTGATTCTGGGCGCGGTGGCATTGCGGTCAATGAAGGCCGTGGCCGTATCGTAAGCTTCCTAGTGGCGCACGCCATGGAAGTTACTGGGCTCGGCAAGGCCTAAGAGGTTGCGCACCTCTCCGCAGCCTCCAACATATTGATTACACATAAGATAGCTTCAGCGCGGTACTGCAACCTCGTAATCATTAGCTCAGAATTGCGTCCCAGGTGGAAAAATTCTTATCACAGGCTGAAACGTTTCGGGAAGATTTGTCACTACCCAACAGATACCTTGGACTCGTCAAGGCTTAGCGCCCAACCAGGATAAGCCGCGCAAGTGTAAAGGAGGTGGTTCAGCCATGCTAACTTACTTTCAAACATTTACTGATTGGAACCACCTGGCACATTCAGCATACGACACCCTGATCTTCTTGCTTGCAATCGGAGCGATAGTATTTGCGTCGAAACAGTTTCGTGACTCGAAAGACCAACTCTCGCGACTGGGAGAGCAGGCAGGCGAAATCCGAGCCATGGCCAAGTCTATGTCGACAAGATTCATAGGAGCATTTCCGCAGTGCCTCCCTGAAATCAAGGATGTACTTGCAAATACGGATAAGCAACTTAATATCATGGTCGACTATTGCGGTTATGGATCTTATTCCGAGAGAGACCAATTTTGTAGTTATTTGGCATCCATTATC
>DATDGL010000059.1:0-73686 GCA_036522115.1 Candidatus Angelobacter sp.
AACACCCAATCGAACTTGAGTTTGTTGTTGACCATCTGCGCCGGGGCAAAGCGCCACTTATCGGCAATCTTGACGTACTTGAGAATGTTGACGCGGCAGGAATAGCCAGTCTTCTTTTCGCGCCGTCTTTCTGATCTGGGCACTTGGGGAAATCTCCTGTCTGTTGAGTTTCGACGCTAGTTACCTACAGACAGGATCATAGACAGGAAGGCTTTTAAACGCAACAAAATAATAGTACGTGGCGGAGAGAGAGGGATTCGAACCCCCGGTGCCCTTTCAGGCACGGACGCTTTCGAGGCGTCTGGTTTCAACCACTCACCCATCTCTCCGCGAGATATAGCGTGGTCCTTTTTTAATTTTATCAGTCTGAAGCTCCGGGTTGGCGCTCAGTGAATTCGATTAGATTTCCCGGCGGCAGTCTCTCACCTTTGGCTCCATGAAACACAGCGGTCTCGTGGCTCACAGGATCGAGCACAATTGCGATCTGCCAGGGTGCAGGAAAATAGAGTTGCTGCGTGCGCAAGTCAGTGCTGGAAAGAAAAACACCCATGCCCGGATGACTGTGATACCAGCCGAGAAGGTTCGGGCCATCCTCAATCCTGCTCCAAAGCTTTTCCCATGAACCGTCATGAAAGCGGAAATGTGTAGGACTATTTGCCGTTTCAGCCGCAAGCACTGATGTCACCGCTACGTAGAATTGTCCGGTCGCGTTCATGTAGGCATGGCCGCAGATGATTCCCGCCTGCTCGTTCAGTACATCGCCCCGCGCGTGGGCCTCCATCGCTTGTATACAGCCCTGCTCAATGAACACCAGCAACGGCGACTGTCGCTGAAAGTCCCCTGTATGGTTGGTGGTTAGCTGGACGGTGGACAGGAACTCAGACAATGGAAGTGCGGCCGGTTTATAAACGCTCTCTGCGTCCTGCCAGACGATGGCGGAGTCATCTTGCTCCGGCGCGGCTGATTCACGGGTTAAATCAGGCGTTCCTCCAGGGGCGCTCTCGTCCGCGCTCATGCGGTTTCAACCCAGCGATCACCGCCATGTTGGGAAGCAGCCTGAAGATTTTTCTCTGAATGATCCAGGGGGAACAGATGTTGATTGCGGACCGCCCAGTCCGCTGCTTCCTGGTTGGCCACACTCTTCCAGTTGAGTTGGGCAGGATCGTATCGGACCAGTGAATCCAGCCTGAGAACCAGTGTGTCCAGGGATTCAGTGATGTTCCATGGTCCCAGGCACACAATGTTCGTCCGGGGCCAGACGTGCGGATGAAACATGGGAGCCAGGGCTGTCACCAGTGGAGGAACAGCAGGATAGTCTGCCGGCATCTCGATCTTCATTCGCTGGCGACCACAGAACACGGGAACGCTCCCACGCAATTCAGCGATGCTGCGCCGGCGAAATACGATCACGTAGGTCTCCGGCGGATTTCCCCGCGCTGACTCAATGGAGAGCATGGATTGCGCGGACACGAGGGCGCTCAGGCGTTCGTAATCGGATTGCAAGCGGCGCTGGCGCACACTGGTCATTGGACGCCACCTTCAACCAGGGGAAAGATTTGCAGTTCCGTGCCACTGCGAACGCCCGCGGTAGAAAGTGAATCGGTTTCCTCCAGGCGATTGTTCCGGCTCAGGTCGCGAACAGCGAAGATTTCACTGTGATCGAGTTGCCAGCGTTTCTGGCATTGAAATACGAGTGCATCCACGGTGAGCGAGTCCGGCAAAGTGACTTCCGCGCACCGGCTGCGATCGTGGGTCATGATCTTGATGGTAATGGTTGCCATAAAAGTTATCCGGTTAATTCCACACACTGAATTCCAACAGTAGTGCCAACCCGGAGAATCGCGCGTATGGGCACGCCGAGGGCCGCAAGCGAACGCCCGGCGAGCCAGTCTGAAGGGCGGATTTCATGGACTAATTGCGGCGTCCTCTCTGAATTGCATTGCGGACACGAGCGTTCCTTGCCCGACTCTCCAGCCAAACGTCGCCCCACGGGCTCTTCTCCGCATTGGCGGCATAACCAGCTTTCAAGAATGTCAAAATCCAGGTGCAGAACGATTGCGTCCGGAATCCGGGCGAGCAACTTCGCCACTGTGATTTCATCAGGAGGTGCGTCCAGCGAGACCGAAGGCGAATAGATTTCATGCGCAAGGCAATCCCGTTTTGCCACCATGCTGAAGCTCGAGAGCGCATACGGTTCCAATGAGAGTAGTAGCATTTCTCCCGGACTGAGTTGTTGTTCGCCATGAATCCGCTTAAGCGCCTCATTCACCTGCAAGGCAGCGGTCAAAGATGCGATCACAGAGGTGGTCGGAATCGTGCGAAGAGGCAATTTTTTGGGCAGCAACATACACGAGCGGCGCTGGTGGATCTGCTGCCACATCTGTTGCGTCATGCCGCACTCGTAACAAGGACCTGATTGAGGAGCGTAGGTGCAGACCTCGCCCACAGTAGCGTTGATTCCTGCATTGATCCACGGACGTCCGGCGCGCTGGCAGGCCCGATTCAAGACCCAACGGGCGTGAATGCTGTCGAGGCATCCCAGTACCAGGTCACACTCCCCGAGTTGCCCTAATCCGAGATCACATTCCAGGTCGCCATCAATGGCGCTGACGTCAATATCGGGATTCAATCTTTGCAATGCGCGCGCTGCCGTTGCCGCCTTCGGCTCGCCGATATCTTCTTCGCGAAAAAGCACGCTTCGAGACAGGTTTGATATTTCCACCCGATCAAAATCAATAATAAGGATAGAGCCGATGCCGATCAGCGCCACGTTCTTGAGAACCTCGTTACCCAGAGCTCCTGCCCCGGCAACCAGAATGCGGGCCTTGGCCACCTTGTCCTGGTCCCAGGAGGCGATCAGCCGCTGGCGCGAGTAGCGGTCTTCCAGCAGCTCGAAGTTAAGCTCGGGCAGCGATGCCGTTGGCGTAATCGTATTCACTCCTCTTGTGCGAGTTGCTGAGAATGGCGTAAGCCGCGTTCAGTTCACGGGAGATTTCTTCCGCCCATGCGCGGCGGCCTTCATGGTGCTTGTCGGGATGGTGTTTCTCCATGAGCACCCGATAGGCTGCCCGGATCACCTCGGGGCTGGCGCTGGGAGAGACCTCCAGGACTTCATACAGCGTGCGGGAAGCGCGAACCTCAGTCCAGCAATAGGGTTCGTGCTCTCTGGCCGCAGGTGTAGGATTGAGGTCGCGCCACTTGATTTCCGGCATGGCCGTGCGCGGGAGATGCAGTGGGACATTCCGGACAGTCAAATGATGGGTCCGGCGCTGAGCGAAAGCGCGTCCGAGCTAAACCAGAGCAGCTTTCAGTTTCAGGCAAGAACCAGGAAACGGGCAAGTTCCTCTCTATATACCTGCCCGAAAAAAGCGGATGGGCCACAGCCTCATTTAGCAGCAGCTCAACAGCGCGCAATTCTGCTGCGTCGCTTCAGTTGATTGACCAGCGAAAGTGTCTCATTTGTTATAATCAGGGACGTCCGCACGCACAAAGCCTTCATTGAATCCCACCGAAGTCTCGCGTGTGCAAGCAAAACCAAGTCTGGCCAGGTAGCTCAGTTGGTAGAGCGCAGCCCTGAAAAGGCTGGCGTCGGCGGTTCGATTCCGTCCCTGGCCATCAGATCTGAAGTGCATTGCAATTCAGTTTCACAGTCAGCTGCTTTTCTTCCGCGCTGTTCCGGTCGTTCAACACCAATCGCACTTGCTTCCAACTCAGAATGCTGATACGCCATTGCCGATTTGAGGCTTTTCGGCCCTGATGCTCGCACGAGCCTTCCACGTCCGGTATTGCCCTTCGGGAACCGCATGAGATAAATTCTGTCTTGGGGCGCGGCGGTCGTTGTTTTGGAATCCAGACTAGAAAGCGAAGTTGGGTTCAAGCATCCTTCACGTTCAAAGGCCGATTGGTGAAAACGTCAGGTGAACTACGTTGATCAGTACGTTGCTGTCCGGCGGTTGCTTGGCATGTGTGCAAAGCTTGTGCCAACTTTCGATGAAAGCGGGCCTCGCGAGGACGAAAAACGCTTCCTCGGCGACCTGCGCAATTACATCGAAGAGTCTTGGGCGGAGCTTGCCGAATTCGCAGCAGCCAGATTTAAGGATGTGAGTGTCGACAGCGCCCATCCGGGCTATCTCATCCGGGATAAAGTACTCTTTCCGTTCTATCTTCACCAAGATATACCGGGAACGACTGAACTCGCGGAGTTCGTGACACTCGGACTCTCTCTACGGGTTACGCGGGATGGAGTGATTTGCCTCTCGGGGAGCGCGGTTCTGCTCGGAGCTCTGAAGTTTGTTGGCGACATCGATTATTGCGAATACGCAGTACCGGGGACGTACTCAACTGCAGATGTTGTGGATGCAGCGGGTTCACATGCCGTTCGAACTTCTTGTCCTCTATGTGAGCGGGTCAACGTCATGAATCCCAAGTGGTCGCAAAGTTGCGTTGTCTGGGACTCGACAACATCCGCTGAGTTGACACGACATCTCGACGAGTACAACGCACACCAACTGAAGCTCGACTTCATCACGAGTACGCAAGCAGTGGGTACCGTCGAAGCCACGAATGTCGTGCTGCTACTGGCAGCCGGAAAAGAGGACGAGATAGCCAGAGCGAGTTTCGCGGCACAGGAGGTGCCGATCCTCGGAGCGGTGCTCCCGAGGCCGCTCTGCGAGCCACTGCAACTCGGGCGCTACATTCTTTTTTTGATCCGCCAAGTTCAGCACTTTATGAGCGAGGATCCGGCAAAGGCGCTAAAGCGCGCCTTGTCGCTCGCCCGCATTCTTATGCTTTCAGAGTGGGACGAAATTTTGATCGATCACTTGAATGACCCCCGGGCAGCGCTTACGGCCGCGATGAAAGCTCGATCCCAGCTCTTAGAGAAGCTCAGGGGCGTAACGAAAGCCGACTCTCCTCGTGCGCAGACGCTTGTGGCGCTGCAACGCTCAATCGAGAGCACGATAGCGGAGTTGAAGAGTGTCAAGACAGCCTCCTTTGAAACATATCCCGTGTCCCAAGCTGCCGCAGACCTGTGGGCAGGAACGGTCACCTTTGCCCTGAGTTCCTTCATCCGGGATGCCCAGGAAGCGATTGCGGGCGATTAACGGGCGTGAGACAATTGTTCTAACAGGCATGGATGACGTGAAGACACGCGCGTGGAATATATTGAGGGCGCTTCCACTTTCCCAAAGACAGCGTGAGCTATACGAGCGTGGTGTGGACGCAATGGATGAAGCGGCCCTGGAGCACACAACCAGCAAGCTCGAATCGGCGTTATCGCGGGGTCCGGAAATGCTGGCAGCCGCCCGAGCGCTACTGGCGAACCGGCAGCCGTCCCCGGGGGTACTCGGCAAAAAACTGGAACCGCGACCCGAGCTCGTGGAATTGGTCCGCAGAGAAGTGGAACAAGCCGTTACCAGATTGTTGCAGGATCAGCAAAGTAAGCTCCAGGAATTGGTCCGCAGAGAAGTGGAACAAGCCGTCACCAGATCGTTGCAGGATCAGCAAAGCAAACGTGAGGAGTTGGTTCAAACGGAATTGAGAATAGCTGCGGCCTCCCTTGCGAGGATAACTTCTGAAGCGGAAATGACCTGGAAGCCGGGAGCCTCTCGGTCTTCTCCTCTAGCTCAGCCCAGGATGGACTGATGCAAACAGGACGCCTGTAACCCGTCACTGGCATGTCCGGCCATGGTTGGCTCAATATATGGCAAGAAGGCAAGACGATGGTGGCCTGGGCATTGCACCAGAGGCACTGAAAGCGTTGCTTCGGTTTCCTGTTGGAATTACGATTGCGCTGCATGACGAAGATCGCGACTTTCTTGAAGCCACATTCAACCTACTCATTAGATTGGGTTACGTCAGCGAGCCGGAACGCCAGGTTCGCGACGGATGCAGTGGCATTCTTCTTGACCTCAAGAGCAAGCGGCAAAAGGATGAGGAGTTAGCCCAGGACGCAAGAATCATTGTCACAAGTGATATTGCGTGGGAAGATGATCCATTTGACGGTGACTGGCATGGCGAATTGATCCCAGGGTCAAAATCTCGTCTGGACGAAGAAAAGCACGGGGCGAGACCAGTCATTCTGCGGCGACAAGATATCGAATTGCCTGACTTCCTTTTTCCTGCTGTGGTTCCAGACGATCCGCGCCCTACCTTTTGCAACGTCATCAATGGATTTCAAGCGCCCGCCCGTGTGCCATCGGCGGTTCTCGAAAGACTCGGCGTAGCGCCCCTCGACTCTCATTTGAAGATGGCTGAGGCTCTTCTGGTTCAGAGCACCTGGAGTTTGGGCCTACTCTCTGATTTGGCAAAGGTGAATCAGACCACAACGATCGAGGCGTTGCAAACGGTTGATCCTGCGCTCGATCTTCAGGGAGCAGCTTTGCTGGCAGCCATTTCTCAAAAAGATCCGGGTAGCGTGCGAGATGTGCTTAAGGTTCTGAGCAGGCCTGTGTCTTCGATGCGCTTCTCAGGTGGGAATACACCTCTTCATTTTTCGGCCTGTTTTCCTGGTAACGCGGAAATCGAAAAAGCACTCTTGGATGCAGGCATCGAGTGCGACGCAAAGTCAGCTGCCGGAGCGACGGCGCTGCATTGGGCGGTGTGGAATCCTCCCAATCATCGCGTTCTCATCGAGAAAGGGGCCGATCCATGCAACGTCAGCCTGGAAGGAGATAGTGCTTTGGCGGTGGCGGCGTGGCTTGGCGATACGCAGTTGGTTGGGAGATTACTCGACGCCGGCGCCAACCCAACCTTGACCGACAAGAGCACGGGACACCCGCTAGTGTGGGCAGCTCAGCAAGGGCATCTTGAGGTGTTGAAGCTGATTCTGGCCCAGAGTCCTGCGAGCATTGATGTGCCTACAGGAGTACACGGGATGGGATCCTCAGAGCCTGATTTTGGCCCTGAAGTTCCCGGTCTTCCCGCGCTTACGCGTGTAAGGCGGTACCGCGTAGCCGAGAGCCCATCGCTTGGAACTACAGCGCTCATGGGGGCAGCCAGCGGTGGAAGAACGGATGTAGTTAAATTTTTACTTGATAGCGGTGTTCGTAGTGACCAAGCCGATCGATTGGGTATGGGAGCCCTCCACCGCGCAGTTCTGGCCTCGGAAAATGCCTTGGAAGCTGCGCGAGCGCTCAGCCATAAGGGCGATGATTTAGAGAGGACGGACAGGTATGGCACAACCCCTCTTATTCTCGCGTCGATTGCTGGTCGCGCCGATATTGTTTCAATGCTTGCGGAGCGAGGCTCCCGGGTTGATGTCCAAGACAACGATGGTCTCACAGCTCTCCACCACGCGGCCGCTGCCGGTAACCCAGAGCTAGTTAATCTTCTCCTCAAAGACCTCAAAGCTCAACCATCCGTGCCTGATAGTAAGGGGTTTACCCCGCTTCATCACGCAGTCTTTTCGGCCAACCCAGCCGTGGAAACCATTCGGGCTCTCGTGAACGGAGGGAGTCAGCCGGACGAAAAGACTCAAGATGGCCGTTCGCCGCTACAGTGCTTGCTGCCGTTAAGAAATCGTTCGGAGGCCGAGCACCGGGAGATAGCAGATTGCTTGTTGGAACTCGGCGCCGATCCCAATTGGGTGGGGAGGGCTAACCACTCTATCTTGTACGATGCGGTATCTGCGGGAGACAGCGCTCTAGTTGACGCGTTGTTGCAGAAAAACCCGGTCATTCAACAGGAGGGTGATTCTAAGGGAACCCCACTGCATGCTGCTGTCGTGAATGGACATGACGAAATCGTCAAGAAACTTCTTCAGGCCGGTGTGGACCCGAATATCCGTGACGGGACCAGTGAGAGCGCCCTGCATGAAGCTGCCCGGCACAATCGGCTTAAGTCTTGGGAAGCCTTGCTGGAAAAAGGGGCGGATCCGTGGCTAGTTGCCGATGAAGGCCATACCGCACTCCTCGCCGCAGCCCTCAGAGGGTATGCGGAGTTTTGCTCGCCGATCTTGGCTCACCTTAACTTTCAGGCAGATAGACGCCGAAATGGGCTTGGGCTTATCTGCGCAGCCGCTTTGGGGGACCTGGAACTCGTCGACCGGCTTGTGGCTAAGATTTCACCAGATTTTACTTCGGAAGACGGCTGGCGGCCGCTTTCAGCGGCCGCCCTTAGGGGCCAGTCTGAGACAGTTAGCCGACTCCTGGAAGCTGGTGCCAACGTAAATTGGAGAGCTGGAGTACCCACAGCAATGTGCTGCGCCGCCGGTCAGGACGATATCGAGATCGTCCGCCGGTTGCTAGCCTCGAACGCCGATCCCAATGCGCCTGCCACCAAAGGAAGCGTGCCGATGCACTTTGCTGCAGCGTCCGGCAATGGCGATGTACTACGGGAACTCATCAGTGCCGGTGCGTTTGTCGATGCGCGTGACCAAGACGGCGTAACGGCGCTTCATATCGCCGCTTGGGCGAACAACGATGCTGTCGCCAAGACTCTTATTCAGGCGGGCGCAAATATCGAGGCGCTGGACAAGAAAGGAAATGCGCCACTCCACTTGGCTGTTGCCGAGGAGTCCTGGGGTGTTGTCCGCATGCTCTTGAGCGCAGGCGCCCAGGACAAATTGCTGAATGCCGAGGGTCGCCATGCAATCGAGTGCGTAAGTGACGGGTCGCTCGAAACGGCCAGGGCACTCTTTAGCGAGATGGGTCGTGATCCCGGTCCCGCACGGCCAGCCCGCCGGGCCACTGGTCTCGCTCGATTCCTGGACTGGAGAATGCCCACAAAATCAGAGTGTGATTTATTGGCCAAGTTCCCAAAGATCGCCGAGATCGTGCGAAAAGCCGGGGAGGATATTCTATGTGCAGATTTGGCATTCCTCGACCAAACCATCATCTTCGCAGCAGGAGACCCTAGCCGACGTGAACCGCCAAATCAACGGTTCTGGTTGTGCTCTAGCTCCCGAGGTGAAATATGCCAGATGGACTGGACGAACGAGCCGATTTACGCTGCCAATGAGAGGTTCGATTTCAAGATTACGACAGACACGCCCGTCGAACTGATCCGTCAATATGCTATTTTCTTTTTCTTCTTCGTGCGTGGAGAGCTTGGGAGATTCACTATTGTCGAAAAGCGAACGCCTGTTCCGTGGCGATCGGTTCCGCCCCCAGAGGATCAAGAGAACGAAGTCGCCAATCAACTCATTGATATTGGGTTCACACATGAGCAGATCCCGAACACAGTGACAATAACCGCGACGGTATTGTTTAAGAACGCCCTCTTCAAGACTAATGTGTTGTTCTCTCTGCGTAAGCAAGATCTAAAGATCGGATCCGATGAAGAACCTGAGTACTTTACGATTGGGCAAGCCAAACTTTTCGGTGAAGAGCTCCTCTCCGAATACCTGGACGTATATATTGATCCCTCGCCCGGTGAGTTCGGCTGAAGGATAGATTCGCTAGCTATGCAGAGGCTCGGTGTTTTGGGTCGAGCTTAAGGCGAAGGCTGGTTAAAGACTAGCAGTCTGTTCTCTACAACAACGATGTGGTGTGTAAAACGCATGTTTGCGTGTCTCAGACTTCGTTTGCATGTGAACAAAATCTGTCAGACCCTTGATTGTTGGTTCATTTTGTCGTCAGGCATCCACGCCAACCTTTGAAGCTGAGGCGCTAACTCGACGCTAGGGATTCAATAGAATGCTTAGGGGGTGAGTTGGTGGGATTGCTAATGGCCCGTTCAACAGGCGAGCGGCACGTGACCGTTGTGCCGCCCATGAACAACCTTCCGGTTGGCTCATAAGTTGGCTCCCCGGGGCAAAAGATGCTCGAATAAAGATCACGCTAAGTCGATGCATGGATGCCGATCGATATCCAGCGATGAAAGCGAGGGCCGAAAGAGGTGGCTGAAATACATCGGCAACCCCTTTTCTATGAATGAGATATACCTGTTTCAGGACGCGACAGCAGCACCGTGGCCAGCGGGAACCCCTGAGTGTAATTTAGTCCAAAACCGTCCCTGGCCACCATTCATTTCGACTCTTCGTCTCTTGATTTCAACCGTTCACCGTATTGATCTCACGTTTACACTTAGTACCCATTTCAGGTACTATCGTACCTAATATGAGTTCAGGCGCAGTCCGCTCCGCAGGCCCCAGTCTATTCGGCCAGACGCGTGGCGCACTGTTGGCTCTGCTTTACGGTCATATTGACCAATCTTTCTATCTGCGCCAGCTTGTCCGGGAAGTTGGCGCCGGACATGGCGCGCTTCAGAGGGAACTTAAACACCTGACGGATTTGGGCTTGCTAGTTCGCAGAATGCAGGGCAATCAGGTTCTCTACCAGGCAAATTCTCAGAGCCCGATCTTTCCTGAAATTAGGAGTCTGATCGCGAAGACCGTGGGTGTGCATGATGCCATTCGTTCGGTTTTAGCGCGCCTGGGTTCAGAAATTCAGATTGCTTTTATCTACGGCTCGGTGGCCCGTCAAATGGAGAGGGCAAACAGCGATGTGGATTTGATGGTCCTGGGGAACGTATCCTTTGGCGACGTCGTCACATCTCTTGCAACAGCACAGAAAAACATCGCCAGAGAAATCAACCCAGCAGTTTCTTCACTACCCGAATTTCAGTCAAAATTGAAGTCAGGAAACCATTTCATCCTCAATGTTATGAAGGAAAAGAAGCTCTTCGTCGTAGGAACCGAGCATGACCTTGCACAATTGGTTTCAAAATAGTTGGCTCGTCCAGCACACGACTGGCGCACAGGAGATTGCCAATCTCTTGGAGCTTTCAGATCGCGATTTAAGAGCATGCCAATTACCGGGGCTTCCTGCCGACTGGCGATTTTCCATCGCCTACAATGCAGCCCTGCAAGCAGCAACTGCTGCCCTGGCCGCTGCAGGTTACCGAGCGGCACGGGACAATCATCATTATCGAATAATCCAATCTCTGGAGTTCACGACAGATCCAGGCGAAAAAGTGATTGATACTTTTGACGGTTTTCGCAAAAAGCGTAACATCAGCAGCTATGATCTTGCAGGGTCCGTCTCCGATAAGGAGGCGGCCGAGATGCTCAAACTCGCCAGGGGCCTTCGTGCCGACGTGCAAAAGTGGATCCGAACGACTCGCCCGGAACTGCTCAAGTCCAAACCATAGGGGCAGATAGATTCTACTGACATAATCGGCGAAGTGCGAGTCATGACATAGAAGCGAGACGAAGCAGGTTCGATTCCTGCATCCTGCACCAATTTTCGTTTATGCTGACAGGAGCAAATGTGGGCCTTCCCGCAAAGTTAGCCGAGGGGTTAGTCCTTCCGGTGGTTGGGGCGCCGATGTTCATCGTCTCGACGCCGGACTTGGTAATCGCGCAGTGCAAAGCAGGGATCGTCGGCAGCTTCCCTTCCCTGAACGCTCGTCCTGCCGAAGAATTGGAAGTCTGGCTCAAGCGTATTGGGGACGAGCTTGCCGCGCACGGCCGCGAGCTTTCCAGTGGCGGTCCTCGAATAAGCGGCAATCGCTCCACCCCTTTCGCGGTCAACTTGATCGTGCATAAATCCAACGATCGGCTGCAATACGACCTGGATCTGTGTGTTCAGTACCACGTGCCCATCATCATTACCTCTTTAGGAGCGCGCGAGGATGTGAACCGGGCAGTGCATGCCTACGGTGGAATCGTGCTCCACGACGTGATTAATAATGTCTTTGCCCGCAAAGCCATCGACAAAGGCGCCGACGGCCTGATTGCTGTCGCTGCCGGAGCCGGGGGCCACGCAGGAACCACCTCGCCATTTGCCCTGGTGGAAGAGATTCGTGAATGGTTCACCGGTCCGCTGGCGCTTTCCGGGGCTATCGCCACCGGCCGCGGCGTTGCCGCCGCGCTCGCCCTCGGGGCCGATCTGGCTTACGTAGGTTCGGCCTTCATTGCCACCCGCGAAGCCAATGCTCCCGAAGGCTATAAGCAGATGATCGTAGACTCCACGGCTGCGGACATTGTTTACAGCAACTACTTTTCCGGAGTGTACGGCAATTATCTGAAGCCTTCCATTCAGAACGCCGGCTTTGATCCTGAGAATCTCCCCCAGGCCGGTCCCGCCAAGATGAATTTTGCCAACACCGATGGCAAAGTAAAGGCTTGGCGCGACATCTGGAGTGCCGGCCAGGGCGTGGGCGCGGTGAAGGCCGTCGTCAGTGTGGCGGAATTGGTAGCGCGGCTCAAACGTGAATACCAGGAAGTTCTGGAAACTAACAGCAAAACCTTTCACCCCAGCGCGCCAAGCCGCACATAAAACCACGAGCAGGATCGCAGCCGCCGGGGTCCCCAGCGCACGCCGCTTTTGCGTGTGATGGGGTGGACGCTTGGGCTGATAGCCATGACCCTGATGTCCCGGTCCTCTCTGACGAAGCCATGAGCCGACAGAGCATCTATCCAAACCTGGCATAAGGCTCTTCTCGCTCCTTCATACCAGCCATACTTCTCCGATTGCGTTTACTCTCAATTGCGCATCGGCTTATATTGTGTTCCAAGGATTAATCACTGACACGCCAGCCTTGTCATAGTCCCTTCGATCACGCGTAACGACCGTAAGGCCATATTGAATGGCCGTTGCGGCAATGAGAATTTCTGGTTGAGAGTATGTGTGTCCAACTTTTCGTCCTTGTTCGACAAGAGTTCGCCATTTCAGCAGAATGTCCTCTGTCACTTGGAGAATTCGCTGGCTAAACATCGGACGAATATCATTTGTCAGCCAATGATTCAGGTCCGCACGTTGGGCGGGGTCACTGACTTGATCAATGCCAAAGCGAATCTCAGCGAGGGTTACTGAACTGATATAAGCTTGGCCGAGGGGAAGTGAGGAAATAAAAGCCACAACCCGTGCTTCGGGTCTTGGCTTTTTCAGCTCTGACAAAACATTGGTGTCGAGTAACCACGTCATTAGAACGTGACATCACGCGTCGGCATCGTGATTTTTTTAGGCTCCAAGTCAATATCCTTGTAAGGACAAGCCTGCATGGCGGCTACAAGGTCCGCCCCTGTGCGGGTTTCTTTTGTCGCTGGAACCGCCGAACCCCGGAGGGCTTGCATGAGCACGTCTTCAACATCCTCGAATGCCCCGCTCCGCAGTCGCTCATTAATGAGGGCTTCAAGCTCTGGTCTGTGGATTTCTATTGTCATTTTGTGACCTCCGCTTGACTAATTTCGCCTCAGCTAAGACTACTGAAAACATCCACAAGAAGCAATCGTGAGAAATTCACGGCCCGAATGGGATGTTCTCCTGCCTCTTATATAGAGAGGACAGTAGGAAGAAAAATTCTTCGATGCTGAGAATCTTATAATTGTAATTGGCTCAGTAAAGGCTTTCACGTGAGAAGGCTGCGTCGGGTGTAATTAAAAGTGAGAGTCACTATTTGCGAAGGGCCCCCCAACATGGTTCGTCATCCCGACGGTTTACCCACGCGCCAGCGGGGGTAAAGCGGAGGGACCTTGCGTTCAGCCGTTAACTCAAAAGCTTCCGAAGTGAACAGTATTGCGGCTAAATGGCTTTGCTTTTGGTGTGGATTTTCCTCTTGCCTATGGCCTGTTCCCTGGCCTACAGCTTAATTCTTTTCATCTTGAGCACTTTCATGCAGGCGGCAATGACCTGCCCGGTGTCGTAGCCGTATTTCAACTCGGAAAGCTCGCGGATCAATTCATAAGTGCGCTTGCGCAGACGCATGCTTACCCGCACCACTTCCCTGTCTTTCGTCTGCGGTTCGGGCGCAGGAGGGTCTTCCATGCGGATGAGCATCTCCGTGGCTACCTGCAAGGCCCGGCCCTGTGAGCCGTAGGTCGGCACAGATTTCTTGATGGCCTTGGCCGTGTCCACGCTGATGGTGTACTTGGTGATGACAACGTCGGCAGAGTCACCGCCTTTGCCGATGCCCTTCTTTTGCTTCCAATCGCGCATGGTGTCAGGGGATGTTGGGCATTGTGTGTACAGCGCGGCTGCGCCGCAAGAAAACAAATTCAGGACCGCAGCCCCCGGGGTCCCCAGCGCACGCCGCTTTTGCGTGTGATGGGGTGGAGGCGCCCTCGGCTGCGTCTTGTTTCGAGCAGGACCGCAGCCGCCCTCGGCTGCGTCTTGTTTTGAGAATGTTGCCACAGCATCGTAGACAGGTCAACCGTCGCAACCCGCACTCCTGGCTCTCCACGAGGTGTCAGGGGATGTTGGGCATTGTGTGTACAGCGCGGCTGCACCGCAACACAACAAATTCAGGACCGCAGCCCCGGGGTCCCCAGCGCACGCCGCTTTTGCGTGTGATGGGGTGGAGGCCGCCCTCGGCTGCGTCTTGTTTCGAGCAGGACCGCAGCCGCCCTCGGCTGCGTCTTGTTTTGAGCAGGACCGCAGCCGCCCTCGGCTGCGTCTTTCGAGAATGTTGCCACAGCATCGTAGACAGGTCAACCGTCGCAAACCGCACTCCTGGCTCTCCACGAGGTGTCAGGGGATGTTGGGCATTGTGTGTACCGCGCGGCTGCGCCGCAACACAACAAATTCAGGACCGCAGCCGCCCTCGGCTGCGTCTTGTTTTGAGAATGTTGCCACAGCATCGTGGACAGGTCAACCCTCGCAAACCGCTGCACAATCCCGTGTGCATTAAGCTGATTTCACCAGCGTCCCCCGGGAAAACCGCTATCCTCTTTGACGTGAATGGATTGGGTGTTGCTAACACCATTCCACGAAGGGAGAAATGAAATGCAAAGGATCATCATCAGGATAGCTGTGGCTCTGCTGTTATTGGTGGCCGGCGGTTCCACGGCGGTGGTCGAGGATACGTGCCCCGTACCGCTCTGCTACCCAAACCCCTGCACTGGCAATTGACTTTCTCTGACATGAACTGCTTGCACGTCTGAATACAAATTTTTATGAAGGGAGAAATGAAATGCAAAGGATCATCATCAGGATAGCTGTGGCTCTGCTGTTATTGGTGGCCGGTGGTTCGACGCCGGTGGTCGCGGACGGCTTTCCCGTGCCTCTCTGCTACCCCAACCCCTGCACTGGCAATTGACTTTCTCTGGCATGAACTGCTTGCACGTTTGAATACAAATTTTTATGAAGGGAGAAATGAAATGCAAAGGATCATCATCAGGATAGCTGTGGCCCTGCTGTTATCGGTGGCTGGCGGTTCCACGCCAGCCGGACGACTGGGAGCGCATTCCCCCACCCGTTGACGAGGGGTATTGCCTACTTGGCAAGCGTTCGTGGTGCCGACGTGATAGCCAACAAATTATCAACGTGAGTGCTCAGTTCCACCACCATCTGATAATCGCGAACAGTAGATTCCCCAAATCTGTTAAGCACCCCTGCGTTGCGGCCTGGTCCCGCTTGCTTTTGTGGTGGCCCGAATGGTCGTTGCATTCTATTTTCCTTTCCCAAATTGGCTTACTGAGCACATCCTAAACTAAGACAAGGTGTAACAAATTTGTAGCTGTCCAAAACCTCTGGGAATCTAAGGTTTCAATATGTCGGTGGCGCTGTCACCGGCGGCAAGGCGGATGTATTTAAATGGGAACTCTCTCAAGCGGAACGATGAACTGAATGCCATCCACCTTTTTTCTCTGGAGTCTGGCATCGTTGGTGACGAAAAGGTCAATGCCAGCGTCGGCAGCGCAGGCAAGCTGAATGGCATCGGGCGGGCGAAGAGCACGGTCCGAGCGGAGCGAAGCGTAAATCCGCGCCGCTTTTGTATCGAAGGGAAGGATGAGTGCGGCGGCTGTAATAGCTGTCTCATACCGCGAGCATAGTTGCATGTCTCCCTGTTCCGTTGGCTTGACGAGGATCTCTCCCAACGTGAGCGTGGACGTCAGCAACTGGTCGCCGCGCGCCAACATTTTCGTGCGGAGAGCTGCTGTTGCCTTCGATAGCGGGCCATAGTCTTCAAACAAGTAGATGAACAGATTGGTGTCCCAGAAGATGCGGCTCATTCCCAGCCCTCGCGGAGCCGGCGCACATAGTCGTCCGCATGTTCATCCGCCCACAGGTGCTTGCCTGAGCCACGCAAGGCGAGCAGCGGATCGGCCTTGGCGGCAGCCCTGGCCGCGGCCGCAGACCATCCTTCATACCAGTTCAACAGGCCGTCGTAGCCATAAGGCATGTCTTCCCGACGCGGCGTGATCTTGGCATCGTCACGTCCAGGATGATACGAATCGCCTTTGCGGAAGAGGCGGCGTCGGCCCGCAGCGGTTTCAAACAGCATCCGGTACCGCCCGGGGTTGGGTGGGCGGTTGGCAACGCAATGTTGCACCACGTGAACGTACACGCCGGGGCGGAAGGGAAGGTTGCGGGCTTCCCGCTTTGCACGATCGACGATCTCTTCGATTGTGAAATCTCCACGCTCAGGATGCTCCCGGTGAAGTAGAGCAACAGCAATCCAAACTTCGTCGGCGACTTTAATGGCCGTCTTTGCAATGACTGGTTTCATGATTATTTCATGATTACTAAGTAAAAATGAATTGTCAATAATAGTATAATTGGTCCCTGTCGCCAACGCGGTGCAGATTTCCAGGGTTATTGATGCAAGAGGACTGACCCAGGTTGAAGCGGCGGCGGTGCTGAAAGTCAATCAGCCTGAAATATCCGATCTCCTGCGTGGACGCCTTAAAGGTTTTTCGACAGAACGACTTTTTCGTTTTCTAAATTTGCCTGGTCAAGACGTGAACATGGTGATCCGTGAAAAACCAGCGCGCCGCTCTCATGCTCATGTTAGTGTGGCCGTTCAGTCCATCTAAGATATTGCAGTGCCGAGAATTACCGTTCAACCGGGACGACCTTCGCCAGGACCTGACAACACCAAGCTCAAGTCCACTGCTGAGCTTGTTCCCCTTCTCGCATTGCTTTCACCGCCATCACGAAAGACGCTTTCGCTTCAGCAGTTTCTCAGTATCTCTGGATTGGCAAGTCGATCTGAGTCACCTTTGTGGGATGACAGGACGGTAGGGAAAAGAAAGATAGTTCTGGCAGTCTCTTATTCCACAGTCACTACTCTTTGGTAGTGGGCTATTTTGGCTTTATGGTGACCATGCAGCTTCTCCTTGTCATTCTGAGCCGAAGCGTAGCGCAGGCGAAGAATCCCACAACCGCATCCAGGAATCACGCGGCATTCGACGTATTCATCTCACTCCCTGAAAGTGCATGCAGTTTGACTTTTTGCCCACAAAATATCTTTGTTTGCGGTCCAAGTAGCCCACTACCGAATATCACGCTCGATTGAATACAAACTGAGAAGAGGGTCTGGCATGGAAAAGATCAAATAGGAACTGTCTATCATCTTCGCGATGCGCTAAAAGATGAATATCAGCATCCCAATCGCCCGGAATGGCACTCCAACAGCCCGCAAAAAGTGACAAAACATTGGCTTTTTTGCAAAAAAGTGCTGTCACTCTGACAGCATTGTGACAGCACTTGATTGACTCTCATACCCCCTGGTGCAATTCTGGAAATGTAGGGACCGTGTCAAAGGTTGTTGGGCGAAAGGGGTTTCAGATCACCCGATGAACCGGATGACCCGATTTCCAGGCTGTTCCCCCAGGGGTCAACAGTCGCAAGACGTGATCTTTGACAACTGAATATTGAGGCGTTCAGCGGGCAGGCGTGAACGAAGCGAATGAGTAGCGCAGTGGGGGCCTTCTGCCGAAAATCCCGGCTTGCCGGGGGAAAGCAGTGCTGCGCTGATAAAACCGCAAGCGCCACCGGCTCTCGCTCTGGCGAGAGGTGGATTTCTGCCGGGAGGAAGAATCTAAACCCTTCTTCCTTTTGCAGCCGGAGCGGAGGGGCGGGCGGGGAAGCGCAACCGGCGCTCGCAGCGAGTCACGAGCGCCCCGGAGAGAGGTGTGTGTTGAATGTGTTTCGAGTCAGTCCGGCTGCCAAAGTCCGGCGGCCTCCGTCTTTTGCCGTGGGAAAGTGCTCTGTTCCACGGCGGGAGGTCACGGCAAACTCTTGCGCTCACCCTCAGTCATCCGCAACGAATATCTGCTTGGTTTTCAATGGCTTTTGCGGATCAGGGGATCCCAAGAGCCTGCGCAGGAGTCGATCCGCAACGAAAAAGTCATTTGTTTTCAACAACCTTTGCGGTAACGCGAATGGAGGAAAGGCGGTTTTAGGCCTATCCGCAACGAAAAAGTGCTTTGTTTTCAATGACCTTTGCGGCAGTGCGGCAATACTGGTGATTTTTCAATTTCCAGCACTTTTGTGAGAATTTTGGAGGTAATTGCACCATCAATAGTGCAGTCGGATTCCGGTTTTTGAAAACTCTCTCTCGAATGTCGAGCTGGTTAATCCGATCTCCTGTTGAGGTGGCTTATGATCTCGGTTTTGACTCCATGTCAAAACTACTATGATGGTCAGGGAGGCAGCCATGCAGAGTGCGTTAGAAAACCAAGTCAAAAAATATGAGAGTTTGTGCCTTGAGTTCGAGGGGGACCTTGCCATCATCACGCTGAACCGGCCCAATCGACGCAATGCTCTGTCCCTCGAGCTGATGCTGGAACTCATCGAGTGCCTGGACCAGATCGGGAAAGACCGAAGCGTGCGGGCCGTGGTTTTGGCTGCCGCCGGCAAAGTCTTTTCTTCCGGGCATGATCTGAGCGAGATGGTGGGCCGTGATCTGAATGAGTATCGGCGTATCTTCGATGTGTGTTCGGAATTGATGAAAAAGATTCAATCCATCCCCCAGCCGGTTATCGCCCGGATCCAGGGAATGGCCACGGCCGCCGGATGTCAACTGGTAGCCGCTTGCGATCTGGCTGTGGCCTCCGATCAGGCTGCGTTCGCTACTCCAGGCGTGAAAATCGGCCTGTTCTGCACTACGCCCATGGTTGCACTCAGCCGTGCCATAGGCCGGAAACGGGCCTTGCAAATGTTGCTTACAGGAGAGATGGTGAATGCCGTTACCGCCGCTGAGTGGGGCTTGGTCAACATGGTCGTCCCGGCTGAGGAACTCGCGGACGCGGCCAGGAAACTTGCAAAGCAGATCGCCGATGCGAGTTCGCTGACTGTGGCCCTGGGCAAAGAGGCTTTCTACGCGCAAATTGACCTGGACCAACCCAAAGCCTACGCCTATGCCAAAGAGGTGATGAGCATGAACGCCCTTGCGGTCGATGCCCAGGAGGGAATTTCAGCGTTCCTGGGAAAACGACAACCGTGCTGGGTGGGGAAATGATTCACGGCGATTCGCTTCTGGCTGACGCGTTCGCACTATGACCTCTGGTAAAATCGCAAACGCGCTTTTAATCTATGCTGCGACCCCGGCTTGATCATGGCTGTAGCTTCCTGGGTGTCTGGGACTGGAACGCGAAGAGACGGAGAAAACTCCCAACCCTGGGCTGCGACTATTCCATCCAGCCTGATTCTGGGTCGCCTGCGTATCCGAGCGTTGGACCGGCGCTTCCTCAACCATCGAAGCGGACGGAATGCCATGGAGTCAAGATGTTTTGTGGCACGCTGCTCGCCGCTATCGCGCACGCAGTTTTCTTCTGCCCGAGTGTGTACCCACAGCAGGCTGGCGCGGCGAAGCCGGTTGTGGTGCAGCCGGGTGCGCCGGGTAAGCCGAGCAGGACACTGCCACCGTCGACACCGGCCACGCTGCCGCCGCTGGCGCATGCGGATGTGGAGTTCATGCACGGCATGATCCTGCATCATTCCCAGGCGGTCGAGATGACGGCGCTGATGGAGTCGCACACGGAGAACAAGGCCTTGCGCCTGCTAGGGGCGCGAATCAGCCGTTCGCAGTCGGACGAAATTAAGTTTATGCAGCGCTGGCTGGCGGCCCGGAAAGAGCCGCTTCCCGCGGCCATGCCGGGAATGGCGGGCATGGACATGGCGCGTGGACCGATGGCGCTTATGCCCGGCATGCTTACGCCGGAGCAGATGGAGGCTTTGCGCAAGGCTAAGGGCGCCGGGTTCGACCGCTTATTCTTGACCGGGATGATCCAGCATCACAACGGCGCATTGACCATGGTGAAGGATTTGTTCGACACCGCAGGCGCGGGGCAGGATGCCGAACTGTTCGACTTTGCAACCGATGCGGACAATACGCAAAGAGCCGAGATCAGGGTTATGCAGACTATGTTGGAGAAAAACTTTCCAGAGGAGAAACAATGAACCGAGTAGCCAGTTTTGTCTTTTCCGTGGCGGTCGCCGCGATCTTTTTATTTCCTGCTGCGAACCGCCTGCAGGCACAGGCGCAGACGCCCGCAGCAGAAGAGCGGGACCCGTTTGCTCCGGAGCCCGCTGCTCCGCTGCCACCGGGCATGACCGGGTCGGATGTAAACGATCCGCGGGCAAAGCTGGCTCCGGGCCTCTATGACGCCGGTGAAGCAGCCATGGGGATGAAACACCTGGTCCTGCTCAGGAAGCCTGCCGCATTTCAACTCGGGACCTCTGATGCTGATGATCCCAAGGTGCAGAAGACGCTGGGCCAGATGGGCGCGACGAACATCTCCAAGATGCCAAAGCCGGTACAGTTGGTGCGCGCGCAGCTTGCTTTCGCGAACTCGGACCTTGCGTTTCAGGGCAACCATCTGTTTCAGGGGAATTTTTATGGCGTGAATATCTATGACATTTCCCATCCGGCGCAGACCAGGTTGCTCACTTCGCTGGTGTGCCCTGGCGGCCAGGGTGATGTATCCGTCTATAAAAACCTGCTGTTCATGTCAGTGGAGGCGACGAACGGGCGCATCGATTGCGGCGCCGAGGGATTTCCGCCTGAGCCTCCGCCGCCCGCAGGAGCCGAAAGAGAAAAAAGAGGACGTCCTGTGCCGGCGGCACAAAAGGACCGTTTCCGCGGCGTGAGGATCTTCGACATTTCCGATATCCGGAATCCGAAGCAGGTGGCTGCGGTGCAGACGTGCCGGGGATCGCACACGCATACCCTGGTGGTCGATCCCAACGACAAAGACAACGTTTATATCTACGTGTCAGGCACGTCGTTTGTGCGCCGTCCGGAAGAACTTCCCGGATGCTCCGGGGAAAAGCCGGACAAAGACCCGAATACAGCGCTGTTTCGCATCGAGGTAATCAAGGTTCCGCTGGCAGCGCCGCAGGACGCGAAAGTGGTGTCCAGTCCTCGGGTATTCATCGACGCCCGGACAGGCGCGATGAACGGCCTGAACAACGGCGGCACCCACGGCAAGACCGGCGCAGAGAAGCCCAAGGACACGGACCAGTGCCACGACATCACGGTGTATTCGGCGATCGGCTTGGCCGCGGGCGCGTGCTCCGGAAATGGAATCCTGCTCGACATCAGGGACCCCGTACATCCGAAGCGCGTGGACGCGGTGAACGACCCGAACTATTCGTACTGGCATTCAGCATCGTTCTCGAACGATGGCGACAAGGTCGTGTTTACCGACGAGTGGGGTGGCGGCTTGGGGCCGCGGTGCCGTCCCAACGACCCGAACAAGTGGGGCGCGGATGCGATCTTTGATGTGAAGGACGACAAGCTGAATTTCCAGAGCTATTACAAGATGCCGGCTGCGCAGAGTGACACGGAGAATTGCGTGGCGCACAACGGCTCGCTGGTTCCCGTCCCGGGCCGCGATATCGAAGTGCAGGCCTGGTACCAGGGCGGCGTCTCCGTGGTAGATTTCACTGACCCGGCGAAACCGTTCGAGATTGCTTACTTCGACCGCGGGCCGATTGACGCGAAGATGATGGTTTTGGGCGGTGAATGGTCGGCCTATTGGTACAACGGCTACATTTACGGTTCGGAGATTGCGCGCGGCCTGGACGTCTTTGAACTGAAGCCGACCAGGTTTCTGACGCAGAACGAAATCGACGCAGCGAAGACGGTGCAGGTAAATGAGCTGAATGTGCAGAACCAGCAAAAGATCGAGTGGCCGGCGCACATGATCGTGGCGAAGGCGTACCTGGACCAGTTGTCGCGGTCGCAGGCATTGCCGGCAAACCAGATCTCAGATCTGCGGAAGGCGATCCAGGGCGCGGAGAGTTCGCACATGAGCCAGGAGAAGCTGGCAAAGTTGAAGAGCATGGCGCCGTCGTTGGAAGAGAGCGCTGCCACGGCGAAAAGCCCGGCTGACTCGACAAGGCTGCATGCTTTGGCGGAGATCCTGAAGCATCCTTCAGCGTGAGGACATCACGGCAGCCAAATCAAGCAAAACGGCGTGGAATCGCGGTTGTTTCCGCAGGCGACGGACTCATTCCGCCGCCTTCGCCGCCAAGGCCTCGACTACCGCGATGTTGGCCAGCAACTCCTGTGGCAGCCCAACTGTTTCATCCACTGAATGATGGCTGGGTTTGCTGATGATTCCGCTGGCTGATAGAGCTGTCATACGCGAATCCTTACTGTTTGTAGATTACGAATGAATGGAACTGCCTCTCAGTCGCGCAAAGATTGCCGGGCTCAGGCCACTTTTTTTGCTTCGTAATACCTACCGTTCACTTCACTGCCCATTACCGCGAAATCGGTGCTGGAGGCCTCCAGCGGATCCGTTTTGAAGATGAAGTTGATGGAAGGCACGCGAATAGCGGCTTCGAGTTGTCCATTCGCCTTAAAGCCTTCAAATCTATATTGCCTTGTTGGATCTTCGTACTTCACCGGCTCATCCGTTGCTTTCAAGACCAGCTTGAAATCCATAAATGCTGGAATCGTTTCGGCTTCCATATCCGGCCAGCGCGACTGATCAATGATGGGCACGTCAGTCATCTGGAGGGTAGCCGTTTTGCCATCCGCACTAAAAGTAAGCCCAGTCGCGGGCACAGGAGTGACCCAGTACAGGCCCTCGGGCGAGATGGGCGGATGGAAATCATGGACCTGATTCGCAGGGACCGCCGGTCCCTTGAATACTGTGAGTCAGGTGTGAGCCAAGATCGCCTGATGCGCCTGGCGCCCAGCCCAGTACTCGCCCGCCATGTAGCTGTAATCTGTGGTGGGCGTGCCCCAGGCGAGCCGGTTACCCTTATTATCTGTGCCCATGCCATGGAAGCCGTTACAGCGCGCCAGCTTGCCTTGGAAGTGGTAGATATTCGAAAGTTCGACGTTTGGCGCCGCAGCCTGATTGTGATTTCCATTCTTATCGAGCCAAGGAATGGGATACGGACACGGGCCACCATTGGCTGGCGCGTGGTCCTGCGGAATGGGAGGCGCACAACTCTGCGTTGCAGATTGTGCGCGAATCAACTGACCTGGAAGCGAAGCGGCAAAGACGGACCCAATACCAAGCCCCAACAAGGTGCGGCGGTTCATCTGCAATCCCGAACTGCGATCAGTTGACCGCGCCTGGTCGGCCATGTGCGCCGCCGGTTTAGCATTGAGAGCAAAATCCATAAATGCCTCCTTGCATTTCAACTCCAAGTGCAATTTGATTGAGCGTAACTTCTACTTATGCCCGGCCTCTCTCAGAAACGTGCCCTCGCGGAGTTCTGTGAATGCCTGGCGGAGCTGCTCCTGCGTGTTCATCACGATAGGTCCGTACCAGGCGACCGGCTCTTCGAGCGGCTTACCTGAGACCAGCAGAAAGCGGATTCCTTCGTCGCCGGCCTGGACCATAAGCTCGTCGCCTCGATCAAAGAGCACGAGCGAACGGTTCTCTGCCTGTGCGGGAGGCGTTGTGTCCAGCCAGCCAACGGGTTCCGTCGGCACAGCAAGCGGGCCGGACGCGTTGCAGAACTTCCCTGCACCGGAAAAGACGTACGCAAAGGCGTGGCGAGTGATCTCGACAGGAAGAGTCTTCCTGCGGCCGGGCGGCACCATCACGTCAAGGTAAATGGGATCGGCAGCGATTCCATCCACCGGCCCCTTCTTGCCCCAAAAGCTGCCGCAGACAATGCGAACCTCGGCGCCGTCATCGTCCTTCACCACGGGGATTCCATCCGACTTGACTTCCTGGTAGCGCGGAGCCGTCATCTTGAGCGACGAGGGAAGGTTAGCCCACAACTGGAAGCCATGCATGCGGCCACTATGATCGCCTTTCGGCATTTCCTGGTGGATGATCCCGCTGCCCGCGGTCATCCATTGCACATCGCCGGCCGCAATGGAGCCCCTGTTCCCCATGCTGTCGCCGTGCTCCACCGTTCCGGCAAGGACGTATGTGATCGTCTCAATTCCGCGGTGAGGGTGCCAGGGAAAACCTGCCAGATAATCTTCCGGAATGTCATTGCGGAAGTCATCGAGCAGGAGAAAGGGATCAAAATCAGAAGTATTACTAAAGCCGAAGGCCCGGCGTAGGTGCACCCCAGCGCCTTCCAGAGTCGGCTTGGAAGAGATGATTCGTTTAACAGGCCGGAGAGACATGCGTAGTTCCTTCTACTTCTGTGCGAACAGCGGCTGCTGCCAGCATCGAGAACCCTCACTCGTTCGGCAATGCGCCGACCAGAGTTAGTGGTTTAGTCTGAGGGTGCAAGCGTGTGTCATCGCCTGCTCCCGGCAGCTCGGACGGGCTCGTGAAATTTTCTGACCGCTAAAATGGTGAGCACGATGAAAAGCACTAGCACGGTGAGCTGCGCCACCAGGAATGGCGGCTCAGATTGAGTGGGCGCTGCCGCCTTCAGGGCCGGCACTTTCAGGAAGCCCTGAAATACCAGGACGAAAACATTCAAGTAGAGAGCAAGCGTGGCGCTCATCACGTAAAGCCAACGCCAGGCGCCGGCAAGACGGAAAGTGTATCGGGCCAGCATCGCAATCAACAGCACCACCAGACAGATGGCGCCGATGATGTGCGACGGCAGGAGTTTATGAAAAGGAAAGGCGTATCCGCCCGCGCAGGTCAACACGGTAGTCACCAGAAACAGTGCTGTCCAGCCATCGAGACGTTTTCCGGCGAGCAATCCGAACAGGACGATGAATCCTGCAACGATTGCCACCAAACTGATCACCACGTGGATCAAAGTGTATGTTTCTAACGAAAGGCCGAAGACCATATTCCACCATCCCTTTCAGGCCGTTATGCCAGCGACTAGCGAGATTTCTGTTCTCGTTGCGGTAGACACGGCCTGGTTTTTGCCGAGGAGTTGGTAATTGGGTAAGTTGGTAAGTTGGTGATTTTGAAAGTCAAAATCAAAACCTCATCATGTGTTCAACGGACTAACTACAGAATCGATTACTAAGTTTTTATCCGTGAGGCTACTGCTCCCATCCGCCGCCCAAGCTTCTATAAAGCTGAACAAATGCCAGCAGCTCATCGAGCTGGGCCTGAACCAATCCCAATTCGGCAGAGAAATAATTGGTGTCGTTGGTGAGGACCTCAAGATAGCTTGCAGCGCCACCTTTATAGCGCATTTGGGAAAGCCGCGTCGCATCTTTTGCGGAATCCACCAGGAGTTGTTGTTGTACGCGAAATTCCTGGGTCTTGCGATAGGCAATCAGAGCGTCAGAAACATCGCGAAAAGCACCCTGAATGGTTTGCTGGTAAAAAAGCACGGCCTCCTGCTGTTGGGCCTGCGCCAGCCGGACATTGGACCGCAGTCTCCCTGCGGTAAAGATCGGCTGCGTGAGATTCGCGCCAAAGTTCCACAATCCGGCGGGGCCGGTGAACAAACTGGTCAGCGCCGAGCTTTGAAATCCGGCTGTTCCCGTGAGCGAGATGTCAGGGAAGTAAGCGGCCCTGGCTACTCCGATTTGAGCATTAGCGGAGATCAGTTGCGCCTCAACCTGGCGCACGTCGGCTCGGCGCTCCAGCAGCGAAGATGGAAGTCCGGCGGGAACTGCCGGCGGATGTTCTTGTTCGGTCAATGCTTTCCCACGCGGGACGGGGCCGGGATTTCTTCCCAGCAGAATGCTGATGAAATTCTCCTGCTGTTCAATCTGTTGTTCCAGGCTCGGGACCTCTGAAGCTGCGGTAAAAACGAGCTGCTCCGCCTGACGAACATCAAGCAAGGAAGTGGCGCCGCCCTGAGCCAACACCTGCGTCAAATGAAGCGAGTTCTGGCGCGTTCCCAGGGTCCGTTGTGAAATCTCAAGTTGCAGGTCAAGAGCGCGCAGGCGGAAATAAGCTCCCGTCAGGTTCGCGATCAACTCCGTGATGACCTCGCGTCGCGCCCATTCCGTGGCTACAAGATTTGCGCGGGCGGCTTCCGTAGCGCGGCGAAATCTTCCCCAAAAATCCAGGTCCCAGTCCAGGCCCAGCGTAGCGCGATGAGTGTCTGTCTCGACCGCAGGTAGGAAGCTCTGTTGGGCTGAGCGTGCATTGCTGGTTCCTGCCCCAGCCACAATCGTAGGAAACTGGTCAGCACGGGTTATGCCGAGCCGCGCCTGCGCCTCAAGAATCCGCGTTGCCGCAATGCGCACATCGTAATTCTGTTCCAACGCGGTCTTGATCAGCTCTTTCAATTGCTCATCTTGAAAAACTTCCCACCACTTCTCGTCAGCAAAGGACTTGACGTCGCTTTGGGCCGCTTCTTCCGGCGTTAGCCCGCGATAGGTCTGTGGAGTCTCAACTTTGGGTCGCTTGTAATTGGGCCCGACTGCACAGCCGCACACAAGAGCGATGACCACAGTAAGAACAGCAAGCTTCATCTTAGTCATCTCCTGATTGTGGATTGTGGGAAGGCAGAGGTAAGACACCAGCGGGATTTGTTTCGGCGGGTCGAGCCTTGGAGAGCTTCTCCACCACGACAAATACTGCCGGGACAAAGAAAATTCCGATCGCGCTTGCCGCCAGCATCCCGCCGATCACCGTGGTGCCCATAATTTGCCGCGCTACTGAGCCGGCGCCAGAGGCGATCCACAGCGGCACGCAGCCCAGGATAAACGCAAAAGAGGTCATCAGGATGGGCCGGAGACGAAGCCGAGCTCCTTCCAGTGCTGCATCCACCAGGGATTTACCCTTTTCGTACTCGTCCTTCGCGAATTCGACAATCAGGATCGCGTTTTTCGCCGCCAGTCCGATCAGCATGACAAGCCCGATCTGGGAATAAATGTCGGCTTCGATCTGCACCATGTAAGGCGGGTAAAACACACTCACCAGCAAACGCCGCAACAATAAGACCGCAAAAGCGCCAAACACAGCGACCGGCGTGCTCAACAAGACAGTGAACGGCAGGCTCCAACTCTCGTAGAGAGCCGCGAGAATCAAGAACACAAACAGCAACGACAAACCGAAGATTACTGCCGGCGGCACGCCTTCCTGGGCCTTCTTCTCCTGAAATGAAATGCCCAGGTAGTCATAGCCCATTTCCGGCGGCATGGTCTGGGCAAAGACCTCTTCCAGCGCGGCCATGGCTTGATTGGAGCTGTAGCCAGGCGCCGCGCTGCCATTGATTTGCGCGGAACGAAAGAGGTTATATCGCATGGTGAATTCGGGCCCCGGACGCGATTCAAATCTGGTTAGTGCAGAGAGCGGCACCATACTGCCGTTCTGGTTCCTGACATAAAACTGGCCCACGTTCTCCGCGTTGGTCCGATATTCTCCCTCGGCTTCGATGTAAACTTGCCATTGCCGCCCGAAGCGATTGAAATAATTAATGAACAGGCCACCCATAAAGGCCTGGATGGTGCGATACACGTCGTTAATCGCCACACCCTGCTTGATCACTTTGTCGCGATCAACATCAATGAATTGCTGCGGAACGCTGCCCAGAAACGTGGTGTTAATGTTTGCGATCTCAGGACGCTTGCGCGCCGCCGTAAGGAAGGTATTTAAGTTCGAGGCCAGAAACTGGATTTCCCTGGCCGCGCGGTCCTCCAGCACAAAAGTAAATCCGCCGGAGGCGCCGACGCCCGGAATGGCCGGCGGTGAAAAGTCGAATGCAACGCCTTCCGGAAGCCGGCTGAGTTGCCCATTCAATCGCGCCTTGATCTCTTGAAACTGTTCTGCCCTGCTCCCTCGCTCACCCCATGGTTTCAGCGTTACAAAGAAGAAGGCGTTGTAGGTGGAGCGGGTGAAGCTAAGTAGACTGAAGCCGACAACACTGGTAGTCGATTCAACTCCCGGAGTGTGCGCCAGAATGTTCTCAATCTGTTGCGCCACGTGGTCTGTACGCTCACTGGAAGCAGCGCTGGGGAGTTGCAGGTTGACGTAGAGATATCCCTGGTCTTCATCGGGGAGAAAGCTGGAGGGCACTTTGCTGCTCAGGAAACCGGCCGCGACGCCAAAGGCAACCAGCAAGATCACGGCCAGGGCGCCTCTGCGAACCAGCATTCCACAAACCTTCACATAGGTGCTGGTGGCCCGGGTAAACACCCGATTGAACCAATCAAAGAATTTTCTGAGCAGGCCCTTGCTGGTTTTTCTCGGCCGCAGCAGCAGAGCAGCCAGCGCAGGACTCAGCGTGAGCGCGTTGAATGCCGAAAGCAGAACTGAAATCGCAATTGTCAGCGCGAACTGCTGATACAACCTTCCTGTGATCCCCGGGATAAAAGCTGTGGGCACAAAAACCGCCGACAACACCAGGGCGATTCCCACCACAGGGCCGGAAATCTCCTCCATGGCCTTGAACGCTGCAGCCTTGGGAGCCATGCCGTCTTCAATGTGGCGCTCCACCGCCTCCACCACAACAATGGCGTCGTCCACGACCAGACCGATGGCCAGTACCAAGCCAAAAAGGGAAATTGTATTAACGGAAAAACCGAACAGGGGAAAGAAAATGAACGTGCCGATGAGCGAAACGGGGACTGCCAGCAGCGGAATTAAAGTCGCGCGCCATCCCTGAAGGAACAAATAGACCACCAGGATCACAAGGACAATGGCAATACCCAACGTGACCACGATCTCTCGGATGCCCTCCACTACTGACCGCGTAGTATCGAGTGCGATGGTGTAATCAACATCCGTGGGGAAACGCTTCTTCATTTCCTCCATCAGTTTCTTCACGCCATTGGCGGCATCCACGGCGTTAGAGCCGGGAAGCTGATACACGGCGATAATGGCGCTTGGCTTTCCATTCAACCGCCCGGCAATGGTGTAATCCTGTGCCCCTAATTCCACCCGGGCAACGTCCTTTAATCGCACTACGCCGCCTGCGGGCGATTCGCGCACCACGATCTCGCCGAACTCCTCGGGCGAAGCCAGCCGGCCCTGCGCACGAACAGCATAGGTGAACTGCTGCCCTGGCGGGACAGGCTGGCCGCCGATTTGTCCCGCGGGATTGACGGTATTCTGGGCCTGCACGGCGTTCACAATCTCCGGAACCGTGATGGCCAGCTTGGCCAGCTGGTCGGGCCTTACCCAAAGCCGCATGGCGTATTGGCCTGCTCCGAACACCTGCACCTGACCGATGCCGGGTGAGCGCGTGACAGAATCAACCAGGTTGATGTAGGCATAGTTGGCCAGAAACTTTGCGTCGTAGGTGCTCTTGGGTGAATAGACCGCCACCAGCATGAGCGGCGCGGTGACGGATTTGCGCACTGTGATTCCCAAATTGGTAACGTCAACCGGAAGCTGGGAGGCTGCCTGCGTCTCCCTGGACTGAACAAGAATCAGGTCGGTGTTGGGATCAGTCTTGACGTCGAAATCCACTACCAGGGTGGTCTGTCCGTTGCCGGTCGCGTTCACGGAGTACATATAATTCGCATTGTCCACTCCGCTCATTTGCTGTTCGATAGGAGTGGCGACCGATTGTTCCAGCGTCTGTGCGTCGGCGCCAACGTAGGTTGCCAGTAACTGGATCTCCGGAGGCGCTATGCTGGGAAATTGCGAGACCGGCAGGCTGATGATGGTGACCGCTCCAACGATCACCATCACAATGGAGATCACCATGGCGACAATGGGGCGATTGATAAAGAACCTGGACATGTCAGTTGCCCTCTGCTGACACGGTTACGAGTGTCGGTTTGACAACTACTCCATCTCTGACCTTTTGCACACCCTCAACCACAACCCGCTCTCCTGGCTTCAGCCCGTCCTCAACAATCCACAGCGCGCCGGCACGTTCTCCCATCTTCACTGTTCTCATCGTCACTTTGTTGTCGTTACCCACCACTGCGATCAAATAGTTTCCCTGCAGCTCCACCACAGCTTTCTGGGGAATAAGCAGCGCGCCCGGCCTTACATAACTGACAAAGCGGACACGGCCATATTGACCGGGACGAAGAACACTGTCCGGATTGGCGAACAGGCCCGCCAGCCGAATCGCTCCTGTCTGAATGTCCACCTGGCGATCAACCGCGTAGAATTTTCCCTTTCGCGGATAAACGGAACCATCAGCAAGCACCAGTTCCAAGTCAAGCTGACGCTCCGTTTTTTCGCGGGCTGCGGCAGTGGGATTTCGTTTCACGAAAGCCAGGTATTGCTGCTCACTCGCCACAAAGTAAGCTTTAATGGGATTGAGCTGAGAGACTGTGGTGAGCACAGTTTGCGGACCCACCAGGTTCCCCACCTGGCCATTGGCGATTCCGGCAAAACCATCAATCAGCGAGCGCACGTTGGTGAATTCCAGATTCAATTCCGCCTGCTCCACAGCAGCTCTTCCGGCCTGGACGGTGGCCTTGGCGGCTAAGTAGGCTTGCTTATCGTTATCGAGCTGGCTTTGCGCAATTGCCTGTTCCCTGGCCAGCGGCGTATCGCGCTGCACATCCAGCTCCGTCTTTCCGAGCTGCGCCTCCGCTTGCGCGAGCTGCGCTTTGGCCTGATCCAGCACCGCTTCAAAGGGCCGGGGATCGATTTTGAAGAGTATCTGGTTCTTGCTTACCAGAGCGCCTTCCTGGTAGTTCTGCTTGATGAGGTAGCCGGAGACCTGCGGCTGAATTTGGGCGTTCACAAAACCATCCAGTGTCGCCACCCATTCGTGATAGACCGGAACGTCTTTCTGGATGACTTCCGCCACCTGGACACTCGGCGGCGGAGCGGAGGCCGATGCTGACACGCCCTTACTGCTACATCCCTGCGTTGATATAAGGCAAGCAATAAAACCAAAAATAAAAAACATGGCGCGGAAATTCGCTCCGCCGCAACTTCCGGAACCGTTGCAGGCGTTCCGGTCAACAGAGGATTTGAGTGTGTGCTTTCGAGATTGCCGATGCGTCCGCATGGCCTTTCCTTTCTCTCTCTCCACTAATTGCTCGCCAAACTGTTTGGAATCAGTGGGCGCTTAACGTAGCGAAGCATTGGGCTGTCTTCCGATGACCCGATGCACCGAGCCGGCCCTCGAGGCGAGCTTGCGTAGCCGAAGGGACCCGATGACCCGATTGCGTACACAACCAAAATGCCGGAAAGCAGTCAGTGGCTTTTATGAACTGCGCTCTCAGCGCAGCGACCCCGCTGATTGCTGACTGCTAATTATTGTTCACTGCTCTTCTGTTCCCTGAAGATCCACTCCCGGATGTAGGGTGGGCAACGACGGAGTTCGATGCCTTTTCCCTCGGAGGTTCTCAAGAAGCGGATGACATCCACATCCACAAGCGTTACTTCGTCCAGATCCAGCACAATGGTTGGCCTGCCTTCTCCCATTTGGGTCTTCAATTCCTCAAGATGCTCGGAACGAATTCGACCGATCAGCCGAATCACGGTGTTGGACCCTTCCCAATCCTTCTCAAGCTTGAACGTCATTTTCAATCCGTCTTGTCAGCTAGAGTGCAAGAAGCGGGCCATTCACAACTCGCTCAATCACAGATAGTTACTCTCGTCTGTGACTGCTGAACTCTCAGCAATTGCTGAAGACTTGGCATGACATTTACATTAACTTTCTGTTCTCGAAGCAGTCACATGGTAAGGACAACGCGGAATTCCGCTTTCCCGCTCATCATGCGGGCGTAGGCCTCCGCGGCTTTTGCGAGCGGGTACTTTTCGATCATGGGCCGGACGCCAGTCATCTCCGCGAAGCGCAGCGTGTCCTCTGAATCCGTGGGGATTCCGGAGGGCCAGCCTTGAAGGCTCCGCCGCCCGAAGATCAGTGCCGCCGCCGGCACTTCCATAGGTTCGGACGGCGCACCCACTACCATCATCCTTCCATTACTTCCCAAGCCGGCGACCAGTGAGGACATGGCTTTCGCGTTTGGCGCGGTGGCCAGAATCACGCGCGCTCCGCCGAGTTTCTGCAGCTCGGACGCGGCGTCGGCAGCGCTGCTATCAATGTAGGCGTGCGCGCCGAGCTTTTTCGCCAGCGCAGCGTTCTCCGGCCCGCGCCCCACCGCCGCAACGCGATAGCCGAACTTATTTGCGAATTGAATTCCGAGGTGGCCAAGCCCGCCGATTCCCTGGACCGCAACCAAATCGCTTGGCAGCGCGCCACTGTGACGCAACGCATTGAACGTGGTGATGCCCGCGCACATCAATGGCGCGGCTTCTGCTGTATCCCAGGATTCCGGCATCTCCGCCAGCGCTTCCACCGGCGCCACCATGTATTCCTGGTAGCCACCGTCGTAGCTGATACCGCAAATCTTCAGGTTCGCGCAGTTGGCAAAATCGCCGCGCCTGCAAGCCAGGCATGTGCCATCCTGTCCGCCGTGCCAGCCGACGCCCACGCGCTGTCCTTTCTTCCACTGCGTAACAGCTGTCCCCACCTCATCAATCACGCCGGCCACTTCGTGTCCCGGAACGCGAGGGTACGTAATGTTGGGGAAGATACCCTCCTTGGTGATCACATCGCTGTGACATACACCACATGCCTGCACGCGAATCCTCACGTGTCCCGGTCCGGGCTGAGGAATCTCGCGCTCAACAATTTCGAAGTCTGCTCCTGCCTTGGGCACTTGCACTGCTTTCATTTTCGCCACTTGTTTTCTCTCCCTTTGCTCCCGAATACTTTCGGTTGACACTTCCAGACTGTTGCAGTGCAAACGATGGGCCATTCACAACGCCTCTCAAATGGGGCCGGATCCGCACATTCTGCGCATGTGATTCAGGATTAAAGGGAAAAGTCGTTGCAGAATCCGTTGCAGATGCGTTTTTCGTTGCGGAATCTGCCAGCAGCGGCAGGGTGACGGTCCCAGGCCTGGTTAATTCCTCCTCTGCGGCCACCTATGCGCAGCCAGGGGAATGCGGGCTGGATTCGCCCAATTCACCGCGTTTTCTCAGGATGCGGCGGACAATAAAATCTTCGAGCAGGTCAAGCTGACTATGCCCGTACTCGCTGTCGGCGGAGAGAAGTCATTCGGTCCGTTGCAGGCCGTGATCATGCGCAACGTAGCGACAAATGTTCAAGAGGCGATTGTCCCAGGCTCCGGACATTGGTTAATGGAAGAGCGGCCCGCCTATACAGTCAACTTGATTCGCAAGTTTATTGACTCCCCGTAAACTTGAATCGATGTTTGTTAATTTGCAGCGCTTTAATTTTTGAGTCAAGAGTCTGGCGCGGAACCCCCAGCCTGGCGGCCGCACCTGCCGGGCCGGAAATCCTCCCCTGGCACTTCGCCAATGCCGCTTCTATGATTCCCTTTTCGCTCCGGATAAACTCTCTGTCGCGCTCGACCAGAGTACCGGCAGCAAAGACGACTAACTTAGGCGGCTGGCTGGACTCTGGCTTCAGCCAGGTTTCGTCAACCGAGAACGTTTCCCCATCGCACAGTATGACGGCCCGCTCGATCACATTCTGCAGTTCACGAATATTTCCCGGCCAATCATAGGCCTGAAACAGTTCCAACGTCTTCTTCTTGATATTTCTGATCTTCTTTCCGGATTTTTTGGCATAGCGCTCAATGAAGTATTCCACCAACAAAGGAATATCATCCACTCGTTCGCGCAGCGAGGGCATTTGAATGGGGAAGACATTCAGCCTGTAGAAGAGGTCGGCCCGGAATGTGCCCGCGGCCACAGCCGCCTTCAGGTCGCGGTTCGTGGCAGTGAGCACTCGCACGTCCACGGAGATCGGCTGGTTGCTCCCAATGCGTTCAAATTCCCGCTCCTGCAGCACCCGCAACAGGGCGAGCTGGGTCTCTGCCGGGAGTTCGCCAATTTCGTCCAGGAAGATGGTTCCACCATTGGCTGCTTCAAAACGGCCTGGACGCCGTTGCAGTGCTCCCGTGAATGCGCCTTTCTCGTGTCCGAAGAGTTCAGAAGCGATCAACGAAGAAGGGATGGCGGCGCAATTCACGCGAATAAAGGCCCGCATGGAGCGGCGTGACTGTCTATGAATGGCGCGCGCAATCAGTTCTTTTCCAGTTCCCGTTTCACCGAGAATGAGCACCGTGGAATCCACGCGCGCTACTTTCCCCACTTCCGAAAGTACGCGGCGCAGCGGCCCTGAGGACCCCACGATTTCCTCGAACATCGAAGAGCGATCGATTTCTTCGCGCAGCGCCAGATTTTCGTTGCTCATCCTCTCTTCCGCCTGCTTGCGGTCCTCAATGTCGGTTCCGGTCGCATACCAGCGAACAATTCGGCCTTGTTCATCCCGCAATGGCTTATAGTGGACAAGCAACCAGCGGTAACTCCCGTCTTTATGCCGGGCCCGCTGTTCGTTCTCAAATGGAACTCCGCGGGCCAGCGCCTTCTGCCGCTCCTTGCGCAGCCTCTCTACATCTTCCGGATGAAAGACCCGTTCACGAAAGTCCGGCGCCATTACCTCTGCCATGGCGAGGCCGGTGTACTCCAACACCGCTTGGTTCGCGTACAGGGTTTTTCCATCAGGCGAGAGCACAGTGATGAGATTGGGAATGGCATCCACGATGTGCCAATGTTCAGCTTCCGATTTCTCGATAGCATCAAGCGCGGGTTGAAGAGTCAACTCCGGGTCGATCATAACTTCCTCGGCTGAAATCGCGTCCACAGCAAGAACGCTCGTTTGAAGATACTGTCAGGATACGCAGGAGCTCCCGACCGATGCTGGAAGCCGGATACCCGGGTGGGAGCAAAACCTTCAGCACTCTTGGATGTGCAACCAGGCCGATAGGTTTCAGAATTTGGTAAATGGGTAAGATCCTTCGGCTTGGCTCAGGATTTCGCCCTTTGGGCGCAGATGCCCGCAGACGGCTCAAGTGACAAAATGCTGTACCATACTTCGGGAAAGAAAGCCGGGTCGCGGCATGAAGGCAGTTTACATCCAGAAACATGGCGCCATCGATGATCTCAAGGTTAGCGAGACGCCGGCGCCATCGATCAAACCCGGTGAAGTGCTGGTGAGAGTGGATGCAGCGGGCATTAACCCGAGCGATCTGGGAAGCGTGCAGGGACGCTTTCCGCACGCGGTACTTCCACGCATCGTTGGCCGGGATTTTTCAGGCACGGTGGTTGACGGCCCGGCAGAACTCGTGGGAAACAACGTCTGGGGTACGGGCGGTGACCTGGGGATCACACGCGACGGCACCCACGCGGAATACCTGGCTCTCCCAAAGCAAGCCGTGACCCGCCGACCGGGAAACCTCTCGACGGAGCAGGCCGCTACCGTCGGAGTTCCGTTCATCACAGCTTTTTCGGCGTTAGTGAGTCTTGGCCAGGTGAAAGAAGGAGAGTGGGTGATTATTTCCGGCGCAGCAGGAGCGGTAGGACAAGCGGCCATGCAGTTGGCGCACGCCCGGGGCGCACGCGTCATCGCCCTGATCAAGCAGGCCGGCGACAGCCGCATACTTGAATCGGAGGGCGCCAAGGCAATCGCCCAATCGAACCAGGAAGACCTGGAGTCTGTAGTGCGAGAAGCCACCGCCGGCAGGGGAGCCAACCTGGCGTTGAATGGAGTGGGCAGCAGTATCTTTGGATCGCTCATGGCTTCGCTCGCCGTAGGAGGAAGACAGGTTGTCTATTCGGCGGTTGGAGGGCGAGAGTCCAATCTAGATATTTTCTCATTCTATCGAGGTGAGTTCGCGCTGTTTGGATTGGATACACAAAAGCTGGATGCCTCACAGTGCGCCACCATCCTGAATCAACTTGCGCCGCTGTTTGAGTCCGGCGCCGTCAAGCCGCCTGCCATTGGCGAGCGATACCCGCTGGCTGAGGCGGCACAGGCCTATGGCCGTGTAGCTGCAGGCGGGGCGGGCAAGGTTGTGCTGATTATGGGTTCCTGAAGAAGTAGCGAAGGTGTCGGAAAAGGCCTCAGCAAAATGAATCTCTGGCTGCATAAAAGCAATCTATGAGTTGAATAAGGAGACGTGCAATGGCGAAAAAGCAAAATGATTCCCACACCACTGAGAAGATCAGCGCCCAGCCCCGCCTTCATCAACGTGCTGGTGAAATCCAGCGCTACGGAACTGTAAACCACCTGTTGCCTCTCGAACTCGAGGAGCCAGTACGACTGGAGATGACGGAGCAATTGAACCAGATGCTGGCCGATACCATGACGCTTCGTGACCTGTACAAGAAATCTCACTGGCAGGTTGCCGGGCCCACGTTCTACCAACTCCATCTGCTCTACGACAAGCACTTTGACGAACAGGTTGAGCTGGTGGATTCGATTGCCGAGCGGATCCAACTGCTGGGCGGCGTCAGCATAGCGATGGCGGCGGATGTTGCCGAGACGACCCAGATCGAGCGCCCTCCTCGCGGCCGCGAAGAAGTTCCTGTTCAATTGTCACGGTTGCTGGATGCTCATCAGGTCATTATCCGTCAAAGCCGCGTCCTGGCACGCCGCGCGTCCACACTTGGCGATGACGGCACCAACGATCTGGTAGTCAGCGAAGTGCTCCGCACAAATGAGCTTCAAGTCTGGTTTTTGAGTGAGCATCTGGTCAACGTACCGTTGGTCAAGGCGCAAGAGCCGTCACCTGCCGCGGGCGCAGCATAAGTCAGGCGGCGCCTTTAGTTCAGATCAGAACCAATGGGGAAAACTATGTCTACCTACCCAATACCCAGCATGCTGGACGCGAACACTCAGACTTTCCCGGTCTTAACCTCTGCACAGATCGAACGCGCCCGCCCTTATGGCCAGGTGCGCAAGGTCGAAGGCGGGGACATTTTGTTTAAGCCCGGCGACATGGCTGTGCCGTTCTTTGTCCTGCTCTCCGGCAGCATGGAGATCATACAACCGGCTCTTGCCGGTGAGCGGCTGATAACGACGCACGATCCCCGCTCCTTCACGGGCGAACTCAGCATGATTTCCGGGCAGCGATGTCTGGTGCTTGGGCGAGTAACGGAAGCGGGCGAGTTCCTTGAGATCAGCTCAGATGGCTTACGCTCCCTGATAGCGCGGGACGCTGACCTCAGCGAGATCATCATGCGGGCGTTCATCCTCCGGCGGCTGGCGCTCATCACCAACCACCTGGGCAATATGGTCCTGCTGGGCTCGCGCCATTCCGCCGCCACGCTGCACCTTCGTGAGTTCCTCGGCCGCAATGCGCATCCTTATATTTATGTGGATCTCGATGCGGACAAGATGTCACAGGAACTTCTGGACCGTTTCAAGGTCAAACTGGACGAGATTCCAGTTGTGATCTGTGAAGAGCGCAACGTTCTGCGTAATCCCTCGATTCAGAAACTCGCAGACTGCCTGGGACTGAACAGCAACATCGACAATGCTCAGGTGCGCGATTTGATCATCGTGGGGGCCGGACCTTCCGGACTGGCAGCGGCAGTATATGCTGCTTCAGAAGGACTGAATGCTCTGATGATCGAAACCGAGGCCCCTGGAGGTCAAGCAGGATCGAGTTCCAAGATCGAAAACTACCTGGGTTTTCCAACGGGAGTTTCCGGACAGGAGCTCGCATCCCGCGCGATCAGTCAAGCGCAGAAGTTTGGGGCGAAGATGATGGTGGCGCACAGCGTAGTAAAACTGAACTGCGAGCGCCGTCCCTACCAAATTGTATTGGACGATGGCAATGTGCTCTCGACAAAAACCATCATCATTGCAACCGGGGCCCAGTACAACAAACCGCCCATCGACAACCTCAAAAAATTTGAAGGCCAGGGCGTCTACTATGGCGCAACATACATTGAATCGCAATTTTGCAACAATGAAGACGTGATCGTCGTGGGCGGCGGGAATTCCGCCGGCCAGGCAGCGGTGTTCTTGTCGCAAACAGCGCGCAAGGTCCATATGCTGGTGCGTTCGGATGGACTGGCGGATACGATGTCCCGTTATTTGATCCAGCGAATTTTGGAGAATCCGGCAATCGAACTGCACACCAACACTGAAATCGTGGGTCTTTGTGGTGAAGCGGAACTACAATCCGTCACCTGGAAGGACAAGGTTACCGGACAAAGCTCAGACCATGAGGTTCATCATGTTTTCATTATGGCTGGAGCATCACCTCGGACCGAGTGGCTGCACGGTTGCCTCGCGCTGGATGACAAAGGTTTCATCCTTACGGGACGCGACCTGGAACTTGCTGCGGTACCCCTCGCGTCTTCCAATTGGCCGCTTACCCGCGCTCCTCTGATGCTGGAGACCAGCCTGCCTGGCGTGTTTGCCGTGGGTGATGTTCGATCAGGGAATGTAAAGCGCGTTGCCTCGGCAGTGGGCGAAGGAGCAATTTCGGTGCATCTTGTGCACCGCACCCTGGCGGAAGCGTGACAAGGACAGATCAATGAAAATAGACCCTTTGGCGGGAACAGTTCCGGAGGCTTCCAGGCTGGTAGACATACCGAAGCTGCTGACCGCTTATTACGCGCAACACCCCGATCCTGCTGTTCCCCAGGAGCGCGTCCGCTTTGGTACGTCCGGTCACCGCGGGTCTGCTTTCCATAGGAGCTTCAATGAGGCGCACATTCTGGCAACCACTCAAGCCATTTGCGGCTATCGCAAGCAGGCAAAAATTCGCGGACCCCTATTTCTGGGAAAAGATACCCATGCACTCTCTGAGCCGGCTTATGCCAGCGCTCTGGAGGTCCTGGCAGCGAACAAAGTGGAGGTGATGATCGCCGACAACGAGGAGTACACCCCTACTCCCGCACTTTCACACGCCATCCTCACTTACAACCATGGCAAAAAATCAACGCTTGCCGACGGAATCGTGATTACGCCTTCCCACAATCCTCCGGAGGATGGTGGATTCAAATACAATTCGTCGAATGGCGGGCCGGCAGACAAGGAAGCAACGAGTTGGATTGAGACAAAGGCAAATGAATATCTCGCAAATGGTCTGCGCCGGGTCAAACGCGTCTCAATCGAGCAAGCGTTGCGATCATCTACAACGCACAAACACGATTACGCCGGTGGGTACGTCAGCGATCTGGAAAATGTTCTGGACATGGATGCGATCCGGGGCGCGGGCCTGAAACTGGGCGTCGATCCCATGGGCGGCGCTGGAGTTCACTACTGGCAGCGAATCGCTGAACACTACCGGCTCGACCTTACCGTGGTGAACGCCGGGGTGGATCCCGCATTTCGTTTCATGACGCTCGATTGGGACGGAAAAATCCGCATGGACCCCTCCTCTGCTTACGCCATGCGGGCGCTGGTTGGGCTCAAAGACAAATTTGATGTGGCATTCGCCTGCGATCCTGACCACGATCGCCACGGCATTGTGACCAAAAGCACCGGCCTTTTGCCGCCCAATCACTATCTTGCGGTTTGCGTTCACCACCTTTTTTCCAATCGAACGCAGTGGGCTCCTGGCACCGCAATTGGCAAGACGCTGGTCAGCAGCAGCATCATCGATCGCGTTGCGGCCAGGCTGGGCAAGAAGCTGCATGAAGTTCCCGTGGGCTTCAAATGGTTCGTCAAAGGCCTGCTGGAGGGATGGCTGGGTTTTTGCGGCGAAGAGAGCGCCGGAGCCACATTCTTGCGCAAGGACGGAACGGTTTGGACCACGGACAAAGATGGCATGATCGCCGCCTTGCTCTCGGCCGAAATCACCGCCCGGTCGCAACGCGATCCCGGTGAACTTTATCGGGAACTCACGCGCGAACTGGGCGACCCGGTTTATGAACGGATTGACGCGCCTGTCAAATTGGAGGACAAGGCCGCTCTGGAAAAACTTTCGCCGGAACACCTGCAGATCTCCGAACTTGCCGGAGAACGAATTGAGCAAATCCTCACCACAGCGCCGGGAGATGGGGCGCCCATTGGAGGGGTCAAGGTAATTGCGGAAGGCGGATGGTTCGCCGCCCGGCCATCAGGCACGGAGGAGATTTATAAAATCTACGCCGAAAGTTTTCGCGGGAATGACCATCTCCACCGGATTCAGAAGGAGGCGCAGGAGATCGTCCGCAGCGCCATCGCCGCAGCCCGCCGGACCGCGGCTTAAGATTTAGCTGTCCTTGTCCAGATATTCTCCAGGAATATCGTCCTCAGAAACCTCATGCGTTCGAACTGGTTGCTCATCCGCGTTGTCCGCAGCTTCCACACCGCTCACGGCGTCGGCCTCAAATGAGTTTCCTTCCTCCAGCAATTCTTCAACACTCTCTGAATCCGGGCCTCTGCGCCGGGACAATCCCTGAAGGTCTCCTGATTGTCCGCCGACATCTGATCCGAGCCCTCGGCGTGATGACGGTCTGCCTACGGGAAAGCTTTTTTCGCGAACCTGTCTGGTCGGCGCGGTTGCAGTCCTGTTTATAGCTGTTTTCCCGCTGGCCATGGTCTTCTTTTTGGCTGTTACCTTCTTCGGGGCCGGTTTCTTTTTCGACGACTGTTTTTGCGCAGCCGCCTTTTTCAAAGCCGGTTTCTTCCTGGCTGTACTCTTTCGGGGAGTGGTCTTCGACGGTTTCTTCCTGGTGATTTTCTTCTTAGCAGGCATACCGGAAGTCTACCACCGGTATACGTGTTTCAGTAAAGCGGCTGGACCCTTACCAAAAAACGCGAAAATGGCCACTCTTTCCCGCGGGTGCGGTCTGAGTGGCCGTCGGCAATTTACAGGGAATTGGCTACCCGATGCAGTTGACCTCGGGAGGCTTGCACGGAAAAGGGCCGTCCAACTGGCAGGTTAATGGATTGAAACTGCACACCGGGAGATTGCTGCGTTGGAACGAGCCGCTCACGCATTCCAGTTCCTGCGGACTCAACTCCCGCGCGCCCTTGCGGCTCAGCACTCTGTCGTCGTTTGGGTTCGACATGGTCCCTCCTTGACTCGAAGAAATGGTCTACGCCGATCTGTTTCTGATGTCGACGCGGAGGCAGTATAACACGGTGCCGCCGACATTCCGGTACGACTCAAAACCACACTGATCCGGACAACCCATAATTTAGCTGGCTACTTAGAGTTTCCAACCACCTGAAGGTCATTGGTCACGGAGAAAACACCCGGAACTCCATTAGCCGCGATATTGGCCGTGTTCTTGTCCGTCGGGTTATCGACCACACCCTTCAGAGTGACTCTTCCGCTATCAACAATGATGTGAATAGGAGGCACCGCTGACCAGGAGTATTTGGACAAACCATCAACACCAAAGATTGCGCGGGCTTCACGCCGCCGGATTTGATCGTCCATGGAAGATGGTGGCAGTACCTTGATTTGGTTGATGACTTTGTCCACGCCTTCAATCTTTTTCACCACGGCTTCAGCATCCGACTTCGTGCCTGGGGTTACCACCGCTCCCACCAACGTGACTGTGTCTCCGTCCACCTTGTATTCCAAGTCGTCGAACAGGGAGTAGTAAGGCAACATGAGCAATTCGTGCCGCACTTCCCTGGCGATCCGCTGCTCGGTTACGTTTGCATCTGCCGGCCGCGTGGCCATTTGAGGTTTTGACGTCTGGGCCCATGCCAAAGTTCCTATTACGAATAGAGCTGCCAGGGTTTTCATTTTGTGCATTCCTTTTTTTAATTGCGGCGGCAGGACTAATTGGAGTTGATGCAAGCTCCAAGTGTGAAGTTGCCGAGATACACCCTAACCCTTTTCAAAAACGCGGGCCAATGCGACTGACGAGGTTAGCAGGGACCTGCCGCTTCGCTCCAGAGGCAAACTAAGAAGGCATGGCTCACTCCCAGTGGAGCTTCACGCCGGCACGAGCGAAGATCGGCGGTCCCACGTTCAAGGTGGGAGTCTTAGCAACCTGGATCCGCGAATCGAACAGGTTCTCGACCGCCGCAAATACGTCTATTCCGGAGCGCAGCCGCTTGGAGACGTATGCGTCGAGTTGGAAAAACGAATCAAGTGAAAATTGATTCAGATCGTCATCAAACTGATGGCTCGAAGCCCTGGCTTGCGTCGCAAACGTCCAGTCGCCGGAAATGCTGTAGCGGGTCTGGAGCGTGAATTGATGAGGCGCCACCTGCGGTACTTCCAGGCCCACGAGCACCGGATTGGCAGAGAAGCTGGTCACCGCAGCATCCACAAACTGATATCCGGCGATTACGTCCAGCCGGTGAAAGCGCCAGCTCACGTCTGCCTCGACGCCCCGCGAACGCGTTTGACCCAGGTTTTCCCGCTCACGCGTGATGAGGGCCGGTGTGGTAGTCAGCGTCACATTCGCAACCGGGTCAGAGACCTGCATCCAGAAGAACGCAGTATGAACACGTGTGCCACCCAGAAAAAAGTTCGCCCCTGCTTCCGCTCCTGTCAGGTGTTCCGCCTGGAGTTGGGCATTAGCCAGAGTGAGAACGTTCCCCAGACGGAACGAGCGATAGAGTTCATTGAGCGTAGGCGCACGGAAGGAACGGTAGGCAGAAGCAGTGAGGGTAATGCGATTGCCGGCGCGGAACAACAGGGCAGCCCGGGGACTAAAAACGTGGTCGCTCTGATCAGGGAACGCAGTGAAGCTGCGCTTAACTGAAGCTACCAGAGGCGTGGTGCTGGTATGCGCCTGATAGTTGTCCCAATTGTCGTAGCGCCCGCCAAGCGTGAACAGCAAACGAGGATGGAGGCGGAGGGAATCCTGGAGAAAAGCCCCAAAACGCTGCTGACGGCCTCCCGAATCCACCAGGGACGTGGCCAGCGACGCAGAGAAAGCCGTCTCGTTGCTGAAACCTCGCACGAAGCGGTCATCCAGGCCACCAACCAGGAGATTACGGGGCCCTGCCTGCCGGGAAAAAGTCATGCTGCCGCCGACCTGTTGTGCAGGAACGTGCTGGCCACGGGTCAAGGCTTCACTATTGCGATCAAGGGCAACCGAGGAAAACGTCTGGTTGTAACTCTGTCCGGAGCCATAACCCCGCAGCTCAATGCTGGCCAGAGGAGTCAACAGGTTCAGGCCTCCACTCAGTTGCGCAATCTGGGTGTCATTGGTGGTGAGTGGAGTTCCATTGTTGCGGGCTTCATCGTAGAAATCACCGCTCAGGAAAAAATCTCCCACATTCAATTTGCGTCTCACGGTCAAAAACCCGGTGCCGTGATAAGAGTTGGCTGGCGTGTCCACAGCCCCACGCTGGTCCGATGGGACCAAAATATATCCCTGGGTACGAAAGAACTCGCCCGAAGTTGCCAGCGTCCACGACTTGAATAACCAGGAAGTGGCCACAGACGCATCAGACGTGGACTCCGATCCCGCTGAGAGTTCGGCAGAGATCAGGTTGCCGGGAGTTCTTTGCGGCGTCACGTTCAACACGCCGCTCAAGGCATCACTGCCGTACAAACTGGAACCGCCACCGCGCAACACTTCTATGGAGCTCACGTCTTCACGCGGGATCCTTCCCCAATACACCCAGCCGCCGAATGGATCATTGAGAGGAATGTCATCGAAGAGAACTACTGCCCTGCTCGCGCCGTTGCCGCCAATGCCGCGCAAGGATGCACCCTGGGAGGTGGGGTTCGCAGTACGGCTGTCCGAGCGCCGGAACAAAGTAAAACCTGGCGCCTGCCGCAGCACCTGGTCGACGGCTTCGGTTGCGGCGCTCTGCATCTCCTGACGCGATAGCACTTCCACACTTTCCGCCGTCTCATCCAGAGGCGTATTCACACGGTTGGCAGTGACATTGATCTCCTGGGAAATTGATGCCGGCCGCAGCAGAACGTCGACTCGGTCACTATCAGCAGCCAGAGACGCAGTGAAATAAGAGAATCCCGGCGCATCCACAAACAGGATTAGTCGTGCGCGAGGAACTCCTTCGATCTGGAACACGCCATCTGAGCCGCTGGTGGTTGCATGCTCATACCCGGCCCCGTGCAACGTGATGTGGGCGCCGGTCACCCCATATCCTTGCGGATCGTGGACTGTGCCTTGTATCGTACGGCCACCTTGAGGCCATGCCAGCGCAGCGCAAAGCAGCAAAATAGCCAAAAAAACAATTTTAGGACGAATCATTTTTACTTCCCCGGACGCCCGTCCGGCCCAGCTACGAGTATGATCTGTGCCACTCTGCATGTCTTGGTTGCATTCGCCTTCTGGATGGTTGTGAGTTCCCGGATTGATAGCATAGCGCCTGCGTTAGACGACGGATGACCCGGCGGCCTGGCGACCCGATGACCCGACAGCTTCCGTCCGATACCAATCTACGGTTCTCTGCAAACCCTCCCTGAACTCCACCAGGGTCTTGTAGCCCATGGCCGTCTCGGCCGGAGTAATGTCCGCCAGCGAATCGTGGACATCACCCGCTCTCGCAGGAGCGTACAAGGCAGGCTTGGAAAAGCCGATGAGTTCCTGAAGCATCGCGTAAAGCTCATTGAGGCTGAAACTTTTTCCCGTAGCAACGTTGAACACGCGTCCGCTCACCTTTTCTGCGGGCGCATGGCAGGCAAGCAGGTTGATGGAAATCACATTTTCGATGAAGGTAAAATCCCGTGTCTGCATGCCATTGCCAAAGATTGTGGGCTGCTCTCCATCCAGCATTTGCCGGACAAACTTAGGGATCACCGCAGCATACTCAGAACTGGGATGCTGCCGCGGACCAAAGACATTGAAGTAACGCAGGCTCACCGTCTCCAATTGCATCAGCCTGGAAAAGGTCTGAGCGTACAGCTCGCCCGCATATTTCGAAACCGCATAAGGAGAGATAGGTTCAGCGGGCATGCTTTCCCGCTTGGGCAACGTGGGAGTGTCACCGTAAACCGAGGATGAGCTGGCGTAAACAACACGCTTGACTCCCTTCTCCCGTGCAGCCTGAAAGACTGTAAGCGTGCCGGCTACGTTGGAATGGTTCGTGCCGATTGGATCGTCAATGGAACGCGGCACCGAACCTACCGCGCCCTGATGCAATACAAAATCCATACCTTCACAGGCAGAACGCATTGCATTCAGGTCAGTAACATCGGCCTCACGAAAATCGAACTTATCCAGAATCCCGGCATAGTTCTCGTAGCGGCTGTGGGAAAGATTGTCCAGTCCGCGCACCTCTTCCCCGCGCGCAACCAGATGGTGGACTATATTGGAGCCAATGAACCCCCCAGCTCCTGTGACAAGATACTTAGCCATTTTTATGAGAATAACATGCCCCGCTGACCCAATCGCTGTCATGGGTGATGGCGCGTGATTAAAAAATTGAACGCGCGCTCCTGACGCTCTGCCGGAATGCGAGCGGCTAAAAGCATGGACGGCATGGCCCTTGGTGTAACCGGACATCAGGCACCGTATTTTTCCTTTGCGGGCTACCGGCGCTGTTTACCATACGGTAGACCCTAGAAAAAATGGTGGTTTCGCCGCTACATTCTTTGTAAATGATTGAAAAATAAAAGAAATCTGCGTAGCGGCAGCCGTAGCGGGAGCGGTTTTTATAATATTTTGAGGTTTTTGTTGGCCGGAGGGCTTTTTCAGCGGCTGGCCCTTTTCAATTTCCCCAGCCGATTCAAAATCCGCCGCACTTTCTTAGGCGAAATGGAGAGGCGCCGGGCAACGCGCTGCACTTTCTTCCCTTCTTTTTCCCAGACTCGTGGAATCACCAGCTCGGCAAATTGTTCGGTCATCTGTTGAAAGGTCTTTTCGCCGGTAACACCCTGGGTCCAGGCGCGGAGCATGGGATCAACACTGCCCCTGGGCGCCACTTTCTGCTTGAGGGTCTGCAGCGCTTCGCCCAGGTCGTCAAAGTCAATCGAGCGGAGGAAGGAGGTGGCCGCATCGCAGCAGTGTTTCGCATCCTCCAGGTCATTGAAGAATGGATTGCAGGAGGTGAGGCCCCGCCAGATGTAGGCCCGCGCCAGCAGACGCTGATTTTGCGTGTGCTTTGCCGCCTCCACCGCGTCCCGTGAATATTCTCGCGCTGATTGCGAGTGCTCCCAGGACTCTTCGCTGCCTTCGATCTCCTCTTCTATCTTTGCATTCTCGATGCTGCACTGGAGCAGGCGGGTCCGCGCCATCAGGATGGCATCATTTTCTTCCCTGGCCAGAAGGAAGGCCTGCGCGGCTTGCGCGCCGGCCTGGTCCAGTTCGCCGCTATCCAGATACAGCAAGCCTCGATTTTCATACACGCTGCCGATTCCGTGGTGGTGATTGTGATGGCGATAGATTTTTTCCGCCTGGTCAAGGTTGGCAAAGGCCTGGGCGCGATGGCCTTCATAGGCTTCCCGCTGCGCCTGTTTTTTCCCTTTGGCGGCCCCACCATCACCGCTCTTGCGACGGTGCGCCGCCTCAACGTCCATTTGTTTGCTGATGTTCCTGGCGATCAGCCGCTGGACATAGGCGATGTTGACCAGCGAGCGGGCCAGATTGCGGTGCTGTGGATTGCGCCTCTCAAATACTTCAATTGCCTTACTGAAGAACTTGAGCGCATCGGTGTAGCGTCCCTGACGTCGAATCATTCGGCCATGCGCGGAGTAGATATTGCCTAGGGTAATGTCATCATCCGTATGGCGCAGAACCTGTTCGGCCTGATCCAGAATCCTGCTTGCCTCCCGAGAATGCCCCTTCTGGAAGTGCAGCCAGCTTTCCAGCACGCGCATAACCGCGGCCATCTTCTCGAATCCCAGTTTCATGGCCAGGTCGCGGCCGCAGGCTGCGTGCTGGATAGCCTTGTCGTACTCTCCTTTTTTGCGATGGCAGCGTGCATTCCAGAACTCGGTGATGGCCACCAGTTCCTTGTCTTCAATTTCTTCCTGCATGGAGAGCACCAGATCGAAGTGCAGGAGAGCCTTGTCCGGTTCGTCGTGCAGAAGCGCCAGCAATCCCTCCGCCGAGCGCAGGTGCAGGTAGTCGCGGACCGGCAGGCGAGCGCGTACAGGTTGGGGGAAGCGCTTCAGCAGATCTTCCACCAGCGCAGGCTCGCGATAACCCATATCTACCCACTGCGCGACATAGCCGACAAAGGCTGCGGCATTCTTCTGCTCCGGGTCCAGAGCAGCGAACAGGTGCGCATCTGCATCCAGCAAAGCAATGCCCTGGCTGACCCGCCGGGAAGCGACGTTCTCTTTCATCTCCTGCAAAAGAGAGTCTGAAATATCGTTATTTTTCTTCATTTGCGTGTAGTCGCGTTCCTTCGCGGCTACTAAAGGGTTGGCCCCTGGTTTTGCCTTCCTGTCCTTTTTGTCCAAGTCGTCCGAATCGGACTACCTAGTTTGATGCACATAGTCTACTCCACATCCAATGATGTCGCGTGGCTGATGTAAGCACTAATAATCTCTGGAGGCTTAAATCGTGCAGCAACTCAACGAAAAACAACTTGAGACCATGTGGGCCGGCGACCCTCGCTGGGAAGGGGTAACCCGGCCCTATTCCGCAAAAGACGTAGTGCGTCTGCGCGGCAGCATTCACATCGAGCATTCCCTGGCCCGGCTGGGAGCCGAGCGGCTGTGGGATCTCCTGCACACCGAAGCATTTGTCCCCACACTCGGAGCTATGACCGGTAACCAGGCCATTCAACAGGTCCAGGCGGGACTCAAGGCCATTTATATGAGTGGCTGGCAGGTGGCGGGCGATGCCAACCTGGCCGGACAGATGTATCCCGACCAAAGCCTCTATCCCAGCAACAGCGTTCCCGTCCTGGTACGCGCCATGAATAACGCTTTGCTTCGCGCCGACCAGATCCACCACTCAGAAGGCAAAAACGGCGTTCATTGGTTCGCTCCCATCGTCGCCGATGCCGAAGCAGGATTTGGCGGCTCGCTGAATGCCTTTGAACTGATGAAGTCCATGATTGAAGCCGGCGCCGGTGGAGTCCATTTCGAAGACCAACTGGCCTCGGCCAAAAAATGCGGCCACCTGGGCGGCAAAGTTCTGGTACCGGCGCAGGAGTTTGTGCAGAAGCTGGTGGCCGCTCGCCTGGCAGCCGACATCTGCGGCGTCCCCACCGTGCTGATCGCACGAACGGACGCCAACAGCGCCAAGCTGCTGACTACGGACAGCGACATTCGCGATGTTGAGTTCCTGAGCGGCGAGCGTACCAATGACGGCTTCCTCGGCTACAAAGGGGGCCTGGAGGCAGCCCTTGCCCGCGGCCTGATCTATGCTCCTTACGTCGACATGTTGTGGTGCGAAACTTCCGAGCCCGATATCGACGAGGCGCGGCGCTTTGCTGAAGGCATTCACGCCAAGTTCCCCGGCAAGCTGCTGGCTTACAACTGCTCACCATCATTCCGCTGGACGCGCAAGTTGGACCCAGCCTCCATCGCCCGCTTCCAGCGTGAACTCGGCGACATGGGCTACAAGTTCCAGTTCGTGACCCTGGCCGGATTCCATGCACTCAATCTCACCATGTTTGAGCTGGCGCACGACTATGCCACCCAGGGCATGACCGCGTATGCGCGTCTGCAGGAAAAAGAGTTCGAACTGGCGGAATCTGCCGGATACGGCGCCGTGCGTCACCAGAGATTTGTAGGCACCGGCTACTTCGACGAAGTAGCTCAAGCCATAGCCAGCGGCCAGTCGTCTACAGTGGCTCTATCCGGGTCAACCGAAACGGAACAGTTCTACTCAGCACCGGAAAAGGCATTCGTTAGTAATCAGTAATTGGTAGCTAGTAGTCAGCAAAGTCAAGACCAACAGCAGAAGCAAAGGCCTTCCTGCCACGCGCAGAGAAGGCCTTTTATATTGCTGATTGCTAATAGGTAATAATTTCAAGCGCAAATTTACTTGTCATAGAGCAGTTTTTCCAAGCTTACAATTTGCTTGGAGGGTAACTATATGGGTTGGATGCCAGTAGTCTCGGAGGACAACGCCAAGGGCGGCGACATCTTCATTGGAGTGATCATCGCCGTTGGTACGGCTTTCATGATCGTAGCTGGTATTCCCTGGATCCGTTCATTTCTTTACTGCGTTCCTGCAGCCGTTGTGATAGCGCTGGGACTGCGCTACTGGTACAAGCGGCACCCTGTGGACCTGATCCAGCTTGGATATAAGGACTACCCCAAAACGTGACTCCGTAGCGTCGAGGCAACTTCTGCTCTAGTGAAAGTCACTCATCATTACTACATCCGTTTTGCGCTGGCCGCGCGAGAATGCCAATTGTTTGCCGTCCCTGGACCACGTAAATGCGAACATGTCGCCGCCGGTGAAGTGAGTAAGCTGCACCAGTTCACCCCCATTCAATGGCTGTAACCAGATATTGGTAGCGCGGCTACGAGTAAGCAGAAAAGCAATGGCCTTGGTGTCCGGGGTGAAGATCGCACTCTGCACGCCAAAGGGAGTGCTAAAGGTGAACAGAGGCGCGCCACCCCCGGCCGGAGCCACGACCATCTTCGATTGCATCTGTCCGTTTTCTATCTTCTGCGAACCGTACAGCATCAGCTTTCCGTCCGAGGAGTATCGGACGAGACCAGGGGCCGGATTTGTCCGCTCCGGAGTTCCACCCTGGATGGGCATACGAAAGATCGCATCGCCAGACGCATAGAAGATTGATTTGGAATCATAAGAACAAACCGCACCTCCAAGAATGCCGGGTGACGGAAGCCTTGTCGCATTGGAACCATCGGCATCGGCCCGCCAGATTTCAAATTTCCCATCCTGCCAGGTTGTGTAGACCACATAACTCCCATTCGGACAGGCGGAAAGGCTCAAATGAAGCTTGCGATCATTAATCAACGGCGCCTGATTCGTCCCATCAGGATTTAACAAGACCCACTGAGTACGGTAATTGGAGGCTGCGATCCGGTTGCCCACCCAGTCCAATCCCTGTCCCAGCACATCGCCGGAGGTGATTTGTTTAGCTTCCGAGCCATCTCCCCGGGCCACCCAGATGTCACTCGAGACCGTATTTTGCAGGGTAACCAGCGCGTTGCCGTCGCGGGCGATGTGCAGGCAGCACAGATCGTAATTGGTTAGATCATTGGTGAATCGGGATAGCTCACCATCGGGATAGCTCACAAACCATATCTGCCCCAGGCCAGTTTGCTCATCCATTGCCACCACCAGGATGCCGTGCCCATCGGGCAGCCACGCCGCCGCTCGCGCCCCCGCGCGGAAGGATTGCAGGTCACGCACCTCGCCGGTCTTCACGGAAATTGTTTCCAGCATCCATTTACTCTCGTTGTTGCGCGTCTCAGGCGACACAAAGGCCAGAGTCTTGCCATCAGCGGACCATGAAACTGCGGCTGCACCCGCCCCAAAGGTGTTGCGCGTGGCCAGCACGCGCTCGCCGCTGCCGTCCGCGTTGGCAATCAGAATCGAATTGGCTTGCTGCGGTTGCAGGATGCCGCGCACGTAAGCGATCTGCTGGCCGTCCGGTGAAAACGTCGGGGCCGAATCCACATCCCGGACCAGTTGTTGCGGCGTTCCTCCCAACGCCGGAACGCGGTACAGATAGCGAAAATTGACGGTGGACTTGTCCGAGCGGACGAACATCACATAGTTGCCATCAGGGGTGAAGTTCAGCGCTATAAAACGCGCCTGTTCCGGCGGCAGAATCTGGATGTTACTGCCCGTAGCCAACTGTTGCACCCATAAGCTTTCCAGCGCTCCATCGTGCAACACGTATACGATGTAGCGGCGATCCGGCGACAGCGCCGACGCACCGGCGTTGCCGGTGGTGGTGACTTGCGTGATCTGCATGTGCTGCAAGTCGAAGCTGTGGCGGGTTTTGCTGGAGAAGTAATAGGCACCGGCAATCAGCGCCAACGCAACCAGGCTTGCCATCACGATCAAGTATGCCGGCACCCTGCGGCCCTTGACCGGAGGAACTGCGGTTGCGCTCGAGGCCGCTGCCACTGCGCGGCTGGCGGAGGCCACCGTCAACTTACCCGAACTGGTAGCGCGCTTGAGCCGCTTCAGTTCAGCGCGCATGTCTGCCGCGCTCTGGTAGCGCAGATCGCGGTCTTTCTCCAGGGCGGTGCGGATAATCTCATCCAACTTGGGCGGCAGTTGCGGATTAATCTGGATGGGCGGGACCGGATCGCGGTTCAGAATGCCATCGAAAATCACGGCTGCTGTTTCTCCATCAAAGGGCAGCTTGCCGGTAGCCGTTTCGTAGAGCACGGCGCCAAAGGAAAAAAGGTCGCTGCGCGCGTCCAACTCTTTCCCTCGCGCCTGCTCCGGGGACATGAACGCCGTTGTGCCCACCGCCATGCCGGGCGATGTCAGGTGCTCTGAAGAAGGCGCCATCGTGGCCCCGGCATAGGTCGGCTGCTCGGCAGCGCGTCCCGCGGCCATCAGCTTGGCCAGGCCGAAGTCAAGAATTTTCACCTGTCCGCGCGGCGTAATCAGCATGTTGGCGGGCTTTATGTCGCGATGCAGCACGCCTTTGCTGTGTGCCGCGTCCAGAGCATCGGAAATCTGGATGGCGAGATCGAGCAATTCGTCCAGTTCCAGCTTGTGCCGGCCCATGTACCGGTCCAGCGGTTCGCCCTCGATGTACTCCATGGCGATGAAATACTCGCCCTCGGCCTGGCCAATCTCATAAATAGTGCAAATGTTGGGATGATTGAGTGAAGACGCAGTACGGGCCTCCAGTTTGAATCGCTCCAGCGCCGCCTGATGCTGGGCCATCTCATCCGAGAGAAACTTCAGCGCCACGCGGCGGCCCAATTGCAGATCTTCAGCTACCCAGACGGTCCCCATGCCGCCCGATCCGATGCGCTCCAGCACTCGATAATGTGAAACCTGGCGAATGATCTTCACCTCTTGCAAGGACTATATCCGCCACTTCGAACGCTGGTCAATGTGTATCAATCGGGCCATCGAGTTATTGGGTCATCGGAAAAACCTCTCAGCGTAGTAAAATGTGCGTACTCCATCTCATGCGCAGATCATCTCGATTCCTTACATTCGCTGCCCTAAGCCTAGCCTGTTTTGGCTGTAGCAAGCCGGCCCTAGACTTCCACCTGAAGCTTGACGCACCCACCTCAGATGCCTTCAGCCAATACAAGCTCGTAGTAGATGGAGCGCCGGCCGGTCCCCTATCCTCTTCGCAGCCATATGAATCTACCGTCCACGCCCATAACGCGGATAGTCCGCAAGACATGCTGCCGCACATCGAAGCCAGTGTTCTCTCCGTTTGCGGATGGCAACCGGCAAAGGTGGAAATTCATCCGCCCAGCCAGTCTGCCATCGATCAGGCCCGCAAGGACCGCCAGAGCATTCCCATCTTTATGTATCTCGACTACGAGCGTCCCACCTGGCAGCAAGTTACGGTGCTGGTGGACAACCGAAATGGTCCGGCAGGCCGCCTGGCTGTAGGAGAATACGAGCAGCCCTTGGCGGCAGGCGCCGGCAGCAAGATGACTTTCCCTTATTGGCCGCATTGCGAGCAAGCTAGACAATTGCGTTTGAACGGTGAAACCATCGGCAACCTTGAGGAAGATCCCAATTCACCCGGAACCGCTCTGCCCCTCTTGCTCGATACCAGCGGAGCCCGTTGCTATCGCTACGAATGGCAAACCTATGGCCACTCTTCCGGCTTCGGTGGCAGCGGCAGCAAGACTTTCACAGCACAACGCCTGCTCGTGCTTTCCAGCAGCGTCGACTATTTTCTCCACCCGCTGTTGAGCACGGAATATTCGACGGAGGGCGTAGCACAGAAGAGCTCTTTGAACGAGATCGCGTGCAAAGAGGTAAAGTAAAGCTGGCCGCTTTACTCTGTCTACACCTCTGTACTATGAGCCAAATTCTATTCTATTCAGTCACGCCCGAAGGGTCGCCGCCCGAACCGAGCTTATAATTTCAAGCCATATGCGCAATCGTGGCTGTGTCCTCATCTTCCTGCTCACTCTCGGTCTTCACGCTTGCTTTTCACAGGCATCGGCGGCGGAGACCTCACACTCTTCCTGCAACGCTCCTCCACAGGAAGCGATTGGCTACGTCTCTCTTCCCGGACGCCCGTTTGGAATCGCAGTAACCAAAGATGGCTGCCATCTGCTTGTGGCCGTTATGGGCAAGGGGCGGGTGTCGAGCAGCGGAATCGCGGTCCTGCGCCGCTCCCAGGGAAAGACCACGGTGGAAAAGTTTTTCTCGCTGGAAGGCGGAGCCACTGACATCGTGCTCACGCACGACCAGAAAATGCTGATCGTGGCCGGAGGCCAGGATGTGGCCTTTATGGATGTAGAGCGCATGCTGTCGCAGAAGGGCGATCCCGTCCTTGGATACCTGAAGGATGCTGGCGCCCTCGGCAGCATCAATGTAAACGTTACCCGCGACGACAAATTCCTCTTCATCAGCGATGAAGGATCAGAAAGCATCCGCGTGATCGATCTGGAGAAAGCACGCAGCCGGAAATTCTCCTCGGATGCGCTGATCGGTAAAATTCCCGTCGGCATCGCGCCCATCGCGCTCGTCTTCTCGCCCGATGAAAAGCTCCTGTATAACACGGCGGAGATGTCACAGCCGAGCCTTGGCTGGGACAGAAAGTGCAAGCCAGAAGGCAATGCAAACGGCGGGCAGTCCTCGCTTCCGGAGGGAGCGGTGATCGTGGTGGATGTGGAGAAGGCAAAGACTGACCCTGAGCATTCCGTCCTGAAATGGTTGGCCGCCGGATGCAGCCCGGTGCGCGCGGCTGTCTCGCCCGGAGGAGATTTTCTCTACGTCACCGCGCGCGCCAGCGATGCCGTCCTGGTGTATGCCACGGCAAAGATGCTGAGCGATCCCGGTCATGCCCTGGTGGCCACAGTGCCAACGGGCAAGGCCCCGGTAGGAATCACTCTTGCCGATGGCGGGAGAAAGCTGCTGGTGGCCAACTCCAATCGCTTTGGCGGCAGTGGAAATCAAACCGTCACGGTGATTGACGCGACCAAGGTTTCCAGCGGGCAAGCGGCAGTTTTAGGAACAATTCCAGCACAATCTTTTCCTCGCGAATTCGCTTCTTCTCCCGACGGGAAGACGATTTTCCTTTCTAACTTCAGTTCCAGTTCGCTGGAAGTGATTGATATAACTCGGGTGGAAATGAAGTAACAGCAAAATTCGATAGCCGTGAATTAACGCGCATGGACGCGAATCCGTAAAAGACCCAGGGCGCCAGGAATCCCAGGCGCGAAATCAAGCCTTTATTAATCAATGGCTTAGGAGAACACCATTTCCCCTGCCGATTTCTCTTGACATATATTGCAGATTGGAATATCAATATTGCTGATTGCGATATATGAGACTAGGCGAAAAATTACGCTATCTGCGGCTGATGGAAGGCAATCTTCGCGGGCTCAGTCATGAGATGACGCAGCAGGAAGTGGTGCGAGCCATCCGGCGTGAACTGGGCGAGGGAATCAGCCAATCTTATTTGTCGCAGATTGAAAATGGCGCGCGTCCGCATTTGACCACCAAGACGCGTTCCCTGCTCTCAAGGTTCTTCAAGGTCCATCCTGGATATCTGGTGGACGACCCCGAGGGCTTTCACACCGAACTGCTGTCTGATGTGAGCGCGCTGGAAGACAAGCTCGATTTATGGCTGATCCAGGGAGCGGAGCGTTTCCGCAGTGATCCGGCAGTAAGCCGGGCGCTGCTGAACGTGGCCAAGCACGAGAATTCAAGGCGCTGCCTGGTGCTGCTGGATGCCATCCTGGAGACGCCTCAGTTGGTGGAGAGATTGCTGAACGTCTTGCGTCCACAGGAAGAGAAAAGCGTGCCGGAACTGCTGGAGGCTTAAATGGGCTGGGAACTCTTCTATCTCATTTGTTTCGCTGTAGGTTTTCTGTTCAGCGTGCTCTCGTTTCTGGGCGGGACGCTGCACTTGCACGTTCCCAGGCATTTTCATTTTGGCGGAATGGGCCACGCTCCCGCAACCGGATCTGTGGCCGGACATTCTCACGCCGGCCATGGCGTCAGTCATGGAACGGCAGCCAAAGGTCATGGAGCCAAAGGCCCGCATTTCTCGGTTTTCAATCCCATGACGTTTGCCGCATTTCTTACCTGGTTTGGAGGAACCGGCTACCTGCTGGAACATCTGCGCCACATCTGGGTCTTTGCCGGGCTTGCTCTAAGCACAGGAGCAGGCCTGATTGGAGCCGCGATTGTGTTTTGGTTTGTCGCCAAGGTTTTAATGGCCAATGAGCGGGCGCTCGATCCGCTGGACTACGAGATGGTGGGAGTGTTGGGCAAGGTAAGCAGTTCGATCCGCACGGGCGGTACGGGCGAGATCATCTTTTCCCAGGAAGGGGTGCGCCGCCCATGCGCCGCTCGCTGTGAAACCAGTGAATCGCTGCCCAAGGGCGTGGAAGTGGTAGTTACCCGTTATGAACGCGGCGTAGCCTACGTTCGGCCGTGGCAAGAACTGGCCGATTCGGCGGGAATAACGGCAACGCAGGAACAGACGAAATACTAACCTCGGAGGGGGGAGGACCGTATGGAAGGGATAGCAACTGTCTGGATTATCGTTGGATTAAGCGTGGTGGCAGTCATGGCTTTGCTGGGAATGTTCGCCAGGCTGTTCCGCAAAGCAGGCCCGCACGAGGCACTCATCGTTTACGGCTTCAGGGGCACGCGCACGGTGATCGGGCGAGGCACTGTGATTTTCCCCATGGTGGAAAGTTATCGCCTGCTTTCGTTGGAGTTGATGTCATTTGACGTGGCCCCGCAGCAGGACCTCTACACCAACCAGGGCGTGGCGGTCACGGTGGAAGCGGTGGCGCAGATCAAGGTGAAATCGGATCCGGTATCCATCCAGACTGCCGCCGAACAATTCCTTACCAAGACCCCGGATGAGCGCGAAGGACTGATTCGGTTGGTCATGGAAGGCCACCTGCGCGGGATCATCGGCCAGCTTACGGTGGAACAGATTGTGAAGGAACCGGAGATGGTGGCAGATCGTATGCGCTCCACCTGTGCCGATGACATGAGCAAGATGGGACTGGAGGTCATTTCCTTCACCATCAAGGAAGTCCGCGACAAGAACGAGTACATCGCCAACATGGGCCGGCCGGACGTGGCGCGCATCAAGCGGGACGCGGATGTAGCCGCAGCCGAAGCCGAGCGCGATACCGCCATCAAGCGGGTGGAAGCGCAACGGGCATCGGCCATCGCCAAAGCCCAGGCTGACCAGGAGCGAGTGCTGGCGGAAACACTATCACTGGCCAGGCAGTCTGAGGCGCAACGCGACCTGGAAGTCAAAAAAGCCCAATACGCAGAACTGGTGAAACGCCAGCAGGCCCAGGCCGATAAAGCGTACGAACTGCAGCAGAACATCACCCAGCAGCAGGTGGTTGCCGAGCAGGTGAAGGTGCAGCAGATCGAAAAAGAACAACAGATCAAAGTGCAGGAAGCCGAGATCACACGCCACGAGAAAGAGCTGATTGCCACAGTCCTTAAGGGGGCTGAAATTGACAAGCAGCGCGTGCTCAACCAGGCGGATGCGGAGCGGCAGCGTTTGATCGCCCAGGCTGAAGGCCAGGCGCAAGCCATCCGGCTGCAAGGTGAAGCTGAGGCCGACATCATCTTCAAGAAAGGCGAAGCTGAAGCCAAAGCCATGAACGTGAAGGCGGAGGCTTACCAGGAGTGGAACCAGGCGGCCGTCGTGGACAAGCTTATGACCAACATGCCTGAAGTGGTACGAGCCATGGCAGCCCCGCTGGCCAATGTGGACAAGATCACCATCGTATCCACCGGCAACGGGACCTCAGCCGGCGTCAGCAAGATCACCGGCGACATGGCGCAGATCGCAGCGCAGGTGCCGGCGCTCTTTGAAGCGCTTTCCGGAATGTCGATTCCTGATCTGCTCTCCAAAGTGAAGGGCTTCGGCGATAAAACAACCCAGCCTGAGGTCATCGATGGCGATGGCGCAGCCAAGGCCAAGAAGGCGGCCCAGTGAGCTAGTCCTGTCACCGATTTGAACCGGATTGAATCATCTGTGACTTACGGCTGGAACTCATCGTGGCGGTAATCGGTGCATCGGGTTCATCGGGGCATATGAAGAGAAAACCGATGGCTCGATGCACCAGTAGAGAGGAGAACGCCGTGAAAGGCAAAATTTCTCTTCCGGGTTTGTTGTTGGGGGCAGTGACTGCCCTGATTGCGGGACTGCTGGTTAGCCACTACTCGTTTGCGTGGCTGATTCTGGGCGTGGCCCTGGGAATGTTGATGGGCTCTGCCCTGGGGCAGCGTGATCAAATCAACGTCGCCGAGCCGAAAGGAGGCCAGCAATGAAAGCTGAGACAAAAACCGGGTTCAAGTACGGCCTGATTCTGGGATTGGTGATTGGCGGAATGATCGGCTATTTCATCGCCCATTTTTGGACCTGGGTTTTCCTGGGTGTCGCTGTCGGAATCTGGACCATGGTGTGGCGATTGAAGCGCCCGAAACTTGCTCAAACCCCACCGCGAGCTGTCGGGCAATAAAGTTAAATTTGGAGGAGATATGTCATTAATGGAAAGGGTAGCAACTTTAATCCGCGCAAATTTGAACGATCTGATCGACAAGGCGGAAAATCCGGAAAAAATGATCAAGCAGGTCATTCTGGACATGGAGAACCAATTGCTGCAGGTAAAAACCCAGGTCGCCATTGCCATTGCCGACCAGCATCTGCTGGAAAAGAGGCAGAAAGAGAACGAAGACAAAATTGCCGAGTGGAACCGTAAGGCCGAGCTGGCAGTGGGCAAAAGCCAGGACGACCTGGCGCGCGCCGCCATTGAGCGCTCGTTGCAATACAAACAACTGCTGGCCAGCTTTGCCCAGCAGGTGGCCAATCAGAAGCTTCAGGTGGACACATTGAAGAACGCACTCAACAAGCTCCAGCAGAAACTTGAGGAAGCCCGTGCCAAGAGTGATGTCTTGCTGGCCCAGCACCGGCGGGCGCGCACCCTGATGAAAGCGGCGGACGCCCACACCCAGATGGGAAACGGCAGCTCTGAGGCCAGTTTTGAGCGCATGCAGCGCAAGGTGATGCGGAGCGAAGCCATTGGCCAGGCCAAGACCGAACTTCTGGTCGAGGAAGATAATCTGGAAGAGCGGCTGGCAAAACTGGAGAAGGAAGACGAGATCAACCGGATTCTGGGCGAGCTGAAAGCGAAAAAAGGAGCCTAGTATCTTCGCCGCGGATCTGCACTGATTCCCGCGCGGATTGTTAGACTTACTTCTGCGTTGATCTGCGCAAATCTGCGGCGAAACTGAACCGGAATGAGGGCCAGGACGCTAATCATCTATGGCGTGCTTCTCTGGAGCACAGTTGCCTCGGCACAGGCCGGCCTGTCTTCCGACGAACTCAAACTGTTCAACCTGCTCAACCAGGAGCGTGCCAGGGCCGGGCTGTCCTCGTTTCAATGGAACTATCAACTGGCTGAATCGGCGCGCACTCATACCCAGCTTCAGGTGAACCGCGACGCGTTGACCCATCAGTTCCCGGACGAGGCAATTCTAGGCGACCGCATCGGCGCGACCGGACTGCGCTTCGACGTAGCGGCTGAGAATGTGGCTGCGGGCGACTCCCTTGAAGATATCCACTCGCACCTTATGAAGTCGCCGCCGCATCGCGCCAACATTCTCAGTCCCAGCTACAATTCGGTTGGCTTGGCCGTGATTCCACGCGGGGATGAGTTGTACGTGACCGAGGATTTTGCTCACACCCTCCCTTCATACTCGGAAGAAAAATTTCGCGCGGAGGTGGTCGCGGCATTTAACCATGCCAGAGCGGCCAATGGGATCGCATCCATTGCCGCCAAGGTAAGCCCGCAACTGCATGAGTTGGCGTGTTCTGACAGCCATGATGCGGAGCACATGATTCAAAGTCTTCCGGGCGCTCTTACCCTGGTAATATTTACCGCTCCAGACCCTCAAAAGCTATCACCAGCCATGCAAAAAGCCGCGGCTGACCGGTCCTTGCACCGTATGGAGATCGGCGTGTGCTTCAGTCCGGGAAAAGAACGTGGATACGGGAGTTTCAGGATCTTGGCAGCGTTTTACCAGTAGGCTATGCTTTTTGATCTACCTCGAAGCGAAATGCCTCTTAATCGCTTCGGGCTGCATTTTTGAACAGTCACATTCTTTCTGAAAACAATAAAACTATGACCAGAAGCAGCAGCAACTCGCTCGTACTCACTGCCGTGGCTGTTGCCGCTCTGGGGGTGCTGTTGCTCACCGCCGGTGCTCAATCCGCGAGTCCTCAGCCGGGGCAGACGGCGCCCGTAGAATCACATTCTGTCTGGGATGGCGTGTATACGCAAACGCAGGCCCAACGTGGCCAGGCCCTCTACGGCCAGCAGTGCTCTTCCTGTCACGGTGAAAAACTCACCGGCAAGGAAAGCGAGGATTCGCCTGCTCTCACCGGGCGAGACTTCGAAACCGAATGGAAAGGACGCACGGTAGGAGACCTGTTCAGGAAGATTCTGCGGAAAATGCCGCAAGACAGTCCTGGGCAGTTAACTCCGCAGCAGAGCGCTGACTTGGTGGCGTTCATTCTCAGCTTCAACGCCTTTCCCACCGGCAAAACAGAGCTGCCCCCGCAGAATGAAGCCCTGGTGGGCATTCGCTTCGACGACAAAAAGCCGGAGCAAAAATAGACTTATTCCTGTGCGCCTTCCTCTTGCAAAACTGCCAGCAGCTCGTCATCCACCTCCCAGTTCTTCAGGATCTTGATGGCCACGCCGGAGCGGAAGCCGGCGCGCATCAATGCGCGAAAAATCCTGGCCGCTTCCCGATCCGTGGCAGGTTTGTTCATCCTCTTGCGTTTCAGGAAGGCCCGCGCCTGGCCCTCTTCGTTCACGCCCGAATAGGCATGCGTTACCGCCTTTTCGATCACCTCTGAATGCACGCCTTTGACCTTCAGGTCTGTGATCACCCTCCGCGGGCCCAGTTTTTCGTTGTCGCGGCGGAAAGCCGAATAGGTGGCCGCGTAATTGGAATCGTTCAGGTACTTGTGCTCTTTTAATCGCAGGATGATCATCTCAACCAGGATTTCTCCCGCCTCATCGCGTGGAACCCGGTTGCGCAGCAGGCGCTTCATCTCCGCCACGGTGCGCATTCTGCGCCCCAGCGCGCCAATGGCGTACTCATAGAGTGCGGCCTCGTCATCGATCTGTTTTGGACGGTTGAAGGACAACGTGAAAATGCTCCAGCTCAATGATAGCCGGAACTGATTGAGTAATTGGGTAATTTGGTAATCGGGTAATTGAAAAACTACCTAAGGCGAACTAGACCTAAGAGCCAACAGCCAAGAGCCAAAAGCCAAATTATGGCAATTTCGGCGATTTTGGCAATCTTCCTAGATTCTTCCGCTGGAAAATCCTGCCTGTTCCATCTGCTCGCGCGCTGCGTCTGCGGTAGAGGCGATGCCCTGGACTTTGAGCTTGAAGTCGTCGGGATTGCTGGCATTCTCCAAAGCGGTTTCGTAGGTAATCAGCCCTTGCTGGTACAGGTCATACAAAGACTGGTCAAAGTTCTGCATGCCATACTGGGAAGTTCCCACCGCAATGGCTTCACGGATCAGCCGGGTTTTTTCCGGGGTCATGATGCACTCGCGCACGAACGCCGTAGAGATCAGGATTTCCACTGCGGGTACGCGTCCGGCTCCGTCGGCGCGCTTGACCAGGCGCTGGCTGATGACGGACCGCAAGGTTGCCGCCAGTTGCATGCGAATCTGCTTCTGTTCCGGCGGTGGAAAAACGGCAATGATGCGGTTGATAGTCTCCACCGCATCCAGGGTGTGCAGGGTGGAGAAGACCAGGTGGCCGGTTTCAGCGGCATGAAGCGCGGTGGAAATGGTTTCCAGGTCGCGCATTTCGCCCACCAGAATTACGTCCGGGTCCTGGCGCAGGCTGGCGCGCAGCGCGGATGCGAATGAGGGCGTGTCCACCTCCACTTCGCGCTGATTGACAAAGCCTTTTTTATCGCGATGCAGAAATTCGATTGGGTCTTCAATCGTAATGATGTGTTCCGGACGTCCGGAGTTGATGCGGTCCACCATGGCAGCCAGGGTGGTTGATTTACCGGAGCCGGTGACGCCCGTCACCAGCACCAGGCCGCGTTGCTCGTCGCAAATGTGCTCGATAATCTTGGGCAGATAGAGCTCTTCCAGCGCCCGGATCTTGGTAGGAATCACGCGCAGCACCAACCCGACGTTGCCGCGTTGCTGAAAGACGTTGACGCGGAACCGGCCCAGCCCGGCCACTCCGTACGCCATGTCCAGCTCGGCTGCTTCCTTGAACTTCTGCTTTTGCCGGTTGGACATCATGCTGAACGCCATGTTCAGCATCTCTTCGGCGGAGATGCGGGGCTGATCGGTAAGCGGGACCAGTTCGCCATCCACCCGGACGTGGGGGTAGTTCCCCACCTTCAGGTGCAAGTCGGAAGACTTGCGGTCCATCGCTATTCGCAGCAGATCGTCAATATGCATATGGAGCTTTTAAGCAACTCAGTCCCAGGAAACCGGCCTCTAATGAACTGCGCTCTCAGTGTCGCGACCCCCGGCTGAGTGCAACCTATCATGCTGTTATCCGGAAAACAATCGGGTCATCCCCGATGTTACTTACCATCAGTGTAAGGGCGAACCTCTCTAGCTACAATGTTACCGATGGCACAGCAGGAGACTTGGCCTCACGTAGTCATTATCGGCGGTGGCTTTGCCGGAATTAATGCCGCCAAGGCCCTGGCCCGGGCCCCGGTCAGGATCACAGTCGTGGACCGCAAAAACCACCACACATTCCAGCCCTTGCTGTACCAGGTGGCGCTGGCGGTGCTTTCGCCGGCAGAGATAGCCTCGCCCATCCGCGCCATTCTGAAGCGGGCCGGAAACGTCCAGGTGCTGCTGGGAGAGGTGACCGGCTTCGATTTAGAGAAGCGCCTGGTCAGGATAGGGAGCATCGAACTGGGCTACGACCACCTGATCATCGCGGCCGGCGCTACTCATGCCTACTTCGGCCATCCCGAGTGGGAGAAGATTGCCCCGGGCCTCAAGACCCTAGAAGATGCCGTCGAGATTCGTCGCCGGGTCCTGCTGGCATTCGAAACTGCCGAACGCGACGCCATCACCCAGGGAATCCATCATGATTTGAATTTCGTGGTGGTTGGCGCCGGCCCTACAGGCGTGGAGTTGGCGGGCGCCATTGCCGATATCTCCAAACGCTATATGGAGCGCGATTTTCGCGCCATTGATACCAGGCAGGCAAGAATCATCCTCCTGGAAGGCGGTCCCAGGGTCCTGCCTGCATTTCCTCAAGACCTTTCCACCAGCGCTCAGAAACAGCTCACCGATCTGGGTGTGGAAGTTCGCACCCATGCCATGGTCACCCACGTTGAGACGGGGTGTGTGACGGTGGGAGAAGAGCGGCTGCCGGCAACAGTGATTCTCTGGGGCGCAGGCGTCTCGGCTTCACCTCTGGGTAAAATGCTGGGCGCTCCAACGGACCGGGCAGGCCGCGTCCTGGTGAGCCCTGACTTGAGCGTGCCCGGACATCCGGAGGTGCTGGTGATTGGAGATCTGGCGGCGGTAAAGATGAAAGACGGAAAGTTTGTTCCGGGCCTGGCCCCCGCAGCCATCCAGATGGGCAAATTCGCCGCCCGGCAGATCAAACGGATTCTGCACGGCAAATCCCGCGAAGACTTTCGCTATGTAGATAAAGGCACCCTGGCAACCATCGGCCGCTCCAAGGCCGTTGCCGATCTGGGCAGGCTGCATTTTTCAGGCTATCTGGCCTGGCTGGCGTGGCTGTTTATCCACCTGCTGTTTCTGATCGGCTTCAGAAATCGCTTTATGGTGATGGCGGAATGGGCCTGGGACTACATTACCTATAACCACAGCGCGAGGTTAATCACGGACTCAAATAGCAAGGACAGGGCGCGCCACTGATTAGACGAGTTGACGTGATTACCACATTAGAAGCGACAGAAAATCGATGTACTGGAAATGACTGTCCCGGGTGATTAAGGTCAGGTGCCGCTGATGGGCAATGGCAGCGATCCAAACGTCATTCTCAGGGATTGGCCTGCCTTTGTTTAATAGGTAGGCATGCAAGACACCGTATGCTTCAGCGGTTCCGCTATCACAAGACAGGGTAGGAAACATTTTGGACAAGGCTTTTATTGCTTCAAAATTCTCTCGAACACGATCCGAGCGGTGAGCACCGGAGAACATTTCTCCTAAGCCTATGCTGGGCAGATACAAATCCATTTCAGGCGTAATGCGTTGCGTGATCGACCTGTCGCGGTTTCGCAAGCCGACCATGACGTTGGTGTCCAATAGAAATCGGCGGGGGATGAGAAGGCTACCATTCATTTGGGTCTACCTTCTCAAAATCCTCCTCTATAGCAGCCGCTATTTTTTCCCAATCGCTTACCGAAATCATATCCACAAATTTCATCAGATCTGACAGCTTGCCTGGAGGGGGAAGCGGATCCTCATCTCCATTGCCATTGACAAAATCATGCTCGTACCAGTCGACTAGATGGCGATACTTTGGAGGAAGTTCCTCAGCAACAGGATGGGTCTTGCCCTGTTTTCTATCACGATGAAACTTGTCACCATCGCGAAACAACCTGCGGCGGCCCCGTCCGGTCTCGCTCAGCATTCGATGACGCGCGGGATTGGGTGCTTTAGAGGCAACACAGTGGGTCGAGGCGTGGATTTGCAATCCCGGTCTGTAGCCTCCAGCCAGTTTTTCCTTGATTGCCCGCTCGACAATTTCAGCTACTGAAAAATCAGTGCGCCCCGGCCTTTCTCGATGAAGCAAAGATGTGGCTACCCAGACTTCATCCGCAACCTTAATCATGTATGTATGTTAAAATCATACATAAACCTCTGTCAAGACCGCGAGGGCGTCAATTGGCTATTGCAGTCAGGAATACTGTCGAAGGCAAGATTTGCTCGGCATGCCGAGTATGGAAGCCCCTCAGCGACTTCTACCGTGATTCCAGCCATGGGCGGTTGCCAGGATACCGGCATTGTCGTTGCAAGGACTGTTATCGAGACGGCAAGAAAACCAAGATCAAGTGAAAAACCGCAGCCGAGGGCGGCTACGGTCCAAACTCCATTTCGTTTTTCAATTACCCAATTACCCAATTTCTTAGGCGACTACCGGCTGCTTGGCTAGTTCTCCCACCCGCACTTTGGTAAACCAGTCATGGCGGTCGGGCATGGAGCCATTCACAATTCCGAAGAACTCATGCTGCAAAGCCAGGGTGACAGGGCCGGTCTGGCCGTTGTTGACGGCGATCCTGTCAATGGAACGGATGGGTGTGATCTCTGAAGCGGTGCCGCAGAAGAATACTTCATCGGCCACATAAAGCATCTCCCGCGGAATCATCTGCTCAATCACCGGGACGCCAATATCTTCCGCCAGCTTGAACACCGCGTCACGGGTAATACCGGGCAGGATCGAGTTGCCCAGCGGCGGTGTAATCAATTTGCCCTTGCGGTGAATAAAGATGTTGGCTCCGGAAGCTTCGCACACGTAGCCGTTCACGTCCAGCGCAATTCCCTCGACGTATCCATTGACCACGGCCTCCATCTTGATGAGCTGCGAATTCATGTAATTCGCCCCCGATTTGGCCATGGTGGGCATGGTGTTGGGAGCGATCCGGGTCCAGGAAGAAACACAAACATCCACGCCGTCCGTTACTCCGCCTTCCCCCAGATACTTGCCCCAGGGATAGTTGCACATGTACACCTCGATGGGCGAGTGAAAGGGATCTACACCCACCTCACCGTATCCGCGCATCACCACCGGGCGCAGGTAGCATGGCCATAAGCGATTCACCGCCACCAGATGGCAGGCGGCATCGCATAGCTGCTCCAGGCTGTAATCCAGATCAATGCGGTAAATCTTGGCAGAGTCCAGCAGGCGGCGCATGTGCTCGCGAAGGCGGAAGATGGCCGGTCCATCCGGGCCGACGTAGCAGCGGATGCCCTCGAACACACTCGATCCATAGTTCACTACGTGGGACATAATGTGGATTTGAGCGTCGTTCCAGGGAATGAATTTTCCGTTATGCCAGATCTTCTCTGTCGCTTGAATGGACATGCCTTGATCTCCTTCGATCTGAGAGTCTTGATTTCAAGGGTGCTTGCACCTTTGCGCGCGGCCTCTAAAACCGAAACTCCTGATGAACATGTAATCTTAGATTAATTTCTTAGGGCGGACGGCAGATTATATCGAAAATATTTCTCAGGCCAGGTTTTTATAACTCTTTATTTCGAAAGATGAGATTTCTTTTATTTTGTCGCCCGTTCCGGTTTATTTTCCGGGGCTTTTTCAGCCGTCGCAACCGGTTGGGTGGTCTTCAAATAGACCTGGGGATGAGTCATCATCGTCGGCATGGCAGCCAGCGGTTTGGAGTAATCATTCCCGGCATTCCAAAACAAGAAGCCGATCCCGCCGTGTTCCCTGGAGGCGCTCACCTGCTTCAGGATGTATTGCGGGGAATAACTGGGCGTCCGCCAGCGAAAGGCCTGCAGCCACGGGCGCACGACCACGCCTGAATCGCGGGTGATTTTGTGGAATCGATCCATGGAGGCGCTGATAAAGTGCTCGGGCGCGTCTCCCGGCACTTTGTAGCCGTCCATGCCAAAGAAGTGCGAAGGATAAATCATGGGTGATAGCACATCGCAATGTTTCGCCATCTTCACGATGTCCTGGCCGGTGTGATTCAAATCCACCGAGCGCTGCCAGGCCATGATGCCGAACACGTCGAGCGAGAGCAACACGCCCATGGGATGGACCTGGTCGTAAGCCCGAGCGAGAAAGCCGGCAATCACGTCATCGCGGTGCATCTTGGGGTCCGACTGGAAGGCAAACATTGCATCTTTCTGGTCGCCTTCAGCGGGAAAGCGGACGTAATCAAATTGGATCTCGTCGGCCCCCGACGAGGCAGCGTACTTTGCCAGCGCCAGGTCGTAATCCTGGACTTCCCGGCGCGATGGGTCCGTCCACACCAGCTTTCCATTCTCCCGCCATGGCTGGTGCGTTCTGCGGGACTGCACCGCAAGGTTGCTGTGGTGCTGGGCGATGTTGTTATCGCGAAAAAGCGCGATTCGCGCGATCGCGTGCATGTCCTGGGAATGTACGTAGCGGACGAACTTGGGCAGGTTGCTGAGGGGATGGTTTTTCTGTACCGGCGCCAGGGGGTGATCAAATGGCACATTCACCGTGCCGTCGCTGTCTTTGATATCGAATACCACGGCATTTCCACCAGCCTCTTTCCAGCGTCGAATTAACTCGATTCCGTGTGCGCTCCCCGCCGTCGATCCGGTCAGGTAGACCGCCCGTATCTCTTCATCTCTGGGGAATGGCCGGTTTTTTTCCACAACCGGCTGTGGCTCGATACCCGGAACCAGGACCTCTTCATCCTTCTTGAAGCTGGCTTTCCCGCCATTCGCGTTGCGGATGGCCGTTTCATATTCGGGTACGGTCATGTACGTGGAAACCGTCAGGTACTTGCGCGCCACAGTCACAGCCAGAGTGGCTGCTTTCGGAACAAAAGAAATGGTTCCCGGCGGCAATTCCTGCTTATTCGCCGCACTCCCGGAGGCCGGAGCAGATGCTGTTTCCGCCTTCGCCGGGTTTTGCGTCACGGCGGCGGCATGGCGGGTCAAGAAATAGCTCGCTGCGGCGAGCACCACAATCGCAGTAAGCGCGCTGAAGATGAGGTGGAGTTTCCTGGACATGATTGGTTCCCTGCAATTTTTTCGCCGGTATCAAGGCATCTTAACACGGGCCGCAGCTACTCTCATGTTACTGATGTGCACACACGGGTGCGGGGTTTCTCCGATCTTGATCCAAGAGCATCGTATGTTTTCCCAATCCAGCATCTAACGAACAGGTGGAGTGAAGGAAAGCCAAAGTGAGTGACAACTCAGCAGCTTACTCTTCCATCTCAGCTTCTATCCTCCCCTTTGCGGGGGAGTTTGGTCGGAAAATAAGGGGACAGGGATTTTATGAGGACCGGTCTTAATACTGCACTTGATCCCACCCGTCGCAGCTCAGATGCGCAGGACTTCGAGATGGCGCTGCGGCGCAAGATAGTAGGCCAGGACCAGGCCGTAGAAAAGGTTGTTGAAATCTACCAGATGTTTCTGGCCGGATTGAATGCTCCATCACGCCCCGTCGGTAACCTTCTTTTCCTCGGTCCGACAGGTTCCGGCAAAACACGTGTCGTGGAAGCCATGGCGGAATCCCTCTTCGGCGATCCCAAGGCGGTGATCAAAATCGATTGCGCCGAGTTTCAGCACAGCCACGAGATCGCGAAATTGATTGGGTCGCCGCCCGGATACCTCGGCCATCGCGAGACCCACCCGTTGTTGACCCAGGAGGCGCTCAATCAGTGGCATACGGAAAAAGTCAAGCTCACGCTCCTGCTCTTTGATGAGATCGAGAAAGCCAGTGACGCCCTGTGGCAGCTTTTACTCGGCATTCTGGATAAAGCCACACTCACCCTGGGTGACAACCGCCGCGTCGACCTCTCTCAATGTCTTATCGTAATGACCTCAAACCTTGGCGCGTGCGAGATGAATGAACTCATGAACGGTAGTTTGGGCTTTGCCCAATGCCATGCCCGGGAGCAGATCGATCCCCGGCTGGACGAAAAGATTATGCGCACTGCCCAGGAAGCTGCCCGCCGCAAGTTCTCGCCTGAGTTCATGAACCGCATCGATAAGAGCGTGGTCTTCAAGACCCTCAAGCCTGAGCACCTCGAGCAAATCCTGGAGATCGAGTTGGGGATGGTCCAGCAACGCATCCTCCAGGCAACCGGCAACAGTCAGTTCGTGTTTAGCTGCACTCAGAGGGTAAAAAGATTTCTGCTGGACGAAGGGACTGATCCAAAATATGGGGCTCGTCACCTCAAGCGGGCCATTGAAAAGAACATTGTCTTCCCGCTGGCCAACCTGGTGGCCACTAGCCAGATTAAACTCGGCGATTTCATTCGCATTGACCGTCAGGAGAGCCAGCTTACCTTCACCAAGGAAGCGGAAGGCGCGCTGGTTCCCGTCTTGATGGAAAAATATGGTGATTTGAGCGGGACCTCCACCGCCGCGGCCAAGGCCGGTCGTGGAAGCGGCGCCAAGCAGCGTGAATTTGGAGGAATTGCCCCTTTAGTCGATCACAATCGATGAACGAATGAGTGGGTAGTTGATCATTCTCGGAATTGCTTCTGGGATTTTCAATTACCCACTCGCCAGATTGGGCGTTTTTACTTCACCCTCGAATCCCGCGTAGCAGGCGAGAGGCTCCCATCGCCTTATAAACCGCATCGGGCTTGCGATGTCGAGGTTTACCCATTTTTGAAAACGCCATAGTGGACGAGCCATCCAGACACTTGAGAAACACCGGGACCTTCCGATGGACCTATATCCCAATGCCCCGATATCCCGATTGCTTCAACCCTTTTTAAGCTCAATCAACACCTGGCGGGCAATCTCTTTGAGTGTCTCAAAAACCCCCTTGCCTTGAAACGCCACAGCTTCAAATGTCGCCTCGGACTTCCGAGTCAGTTCCCGTTTGAGGTCTTCCACGGGCATGGCGGTAGGCAGGTCGCGCTTGTTCAACTGCAACACATAAGGGATCTTGGTAAAGTCGTAGCCGTGTTCTTTCAGGTTGTCCTGCAGGTTTTCCAGCGCTTCCACGTTGGCGTCCATGCGTTCTCCCTGCGAATCCGCCACGAACACCACTCCATCCACGCCCCGCAGAATAAGCTTGCGGCTGGCATCGTAAAACACCTGTCCTGGAACCGTATAAAGGTGGAAACGGGTCTTGAACCCACGCACTGTACCCAGATCAAGAGGCAGAAAATCGAAGAAAAGCGTCCGGTCGGTCTCCGTCGCCAGTGAAATCATCTTGCCTTTTTGTTTTTCGCCGGTCTTATCAAAGATGTATTGCAGATTAGTGGTCTTCCCGCCAAGACCAGCTCCGTAATAGACGATCTTGCAGTTAATTTCGCGGGCGGCAAAATTGATGAAACTCAAAACCCCATCCTCACATTCGGTCTCGGCGCGCGGAGTCCCTCGTGCGAGTTTGTCCATGAGGGGATTCCGGACATGATTGTCGCTTTGATGCCTTTCTTATATCACATCAACATCTGGATGAATTGATTCTAATGGTTCCATCGACTGTGCGAGTCAGCTCTTTTGCGGAACGAAAATTACCAAAGTGGCCGCACTTTAGAGAGCCTGCCCATGGCCTCAACATAAGATGGCAACGAGCTTGGCAGCGAAGCGGCTTTAAAAAATAACGATTTTGCACGCTGTTTACAAAGTTTTAAGGTTTTTACGGAAAACACATCAAGGGGTTGAGCATGATCACGCGCGACCACTGACCTTTGGAGTGAGGTTTTGATTTTGAATTTGATTTTCCCAAATTTTTTTTCCGTGTCTCCGTAATACTATTCGCTGAATTCTTTGTGTTTCGCAACGATTTTCGAGGGCCACCCGTGAAAGACGCAGCCGGGGGCGGCTGCGCTCCCGATTTGTTTGGCTGCGGCTTGCCGCGCCGTGCCTCCGTGGCAGGTGTGGGTCCTTGGTTGTGGCCCCGCTACATCGTGTAGGCGTAGAAACTTCAGTGTGCCGAAGGCGCCGGCGGCAACGGATAGTAACCGCTCTTGGCCGTCACCTTCAGGTCCGGATGGTGTACATGCACGTCAATGGAGCGGTAGTTCCCGGAAAGGTTCGCCTTGGTGTTATAGCCCAGCAGGTATTGATTGCGGGCGACTCCGGTGATCCGGCTATAGGCCTGTTCGATTGATCTCTGGTCAAACTCGGCGAACACATCTCCTCCGGTATCGCTCGCGTACTTGCCCAGGATGTCCCCGTAGCCGAAACCGGGGAGTCGAACGCGATTTAACTTGTCATACACCGGCATGGCGGCCGTATCCACGCCCAAAGCATAGACTGAAATGTCCTGGGAAAGCAGGAACTTGCGCACCTCATCATAGCGGGCCGTGCTGCCATATTCGCGACCGTCACTCACCACAAAAATGATTCGCCTGCGAACGCCCTTTTGCCGCCGGCTCAGGTCCTGTGCAGCCCGCAGGATCGCGTCATTCAGAACATTCGAATCCTGTGGAGCGGTATAAACCTGCGGCATGCTGGGGTCAACCGGCCGTCCATTTATGGATGGCCCCTGCGGTCCCATTGGACCACCCAGCACCGGCACGCCGCCCTGCTTGCCCGTACGTTTCAAATGTTCAAGTGAGGCGCTGGAAAGATCGCCGGATACCGTAAACCCAGCAACCTGCTGCACCGAGCTGCCATAGCGATACAAGGCCACCTCATCGAACTGGCTGAATGCCCCCGTCAGGGCCGGTAAGGTGTCATTTACCTTCTTCATGGTTTGCGATGGCAGATTTGTGTCCACAACCACCGCAACAGACAGCGGGAAGGGATCGCTGGAAAAATAGCTCAGCCTCTGCGGTACCCCATCCTCGTAAACCGTGAAATCCTGCGATTGCAGTCCCTCTACCATGCGGCCAGACTGATCTTTTACCGTCACCGGGACCTCGATAAAAGTGACGTTGGTTACAATTTTGAACAAATCGTCCCTGGTGCCGGCAATGGTCCCCGGTTGTTGTTTTTGCGTGGGAGGGACCTGCGCAGGCACGGTTGCCGGTTCATCCGGCGGATGGTTGTTTTTGGGCGCGGGAGGTGCATCGGGGAAGGGATTGGTTTGCGGCGGAATCTTGGGCTGAGGCGCATCAGGAATGTTCTGTGCTGCTCCTAAGCCGGCCAGCGCTACCCCGAGGCAAACCACTCTTCTCACCCTAAGCAAAAACCCTGACATTGATGCGCCTCCTAAAAAGTTAGACGCTCCGGACATTGCCTGCGGAAGCTACAATAGATATTAAACACTACGGCACAGAAAGGCAGTGTAAAAAATCATGCGTATCCCGGCGATGTCCACTGTGCTCCTGGCACTTTTACTTCCAGTCTCCGGCCAGAATCCGGCCAACAGCCAGTCCACCAGCCAACAGGATGAGATTCCCACGTTTCGCAAGAACGTGAATATAGTGAACGTTTATTTCACGGTAAAAGACCACCATGGAGCTTTGGTCCCCAATCTCAATAAGGATGAATTTGACGTCTTGGAGAATGGCAAACCTCAAGCCATCAAGTATTTCAATGCGGAAACCAACCTGCCGTTGACCCTGGGACTCCTGATCGATTCCAGCGGCAGCATGCAGCGCATGCTCGATGAGGAGAAGATCGTAGCCAGTGATTTTCTGCGCCAGGTGGTCACCGAAAAAGACCTGGGATTCATCATCAGTTTCGATATCAGCGTAGATCTCCTGCAAGACCTGACCGCCGATATCCACCTGCTGGACTCAGGCCTCAAGCAGGCCAAGATCAACGTCGGCGGAGGCAGCAGTGGAATTCCCGGTCTCGGCCAGGGCCCGGTGCCCATCTCCAATCCCAAGGGCACCCTGCTCTACGACGCTGTTTATCTGGCATCCAATGAGGTTCTGGGCAAACAGGTAGGGCGCAAAGCTATGGTCATCCTCACCGATGGCGTGGATGAAGGCAGCAGGCTCAAGCTCAGAGATGCTGTGGAAGCTGCTCAAAAAGCTGATGCCATCTGTTACGTCCTTCTCCTGCACGATCCCCAGTTTGGCTCTGGCGCCAGCGAAATGCGGCAGCTCACTGAGGCCACAGGCGGCAGAATGATTGAAGTGAACAACCCCAACAAGATCGGTGACGCCTTCCGTCAGATTTCCAGCGAACTGCGCAGCCAGTACAGCTTGGGTTACTCTCCTGACGACCCAAAGCGTGATGGATCTTTCCGGAAAATTGAGGTCAAATCCAAAAACGGCTTCAAGGTCCAGGCCCGCAAGGGTTATTACGCGCCCGCAAGTTAGGGCGTCTCAAAAAGTATGTTTCAAGAAAATTTCGCCGTGGCCCCGCTACACTGTGAACCACGCTCTGGGCCTGGCAACCGCAACTTTTCCATTACCAAGGTGTTTGTCTCGAAAGTGCGGGAATAGGGTTATTTCTCGATTCCCCTCACCCGTATTGGCTCGGTACCATCGAGAGTTGCCACTAATCCAGGACAGGTAAACAATGCGAATCAAAGCCCTTCTCTTCTCCCTTTTGGTAATGCTTGCGCTTCTTGTGACCCCAGTGATTTCGAGCGCGCAGGTTTCGGTGGGAATATCGGTTCGTATTGGCCCGCCCATATTGCCGGTTTACGTGCAGCCGCCATGTCCCGAACCCGGTTTTATCTGGACGCCCGGCTATTGGGCATGGGGTCCTGAGGGATACTACTGGGTTCCCGGCGCTTGGGCAGCGCCTCCCGCAGTAGGCCTGCTTTGGACTCCGGGATATTGGGGATGGGGAGGCGGTCTCTACAACTGGCACGGGGGATATTGGGGACCTCACGTCGGCTTCTATGGCGGAATTAATTACGGCTTTGGCTATACCGGCGTGGGATTCGCTGGGGGATATTGGCGCGGCGGCAATTATTTCTACAATCGCTCCGTAACCAATGTGAATGTCGTGAACGTCCACAACACCTATATCAACAACACCGTGGTTAACAACACCACGGTCAACCGTATGAGCTTTAACGGCGGAACTGGAGGCACCAGGGCGCAGCCTACGCAGGTGGAACGCCAATATGAGCATGAACGCCACGTGCAGCCTACCAGTCTGCAAACGCAGCACGAACACCTGGCCAGCACCAATCGCGCCCTGTTGGTTTCGAGCAACCATGGACAGCCCTCAATTGCGGCAACATCAAGGGCAGGCGAATTCAGCGGCAAAAATGTGGTGGCCGCGCGTGGAGGAAACTCCAACCACTCTTTTAACGGCGGAAATAACAACAACTCGAATCAAGGCTTCAAAACCTTCAATGGCGGCAACAACGGACCTAAAGGCGGCAATCGCAATTCCGGCAACAACAATACCGTCAGCCACAACAACTCCACTTTCAATTCCAACAATCCGAGAAACAACAGCTCCGGGAACAAAAACTACGCCAAAACCAACAATAGCGGCGGCTCACACGATCATGGCGGCCCTCCAAAGGGCGGCGGCCCCAAGGGCGGCGGTTCCCCGCATCCGGCCGAACACGAACGCGATCGCAAATAGCGGGCTTCACCCTTGATATCCCTGGGTTTTGATTTTGATTTGATTGCCAAATTGCCAGGGTCGAAATCACATCTGTTTATTGCGTCCACTACGTCCGCTCTGTCCACCCGTCGCCCGGTACCGACAAGGAGTTGGAAGGGCAATTGCCACACCGGCCGTGACCCAGCATCTATAATGTTGTTCGGCCAGGACAGCGTCATCGAAAAGTCATTCCAGAAAGGTCCTTTCCAAGGAGATTTCCCCATGAAAAAATCCTTCGCAATTCTTGCATTGTTGGCTCTTATTGCCACCCCGGCGCTAGCAGAGAAGTTGACCGGCTATGTTTCTGACGCGCAGTGCGCAACCAGCAGCGCCAAAGCCGCCAAGGCCACGGACTGGATCAACCCCAAGGCCTTCGAATCCTGCGCCCAGAAGTGCGTGAAGAACGGCTCTCCCATGGTCTTCGTCACTGAAGACAATAAAATCCTCAAACTCGACGCAGATTCCACCCAAAAAGCCACCGCTCACCTGGGACACAGAGTATCGGTCGAAGGCAAGATCGAAAACGGCACCCTGAAGATCGACAAGATTGCCACCATCAAGATGGCAACCCAAGCCAAGCCTGATAACCATCAGGAAGAAAATATGCACTGATGGTTTTTTAGTTTACCTCGAAGCGCAGCGAGAGGTCCTACTCCCGTGATAGATGCATCAGGGCACGACTAAACAACTCTCAGATCATTTCGAGCGAAGAATCTCTAGGAGTCTGTCGGGAATAGATTTGACGAAAAACACACAGCAGAATCACCAAAGTCGCTTGCCACAGAACTGTTTGCGCGTAAGATGCAGCTATGGCAAAGTGCTTTCGTCCCGACCACCTGAATCAAGACCTGCT
>DATDGL010000060.1:0-51291 GCA_036522115.1 Candidatus Angelobacter sp.
GTGTAGGCGGTGAGGAACTCGCCACGGGAGATCAGCGAGTCAATCACCACGGGCCGATAGTGGTGATAGGCGCCCGCGCCCAGAAACACGGCAAACCCTGCGGCATTGGTTTCCGAGCAGCCACGAAAATAATCGATGATCTCCGATTCCGCCATCTGCCGCGGGACTTTCAGGTCACGCTTGAGGCGATATTCAGCAGGAATGGGGGCAAAGAGGTCATCCATGGATTGAATGCCGATCTCGCGCATCATCTGCGCGCGATCAGCGGGAGATTTAGGTAAATAACGCATGGTTTTAGCTAGTAGCTGTGATTGCTTACACTCCTGGCTTCTTGCCGCTGCCAGGAATCTGGTAATTGGGTAATTTCCAGCCCCATCACGCGCAAAAACAAAGAGCGCGCATGCTGGCGATCCCGGTTGGTAATTTAGTAATTGAACCCCTGGCCTTTAGCTCTTGGCTTTTGGCCGTTGGCTCATAACTCAATACTGCCATTCAACTCTTAAAAACGTTAACTAGCGGTGGACCGCAAGGTCCCTCCGAATCGTGCTCTCGCTATCGCACGAGCAGACCCTTGATGACGAATCGGTTACGTCTGCTTCTTCAATTGCCCAATTACCAGCTTACTCAATTACCTAATCTTTTGATTCGCGGCTAATGTTACTTCTCCTCCGCAATGTAGGCTTCGTATTGGTCGGCTGTGAGCAACGCATCAAGCTCTTTAGGGTTGCTCAACTCGATCTTGATCATCCAGGCCTTGTGAGCATCCTGATTCACCATCTCCGGAGAGTGGTTCAGAGTGTCATTGACGGCGGTCACCTTTCCGGATGCGGGGGCATACAGTTCGGAGACGGCTTTGACCGACTCTACCGTGCCGAAACTGCCGCCGGCGGTAAGCTGGGCGCTGGTTTTGGGCAGCTCGACAAAGACGATGTCGCCCAGCGATTCCTGGGCGTGGTTGGTAATGCCTACCTCAGCGGTTTTGCCCTGGGGATGAATCCATTCATGCTCTTTGGTGTATTTGTATTCTTTCGGGTACATTCGTTGTCCTTTAAAGCTGTGGTCATTATCGACAAATTTGCCGCTTGCCGTGCTGTCCCACAAGAGCAATGGGTAATGTCAAGCCTTTTTGGGCCGCTTATAAAACGGTGTTGGCGCCACTTTGCACTTTACCTGCTGGCCGCGAATTTCTACACAAACCTCTGTACCGAGCTCTGCTAAAGATGGCGGCACATAGGCCAGGGCAATGTTCTTCTTCAGGAACGGCGCATACGAGCCGCTGGTCACGTAACCCACCTCTTTGCCTGCGCTGTCAAAGACCTTGTAGCCATCGCGGGGAATGCCGCGATCTACCGCTTCCAGGCCGACTAAAATGCGCTTCAACCCTTCGGCCTTTGCTTTTTCCAGGGCAGCGCGGCCGATGAAATCGCTTTTTTCCATCTTGCAGAAACGGTCCAGGTTGGCTTCCCACACATTAATGGTGTCTGAAATCTCGTGCCCGTAGAGGGCCATCTTGCCTTCCAGTCGCAAAGTGTTACGCGCGCCCAGGCCACAGGGCACAATCCCGAATTCCTTGCCGGCCGCGGTCACTTCGTTCCAGACACGCTCGCTGGTGGGCACATCAGACGGGACATAGATTTCGAAACCATCCTCAGCGGTATAACCAGTGCGGGCGATCAGCGTATTGGGAAGATTGCAGACCGTCCCGTGCTTGAACCAGTAATTCTTGATGGGTGCAAGATCAACATCAGTAAGTTTCTGTAAGGTGGCTTCGGCCCTGGGGCCCTGGATAGCGATCTGGGTGTAGTAATCTCCGACATCGTCAGCATGGCAACGGAAGCGGCTGACGTTCTTCTTCACCCAGCCGTAGTCTTTTTCGCGGGTGCCGGCGTTGATGACCAGCAGGTAGTCGTTCTGGCCCAGTTTGTGAACGATCACATCATCCACGAACGTGCCTTCCGGATACAGCAAGGCGGAATAATGCGCCTGGCCCTCCTGAAGCCGCGAGGCATCGTTCATGCTGATCCACTGCGTTGCGTCGAGCGCCTGGGGGCCGCGAAGCAGGATGTCTCCCATGTGTGAAACATCGAACATGCCTACGCCCGTACGCACGGCCAGATGCTCTTTCATCAGCCCGCCGCTGGAAGGATACTCGACCGGCATGTCCCAACCGCCAAAATCGACCATCTTGGCGCCGAGTTTGCGGTGCAGGCCGTTCAGAGCAGTCTTACGCAAAGCTCCGGTTTCCACGGTAGAAGACACGCTGGTTCCTCTTGTGAGCTTTCCTTTGCAAAGCTGTGGTCATGGCGACAGAATGCGTCGCTGACGCGCGAGTAACTCAACAGGTTAACATTCGCGATTTAGAAGGGTCAAACTTACCGTGCGTGCAACTTACCGTGCGTGCAGTTACGAGAATCTCATTTTCGTTGCAATGGCGGCAGTGGTTCTCGCAAAGAATTTGGTAATTGGGTAAGTTGGTAAGTGGGTAATTTCGAGGCAAAAGCCAAAACTCTCTCCAGAGGATCTCAAGGGCGGAGTCCCATAAGCGTTAACTTAAGAATGATTTTTCATGAATTCGCAGATTTTGTGGTGATGAAAGTGCCCATAAAATGCCGCCAAGTAACTATTTGATGCCCTTAAGTTAACGCCTATGGGGCGGAGTCCTTGGCGGTTAGGATGCTGTTTCGCAAAAAATAGGGAAACTCACCCCCGCAGCGATGGCGGGGTCTTGACCTCAGGATAAATCCGCATCAAATCTTCACTCTACGGGCACAAACCTTCGTCAGTGCATTGCTGCAGGCAGGTTCCCCCTTCAGGACTGCAGGCTTCTTCACAACCGAATTCGCCGAGGGCCTTACATTCCGCTATGCACGCGCGTACTGTACGCGCACAATCCGATACGCATTGCTCGCAGGCACTGCTTGCGAAAACTTCCTGCGGTCGAGATAGTATCATCAGGGCCGTCATCAGAGCGGCGAGAATAACAACACGAACTCCTGCTCTAAAGTAGTTTCGAGGCATATGGATTTCCTCCTCAGCCATGGCTTTCGCCAACCAAGCCATCACTGCGCCTAGATTACAACTATGGACCCATTTTGGAAATAACGTCTTTTTCCTGATCATCGGGCAGTTTGCCTTCCCATACACTCCGGACAATTCCCCCGGAATCAACCAGCAGCAAAGTAGGAGTGCCATTGATTTTCAGGTCAGGGAGCGCTGCCTGACGCACTTCGTCCACCGTCACACCTTCATTCTTCAAGTAGGACTCCGCCTCCGGAATGGCCTGGGGCAGGACGGCAATGGTGTGAACGTGTTGTTGCTTGCACTGGCTTACAAGCTGGCGGTAAAAGCCGGCGCTCTCGGTGCAGAAGTGGCACGTAGTGGAAACCGCCAGCACCAGGTTCTTCTCACTGGATTGCCAGTTCACGTTTTGGAGCGCGAGCTTTGTTCCGGTGGCGATGGTGGGAGGCAGCCCCGACTTTTGCATATAGTTCCTGACAAAAATCAGTACGACGGCGATAGCGGCAATGATGATGGCGATATTGGCGACCATCTCGATTTTCTTGGCGGTTTTGCTGGTTTTTTCTTCAGGCATTTGACTGCACTCCCTGTCCAAACCATGTAAGTTTATACAATCCTTTGCGCATTTTACGGGTGGATGAGGAATATTTTTTGGCGCAAAGGCAGTCCCGATTTGCAACTACGCGGGCAGAAACACAGAGTAGCGGAGCAACCACCAAATCAGCCGCAGATTCTTGCAGGTGCGCGCAGATAAAACCATTGGGCCGCGAACGAACGCGAATGAAAAACTACCCCACGAAGAAAACGCGGTTTGCATACAATAAGGAAGAAATTGAAGAGGGGTACAAAAGAAACCGTCCCGGAGCGAGAAGCGCAAGTACTCTTGCAACCCTCAAGAAATCGCGCTAATCTCCGCCCATGGCCCAAGACTTTATTTGCTCGGTGTGTGAACTCCCGGAAAAACGGTGCAAGTGCGATAGATACTGCTGCTTCTGCCAAAGTTTGTTCGGAGTCCGTCTGTGCGAAGATGGCCAATACTACTGCCAGCCCTGCCGTGAAGCATGCGACATGCAGGCACAGATTGAGTCCATTGGGTAACCTCCACCCATCACGCGCAACATCGGAGTGCGCCGGGGACGCCGGTAATACCGTTCACCGCCACGAGGACCATTGGGTAACACCCTTACCCGTCGCCCAAACCGTCAGCAGTACCGGAGGGTTGGGGCCTTTCGCTGCGCTCCGAGGTAAACTAAAAACGCTTAGTCTCAATAGCCGTTGTATTTCCTCAGTGAGCAGCAATCCAAAGACAATTCGCCAATACTACCTGGCCCTGGTGGGGCGATGGGGGCCGCAGAACTGGTGGCCGGCGCAATCGCGCTTTGAGGTAATCGCTGGCGCATTCCTCACACAGAATACCGCGTGGGGCAATGTGGAGAAGGCCATTGCCAACCTGCGCCGCGCACGGGTGCTCAGCGTGAAAGCCATTCGTGACATTCCGCTGCCGGAACTGGAGCAACTGGTCAGGCCTTCCGGCTATTTCCGGCAGAAGGCGCGGCGACTGAAAAACTTCATCGAATTCCTGAATGCCCGGTATGGCGGGTCCCTGAACCGGATGTTTGCCCAGCCTACAGAACAACTTCGTTCCGAGTTGCTGGCCCTGAACGGCGTGGGGCCGGAGACAGCCGATTCCATTCTGCTCTACGCCGGCAACCATCCGGTGTTTGTGGTGGACGCCTACACGCGCAGAATTCTGGAGAGACACGGAATCATCCACGCAAAAACAGGGTATGAAGCAATTCGCGAACTGGTGGAGCAGGGCATCCGCCAAGCCGAGCCGGAGCCGCTCAGAGCCGGGCGCTGCGGAACGGACCCAAGGCATCCGGTTTCGCGGATGAGCGCACGACAGCGCAGCCAACTGGCCCAGCACTACAATGAATTTCACGCGTTGATCGTGAGAACGGGTGTAGAGTATTGCCGCAAAGCGGCGCGCTGCGAGAACTGTCCGCTGAGGGAATTTTTGCCCGGATGCAAGTGAAATCAACATCCAACACGGAGACACTGGGGCACGGAGAAACCAAAGCAAGAGACTGAAAAGCCAGCAACAAATCAAAAGGTCGAGAACATCCGAGCTCACAGAGGGGACCAAATCTGCTGAACTTTTTTGTTGAGGATCTTGGATTAGAATCTGGAAATCACGCCTCTCAATCTACGGAAAGGAAGTCAAAACCATGTTTCTATTGATTGCTGTTGTGCTCATCATTCTGTGGCTGCTAGGGTGGTTGGTATTCAAAATTGCCGGCGCTTTGATCCATCTTGTGATTGTGGTCGCCGTGATCATGTTCATCTTGCACTTGATCAGAGGAACAAGAAGGTACTGATCGGCCGACCTTGCAAACCTATTTTGGGCAAGTGAGCGGGTAGGGCTGGCGCTTCAAAAGTGTTATCTCGCCTGCAGAATCGATAAGGCCCGTGGCCATGAATCCCGCGCCGCGAGCCTGATTGTCCGGAGCGCGAAGACTGAATTCGAACTTCCTGACCAACTTCTCCAGGCGTATGTTCCTCAATTTCAGGTATTCATGGTAGACAGCGATCTTCTGCTCGTCTGAAACACCTCCTGGTCCTTCGAGCTTCAAGTGCTGCGCAATCAAGCGAAAGGCCGGCCCGTCTTTTCGGATTTCAGGGAAGGTCGCGATTATTCGCCGCCTTCCTTCCATGGGACTATGCGCAGGGCCGGAGTCATCCGCACAAAGGAATGCGCCATAGTGATCCAGGAGACGATAGCGCATCTCCGGATGGTCAAGGGGTTCAATGCGTATTAGCGGCTCGGGCGCGGGCTTCCAACCCGGCTGTGACGGAATGTCTCTTAACGGCGGGGACACTTTAGGCCCGGAAGTCTCGACGAAGATGTGTTCAATGTTACCGTCACGATTGATATACATTCCGCTGCCGGAGGACAAGGAGTTGCTCTGCTGTTCGCCTTCAATCGTGACCTTGAATCGGTTCCCAGAGGGCGAAAGATGGATGGCTTGCAGCTTCTTGTAGTCGCAAGCAATCAGGCGCTTCTCGTCCGGCCCCAGGGTTGAATCATTCTGGAGACCAAGATGGGAAATGATCGCTTGAAATGCCTCAACGTCATTGCGGATCCCAGCGAACTCGTTGATTGCCCGTTCTGCTTCCTGCCTGCGGGCCGTGGCGGATGCCGGCTTGCAGGCAAAGACATCCAACGTGGCCAACACCTGGTAGCGCAATTTCTGCCGGCCGGCATCGCTGATCGAGGCCGGAGAGTTGTCATGTCCCGAAGGGCCCTGCTGACCTCCTGACAGAAGACTGTACAGAAGCGACAAAGCAAGCGGACACAAAACCCGGCCTGAAGATCTCATGTTGCAGGCGCTACCTCAGCCTTCTTTCATAGAACGTGGAGCAGCCCTCAAAGTTGCAGTTCTTTATGAATCAGGCCATATGTTCAACGCGGTCTTGCTGAGGACTTGCTCTTTCACTGGCTCGGGGAGCGGCAAGGCTTTGAATTCATCCATGTTCTGCTTGATGTCCTTGACGCCGGGGCTGGGCCAATCCGTGCCGAAGAGCGTCCTGGAAGCAATCTCCTGAAGGCGGGGGAAATATTGAAGCAGCAGCTTGGGAGGAATGCCGCTGATGTCCAGGTAGACGTTGCGGTGGCGGCGCAGCAGGAAGAAGGCAGTCTGCATCCAGATGGGCCGGCCGCCGTGGGCCATGAGGATTTTAAGATTGGGGAAATCTACGGCCACATCGTCCAGAAAGAGCGGATCGCCGTAGCGGTTGCGCGCGCCCGGAAAGATGGAGGTCCCGGTGTGGACCATCACGGGAATGGCGTGCTTCTCCGCCATGCGGTAGATGACTTCCAGTTCCTTGACCCCGTTCACATAGTCATTGGCAAACAGGAGCTGGTGCGGCGGATGGATCTTGAGCATGCGAATGCCGATGCGGACGAGGTGCTCCATGTCCGCCTGCACGTTGGTGGTATGCCGGGGATGAACGCTGCCGCAGGAGAGCAGCCGCCGGGGATTCTCCTTGCAATAGTTCACCACCCAGTCATTCACCTCGGCAGTAAGTCCCATGACCTCCGGAGCGACATAGTTGATGAGCATGGCGCGATCCACTCCAACCGAATCGAGATACTTCAGCAGAGATTTGGGAGAGCTGGAGTATTCCATGATGTCGTCAAATTTACCGCGGGCCTTGCGCATGACCTCAATTGGGCCAGGCTTGAACATTTCATAGGGCTGGATGTGGATGTGGCAATCAGTGATTAACAAGCTGCTGGCTCCTAGCTTCTAGCTTTTTGGCTGTTGGGTCTTGGCTGTTGGCTCTTGGCTGTTGGCTCTTGGCTGTTGGCTCTTGGCTGTTGGCTCTTGGCTGTTGGCTCTTGGCTGTTGGCTCTTGGCTGTTGGCTCTTGGCTCTTGGCTGTTGGCCATTAGCCTTTAGCCCTTGGCCTTTAGCCCTTGGCCTTTAGCCCTTGGCCAAAACCACAACATAAAGTAACAGCAACTTTCAATTTTGGCATTTTTGACAATTTTGGCATTTTGGCAATTGGATGAAGTTCGCGGCTAGCTCTTGCTCGCGGCCAGGACTGCGCGTTTGGCGAAGACTTTCACCATCTCGCGCCGGTACTCGGGCGTCAGTGCCGAAGTCGTCAGCGGCTTCGCGGTCTTGGCCGCCAGTTCTCCCACCACTGTAGCTGTATGCTCATCTGCCTGTTTGCCCACCAGGGCGTGTTCGGCGGCGGCGACCAACAGCGGCGCCGGATTCACTGCGGTAATGGCCACTCTTGCGGCTTCAATGGGGCCGCCGTTTTTCTTGAAGGCCACGGCCACGCCCGCCAAAGGATAGTCGATGGAGCCACGGACGCGCAGCTTCATGTAGCTGCCTTTCCAGCCGGAGGACGCTTCAGGGAGAAACACCCGGGCGAGCATCTCGTCGGGATCAAGTTTGAGGTGAACATCTCCAATGCCGGAATAAAAATCCTTCAACAGCAGGCGGCGAACGCCCTTGGGCCCCATGATCTCAATGGCGGCATTCAGGCAGAGCAGGGCCGGAGGAGTATCGCCGGAAAATGCCGCCCAGCAGCGTGTTCCGCCGGGAGCAACGTGGCACAGGTCGCCATCTTTCTTGATGCAGAAGCCGCAGGAGCGCCGCCATTGCAATGACTGGTTGTACCAGAGGCAGCGCGTATCCAGGCAGATGTTTCCACCCAAAGTTCCCATATTGCGCAAGATGGGTGAAGCTACAGTGCTTACGGCCTCATGCAGCACGCGGTAATCGCGGCGAATGAAGGCTGAGTCTTCAATGGTGGAAAGCGTGGTGAGCGCGCCAATCTCTACACCCGAACCCGGCACAACGCGAATGCCCTGAAGGTCTTCAATGCCACGGATGTCCATCACGTAGGCAGGAGCAAACAACCGCTGCTTCATGGAGGGGAGCAGATCCGTGCCGCCGGCGAGGATGCGAATCTGGCCGGCATGCGCGGCAAGATGGCCGACGGCCTCTTTGAGGTCGCGCGGGCGCAGAAATTTGAAACTCGGCAAGCTCATGCGCAACACCAGCGAAAGAAATTTAGCCGTGAATCCACAAGCCGGGACAGGTCAACGCGAATCAGCGCTAATTTGAAACGCAAAAAGAAAATAAAGAGAAGCAGCGGAGGTGGCAAAAGACTGGCTGCTAAAAATTCTTTTGCAACTCTCCCTATTACTATTTGCTGAATTCTTCCTGTTTCGCGACGATTTTCGAGAGGATACGAGTGAAAGACGCAGCCGGGGGCGGCTGCGCTCCCGATTTGTTTTGGTTGCGGCTTGCTGACCTGTGACTCCGTGTCTCCGTGGTGGAATTTCATATTTCCTGGTGTCCATTCTTGCGCGAGGGATCCTCTTCATGGCGCTGCGGTCCTTTGCCTTTGAACCACAGGGAGCCGCCGTGCTCGCGAAAACTCTGGGGAGCTACGGGATCGGCGCCACGGGTGATCTCCAAAGCCTTAGGCGCAGATTTTTTGGCGCGCAAGGCCGCCAGCACGCGCTCCGGCGTAAAGGGTGATTCCCGCAGACGGATGCCGACTGCATCGTAGATAGCGTTGGCAATGGCTGGAATAGTTGCGGCCAGGGAGCCTTCACTGGCTTCCTTGGCGCCAAATGGCCCTTCAGGATCGACGCTCTCTACGATAATGGCTTCCACGTCCGGTGATTCGACCGCAGAGGGCGAGCGGTACTCGAGCAGGCCGGGGTTCATCAGCAGGCCATCTTTCCACACCATTTCTTCTTCCAGGGCCTGGCCCATGCCCATCCAGACCGAGCCGATGATCTGGCCCTCCACGGAGACGGGATTTAAAGCACGGCCGCAATCGTGCGCTGCCCAGACTTTGTGGACGGTAACGATTCCGGTATCTTCGTCCACGCTGATGTCCGCGACCTGGGCCGAGTAAGAATATGCGGGTGAGGGGCCAACGCCAGCGCCTTTGAAAGCGCCTCCACGAGCGTCTTTGGGCGGCGCATAAGAGCCGGTCCCACTGAGCGCGCCGCTGAAATCAATGGCGGAGACCACGGCCTCTTCAAAGCTCATGTGATCTTTGGGGCCTTCTTCCTTGCGTTTCTGCTGGAGCGAGCCGCGCAAGGTCTGGCCTTCCACGCGGCCGCTGACTTCCTTGACGCTGGCGTGGGCCGCGCCGGCTTTTTGTGAAGCAAGTTCGGCTGCGGGATGATCTGTGCCCGGCTCCGGAGTGCCGCGTTTCCACACCATGTCATTGCGCATGATGACTGCCGAGGTTGCGCAATTCATTTTGGCGGCGGCAGCGGCAACAATTTTCTTTTTCACATCTTCCGCCGCGCGCAAGGATGCATTGCCGTTCATGAAGGTCACGCGGCTGGAGTAGGAGCCGATATCAATGGGAGTAAGATCAGTATCAGCAGCCACAACTTTGATGCGTCCCAGGCCGATGCCCAGAACTTCGGCCACGATCTGGGCGACCATGGTGTCCGATCCCTGGCCGATCTCCGAAGCTCCGGTATAGATGACGACACCGCCATCACGATCAATCTTGATGTTCACGGTGGAGTGCGGCATATCCGAACGGATAATGCTGTTGGCTGCGCCGCTGACGTAATGGCTGCAGGCCAGACCAAGCCCGCGACCGCGAGGAAGCTTGCCTTTGCCCTGCATCCAGCCGGAACGCTCCACCACTTTCTCAATGCACTCAGGCAGGCCGTAACTCTGCACGCGAAGATTATTGACGGTAATACAGGGCGGCTTGAGCAGATTGCGGCGGCGAATCACTGCCGAATCAATTCCCAGCGCGGCAGCGATCTCATCCAACTGCGATTCAAAGGCAAAGCGGACATTCACGGTGCCATGACCGCGCATGGCCCCACAAGCGGGCTTGTTGGTGAGCACGCGATAGCCATCGTAACGTATGTTGGGAATATCGTAGAGCGCCCCAAGCAGCGCGCCGGAATAAAGAATGGTGACAACGCCATAGGAGCAGTAAGCGCCGCCGTCCTGGACTACGCGAGCAGCCACGGCGGCGATGCGGCCATCCTTCTTGACTCCGGTCTTCAGATCGATGATGGTGCGCGGGCGTCCGCGGTGGGCCCAGAAGACTTCTTCTCGCGTGTACGTAATCTTGACTGGAGCTTTGGCTTTGCGCGCGGCGACGGCGGCGATGATCTCCAACGGAATCACTTCACTCTTGCCGCCGAAGCCGCCGCCCACCAGCGGCTTGATCACACGAATCTGGGACATGGGCATGTCCAGAACAATGGAGAGCTTGTGCTGCAGATAGTACGGAACCTGCGTGGACGACCACACGGTGAGGCGGCCCATGTTGCCTGACTGCGGATCAAATTCGAAAGACGCGAGGGTGGAGTGCGGCTCCATGGCGGCGTGCGTCACTTCATTGGCCAAGTAACGGTTCTGGGTAACATGGTCGGCTTCAGCAAATCCTTTGTCGGGATCACCAAAAACGTGATGGTAGTCCTTTTCAATATTGTGGGGACGCTGGGGATGGATCCAATCCTTCTCCGCCTTCATGGAATCTTCAGGGTCGAACCAAGCTGGCAGCGGTTCATACTCTACGTCGATCAGGTCGAGGGCCTGCTCGGCAATGGCTTCGGAGGTGGCAACCACGCAGGCAACGTTGTCACCGACATAACGGACCTTCTCCACAGCTAATGCAGTTTCATCATGACCCACAGGAAGGATCCCGTATTTGTTGGGTGCATCAGGACCGGTGACGACTGCGGCCACTCCCTCCAGGGCCTGGGCGCGCGATGCATCAATTTTCCTGATCAAAGCGTGCGGATGCGATGAATGCAGAATCTTTCCAATCAACATTCCCGGCAGAGAAAGATCGTCAGTGTATTTGCCCTGGCCGGTAGTCTTGCCCGCTGAATCAATCAGCGCTACGCGCTTGCCGACGATGGAAAAGTCAGTCATGAGCCTGTTCTGCCTGGATGGCCGCTTTGATGGCCTGGTACATCTGCGTGTAGCCGGTGCAGCGGCAGAGATTGCCGCTCAGGGCATGGCGAATTTCGTCCTCAGTTGGGTCAGGGTTGCGGTCCAGCAAGGCCTTGACGGTAACCATGAATCCGGGAGTGCAGTAGCCGCATTGGGCGCCACCCCAGTCACCATAAGCTTTCTGGATGGCCGCGAGCGCGCCGTGTTCCGCAATGCCCTCCACGGTCACGATCTCCGGAGCGCTCTCTTCCACCGTAGCAAAACTCATGGCCAGCGCGGTACAGCTCAGGGTGGGCACTCCATCCACCAACACGGTGCAGGCGCCGCAGGAAGAATCGTCGCAGCCGCGCTTGGAGCCGGTAAGATCGAGGTCCTGGCGAAGAACATCCAGCAGCAGTTCGCTGGGTTCGACTGCAAGCTCGTGCTTGCGGCCGTTGACTCGAAGTTCGATGAGTTCTTTGCGCATGAAATTAGCTGCTGGATGCCGGCTATTCGCTTCCAGCTAAAAGCTCTTGCCATTCGCTCCTGGCCAGGGCCTTTCTGGTTACAACCTATCTTAAATGCCAAGAGGGCCTGAACATTTGTAAGCCGTCTAACTCTTTTCCGATCACCCGATCAACGGTTCACCCGATCACGGCGATTCTTTAATATCCGTAGTCTGTTGCGGTGGCGTAGGCATGCTTTTTCACGCCCAGGTCAAGCAATCTTGGCTCTCCAAGCTTCTGCACGTATTGCGCTCGGTCGGCGACGCCGAAGACCCATTGTTTCGCCCAGGCCTCGAAGTCGGCCGCAGTTCTGGTTTCTGCGTGGTACTGCTGGAAGAACGCGTCGTCACGTCCATAGTAGCCCTGAACGGGCGAGGGATGCGCTCCGTTCGGGCACTCGACCACGGCAGAGACCAGGAATCCTGGAATCACGGTGCGGTTGGGGTCGCTGGCAATGACTTCTTCGGCAACAATCTCCTCGGCGCAGAGGATCACGCGTTTGGCCGCGCGCACGCCTTCCAGCATCACGCCAAAATTTCCCCAGCAGTGGGCGTTGCCCTGCTTGTCTGCGCGTTGCACATGAACGATGGCCACATCCGGCTGAATGGCGCGCACGGCAAGCAGCGCCTCCTTGGGCTCGAAGGGCGAGATGATCTGGTAGAAGAAATGATTGCCTTTGGGAACATCGCTGCCCATGGCGGTGCGCGTGGGCAGGAACGGCACGCCCATGGCCCCGGCCTGAAGGCCGAGCGAGATGCAGAAGTTGGTCATATTGAAGACCTTGAGCTTCTCGCCCGGCGTGCCAGGATTCTCCTGTTCGGTGGCGCGGCGGAAATTGTAGGCTGAGCCCATCATCACGTTGCCGACCCAGGCTGCCACTACGTCCTTCACGCATCCGGCGCCGATGAGCTGATCAAACAGGATATCTGAGATAGGCCCGATCAGACGGAGGTCGCGCTTTTTCTGGCGGATGATCTCGTGTCCGGGAGCGAACGGAATCATCTGCTCCATCTGCAATCCCAGTGCGACGCTGGAGCCGTTCGGCGCCAGTTCGGCGATGGCTTGCCGCATGGTGAGGAGTTTAGACATAGCATTCCAGAAAACTCATTGCTTCCGCGTCCACATCTGAAGAATCAAGATCATCCCCGCCATGGCCAGAGCGATGAAGATGTAAACGGCGGCATGGCCTATCCAACTGCGGCGAGGCACGGTTGCGGCGACGATGATGCGGATGTAATGATCGCTGTTCTTGAGCGCCCGCGCAGCGTCTTTGTATTTCTGCTGCTCTTCAGGATCATTGGCATCGCTAGAGTAGGCCGACTGGAGGAGCGCCCTGATCTTATTTTCGTGCGTTCCCTTCTCGTCTTCCAGCACTTCCACAGGAATACCGGTCGCGGACTCAGGTTCATCCAGATTCAACAACAGCAACCGCAACTCAGCATCAGAGAGGGCAACACCACTGCGTCCGGCCGCTATGGTGATCTTGTTCACCAGAAACTGGCGGGCATCAAGTTGAGATGAAAATTTCATTTGCCCTTCCACATCGGATCGCGCCCCTTCGACGGTACACAACGCAGTCTGCCGAAGTTCATCATCCGCCAGCCAGACTCCGCAGAGTACTGAACAGCATTACATCTATGCCTTTGTTGGCCAAAAAACCAGCCAACGGGAAATCATCTGTCAATACCTGAACCTCGGCTTTACCCACTTCTGCAATCACAGCATGCGTGAGTCCAAAGCTGCCAAACATATCCGTCAGCACAACCTCTCTCGCTGAACGGTTAACCTCCTCAAATGACTGAACGGCTCGCGAATACAGAGAATAAAAAGTTCGCAAAAGGATACCCTCCAGTTGTCCAGCCAAATTGCTGACCTCAGTCAATATGTGCGGTGTCGTAATGACTCTCCTGTTGGGGCTAAGGAAATTGGCCAAAAGATCGAAATCGCTCTCAGAATATTGCTGCGTCCGTTTAAATCTCTTAATACGGCCAACATCAAGAAGACCCACAAGCAGGAGCAGCATAAGATTGCTGTCGAGAACAATCGCACTTGGCGTTGATTCCGCTAAAGATCGGTAGCTCATTTAGCTGAGTACCCTTATCTTGACCGCTGTCGGCTCACCGGAATTTCCGTCTATCGTTACTGTCTTGTAGTCTCTATGAGGATTCGTAAATGGTGAACCAAAGAGAGTGAGATCGGGTCTGGCAAAACTGAATGTCACTTGCCAGTTGGGACCGGCGCTCTCGACCTCTTCGAGTCTCAGATCCTTGACACCCGGAAAGATCTCATTGAAATAAGACTTGGCACGTTCAATCGCAGCTTTAGAATCTATAAGCATCTTATTCCTCTACTGATATTATCTCCCCTTCCACGCCGGATCACGGTTTTCCAGCCAGGCCTTGATTCCCTCCTGGCCGTCCTGCGTCTGCATCAACTCTTCTATATAAATCTTCTCTGCCCGCGCCAGTCCTTTATCCAGGTGAATGCTGTCCCAGGCATAGAATGCTTTCTTGGCTACGGCCAAAACTGCCGGGCTCAAGTCCATCAGGCGATCCAGCGCGTCCTTTAGAGCGTCCTTCAATCCGCCTTCACTGTAGGCTTGATTTGCCAGTCCCCATTCGGCAGCTTCTTTGCCGGTAATGGTTCGCCCGGTAAGAATGAGATCGGCCGCACGCTTCTGACCGACCAAGGCTGACAAAGCAGTGCAGGCCACCGGAGGATAACAACCCAGCGTAATTTCAGGAAAACCCCAGGTGGCATTTTCCGCAGTATGGACCAGGTCGCACATCATGGCCAGTTCGGCGCCTCCACCAAGGCACAAGCCACTCACTTCAGCAATCGTAACCTTGGGGAATTTAACCAGTTTGCCAATCAGTCCATGAAACTTCTGGAGCATGGCAGGGACTGTGTCCGGCGTGTGGATGGCAACGTCCACTCCTGCCGAGAAGGCGCGCTTGCTGCCGCCAAAAACCACAGCCAGAACCTCGCTATTCGACTCAACTGCATGCAAGGCGATGGAGATTTCATCGATCATCTGAAGGTCGAGGACATTGACCGGTGGATGGTTGAATTGAATGAGCGCCACCGGACCGGTGATGTCAAGCGTAGCCCGTTTTTTGGTCGAGGTTGAATCGGCTTTCATTTGCTTAGCTTGTCCAGAAACCTTTCTTATCGTATTCGCGAATGGCCTTGAGTTCCGCATCGTCCGGCTCCGGAGTGGTTTGCAATGGCTCAGATACTTTCAGTTTCCATCCGGTGTTGGCTACCACGTCGTCTACTGTTACTCCGGGATGAATGGTCGAGAGAAAAGCTTCGCCATCTTCCCCGAAGCGCAGGATGCATTTGGTGGTAATCACTGCCGCAGGACCGCCGCGGGGCAGCCCGGCACGTCTCCGCCATCCCGCGCCATCGCCATTTCCGGGGCTGGTGATGTAGCTCACCCGTCCGGGCAAGCGATGGCGACTGTGTTCCAGCAGCGCCACAAAGCGTTGCGCCAGCGATGCGATATCACACGCACCGCCGGAGCCGGGCAGACGCACCATGCCATTCTTGCCGCTCACCTGCGTCGAGTTCAGGTTGCCGTATCTGTCTACCTCCGCCGCGCCCAGAAAGCCGAGATTGACGCGCCCTGACTGAAGCAGGCCCATCACGCTTCCCATGTCCAGACATTGGGTTGCGCCGAGAATATTGGGAGGGTCGGCCATGGTGTAGATCAACTCCGGAGAAGGCGTGGAGCGCACAACCCCGTTCTCAAACAGCCCGATGGCGTTGGGCGCGTGCGTTTTCTTGGCCACTACGAATGCAATCAGCGGCAGACGCATGCCCACAAAGACGATTTCGCCATCCTTGATTTCGCGCGCCGCAGCGACGACCATGAGTTCGTTGAGCGTGTAGCTTACTTTGATTTGGGTGATGGTGGACATTCAGCACGAGTACTTAGTAAAACCACTTTCCTTGCTTCGCGAGAAATAGAATTCTGGAAATGTCACCACTCCATTAACTAACCCATGGGCCAACCAGGCACCCAACAGCCACAGCTTTTGCTAAACACTAACTATTCAGTACTAACTACTGAACTGACGAATTGATCGCGTTCTTCCTCACTTCGCCAATGGTCAACAACGGGTCCTTGGCTCCGGTGCGGGGGGCTATCCAGTTCTTTTCACTGCCGATAATATCCAGGAGCAACTTCTTGTCTGCCGCATTCGGCAGCCAGCTATCCAGTTGCTGGAGGTATTCCTTCTCCTCTAACGGCCCGCCCGTGCGGGGATGGAAGAACTGTCCTTTATAACGGCCGATGTTGCGGTTGAACTTGATGTGAGGACAGTAGATTTCTTCGCTTCCCGGCTTCTGGCCGGCGCTGATGCGCTTGACCAGTTGTACGCACTCGTCGCGATAAAGATTGCGATTGTAGTCGTTGAGGTCATCGAGCTCAGGATCAGTATTGTTCTTCAGTTCGTCGTAGCGCCCCTTGATGCCCCAAACATAGGCCCAGTGCGCGGAGGAAGAATTATCTGTCCCAAAAAGGTCGTACGAACTGGAAATCCATTTGTTCAGGTATTTTTGCATGAGCCAGTCAGGAACAACTCCGGCGGCGGTGATGCGGGCCAGGCCGGTGTTGCCGGTGCCCATATGAAAAGCCTCTTCTTTCAACATATAGCTCATGGAGCGGCCGAGCGGGGCAAAGGCGGAGTACTTGAGCATCTGGAGCTGGAACTTGCCGTCGCGATCGACAAAATCAGTGAAGGCAAAAAAGTCCAGCCAGTTATCGATCTTCTCGTTGAACGAACCCAGCAGGCGCTTGTTCTCGTAAGCCTTGCGCTCCAGCATTTTCTGGGCTTCCACCTTGCCGGTGGCGCCGAAATGCTCGATGAGCAGAGCGCACATCTGCCAGCCATGGCGCATCTCTTCGATCATGACGCGAGTCAGGGCTGAGCGGTCCCAATCTGTGGGCGCAGTCTCAAACAGGTAGCGCTGCTGCTCCACGCTGGCAAATTCCGTATCACCCTGATAGACGATCAGGTTCATCAGGGCATCACGCATGTTTTGCGTGGGCATCTGGCGGAGGTTCTCCCACTTGGGACGGCCTTTGTAATAGCCAAAGGAAATCTCATCCGTCTCAATGGCGCCGAACAGCGTATCGAACCTGAAGTTCTGGATGTCGTCATTGTTGACACCAATCTCTTCGCGCCAGGCCTTGAACAAGCCGATCCAATCACTGAACGTTCCAATCTTCATTACTTTTCCAGGCATTAAGACAAGCTCCTAGCTGCTAGCTACCGGCTGCTAGCTCAAAATAATTTAGGAGTCCGAAAGACTCTAGACCCGGTGACCGGGACCAACGGCAGAACCCGGGTTCCATATAAACCTGTTACATTTGCTCTTAGCTGCCAGCTAGCAGGTTTTTTACAAATTCATCCACACGGTTTTCAATTCCGTGTAGTGCTCGATGGCGTGCATTCCCAATTCCCTGCCAAAGCCGCTTTGCTTGTAGCCCCCGAAGGGCAGTGCCGCATCCATCACTCCGTAGGTATTGATCCACACCGTTCCGGCCTTCAGGCGCCGGGAAAGCTGGTGGGCCTTCTTGATGTCGTTGGTCCAGATTGCGGCGGCCAGGCCGTACACATTTTTGTTAGCCAGCTCCGCGACCTGATCAAGATCATCGAAACTCAAGGTGGCCAGCACCGGCCCGAAGATCTCTTCCTGCGCGATCTTCATATCGTTTTTCACGCCGCCAAAGATGGTGGGCTCGATGAAGTATCCATGATCGCCATTGACTGAGGCGCGTTTGCCCCCGGTCAGCAGCGTAGCACCCTCACTCTTACCGGTTTCGATGTAGCCCAGCACGGTCTTCATCTGCTTCTCGCTGACGATGGCGCCCAGGCGGGTCTTGGGATCAAGCGGATCGCCCAGCTTGAGCTTCTTGCTGTAGTCCACCAGCTTGGCAAGAAATTCGTCTTCGACTTTTTTCTCGACGAACAACCGTGATCCCGCGCAGCAGACTTCACCTTTGCCGTAAAAGATGCCGTTGATTGCGCCTTTGACGGCGGCATCCAGGGCGGAATCGGCAAAGACGATGTTGGGCGACTTCCCGCCCAGTTCCAGCGTGACCCGCTTGAGCGAATCGGCGGCATTGCGCATGATCTCTTTGCCGACTGAAGTGGAGCCGGTGAAGGCGACTTTATCTACGCCACCGTGGCGTACCAGTGCCTCGCCCGTTTCCGGCCCGCCCGTCACAATGTTCAGCACGCCCGGCGGCAATCCAGCTTCCAGGGCCAATTCACCAAAGCGCAGGGCTGTAAGCGGCGTCTGCTCTGCGGGTTTCAGCACCACCGTGTTGCCGCAGGCCAATGCCGGGCCAAGCTTCCAACTCGCGAGCAGCAAGGGAAAGTTCCAGGCAACAATCGCGCCGACTACGCCCACCGGTTCCCGCAGCGTGTAAGTGAACGCATTGTTAAAGGTGTTGACGGTCTCGCCATGGATCTTGGTGGCCCATCCTGCGTAGTAGCGAAACACATCCGCCACCATGGGCATGTCCACGTAGCGAGACTCGAAAATGGGTTTGCCGTTATTCAGGGTTTCCAACTCTGCCAGTTCGTCGATGTTTTTCTCAACAGCATCGGCAATGCGCCACAGGACCTTGCCACGCTCGCTGGCGGACATCTTGCGCCACGCCCCGGCGGCATCGTCAAAAGCCTTACGCGCGGCAGCCACTGCCTGGTCCACATCTTTTTCACTGGCGTCAGACACCGTGGTCAGCACCTCGCCGGTGGCGGGATTCCCGGTTTCAAAAGCCTTGCCCGAGCCTTCCATCCACTGCCCGCCAATCAGCAGCTTGCCGGGGGAGATTTTTGCCTTAGTAGCAGTCAACATGGAGAACCAGTCCTTAGTAATAAAGTAGCTAGTAATGAGCGGCCCTTGACCCGCAGCCTCTGGCCGTTGGCTCAATTCAACATCCCTGGGCCGCAAAAAATGCGGCCTCAGGATGAATCAACTCGAACTTACCTGGCCTTGAAAGTCGCGGGGCGCTTTTCTACGTAGGCGCTCAAGCCTTCCTTGGCGTCTTCGCTGGCGAAGAGGCGCTGCTGCAATTCGCGTTCTACCGCCAATGCGGATTCCATGGGAATCTCCCAGCCGGTCTGCACCGACCGCTTGATGTTGCCGACGGCTTTCGCGGCCTTATTGGGCGGCGTGAACTGGCGCGCATACTCAAGCACGTTCTCCTTAAAGTTCTCGCGCTCGTAGATGTCATTGATAATGCCCATTTCCTTCGCCTCTTCAAAGGTGAAGGTGTTGCCGGTCACCATCAGTTCAATGGCCTTGCTCTTGCCCACCATGCGGCTCAGGCGTTGCGTGCCACCAGTTCCGGGAAGCACGCCGAGGTTGATCTCCGGCAGGCCGATCTTTCCCGCGTCACGGCGGGCAATGCGCAGATCGCAGGCCATGGCGATCTCCAGGCCACCTCCGACGCAATGCCCGTTGATGGCTGCGATCACCAGCTTGGGCGTGTGCTCCAGGCGCAGCAAGGTCTCATTGGCGTGGAGGCAAAAATAATATTTGAACGTAGGGTCAACCGTGGCCAGCATCTTGATGTTGGCGCCGGCAGAGAAAAACTTGTCGCCCGCCCCGGTGAGCAGGATCACGTAGACATCATTGTCCATGCGCGCCTTCAGGATGGCTTCATCCAATTGCCGGTTCATCTCATAGGTATAGGTGTTGGCCGGCGGATCATTCAGTTCAACGATCGCGATGCCGTCTTCAACCTGGTAGTTCACCAGATGCGTGGTCTCAGTTGCTGTGAGTGTAGCCATGGTTCAAGCTCCTTTTTGCAATCAGGTCAGGGTTTTTTCTTGTTGATTTTGTTTCTGGCTTTGCCCGAGTGAGTCACGCCACGCAGAAAGATGTCGCCCATCTGCCGGGCCAGGGTGGTGGCATCCGCATCCACGCGCGGATTATGCCAGGTGTGGATCCAGTTGATCATACCGAAGAGGCTGAGCACGGCCAGCCGTCCGGAGAATTCTAGTCCGTGCGAGCGCCTAAAATCCTCCAGCAAATTAAAACAGATGTGGTAATACTCCTTCTTGATGGCCGCAACTTCTGCTCCCCGCCCGTTCTTCAGCGTATCATCCTCATGGACCAGCACCTTCATCGCCTGCTTGTTGGCCAGGGAATACTCCAGGTGGCTGTGAATGAAGATGCGAATCCTTTCTTCCGGGTCGGTGGAACCGGCAAGCCTCTGCCGCAGGGTCTCAATGATGGTGGTGAAGGTATGCTTCTGGATCAGGTACAGCAGCTCTTCCTTGGATTCAAAGTAGTGATAGAGACCGGCCAGGGACATGCCTGTAGCGCGGGAGAGATCGCGCATGGAAGCGCCTTGGTAGCCCTTCTCGCAGAAAATATTGCTGGCATGGGTGAGAAGATCGGCCATGCGGCGATCAAACCGGGTGTCGTTCACCTCATGGCTCTTGCGTCCATCCGGATGCGCAATCTTCTTGCGGCCGTGCACGGTCGCGCCGGACAGAGCGGTTTCAGTGGCAGCTAAAGACATAAAAGATACCGAACGAACGTTCGAACCTTTATTATGACTCAAACCGATTGGAAGCGTCAAGCTGTTTGGAGCTTCCGCAATTTTCGCCAACCTCTCCCCAGGCGCAGTTCTCAAGTTGTCTTTCCTGCGGCTGGAGAGCGATTCTGCTTTTGTCTTTGCCTTTCAAATTTTGCGTTAGTCCACAGACCGGGGAGACTGAGGGCCAGGACCCTGGCGCCGAGCCCTTGGGCATCCGCGGAAAAGGCCAGAGCGGGGTTGCGCCGGACCGCAACCAGAAAGAGCAGCACGGCGCAGGCGCCAGGAACAAAAAACCTGCGGCGTAAGCGTGCAACTCTTGAAATGGAACGGGCCGCTCAGGCAGCCCGTTTTACATTTTGGGGATTGTCTTATTTCTCTGCCGTTTGCGGATGATCTGCAGAACTCATAGCATTCTGAGGAACAGCCGGCTGATTGGATGAGATCGGCTTCAGGATCACCAGCTTGGCTTTGCCTTCTCGTCCGCCTGGGAAAAACAGCATTTTGTGGCTGGCATCGTAGGCAAGGCTGTAACCCTTGACATCAGTGGGCAACTCGTAATCGGCCACGCCACGGTTGAGATCAATGGCCAGCACAGAACCGTCTCCGGAAGCGGCGTAAAGCAGATTGTCCGCCGCATCAAGGCTCAGCGAATCCGTCCCACCCGGAGCGGGAATGCGGGAAATCTCTGTACCCGTGTCCGCATTAAGGACCAACACCGCGTAGCGGACGGCCACGTACAACTTCCGCCGCGCGGAATCCAGTGCCAACCCAGTCGGCTCCGAGGCCACCAGAGTAAAGCGCTGCGCAATCTGGCCGGAACGGTCCACGGCGGCAACCTGATTCAGGTCTTGCAGGCTGACCAGCAGTTGCTGGCGCGCCGGGTCATAAAGCATGGCCTGGGGGAGGGCATTCAACTCCACATTGGCAGTTTCCGTTCCCGAACGCAGATCAAGGATTCCGATGGACCGCTCCCGCACGCTGCTTACAAACAGGGTCCTCGTCTCCGGCGCCCACAACAATCTCTCCGGAGTGGCTTTCACGGGAATAAGCTGCTCCACCTGCCAGTTCGTGCTGTTGACCACGGCTATCCGATTGCTGCCTGCCAGCGCAATGTAGACGCGATTGGCGGCGTCATCTACGGCAATGCCTCGAGGATTCTGCACTTGAGAAATCCGCGCCACCACCCGCCGCTTCACCGGATTGAATATCTCAATGGTGTTGGTTTCCGGACGGGTAATCACCACCTGGCCGTTAGCAATGGCAACCTGGTTGAATCCTGGGTTCCCTGGCAGGTCTACCATGGCCACTTGCTTGAGCCTGGCCGTGCCAGCCAGAAGAGAACCACTCAGGATAAGAAGAACCGGCAGTTTGAGATATCGCATGTGCAGGGCTACCCGTCTGATATTCGGATGCGAGCAGCGGCTATTCTGATGCCCGCAAGAAGGCCCCTTGGAAATCGCCGATTTATGCTCGACCTTAAGCCCTGCGCTTTCAGGCAGTTCATCTACCTCTTGGCCTGCACCTGGCTCCAGTTGCTTAACCGGACGGGTCCGGCAGCTTGAATATTACAAACGTTTTGCAGCTCGCCGTTTCCAGTGGATTTCCTGCCGTTATGAAGGGGGGAAAAACGAAGGCACGCCCGTTGCTACTGCTTACTGCTCAAAAAGCTGCCGGGCATGAACTGAAGCCGTTTCCAGTTGATTGCTGATCTTAGGCCAGATTCAATGCGCGCTTGAAAGATCCGCGTTCCTTCTGGATCTTCTCCTGGAGCAGGGTAATGGCATAGATCAACTGCTCAGGACGCGGCGGGCAGCCGGGGACATAGATGTCCACCGGGATCACCTGGTTCACGCCCTGCACCAGCGCGTAGTTGTTGAAAACGCCCCCGGAGGTGGCGCAGGCCCCCATGGAGATCACCCACTTGGGCTCCGGCATCTGCTCCCAGAGCTGGCGGATCACCGGGGCCATCTTTTGCGAGACGCGTCCCGCAATAATCATGAGATCGGATTGGCGGGGAGACGGACGAAAAACCTCTGCGCCGAAACGGGCAATATCAAAGCGGGAAGCGCCCATGGCCATCATCTCGATGGCGCAGCAGGCGAGGCCGAACGTCATGGGCCAGATGGAGCTTTTGCGCATCCAGTTGACCACGTTGTCCAAAGTGGTCAGCACTACGCCCTGTGGCTGCTCGCTGCCGAAGAGCAGTTCTTTCATGCGGCCGGCATCCACCGGATCACCGCCGGTGTTCTGGAAGCGCTTGACCACCGCGCCATGTTCCACGTCGGGGCTTACCAGTTCGTCTTTCATGACACTTCTATTGTAATTCGATGCTGGCCAAAATTCCAAAGTCGTCCATCGTCCTGATGGATCTATTCATCTGCCTCGGAGGTCTTGGGTGAGTTTCCTCGCTCGTGTAAGATTTTTCTTATGAGCACTGAGCATCGCGAACAGATCCTCGATCAGTTCACGCGCCAGGCGGAGCCGTTTGCGCGGGCCCAGGCCATCCGCAGCCCGGAGGCGCTGGATCGAATCATTCAAGCGGCCCACGCCGGTCCCCAGGACACCGTATTGGATGTAGCCTGTGGGCCGGGGCTGCTGGCCTGCGCCTTTGCTCGCGTAGCTCGCCACGCTGTCGGTGTAGACATCACGCCCGCCATGCTCGACCAGGCCCGTAAGACACAGCAGGAACAGGGTCTCGCCAACGTGAGTTGGCAATCCGGCGACGTGCTCTCGCTTCCCTACCCTGGCCACCATTTCTCGATCGTCGTCTCGCGCTTTGCCTTCCATCATCTGCAGGAACCGCTGGCCGCGCTCAAGGAGATGGTGCGAGTGTGCAAGCCTGGAGGACGCGTTGTGGTGGCAGACATGTCTCCTGCCGCGAACAAAGCGGATGCTCTGAATGCCATGGAGCGTCTGCGCGATCCTTCCCATACCCGCGCCCTGCCAGTGCAGGAACTGCGATCGCTGTTTGCTCAGGCCGGTCTGTCTGATCCGGAATTAGGACATTATCGTCTCGAAGGCGAACTGGAAGACCTGCTGCAACGGTCGTTTCCCAGAGAGGGCAGTGCAGAACGAATCCGCAAGATCTTTGCCGATTCCATCGCTGACGATGCTCTCGATCTTGCTACGCGGCGAGAGAATGACAAGATCTTTTACGGCTTTCCGGTGGCAATCCTGGCGAGCAGGACAGCCAGGTAACATGCGTCTCTTTCGAGCTCTTCCTTCGTAAGCGTCCGATTTGTCATAGACGCAATTTTAGTCTCAGTTGAACTTCTTTATGCTCGGCCACACATCCCTGAAGTCCCATTTCAAACCCCGGCATAAGAAGATGTAGTAGCGCTCGTCCAGCCGCGAGAATGGGTTGTAGGCTCGGCCAGTCGCTTCTACGCTCTGAAAATGTTCGCGGTCGCCCTTGCCGTCGCTGCCCAGCACGATCACGATCTCCCCGGTGTAGTTGCGCGGCCCCCAATACCAGTACGTCTGGTGACCGCTGATTGCCTTGGGCAGACCGTACCTGGGTCCGAAGTAGTCTATGGCGCCGGCCTCGCCATAATTATTGGCAAATATTGCCGTCTTCGCGCGCTCTTCCGGTGAAAGAGTGGAATAAATGCGCGCCACCTCGCGCACCATATCTTCCCATCCGAACTCGTCGGCAAAATACTGCGGCAGCGGCCCGGTGGGCTGGTTTTCCGCCTTAGGCGGCTCAAAATGGAGAGACTTTTCATAGTGCAGGTAGGTCTCCACCGGCAGGACAGGAAGAAAGGCGCCAGCAATGCGCCCGCCACAAGAATCATCACCACATAAACGCTCCTGGTCCACAACAGGCGGGCGCGCGTCAGCCGCTCGAAGGCAACTGCGCCTGCCGCAAACAGCATGGGATAGATGGGCGCCAGGTAATAATTCTTCCCTTTGAGCCCGATAAAAGTCGCCAGCATGATCAGGTAGGTCCAACCCAGCACGCGATAGCGGCGGCCCTCACGGCCAAAGAACAGCCAAACCAGGCCTCCCGCCCACAACGGCAGCAGGATGGGATGCATGATCGCTGCCTGGTCGGCAACAAATGCCAGCGGCCCTCTAACCACATCGCGGCTGGTCATGCGGATGTTGTGCATCAGCTCCAAAAAAGGAAAATTGTGACGTACCAGCCAGATGAAGTTGGGCAGAAAAATCAATAGAGCAGCAGCAGCCCCCAACCACAGCTCGCGATTTTTAAAGAAGCGGCGTTCCGGCGTGGCCAGCAGCCCCGCCAGCACGCTCAGCAACAGAAACGCGATGGAATACTTGGTTTCAAATCCCAGCCCGGCGATCACGCCAAACCAGATCCAGGTACCGCTCTTCCCGGTATTGATGGCGCGTAGCAGGCACCAGATACAGCCCATCCAGATGAGTGGCTCGAAAGCATTCATGGTCATCCAGTGGTGCAGGATCAGGTAAATGGGTACGGGCGCCACTGCCAGAGCAGACAGGCCCTGGGCAAAGCGTCCGCCGCCCAGTTCGAATGCCAACCGGCCAGTGAGCCAGACCAGCGCCGCCCCCGCCAAGGCGGGCACAAACCTCAGAGCAAAGAGAGAATTACCCAGCGTGTGCCGGACAATCCAGATAGCAAAGGCGATGAATGGAGGCTGGTCTACATAGCCCCAGGCCATGTGCTCAGAGCAGGCAAAGTAATACATCTCATCGCGAAAGATTCCATAGCGGGTTGCGGTCAGAAGGTGCAGCAGAAGCTTGGCAGCCGCAAGATACAGGACGATCGCCGGCCCGGAGCGAAGGAATGATTGCCTTTGTGGTCTCGATTCATCCATCACTGCAGGCGTCGTCGCAAGCCTTCTACCACCTGCTGCCACTCGTGCCACGCCTCGGATTCTTCCCACTCGTCTCTGAGTTCCGATTTGACACTGATCTTATTGACCACGGCAATCGCTTTTTTGGCCAGCGCTTTGATGTCGTCTACTTCTTCCTGATTTCCCAGCCATTTGCGCGCTTCTTCGGGCAAGTCAGCAGGCGGCTTGCCTTGCGCGGAAGCGATGATCTCTGCCGCCGCCAGGGCAATGCGGCAGTCCGTGGCTTCGTAGTTGTTGGCGTTAACCGCGGAGAAAGCTTCTTTCAGCAGATCAGCCCCGGAAGACTCCTCCAGGTCATAGACCCAGTCCAAGGCATCGTCATTCCCGAAATTTCCAGGGTCCGCATCGCTCATAACCGAGCTCCTTCAGGGATTCAGAATCACTTTGCCGAACTGCTCGCTCTTCTCCAGGCGCTCGTGTGCCGCCCGCGCGTCCCGGAGGGGAAAGCTCTTGTCCACAACAGCCTTCAGTTTGCCGGAGAAAATGTGTTTCATGACCTCATGAAAATCTCCCATGGTGCCCATGAACGAGCCCAGGAAAGAAAGCTGGCGCGCAAACAGGAAGCGTATATCGAAGCTCGCCTCCGGGCCGGTGGTTGCGCCGCATGTCACCAGGCTTCCGCCGGGTTTGAGGGACCTCATACTTTCCGTCCACGTGGCCTTGCCTACGTGTTCAAAAACGATATCGCACATGGCCTTGCTGGTGATCTTTTTGACTTCGTCGCCAATCTTCTGCTGGTAATGGTTGATCACGTAGTCCGCGCCCAGTTCGCGGGATTTCTCCAGCTTGGCCTCATCGCCCGCGGTGGCAATGACCCGGGCGTTGAACAGCTTGCAAATCTGGATTGCCGCCGAGCCTACGCCCGATCCGCCTCCCAGCACCAGCACAAAGTCCCCGGGCTTCACCTGGCAACGGCTGACCAGCATGTGCCACGCCGTTACGAACACCAGCGGGACAGCCGCCGCTTCGTCGTAAGTCAGCTCATCGGGAATAGGCAGCACGCTCACCCGCGAAGCTGCGATGTATTCGGCGTTGCCGCCATCGTTCAGGTATCCGAGCACAGTGAACTGCGGGCACAGGTTCTGCTGCCCCGCGGTGCAGGCTGGGCACACGCCACAGAAGGTCATGGGAGCCAGCAACACTCTCTGCCCTGGCTTGAGGTCGGTAATATATTCGCCCACCTCGGCAATGGTGCCGGAAACATCGCTTCCGTTGATGTGCGGCAGCTTGATTCCCGGCAGCCCTTTTCTGATGAATAGATCCAGATGGTTCAGGGCCACGGCCTGGACCTTGACCAGGACCTGGTCCTTCCGCAACTGAGGTTGCGGCACGTCCTCAAACTTGAGCACCTCCGGTCCGCCAAACTCATGGATGCGTACGGCCTTCATGAATCGATCTCCTTGCGAAGTAGGGAGTGTACCAGAATAGGCCTTAGCCTATTGGCTATTCGCTTTTGGCTTTTGGCTTTTGGCTTTTGAGTCCTGAACCTGCCGCTGCTTCTGTTCTTATATACAACCCCAACCCATGTCATCCTGAAGTCGCTTTAGCGGCTGAAGGATCCCGAGGATGTGTCCTTTGCCATACCGCATCAAGGTGTTCTCCCAGGCTCTATCCTTCATCTCTCGATCATTAGAGAGCGAGAGAAAACGCTTGCGTGAACCCGCCCAAAGCCAACGGAAGCCACAATATTGATTGCCGTTTCAGGAGCGTGAGCTGTTGGAAGAGATTCTTGCTGTAGTTCGGGGCCAGGCTCGAATCTCACCACAGGTAACGGGCTGCCTTCACGCTACAATACCCCTGTGGACGTTTACGAGGAAATAACCCGGCTTCGCCAGCAGGGACGCAGAGGCGCTCTGGCCACCATCATCAATGTGCGCGGCTCCATTCCTTCCTTCGAGACCGCCAAAATGCTGGTGCGCGATGACGGTTCCATCGTCGGCACCATCGGCGGCGGCTGCGTGGAGGCCGAGGTCTGGCAGGCGGCGCGCGACGTTATGCAATCGGAGAAGCCGCAGACCCTGAAGTTCAATCTGAACAACGATCCCAAATACGATACCGGGTTGGTGTGCGGAGGGACTTTAGAAATCTTTGTCGAACCGGTGCTCCCGGTTTCCACGCTCTACATCTTTGGCGCCGGCCATGTGGCCTGGAGCCTCTACAAAGTGGCGCGGCTCGCCGGCTTTGATGTAGTGGTGACGGACGACCGCGAAACCTACGCGAACCGCGAACGCTTCCCCGAGGCCCGCGACATCTACGCCGACGATTACGAGCACGTAATGGCCCAGCTTGCCCCCAATGAATCGGCTTACATCGTGATCGTCACCCGCGGACACCGCGACGATATGCGGGTGTTGCGCTGGGCCGCTGAAACCCCGGCACGCTACATTGGCATGATCGGCTCGCAGCGCAAGACCATCGCTATTTATAAGGAGCTGGAAAAAGAAGGCGTCGCGGCGGAAAAACTGGCGCGCGTCTATGCCCCGGTGGGCATTGATATTGGGGCCATCACGCCGGAGGAGATTGCGATCGCCATCGTGGCGGAAATGGTTGCCATCCGGCGTAACTCGGAAGCTTCGCTGCCTCACATGAAGAGTCTGAAGGCTGCGGAAATCCTCAAGCAGTGATAACATTTGGCAGCCGCTCAGATTCAGAGATCTAACCCGGCGCGCAAACCCCTACTGGCGCGGAAGCTCTCATTGTGGGCAATTCTTCCATCACAAGGAGCATACTGAAATGCTGATTCAATCAAAAACCACCCTGGTGGCGTTCCTCTCCACTCTGCTTGCCTCAACCGCCTGCCTGGGACAGGCCGCCGCAGCCGCCGCCACGCCCGCCTCAGTGCCTTCCAGGATCGCGTTCGTGAACCTTCAGGAAGCTGTGGTCACCTGCAATGAGGGAAAGCAGGAGGCGGCCGCGTTGATGCAGAAGTTTTCCGGGAAGCAGAGCGCCCTAAAAGCACAGGACGACGAGCTCAAGAAACTGAAAGATGATTTTCAGGCCGCCGGCCCCAAGCTCAACGACGATGAGCGCGCAGCTCGGGCAAAGATAATCCAGGAGAAGCAGAAGGTGTTTGATCGCAACTATGCCGACTATCAGGCTGAGACCCAGGAGGCACAGCAGGACGCAGTCGGCCGCATCGTCAAGAAAATGCTTCCCGTGCTGGAGAAGTATGTCTCCGCCAATGGCTACACCGCAGTCTTCGATGTCTCTAACCCAGGCACGGCGTCCGTATTGTGGATCCGCAAGGAATCCATGATTACCAGGCAAATCGTGGATGCCTACAACGCTGAATCCGGCATCCCGGCTCCTCCGCCAGGGACCCCCGGAACACCGAGGTAGTAGTATTGTCTCTGTATGCGGCTAGCACCTTCATTTGCCGGTGTAATCCTGGCTGCCGGATCATCCACCCGCATGGGGCAGGACAAAGCCTTGCTGCCGTGGCAGGGTGAGACTTTCCTTTCATCGGTTATCCGTGTGCTCCAGGCGGTGACGGACCTGGTGATTGTGGTCGCCGGAGCAAATGAGGAAAATCTTGCGCCCATCGTCAATGCCAATGCTGCCTTCCTGGTCCGCAATCCCGCTCCTGAACTAGGCCAGTTCAGCTCTCTCCAGCGAGGCGTGGACGAGGTGCTCAACCGGGGCCGCGATGCCGCCATTGTCACCCTGGTCGACCGTCCTGCGCCCAACCCGCAGACCGTTCAGCAACTGAAAGACGGATTCCTGAACACGGGCGACCAGATCTGGTCTGTCGTTCCCGAGTACCGCGGCAAGCACGGCCATCCCATTGTGATTGGCCGTGAGATGATCGAGGTTTTTCTGCGCGCCCCAGCCGGAAATACTGCCCGTGACATGGAACACGCCAACCAGAGTCACATCCTGTATCTCTCCGTCGCCGATCCTTATGTCGTTTTGAACGTGAATACGCCGGATGATCTCGAGAAGCTGCACTCAGGATCGCCTGCTTGAAAATCAGGGCCTCAGGTTCCCAAAAACTCTCCGCCGCTGCTCTCCACTTCGTGGAAACAGTGGTCGCGCTTCAACCCCGGATAGCGGTCTTCGATTGCGACGGAACGCTGTGGGAAGGAGATTCCGGCGCGGACTTTTTTTACTGGCAAATTGAGCGCGGGCTGGTTCCGAAAGATGTCGCGCAATGGGCGCTGCGCAGATATCAGGACTACAAGGCGGGCAAGGTGGACGAAGAAACCATTTGCGGCGAGATGGTGAGCATGAATGCCGGCATTCCGGAAACCTTGTTGGAAGAGGCGGGAGAAGAATTCTTTGCCTCCGTGGTAGAACCACGGATCTTTCAGGAAATGCAGGAACTCACCCAACGGCTCATCCGGAATGGATCTCAGTTATGGGCAGTCAGTTCCACGAATTTCTGGTCCATCTGCGCCGGCGTCAGGCGTTTTGGTATTTCCTGCGAGCGAGTGTTGGCCGTAACCGTGGAGATTGAAAACGGCCTGGCTACGGACAGGCTGATTCAGGTGCCCACGGACGAAGGGAAAGCAGTGGCGATTCGCAAAAGTATTCCGGAGCCTGTGGATGTCTGCATGGGCAATTCAATCCATGATGCCGCCATGCTGGAACTGGCGCGTCATCCGTTTGCGGTCGGGCCTACGCAAGAATTGATCACCATCGCCAGTGAGAAGGCGTGGAACGTCTACTGGCCGGGGAAGAACCAATGACGATCATCTGCAAACTATCATTTTTCTGAAATCAGTGTTCCTCAGTGTCAATCAGCGGTAAGGATTAGGGGGTTTTTAGCTTGCCCAGCACCGCTGCCAACGCATCCATCGCCAAATGCGAAGCATGTTGTGAAGCGCGCGGCAAACCATCGAGAGCGCTCAGGAGTTGCTCGCGCTTGATGGCGCGGGCCTCGCCCAGGGAACGGCCTTTGATCATCTCTGTAAGACACGATCCGGCCGCTATGGCTGCCACGCAGCCGCGTATGCGGTAGCGAACATCCTCTATGCGATCGCCTGAAACCTTGACCGCCAGATCCATGATGTCGCCGCACACGGGATTTTCCACGCGGGCCTGGGCATCTGCTCCGGCCAGTTCGCCAATGTTGCGCGGATGCTCGAAATGGTCCAGTACCTTCTCGGAGTAACTCAATGCGCTCTCCACATATAATCCAATGATGCCAGAAAATTACCGTCCTCAGCGAGTGGTTAGAGGGTTCTGTACGATTTTCAATTACCCAATTACTCAATTACCCAATGGTTTCAATGAAAAAGTTTAAGGCCATAAACTCATGAAGCAGGTAGTGGCGGCGCTCATTGTGCGCGCAGATAAAATCCTGATCTGCCAGCGCACCCGGCATCAGCCCATGCCGCTCAAGTGGGAGTTTCCCGGAGGCAAAGTCGAACCTGACGAGCCCCCCAAAGACGCGCTCGGACGGGAACTGGATGAAGAGCTTGGCATCCGGGCCGTGATTGGGCCCCAGGTGACCACCATCCGCCATCACTACGGCAACGGAACTGCCGTGGAACTGCACTTCTACGTGGTGCGTGAGTATGAGGGCGAAATCCAGAACCGAATCTTCCGTGACGTCCGTTGGGTGACGTGCGCTGAAATGCCCGATTATGACTTTCTGGAAGCGGACGTGGCCCTGATTAAGGACCTGGCGGACGGCAAGATCAGCCTGCCGAAGGCGACAGGAATGCATAAATCCCGGTAATTACGATGATGACTCCAGTGGTGATCCAGGCAATCACATTGAACATCCGCGAATTCACATACTTTCCCATCAGCCTTTCCTTGTTGATCAGCAACAACATGTAAATGAGGACCGGCGGCAGCAGAACGCCGTTGAGAACCTGGGAGAGGACGGTGACTTTAATGAGCAGGCGGTCCGGAATCAGCAAAACCGTGAGTGCGCCCGCGCCGACCAGGACCGTATAAAGCCAGTAGAAAACGCGGGCTTCACCGAATTTTTTATCCAGTCCGGACTCAAATCCCAGGCCTTCACAAACGGTATAGGCAGTGGAAAGTGGCAGTATGGATGCCGCGAAGAGCGAGGCATTGAAGAGTCCTGCTCCAAACAAGAGAAATGCGTACTGGCCTGCCAACGGTTTTAATGCCTGCGCGGCATCCGCCGCGCTGGTGATGTCGTGTTGCCCGTGACGCCACAGGGTGGCAGCGCAGGCCACAATGATGAACCAGGCGACGATATCGGTGAAAAAACAGCCGATGATCACGTCCAGCCGCGAGGCTTTGTATTGCCGGGCAGTAACTCCTTTCTCTACCACCGAGGCCTGCAGGTAGTACTGCATCCATGGAGCAATCGTGGTTCCAATGGTGCCGATCAACATGTAGAAATAATCCTGGTGCCAAAAGTAACTCAGATGGCCGTCGGGGCCAGGTGGAGGAAGAGCAGTGGCTTTCAAGGCATGGAGCCAGTCCGGCTTGGCCAGAAATCCCGCAATGATGTAGCAGATATAAAAGAATGAAGCCGTAAGAAAGATTTTCTCCACCGACTTGTAGTTGCCTTTGATTACCAGGAGCCACACGGCCACGGCGGAGAGCGGCACGCTGATGTAGCGATAGACGTGAAACAATCCCAGGCTGGTGGCGATGCCGATGAATTCGGCGATCACGTTCATGAAATTGATGGCAACCAGCAGGGCCATCATCAGGAAGGTGGCGCGAAAGCCATATTCTTCCCGGATCAGGTCGCTGAGGCCTTTGCCGGTCACAGCGCCCATCCGGGCACACATCTCCTGAATCACGATCAGGGCAATGGTGATGGGAATCAGGCTCCAGAGAAGTGTGTATCCGAATTGAGCGCCCGCCTGGGAATAGGTGAGTATGCCGCCGGCGTCATTGTCGACGTTCGCGGTGATAAATCCGGGCCCGATGACCGCCAGCAGCAGCAGCGTCCGGGTCTTCCAGTGCTTGAGCCTTTTCATCAGACACGTTCATAAGCCAGAATCAAACTACCGTGCGCAGGATAAATGAGGGCCAACGCATAGAACAATAAGTTTCCGGAAAATAATCAGGAGTTCGGCTGCTTTGGTTACTGACTACTGGCTACTGCTTTGCCCGCAGCAAACTGATCACGTCGTCAGCCGTAATCACTCCAGTCAGGTGTTGATTTTCATCGACCACCGGCAGGGATTGCAGGTTGTACTTATCAAACATCTCGGCTACGTCCTTTTCGCCGCATACGATGTGGCAGGAGATCACCTCGGATGGACTGAGGGTAGACAATTTGGTCCCAGCCGGCGCCAGCACCAGGGAAACCAGAGGCACGGCCCCCACCAGGGTTTCGTCTTCCTTGACCAGGTAGATGGTGCTGATGGATTCCGGCGGACCTTCAAAGTGGCGCAGCTTGTCAATGGCGTCCCCTACCGTGGCATCGGGCGCCAGGGCAACATATTCGTTGGTCATCCGGCCGGCAGCGGTGTTTTCCGCGAACTCCAGCAGTTCCGTAACTTCCTTGCGCTCCTCCGGTTCCATCTCCTCCAGGATCTCTTCGGTGGTTTCTACCGGCAGGTCGCCCAGCAGGTCGGCCGCAGCATCGGGATCCATCTCCTCAACTATGTCGGCAGCCTTGTCTGAATCTATAGAGCTCATCAGCTCCACCTGAAGCCGGGGGCTGATTTCTTCAAGGGCTTCGGCAGCCACCTCGTCATCCAGGGACTCAAATACCGCCCCGCGCTCGGCCGGGGCCAGCTCTTCCAGGATGTCGGCAATATCGGCGGGATGGAGCTTGGACAGCCGGCCGTACTCCAGCTTCAGGTGGACCCGCCGGGCGGGATCTGTCTCAATCAGGTCGACCGCCTCCCAGGGAATGGCGCGCTCCGGCAGACGCTCGGCCAACGCCTCCACTGCCATACGCGGAGCCAGGCCTTTCAGCAGCCGGCGGACGGCGCCGCGCAAGCCGATGTCCACCTGCCCAATCTTGATTCGCAGGCTGCCATTGGCAGGCTCGGGGCGCAGGTCTACATCATTCACCCGCACCACCTTGCGGCCTTTGACATCGATAATCTGCTGGTCCAGCAGGTCGCGCTCCAGTAGCAGCATCCCTTCCGAACTGACCACAGGAAGCCATTCACTGGCCTTGCTCTTCGCCTTCAGCGTCCGCCCATCCAGTCCGGCGACTCCTTTGGCCGGGAGCATACGGTCGCCGTCCGCGGTCTTTACGATGAAGTCTGAAATGCGCGCGGCATCGTCGCGGGGCGAAAGCGCCACTTCGCGCACGCGTCCCGCCAGCTCGCCCGAGCCGTCGTAAACCGGAGCGCCAAGGAGCGCGGAAAGCGCGATCCAGGGCGCGGCCGAACTGGTCTGCTGCGTCGCCATACTCAATTGGCAGAATACCGAATGATGCCCAATGTTTCCAGAGGAGAATGCGGAAAAAGCAGTATTTAGTGCTGAGTAGTTAGTATTTAGAGTATTTAGCAAAATCAAATGCAAACCCAAATGCTCCATAGCGTTGTAGGCCGCAAATAAGAACAAATCTGGAGCGCAGCCGCCCCCGGCTGCGTCTTCCTGAATTGACGGCAACAACCGGATAGCTCGTCTTCGTTCCCGGGTGCTAAATTATTGGCTGAAAACTGGAAATAATCTGAATCTTCCCGTCATCGCAGCGATTCTGATGGGTAAAGAGAAGGGGAATTCTATGGCTACTCAGGTCGGCGATCTCAACCTGCTCCGAGATCAACTGCTCATTCGGCGCCACAAGCTCGAAGGCGCAGCGGCGAAGTCCCAAACCGCCAACCTGGTGCAGTTGCTCGAGGAAGTAGATAAAGCGCTGGAACGGGTTGAAGCAGGCTCTTATGGCTTGTGCGCGGAGTGCAACGGCGCGGTGGAGGCAGGGCGGCTTCTGGCCGACCCCCTCACACGCTTCTGTCTCGACTGTCTGAATCCCGCCGAGCAGCGCGCCCTGGAGCAGGATTTGGAACTGGCCGCCCGCATCCAGGCTGGCCTCTTGCCCCGGCAGGACTTGGCCGCCGCCGGATGGAAGACCTCCTATCACTACGAGCCTGCCGGCCTGGTAAGCGGTGATTACTGCGATCTGCTCCAGGACGGTAAGCACCTCTACTTCATGGTAGGTGACGTCTCCGGAAAGGGGGTCGCGGCTTCCATGCTGATGGCAAATCTGCACGCCATGTTTCGCGCCCTGGTTCCGGCCGGACTTCCCCTGGCCCAGTTAGTGGAGCGCGCCAACCGCATCTTCTCCGCCAGCACCTTGCCCACCCAGTACGCCACCCTCATCGTGGGCCGGGCAGACGAGTTTGGCTCAGTTGAGATTTGCAATGGCGGGCATGTCTATCCGCTGCATATCACCGCAAATGGCGTGGGAGTGATTCAATCTACGGGTCTGCCGGTGGGATTGTTCCAGGACCAGAAGTTCTCGACCACCCACATCAACGTGGCTCCCGGTGAGGCGCTGGTGATCTACACAGACGGAGTCTCCGAAGCGCAAAATCCTGAAGGCGCGCAGTACGCCGATGACTTTCTGCGAAACTTGCTGGGCCAGTGTCACAAGCTGGGTTCCAGAGAGATCGTAGAGCGCTGCATCCGGGAAGTTCTGTCCTTTCGCGCAGGCTCGCCCAAGCTTGATGATCAGACGATCCTGGCTTTGCAGTTCTTGCCGGAGAAACATCGGGCGCGGAACTAAAGCTCAGGCAATTTCGCTGAGGCACAATTGGCCAGGACCACGAGAGTTTCTTGATCCTCCGCGCGGACTGCTGCGAGAACAAAACTCTTGTAGTCGTTAAGTTTGAGCGTCTAACAGCCCTCTTATAACTTAAAACATCTATAAAATTACCTATTGACAACATAAATTAACCATGAAATACTTAAAACATAACAGCCAGGCGTGAGAATTTAAGCCCGCGCTGATCCAAAGGTGAGCCGGATCGGGAGCTCGCGTGATGATGCGAAGAAGTGTGTCGCATCGCGGCGCACTACAACCGCCCTCGGCTGTGCAAAGGCTACAGCTTCTCTCGTTCTGCCTTAACCAAGGGCTTCGCCCTTGATGTCCCTTGGTCTCTGGGCTGTGGTTTGGATTTTGATTTTAAATTGCTAACTTACCAGGCTCGAAAATCACCAAGAGGAAACAGATTCAAACCGTACAGACGGTGCTCAGCACCGTCTCTGCGCCGAAGGCGCACCCTCTTTGCCTGCAACCCATAAGATTTTCATGAGCTTTCGCGGGCCCCAGGCTCCCGGAAGACAACTTATCCCAATTACCAGATTCTCCGCGTGAATCACGCTGCTTGCAGTGTAACTGAAGGCTGCTTGTGCTCATTGCAGAAAGGCAAACATGAAATCTACACGAGAATACTTGTCGAAACTTCTACCCCGCTTCAATAAAACCAACCATCAATTAACCAATTCCGTGGACAAAAAAATCCGCGCCGGGAAAGCCCTGGCCATGCCCGCGGACTTGATTCAACGTCAACCCCAACTGCCGCCGCCCCCTGACCCAGTCGCTATGCTCGACTCCCTCGCAAAGTTTCTGCGCCGGCACTTGGTTTGCGAGGACTACCAGCTCACCCTCCTGGCTCTCTGGATCGTCCACACTTGGTGCTTTCGCTCCTTTCCCACCGCTGCCTATCTGCATGTCCGCTCCGTCGAGGCTCAATCGGGAAAGACCCTCTGCCTCAAGCTGCTCGCAGCTCTGTGTGATTCGCCTTTGCTTGCTTCGGGCGTTCATTGGCGCTCCATCATGGATAATCTGCTCACCCCAGATCGGCGTGTCGTTCCCAATAAGCCTTCCGCAGCTTCGCTGCCTCGCACCATCCTGCTGGATGACTGCCAGAACTCCTTCGCCGCTTCCGAGCGTCAGAGGATTGTCGGCCTCCTCAACGCTGGCTCCCAGGCAGACTGTATCTATCTCGATGGTCTGAAGCATTACTGCGTTTTTGGCCCCAAGGCCTTTGCCGGCAACGCTCGTCTGCCTCGCTCTTTGGACTCCCGCTGCATTCCCCTTGTGCTGCGGCGCAAAAAGCCCTCGGACTTAATGGCCCGCTTCAATTCCGAGGCTGCCGCCTCCGTTGCGTCGTTGGCCCGATCGCTCGAATCCTGGGCCCTCGCCAACTCCGCCGCTCTCGCCAAAGTGGCCCACCAGCCCCCGGCACGCCTTCCCGCAGGTCTCAGCGCGCGCCAGCAGGACTGCGCCGAACCGCTGCTCCACCTCGCCGATCGCGTCGCTGGCCCCTGGCCGGAGAAAGCCAGGGCCGCTCTCGTCTCCGCTTTCAAGCTCTCGGAAGATAGCTTGGCCCTGGAGCTTCTCGCCGATATCCGCGCCTTTTTCTTCCTCAAAGAAGATCCAACCTATCTTTCCACCCACGACCTCCTTGCCGGGCTCACTAGATTAGAGCATCGTCCCTGGTCCAATTGGAAGAATGGCGTGGGTGGCGGGCGCCGCCTCTCTACCTTTCTCCATCCACTTGGCATCCGCAGCCGGGACTTCCGCAAGGGTTCTGCCCCTACCTTTAAAGGTTATTTGCGCGAGCCTTTTGTGGACGCCTGGGAGCGCTACCTGGCGCCAACACCGGCAGACTGGCCCCAGGTTCGCGCCGCCATGAAAAAAGAAGCCGAAACTCAATCCGCAACAAGCAACTGATTTGTTTTCAACAACCTTTGCGGATGGCGGAAAAACTGAAAAGGCAGTTTAGGCCCATCCGCAACGAGGAAGTCTCTTCTTTTCAATAACCTTTGCGGTATTGCGGATTGCCTGAAGGCAGTTTGCGGTTATCCGCAACGAATAAGTGCTTTCTTTTCAAGCACCTTTGCGGTATTGCGGCAAGTGCAGTGATTTTTGCCCAATTGAGGGGTAAAGCATTGGTATCTTCGGCTGTGACGTATTCAGTACCTCACATCCGCCGTTTTCTTCGGCTTACGTTTGCATTCCCTCCATGCATCGTGAAACATGCCCATGATGCTACCAAAATTCATTTCCCTGAAGCGGTTACCTCTCATCTCTTCCTCCACACAATGAGAACTGGCTTGAAGAATCTCACCGGGCGTGTAGAGGACTTTCACCTCCAAGTGAGTGCGCCCTGCCGGGCGCACCAAAAAAAAAGACCGGACCACTTGGGTCCGGTCTCAGGTATTGATTCCTTCTAGAACGTAAAGCGGGCCGCGAACTGGATGATCCTGGGATCAGCAGTGGAAACGACCTGGCCAAACGTCAAGCTGCCGATGTTGGTGTCCGGATTACCGAACTCCGGATGGTTGAAAAGGTTGAAGAAGTCTGCCCGCAACTCAAGAGACGTGTGTTCTGTGATAGCAGTCCTCTTCGCGATGGCCATATCCGTGTTAACTGCGCCTGGTCCCCGTAAGACATTCCGCCCAAATCCATAACCGGTAATCGGGAATACCCCGCCCACTTTCTGCGGAGCGGTGAAGTTTCCTGTGAAATATTGATTGCCCGGGGCCCCTGGCGTGGGGGTGTTAGGATTCAGGTATGTGATGGGGCCGGTCAAGGTTGCGTTTACCAACCCGGCATCACCTTCGCCTGAGGGACCCGGTTGGCTGCCCGAAGTACTCATCTGGGCTGAGACGTCCACCGGAAAGCCGGTGTGCCAGGAAACAATCGGGTAGAGATTCCAGCCGTGGGTCAGCCGCTTGGGACCGCCGGCCCATGCTTTGGCAAAGGGCACCTCCCATCCTCCGCTGAAGGTGAGCTGCTGGCGGAGATCGAAATCGGATGAAGCGCGGAAGGCGTTCCGGTCAAAGAAAGGAATCTCAGCGTTGCGGTTGCGGAATCCTGAAGAATTATCGATGGAGTGCGCCCAGGTGTAGGACAGAGTAAAGAAAGCATTTCCTACAAAGCGGGCCTCGGACATCTTCTTGGTCAGCTTTGTCTCCAGCGCGTTGTAACTGGCATTCACGGCGTTCTCAAAGGCTGGCGTGAAGCTGAAATCCCCGGCGGCGCCGGGCTGCTCATTCAAGAGCCGCGTAGGAGTCGTAGCCAGAGTCGCGGGATCGAACGGGTTTCTATCCACCAGCGTGGTCAGTTTGCGCGATTGGCTGCCTACGTAGCCCACCTCTAACGCCATATTCTTGGCCAGTTCCCGCTCGATGGTCAGGTTGTATTGCCAGATGTACGGCGTTCGTAGATGTGGATCAACAAAGAACACGCCGCCTCCGCCGAAGGGCAGGAAGCCGGATGCGCCAAAATCAATGTTCTGTGTAGGAGGTTTCGAGGGGAAGGTGTTCACAGTTCCCGTGCTGCCGAAGGGATTGGTCAGGAAGCCACTCGGGGTACCACAAGTGTTCCCCGCTACGCCGCAATCCTGGAAAGGTATAAAGTCAAACCCGAAAAATGGCGCTTGGCCGTTGAACTGGAGGTTATCTTCTCCCTTCAGCACATCGTAGAACATGCCGACGCCGCCGCGAATGCTGGTCTTGCCGTTCTTAAACGGGTCCCAGGCAAAACCTAAACGTGGAGCCCAGTCATTCTTGTCCGGGAAGTTCGCCCCCGTCGGCGTACCTGGATCGCCCGGAAATACCAGACCTGGAGGAGCGTTCACGAAGCGCGTAGACTGCGCGCCGGGAATGATGCTGAACGACCGTCCCTGAGTATCGCTCTTAGGCGTGCTGTATTCATAACGCACTCCCAGGGTCAGTACCAGGTTCCTGCTAACGTGCCATTCGTCCTGGGCAAAGCCGAACATAGATTTTTGCCGGATGTTGGAGGGAGCGCTTCCAAATTGCAAGTACGTCTCCGGCAGGCCCAGAAGAGCATTGGCATACTGGTTGGCCGTCCCATTAAAGTTGTCAAAAAAGAATTCCCCGTCTACGAAGAAATCGAAAAGCGTGTTGTTCTGGTAAGGGATAAAGCTGCCCCCAAATTTCCAATTGTGCCTTCCCTTGGTCCAGGACACTGTATCGGAGTACGCAAAGGTGTTATCAATCAGCGAGGTAGGACCCTGGGGGCTAAAGCCGCTTATCAGGTTGCTCTCGAAGTTCAGCCGGGTCGGGCCGGTGGACTGGTCCGGTGTAACGCCCACGCTCAATTGCGCTGGAGTCGGAGCCGATGCGGCTGGCACCGCGTTCCGCCCCACATTCCGTTGCAAGGTAAAACGAAATTCGTTCAGCAGGTTGTTGCTGAAAGTGTGAGTGTAGGTCATGCTTGAAAAATAGTGGTTTAACGCGTAAGCATCGGGAAAGCCTGGAGCAGCCACAAAGGGACGAACTTCCGTTTGCCGATGCCCCCCGATCGTACCAGTAAAGTGGTCCTTCTCTGTTGGGTTGAAGTCCATCTTTGCCGTAAGGTCGTTGAAATTCAGGGGATGGTTTGCCTGGTTGATCAAGGTTCCTGCGCAGACGCTTTGTTGATCGCAAGAGTAAGCATTGGCGAGCGATGTAGGTATCAATCCCGCGGCAATGTACTTTTGGATGGCCGGATCAATCTTAGTGGGATCAATGATGGCTTGCGCCGCCAACGCAGCATTGGGTTGATAAAACGGATTTGCCTGCAAAAACGCTGCCACGTTGGGATCCGGGGTAAGGCCCGGTCCGGCGTGAGAAAAATTGCCCTGCAGCTCTTCCGGGGTAAACGTGCTCAAAGTGTTGGTCTCGCCGGCATTCTGTTTCTGGCCTTCATAGCTGAGAAACCAGAACAGCTTATTCTTGACGAACGGTCCTCCCACGCCGAAGCCGTATTGGTTCCGGCTCAACGTGTTCTTGGGTATTTCGTTCTTGTTGTTGAAGTACGTATTGGCCGCAAATGTGTCATTGCGGTTGTACTCAAATACCGACCCGTGGATTTCGTTCGTCCCCGACTTGGTCACCAGGCTGACCACTCCGCCGGCATTGCGGCCGTACTCCGCCGTGTAATTGCTGGTGAGGATGCGGAATTCCTGCACCGCATCAGGGTTGGGAATGTACACCGCCCCATTGCTCAAAAGATTGTTGTCCACGCCACCGTCCAGCAGGAAGGTCACGGAATCCGAGCGCGCTCCGGCAATGTTGAATGTTCCCGCGCTGCCATCGTCAGGATTGTGCGGCATGACCCCCGGTTGCAATAAGGCCAGATCGAGGACGTTGCGTCCGTTCAGCGGCAATTCCTGAATGGCTTCACCGGTCACGGAAGCCCCAAGCGTAGGATTCACGGTCTCCACCTGCGCCGCTTCGCCCGTCACCTCCACCACCTCGCTCTTTGTTCCCACCGGAAGCTTCACATCGATTCGCTGCGCCTGATTGATCTCCAGCGTGTAGGCTTCAGTCTCAATGGTCTTAAAGCCCTCATGCTCCACCTTAACTTTATAAGCGCCAATGGGGAGCTCGGGTGCCTGGTATTGTCCTTGTGGATCGGTTGTGGTCTTGCTCGACACTCCAGTAGCAACATTGGTCACTGTTACGCTCGCGCCCGGGACCACAGCACCCTGCGGGTCGGTGACCGTTCCAATGATTCTCGCCCGTTCGCTCTGGGCAAAAAGTGGTGAACTGACTGTGAGTGCAAGAACCGCTGCGATGGCCAAAATCACTGCCGGCCGGGGGAATCTTTTCCTCATGAACATACGCGTCTCCTCACGTTTGGCTTTCGCCTTTTCCTTACGCCCCAAAACAAAATTTGGGAGAAACTATATCAGGGATATAGCTAATGTGCCGCATTTTTATGCAAGCCTAAGGCCAAAGGCCCAAAATGGTTAAGTGCCTGCGGACCAGTGATTTCCTGGCGTTGCCACACCTCTGGCCAGCACCATTCATATGAGGATCAGTAGATGGGGGCAATGAATTTTGGTAGGAGCCAGGCTGCATCTTCATTTTTTATGGCCAGGCTTCCACCCGACAGCAACTCGACCAGAACAGGTTTGCAACAAAAAACGAGCCTTTACTAGAAACGTTTCTTCGCTGAAGATCACTATCCGGATAGGGAACCGAGTCTTTTGGGCGGCAACCTCGGGGAAAAGCTGCACAATCCAGTTTGCACAACTGGCGCGGCACTCGGCGAATTGGAGGCTTTAGAATAGCGCGATGAGAAAACTCTGCTGGGTAATCCTATGGTGCGTGACGTCAGCGGCGGCAACCCAAACTGACTCTATGGCCGATCTTACCCGGAAAGCCGAAGGGGGCGACGCTGACGCTCAATTCCGGCTGGGCCTTGCCTATGACGATGGCAACGGTGCGCCTCAGGACCCCGAACTCGCCGCCAAGTGGTACAGAAAATCGGCTGAGCAGGGAAACCCATCCGCCCAGAATAACCTTGGGGTCCTGTACCGCCAGGGGCAGGGAGTGCCTGGCGATAAAAAGGAAGCCGCGCGTTGGTTCATCAGGTCAGCCCAACAATGTAATCCCCATGCTGCCTACAACCTGGGGATTGCCTACTATAACGGCGACGGGCTGGTGACAGATCCTGGCCTGGCTTTTGCCTGGCTGGTGGTCGCAAAGCAATGCGGGAACTCCGCCGTGCAGGAGGCGATGGATCGTATTTCCGCTGAAATGAAGATCAGGCAGCGAGAAACCGGGGAAGCGAAATTCGTCGATTACGTGCTGGCCACGCCGGAATTCAAGCCGGATGTGGACCAGTTATTCAGGCAGCTGACCACTTTCGATCCACCGCTGCTGAGCGACATCTGCCAGGCTTATGCCAAGGATCTCGCGCGCTGGTTTAACGAAGCCAAAGCCACGACCTGGTGCCAACAGGCCGTGGCTCAGGAATACTTTGACGGGTATGGAGTATTGGGAAAACTGGCGGAAAGACGCGGCGATTTCAAAGAGGCTTTCAGGCTTTACAGCGAGGGCGTGGAGCGCTCTCCTTACGTGCCGGTGGATCGCCTGGGCGCCCTGTTGCTGGAAGGCAAGGGAGTCCAACAGGATGCAGCCGGAGCCTACTTCTGGTTCTATATCGCAGTAAGAGAAGAAGGTGACAAATCCCTGCAAGCGAAGCTTGACCTGGCAAAGAAGCGGATTTCCGGCAAAGAGCGCAAGAAGCAGGAAAAGCTGGCCGCAGAGTGGGTCGCAGAACGCTCAAAAAGACTGGCGGAAGCCCGCTAAGAATGTGCGATGCTCGCGAAACCCAAAATGGCGTCCCTTACATCCCATCGTAATTCGGTCCGCCTCCGCCTTCCGGCGGCACCCAGGTGATGATCTCGTAGGGATCCATGATGTCGCAGGTCTTGCAGTGGACGCAGTTGGAAGGGTTCAGGTGGATAGCTTTTCCATGGGCGACATCCGCGGCATCCACCATCTCATAGACGTTTGCCGGGCAGAAGTTCTGGCACGGATTGCCAAACTCCACCACGCAACGGGTGTTGCAGATATTCGTATCATGGATGATCAGGTGGGAAGGCTGGTCTTCCTCATGCTTCGTGCCGGAATGATACAGATCGGTGAGTTTGTCGAAGGTCAGCTTGCCGTCGCTCTTGGCCTTGCCCAGTAAACGCGCCCGGTCGCCGCCGTCTTCCGGCAGTTGGTCCAGGTGCTTCATTCTGGTATGTCCTGCGTGAGCGGGATAAACTTCATGCAGGCCGCGCCCGCCGGTCATCTGTTGCAGCCCGGCATGCAACATACCTTGAATCATGCCCTTCTCAAAGGCCTGATGGAAATTTCTTACTTCATACAGTTCCTCACGGACCCAGCTCGCGTCTACTTTGTCTTTGAACTGCTTGAGCTTCTGTTCGTCGAAGTTGTTTTCCAGCAGTGCTTCGAACGCTGTCTCCGCCGCCAGCATCCCGCTCTTGATGGCCAGGTGGATGCCTTTCTGCCGCTGCGAGTTCAGGAAGCCCGCTGAATCACCTACAATCATCCATCCGTTCCCGCCCAGAGGAGGCATGGAGTACCAGCCGCCCATGGGCATGGACTTTGCGCCATAACGGATCATCTTTCCGCCTTCCAGCAGATGTCCAATGAACGGATGCTTTTTGAACTCCTGCAACACCCGCTGCGGGTCAAGACGCGGGTCCGCATACTCCAGTCCGGTTACGTAGCCGAGTGACACCAGGTTGTCACGCGAGCCATAAATCCAGGCGCCGCCGTATTCCTTGGTGGTCAGGGGCCAGCCCACGGTGTAAATCACCTCTCCTTTGCGGACGCGCCCGGACGGAACCTCCCACAGCTCCTTGACCCCCACACCGTAAACCTGAGGATTGCGGTTTTTGTCCAGATCGAAGCGGCCAATGAGCTGCTTGGTCAGCGATCCCCGCGTGCCCTCGGCCAGCACCGTGACCTTGGCTTTCAGGTCATATCCCGGCTCAAAGTTGGATTTCTGGTGGTTCTCCTTGTCTATGCCTTTATCGTCCGTGCGGACTCCGGTTACACGATCGCCATCAAACAGCAGCTCTGACCCGGCAAAGCCGGTAAAGACCGTGATGCCGGTTTGTTCCACCTTTTCTCCCAGCCACTTCACAAAACGATTGATGGAGATCACGTAGTTGCCATGATCGCGCATGGGTGGAGGAGTAATGGGAAACCGGAACTCTCGTTTTTGTGACAGGAAGTAGACGGAGTCATGGGACACCTCGGCGTCGAGCGGAGCTTCCTCGCGCCAGGCCGGCAGAAGTTCGTCCATGGAGCGCGGATCCAGAAGAGCGCCGGAAAGGCAGTGCTGCCCCGCTTCGCGCGCCTTCTCCAGCACGTAGATGTTCTCTTTGCTGAGCCGCTGGTCGGGATAACGTTGGTTGTGACTGTCGATGAGTTGAGAAAGCCGCAGAGCGCAGGCCATGCCGGACGGCCCGCCGCCAACAATCACGACATCGGCCTCCATCTGTGGCCGTTCGATTCCTTCAAGAGGTTTGCGGAAAATCAGCATTGAGATCGATTTAGTTAATCGTGTGTCCACGTAGAGCCGTCATCCCGAGACTTCTTCACGTAGTGAAGAAGTGGAGGGACCTTGCGGTTCTTTCATTTCAAACGGCCACACTTTTTGTTAAACCGGTATAGTTAAGTAATTGGTAAAACCTTGCCGCGAACGACTCTGATGAAACTGATTTGCAGTGGTGCAGCGTAACCGGTGGTGAAATTTGGTTTTGCCTTTCCGCTGCACCGATGCACCGATGTCCCGATCTAAGACTTGGCTTTCTTCACTTCCTCGGTCAGAGCGGGGACAATATCAAACAGATTTCCCACCACGCCCACGTCGGCAATCTCAAAGATAGGCGCCTCCGCATCTTTGTTGATCGCAAATATGGTGCGCGAACCCTTCATGCCCACGATGTGCTGAATCGCGCCGCTGATTCCAATCGCCAGGTAGAGCTTGGGCGCAACTGTCTGGCCCGAGCTGCCGATCTGGCGGTCCATGGGAAGCCAGCCGGAATCACAGATAGGACGCGAGGCGGCAATCTCTCCGCCCAGCGCGTCTGCCAGTTGTTTGGCCAGCTCGATATTCTTCTGCTCCTTGATGCCGCGGCCTACGGATACGATGATCTCCGCCTGTGTGAGGTCAACCGCCTGCTTGGCTTCCTTAAACGGGTCCTCCGGCCGGGTGCGAATGACATTGCCGCCAATTTCGACTCTTACCGTTTCCACCGGGGCCGCGGCCGTTCCGGCCTCTGCTTTGTCTCCGCGAAAAGCGCCGGACTGGAAGGTGGCAAAGTGCGGCGGCTCGCAGGCAAAAGAAACGTCTGCGGCAAACTTGCCCTGGAACATCTGCCGCGTGAACAGCAGCCTATCGCCGTCTTTGCGAAAGCCGATGGCGTCGCTGATGAGCGTGCGGCCCAGCGCGGCGGCGAGATGCGGGGCGAAGTCGCGCACCTGGTAGGTATGCGGCATCAGCACCAGGGTGGGCTGCTTCTGCTGAATAAATTGTTTGAGTGCGGCCACAACGCCGTCAGGCGTGTACTGCGCCAGCGCCGGGGACTCAACCGCATAGACCTTGGACAGCTTCTTGCCCGCAACTTCACCGGCAATGCTGCCGATGTTGTTGCCAAATACGGCCGCTTCAACGCTCCAGCCCGTGCCTGCCGCAATGGCCTGCGCGGCCGTCACCGTCTCCCATGAAACTCGATTCAGTTTGCCTTCTCGCTGCTCAACCACCACCAGGATCGAATTTGCCATTTTTAGTTTTTCCGCCGGCTCTTCTTAGCGAACCCCACCGTAAGCAACACCAGCGCAAGCACCACATCCACGCCAAAGATGACTTGCATGAACATGTTTCCTGCACGGATGTCCCAGCCCACGAACAGCGCCCATCCCAGCCCCGCGATCAACATGATCACGCCCACAACCATCAGCGTGGAGCCGGTCTCGTGTCGGGTTACAGGAAGATAGTTTCCGCCTTCCGGATCGTAATCCATTCGTTCCATTTGGCTTTTCCTCCTCAGATCACGCGGACTTCGTTGCGAAGTTTCTCTACCAGCTTCTTCGCCACCTCAGCCGGCGGACCTTCCAGCATTTCCGTCTTCTTGCTTTTCTGCGGGATATACAGCTTTTCAATCTTTTGCAGGTTGGCGCCCACCGACGCCTTCACCTCGTCCATGTTCACTTTTCGCAGCGGCTTGTTCTTGGCCTGCTTGATGCCCAGCAAAGTGGCATACCGCAGCTTGTTGATGCCGGACTGGATGGTGAGCACCGCTGGCAGCGGCATGTCTACATGCTGGAAAAAGCCGGCCTCCAACTCCCGCTTCACCCGGATGCCACCCTCGCTCTTCTGGATTTCCATGATGATGGTGGCGTGGGGCCAGCCCAGCAGCTCCGCCATAATCACGCCTGTCTGGGCGTATCCGTAGTCATCAGATTGCAGGCCGGTAAAGATCAGATCGAACTTGTCTTCCTTGATAGATGCCACAAATGCCTTGGCAATGTTCATGGCATCCATGCCGACAAAAGCATTGTCCTCCAGGTGGATGGCGCGATCGGCGCCTTTGGCCAGACCTTCGCGCAACACCTGCTGCGCCCGCGCCGGGCCGGCAGTGATGACCACCACCTCGCCGCCATGCTTCTCTTTTTGCCGCAACGCCTCTTCCAGGGCGTAGGCATCGGGCTCATTCACCTCGTAGGAAACATCTTCGCGGATCCACGTCCCGCTCTCATTGAGCTTGAGCGGGGCATCCTTCTGCGGAACCTGCTTCATGCAAACCAGGATTTTCATGGGCCACTTTCCTTAGATGCAGCAGACAAGAGGGAAACTGGCAAGTATAAATGAGGGGAACGAGGATTTGGTAATTGGGTAATTGAGTAATTGAAAACCAAAAGAACTCAAAAACGCCGGAATAAATTACCCAATTACAAAATTACCCAATTACCCAATCTCAGTACGCTCCCTGCTTCTCAAAAATCTTCCTCGGATTCTCCACCAGCAGGGTGTGCAACTGCTCCTCCGTGACGCCCTTTTGTTTAAGCGCGGGGATCACATCGTTATGAATGTGGAGATAGTGCCAACGCGGCAGCATCACCGGCAAAGGACGCTCCGGAAGCCAGTGGTTGTAGCAGGCGGCATCGTGCGAGAGCACCATCTTCCCGGCATGACCACGCCTGCACATCTCGGCCACCGTGTTCACGCGGTCTTCAAAGGACAGAATGGTGTCCAGGCCGAAGCGGTCCATGCCGATATAAGAGCCATTGCCAATCAACTCTTCCAGATAACTTAAATCGGTTGTGTCACCACTATGTCCAATCACCACGCGCGAGAGGTCAACTCCTTCTTCCTTAAAAATACGTTGCTGGTCGAGGCCCACACGTTTCGCTGCATGAGTATGAGTGGAAATCGGCACGCCAGTGCGGCGATGGGCCTGCGCCGTGGCCCGCAGGATCCTCTCGACGTCCTTAGTGACTCCCGGTTCATCGGCGGCGCACTTGAGAATGCCGGCTTTGACTCCGGTATCGGAAATCCCTTCCTGGATGTCCCGAACGAACATGTCCACCATGAGTTCCGGGCCCTCGAGCACAGTTCCCGGTCCGCGAAAATGGAAGTAGAGAGGCGCGTCACGGTAGGTGTAGATCCCGGTGGCCACGATGATGTTGATCTTCGTCTGCTGCGCGATCTGCTTGATGCGGGGAATGTAGCGTCCCAGGCCGATCACCGTAAGATCGACAATCGTGTCGACGCCCCTGGACTTGAGCTCGTTGAGACGCCTCACCGCATCGTCAATGCGGTTCTTCTCCGCTCCCCACTCTTCCGGATAGTTCTGAACGATCTCCGTGTCCAGCACGAACACATGCTCATGCATCAGGGTTGTGCCGAGTTGTGAAGAGTCAACAGCGCCGCGAGCAGTCTGGACTGGGGGCATGTGGGTTAAGGGAAGAAACCGCGCAAGTATAAAGGAGGTGTCCACAACCTTTCCAGCCCAAAACTGATGCGCCGGAGGTAAGTCATAGAAGTTTGACCCCGACCACCGTTGAGTGCGGCATCCGAGATGACAGACTGTTAGCTAGCCAATTTCCCTCCCGATTGAAACTTGGTGTTGTGTGTCGTAGATCAGTTTGTGTTATTAGAGAAACCTGTGCGACTCTAGGGCGGTTGCTTGAGTCACCGCAATGCGGTCAGTAATAGATTCGCTTTTCTTTCGATATATTGGGGATTCAAGCGCATCCGACCACTACTAATTGTAGTCACTTTTTTCTTTGGCCAATATTGTGTATGCTGATGCGCTAGGAGGTCAGGTTTGGCATTCAATGAGCAAGGGGCTTTGGACTTCCCGGCTTCATCTTGCGCCAGCATGGTGAAGCAAACCCCCGAGCGACCGTCAATTCCAGGACCAGGTATTGTTCTTTCATCTGAAACCGAACGTCGTGCCGCATCGGTCAGACAAGCGGTCGCCGGGATTCAGCGATTTCTTTCGTCACCCGATGCTAGACAGGCTTACGGAGAGCTGTTTGCTACAGATGAAACAGCGGACAGCAGCACCAGTGCCTGTGAGCCCATAGAACAAAAAGCTGCTTGGGCGCTCGCAAGTGTTTATATCTTGGCGCGTTGCCTGAAAGCTATTGCTAGCGACGCAACCCTGGAAGAAGCAGGACGGTGGTTTGCCGGCAACTCATCTCCGCTCACCACTCTTTTTTCCTGTCTGCCTAAAACCTCGCTAAGTGAATTCCAGTCGTACCTCGGTCGGCTAACGTTCGATTCTTCATTCGCAGACCTCTTGCCGTATATCCTCGAACCCCATGGCCCAGGGACTCGGTTGAGCGTGGTGAAGGATCCAGGCACCCAAAAAGCGAGACAGCAAAAACGAGAAGCCGGAGTTTTCTACACTCCTTCTGATGTGGCTGAATACATTGCAGCAGAGGTCCTATCGAGACATGGCGGCCCTTCGACAAAGCTGCGCGCTCTTGATCCAGCTTGTGGCACGGGCGTGTTTTTGAGGGCTCTGTTGCGTATTGTTGGCATGCACGATTCCTCAGTTCGCCGTTTCGAGTATGCAACCAGCTGTTTATTTGGGATTGATATCAGCGAACTTGCGATTCAATCAGCTTGCTTCATCCTCCTACACGATTGCTTGGTTTCTGACGGCGTGGAGTCACGGTGTCCCTTTCAAGCATGGCGAAGGTTGCGGATGAACTTTGTTGCCCGGGATGCTTTGACTATACTTGCGCAAAAGCCATCGAATGTTACTTTTACTCAGGCCCTTGGCTTCTCCTGTGCGCCTTTGGGGGCCGTTGAAGGCTTTGATCTCATATTAGGTAATCCACCATACGCATCCCTGGGAGAACGGCCTGATATTCGAGAATTGAGTGATCGATTCTCGTGCATTCCACTTCACTGCTCTCCTCATTACGATCTCTACCCCCTGTTTATCGAAATGATGTGGCATCTGGCGAATCCGGAACGCCATGCCGCAGGCATGGTTGTACCGCTTTCAATTGCTTATCATCGCGGTAAGCAGATTACGACGTGTAGAACCGAGATGCGTCGAATTGGAGGGCGATGGTATTGTGCATTTTTTGACCGTGAACCCCACGCTTTATTTGGTGAAGACGTCAAGACACGTAACGCGATCATCTTTCATATTAAAGGGCCTGACGACTTAGGTCGGCAGCGTGCCCTTATTTATTGCTCTCCAATGCACAAATGGACGAGTCGTAGTCGTGCTGGGCTTTTTGGATCGATTTCGTTCACATGCGTGGACCACATAGATATTGCACCCGGCATCCCGAAGCTCAGGGGCGAAGTCCAAGCTCAGGCAACACTCATGCTTCAACAACGTTCGACTTGGTTCAGAGAGTTTGTGGAGCGGAGTTTCCCAACACCCCTGGAGGATGTCTTCCACGATATAAACCGTCCCTGCCTTTTCGTTGGCAGTACCGCCTACAACTTCATTAACGTGCTTATGCCTCATCCAAGACCACGCCTGAGGTCTGAGCCCTTGACCCAGAATCCACTGACCGGTTTTGCGTTTTCAGATATGCGAACTGCCAGAGCGGCTTTCGCTTTATTGAGTAGCAGACTTGTTTTCTGGTGGTGGCATGTTCACTGTGATGGGTTTCACGTTCCACGGTGGTTCTTAGAATCCATTCCCTTCGGTCGAGGCGCGTTTTCATCCACACAACTGGAAACGCTTTCTGCCCTTGGAGAAAGGTTGTGGGGCAGCATTCAGAAGGAGCCTGTTCTGAGTGTAAATGGTGGCCGCCAGTCGTTGGCATACAGACCATTAAAATGTGAACAACTGCGAACCCAAATTGACGCTGTTTTAATCCAGACTGCTCGCCTTCCGGGCGAGATGGTCCCAGAGCTGCAAAAGTTCGTTCACGACACAATCACAGTTGATAGGACTGATCGGAGGCTGCCGGGTTCCGCTTTCGCTGCACCTATCTCGGAAGAATCGGAAGAAGAGGTGGCAAGTTGGAATTAACGTCGAGAGTTAAGGAAAAGAGCAGGCTCACCAAAGAAGAATGGCGTGAATACACTAAGACTGTGTGGTCGATTGCCAATACTAGTCATCGAGATCACCCAGCAGTTTTTCCGGTTGAGATTCCAAAGCGCCTAATAAAATTATTCTCATTCTATGGCGAGACTATTTTGGATCCTTTCGCCGGTATCGGGACCACCGCGCACGCCGCCATTCCGCTTGGCCGAAGAGCTATCTGCATAGATCAAAATGAGGTCTACGTACAGATCATCGAGAAGAACTGCAGAGGTCTACGGAACGGACATGGTCCCAATTTTCATGCACTTGAAGTAATCAACGGTGATAGCCGGAATTTGTCATTCCTAGAAAATGAGTCGATCTCGCTTATTGTAACGAGCCCACCATATTGGAACAAAGCTGATTACGGCAAGAGTTCACTGAATTTGGGGCGAGTGGAGATGTACAGACAGTTTCTCGAAGAAATTCGACCAGTATTCCAGGAGTGCTATCGAGTTTTGCAGCCTGGAAGAAAGTTGTGCCTCGTAACCGCAAACGTAAACCAGCATACTGATCACGGCCTCCTAACGTTTCCGTTAGCAACAGATTTTGGCGTGATTCTACGTGATCTGGGATTTGTGATGATCAATGAAATAATCTGGTCTAAACACGCTACAGGAGGAAAATGGGGATCATACGGAGCACAGCGTCCAATCTTCGGGAGTTATCCCTATCCTCCGAATTTTCTCTTTAAAAATGTACATGAATATGTACTCATATTTGCGAAGCCAGCAAAAAAGCGAACAACTGGACCAAAGGTCAAATGCTATTCGGATTTGATGAAGACAGTTTGAGTAACAAACAAAGATGACTGACAATGAATTACGAGTTCTATTTTCAGGACCCGACATCAGCTGAAACAGTCTATCTCTTTGAAGCGCTCGTAGCAGCGGTACATCAAGCAAACGAATGGCGTGGTGTGTTCGCATTTGCTAGCCAAAACGGGGTGCAAACCCTCTTAACCGATCCGGCAGTTCAGGAATTCTTCGCTCGAGGAGGTAGGCTGGAGCTCATCGTCGGAAGTATTTGTTTACCGCAAAGGTGCAAGGATTGGAATGCAGTTGCATTCTGGGAGCGAGCTGATCCACTCTGGACGGTGGACGAGCAAGCCTACCAAGACAAGATTGCCCGCTTGGAGCGGGAGATCGAGAATCTGAAAGCG
>DATDGL010000061.1:0-27120 GCA_036522115.1 Candidatus Angelobacter sp.
ACACTGATCGGAATCAGACTGGAATCATGATTGGAATCACCCAGGAATGGTGATCGCCTTCGGCTGGAATCCGCACGGTGCAAGCTGTTGATTGTTACAATGGATTGAGGGTTCGATAAGGGTTTAGTTCGTGTGCTTTCGCCACCGTAAGGCCAATAAATTCTTCGACCTTGAAGGAAATTTCATCAAGATAATAATTGAATAGAAATTGCTCTTGGCCCCCTTGTAACGAGGGCCAGGCGAGCGATGCGAATCAAGTTGTTTCGTGCTGGTCAGAGCTCAATAGGGGCCCTTGCCGACAGATAACTGGCTGCGGTGGAGGATGATGGTTACTGGACTGTCCCCGGCTTGGTGCCATTCCGGGGGGCTGGCCACGTATTCTTTTTTGAATGCGAAAAGCTGTACCTGCTGGCCCTTCGCCCTGTGCGCCAGCAGGGAGAAATTTCCTCCGGTGTTTGTGACCAAGCTCTCCCTGTCGTAACCGACGACCCCGACATGAACGCCTTCGAGCGGATTATTGCTTTCGTCAACAACGATTCCCATCACGCGCGCGGACGTGTCTAGGCTTAACCGAATGGTGGCCACGGGGTTGTAATTATCATTCAGTTCCAACTCGGCGCGCCCAGTTAGGAAAGCGTCTGCAACCGTGGCATACACTTGCATCTTGGCGTCGGACGGTCTTGTTTTTGCTGGGATGTCGCACTCCCAACCTCCTTCAATCTTCTTGACCTCCCCACCCACAGAACAGGTTACTTTGGCGTCGTTAGTCGGAATTTGGCGCTCGTCCAAAACGACAACGCGTACCCGATAGATGTCGAAAGAGCCCAAGTAAAGCGGGGCGATGAGGGGTGCCAGTGCAAGAATTACAACGGCAGCCACAACGGCCCAAGCGACGGAAGGAACTCTGCGGCCTTTGAGCCTTACCACGAGCAAGACCAGAGCGATGATGGCGAACGCGGCCAAACTCCAAGCGCTGGAGATCCTTGAGGCAATGTCAAAGAGTTGCTTCATTCCGACTGACCTGCTTTCACTTTCTCTTTCAGCAAAAGCAAACAGCTTCGGCTGGATGAAAATCTCAAAGATTCGTTCATTGCGAACCTGCCTTCTGTTTCGCTTTCAAAAGTTTTTCCAGATTCTGCCTGGTCTCTTGTGTCTCCGGATGATTAGGCCCCAAGGCCTTCTCATCAATCGCTAGCGCCCGCCGAAGCAGCGGCTCCGCTCCAGAGTAATCCCCCTTGTCTTGCAACAAAAGCGCCAGGTTGTTGAGGTCTACAGCCACTCCTGGGTGATCCGGTCCCAGTTCCTTCTGATCAATTGCAAGTGCACGGCGATAGAGCGGCTCCGCTCCGGCATAGTCCTTCTTGGTCCTCAACAGCTCTGCCAGGTTGTTAAGGTATGTGGCCACAGTAGGGTGGTCCGGCCCCAACGTCTTTTCCTCAATTGCAAGCGCACGGCGAAACAGCGGCTCCGCTCCTGGGTAGTCCTCCTTTGCGTACAACAACGAGGCGAGGTTGTTGAGGTCTTGGGCCACTCCCGGGTGGTCCGGCCCCAGCCTCTTCTCATCAATCGCAAGCGCGCGACGATACAGCAGTTCTGCTTCTTGATAGTCCTTTTTCGCGCTCAGCACAATCGCCAGGACGTTTGCAACTCTGGCTAGGTCTGGGTGGTTGGGATCTAACGCCTTTTCATCAATGGCCAGGGCACGCCGGCAGAGCGGTTCTGCTCCTGTGTAGTCCCCTTCGACCCTCAAGAGTTCCCCCAGGTTGGTTAGTGCCGCGGCCACAATGGGGTGGTTCGGCCCTAGCGATTTCTTATAAATCGCCACCACCTGTCGAAACAACGGCTCCGCTCCCGGGTAGTCGCCTTTTGCGTATAGCAATCCCGCCAAGCTGTTTAGATCTCTGGCAACCTCTGGGTGGTCGGTTCCCAGCAGCTTCTTATCAATTGCCAACGCCTGTTGAAAAAGCTGCTCCGCTCCTGCGTAGTCTCCTTTGGCTAACAATAGCTCTCCCAGATTGTTTCGGTCTCTGGCCACATCTCGGTGATTTGGCCCCAGCGCCTTCTCATCGATTGTCAGCGCTTGCCGAAAGAGCTGCTCCGCTCCTGCGTAATCTCCGTTGGTAAATAAAAGCTCTCCCAGATTGTTTCGGTCTCTGGCCACTCTCGGGTGCTCAGGGCCTAGCGCGTTCTCATCAATGGCCAGGGCCCGCCGAAACAGCGGACCTGCTCCCGCGTAATCGCCTGCCTTGAGCATGCTCATCCCGAGATTATTGAGTACAGACGGGTCATCAGGACGGAGCCTGTCTGCTTCCTCATACGCTTCCACAGACCCCCGATATTTTCCTTCCTCGTATTCTGACTCACCAAGGAAGAAAGCTGCCTGTTCAAACTCTTTCTTACGAGCATCGAATGCTTTCTGAAAATCCTGGGTGGCAAGCGGGTAATTCTTTTCATATAACGCTACCAACCCTTGCTCGTACGGATCATCAGTTCTTTCGCCCCACGCGCGAATGGCCTTGTCAAGATCCTCCGCGGTGAGTCCGAATTCCCTTGCTACCATTTCCCGGGCTTCCTGCCGCTCCGGCTCACGATCAATCTCTTTGGACCTTGGGCTGCTGACCTTGTTGATTTTCGCCGTCATTGCGGCAAGTGCGGCTCTGCTTTCCAGCGAAGCGCGGTCGCGACGATTGAGCAGAGTTATAGAGATTGAATTGCTCGTTTCATTATCGAAGGGAGGTACTAGAACCCGGTAGTCCCACGGAGATATAAACACAAAATCTTTTCTCGGGGGACTCTTGATTATCTGGAGTGTCACCCAATCGTTGACCTTTGTCTGCGGAGGCAGCCTGATTCTGCCACGACCAGCGCGGTCAGTTATTGCAGACTCAGATGGTCCCTCTGCTGCTATTTCCACTCCGCTGACAGGGCGATTGTGGACGTCCTTGGCGTGAATCACCAATATGCCATGCTCTGCCCAGGAAGTAGTCACCACCACAAGAAGGGTGCCGAGAATACCCACGAAGCTTCGGACAATCTGTTTCATCGCCTCCCGCTCCCCACTCAACGAAGAGTTGCAACACCTGCTACAAAATCCCCTGCTAGATAGTGCCAAAATTGACCAGTGGTTTCAAGGTTCTTCAGCGCATCATTGGCAATCCCAAGATCGACGCCGCTCTTGCCGGCCCCCTGGATCTTGACCTTTGGTGCGTTGGTGGTAACGAGAAAACGCAAAAGATGAGAAAGTCGAGAGAACAACAATGAGGATCCAGCGTCGGTAATATCCATGCGAAACTGATCTCTCCTAGCTTAGCTAGATCGACTGTCGCCTTAGCTTAGCCTGTCAATAGGTAGTGACGGAAGGAGAGAAAACATTTCAAAATTTCGAGAAAAGGAACCAAAGAAATAGCTTTCTCCACGCGCCTGTGTTCGGTTGCGCACTTAAGTTGGTGCAAGAGAGCGGCGGTGGAAAAAACGATTACAGTCGCTAAAGATTTCGGTCCAATTATGCTCAGTTATTTGTCCTATAATAAGAGCGCCTTTGCACCCGGTTTTAGGGAACCATCCGTGCCGCGTAATTTCAATAAGTTACCGCAGGATAATTCACCTTTCACGGCGTCGCTTGAAACAGGTGTAGCTTCGACTGCCCGATTGGGACGTGCCGCGCATTTTTCTGCGACGAGTTCTGCTAAAGCCCTCAACTCGGTCTTAGCATCCTCAGCAATGACCCGATATTTCCTTGCACCGCTTGCAGGACTTAAAAGGTCCTTCATCGTAGACAGCGTACACACCCAAGATAACCGCCCTGTATGTCGCCAGCAGTTTTCGCGTCGCTTTCATCTGTGAATTATACATTTGCAGTCTGTACCGTTCCTGACACACTGAGAGCAAACGCCGTCAATTTGCTGGCGTTGATGCGCTCTACGACGTCCTTGCTTCTTACCGCTTTCAAATACACCATCGTAGAAGCCAAGTCGTTGTGCCCAAGCCACTGTTGTAGTGTGCGAATATCGCAAACGTGATCTTGAAGGTTCTGCGTCGCAAATGTGTGCCGAAACTTGTGCAGAAACCAATTTGAACAGTACCCACCTTTTGCGCACGTGTTACCGTGCCGCGACGTGCAGCGGCCGCAGTTCAGGCCAGCTCGGTATGCGATACGCTTCAACTTCAATTCGTGTTTTCTGTCTGGCTCCCCGGTCGCAGTCGGAAAAACCAGATTGGAAGCATTTTCGGCTGCGCTCTGCCGTTGCTTGTGCGCCTTCAATTCAGTGAGTAACGCCTCTGGAATTGGAATCTCGCGTTCTTCTTTGTTCTTCGGTTTGAATCCCCATTGTGGTTTGGCAGTGACTCGCACAACATGATTCTGAAAATCAACATCACGCCAGGTACAATACCGGACTTCTTTCTTTCTCATTCCTGTTAAGAGATAAAACAGAAACAGCACTCTTTCACGGTCGCGGCAAGCAGCAAGCAGGGACTTCAACTCCTCCTCTTGATAAATGGGACGCATAGGGTCCACAAACTTCGGCCAATCGCGCTTACGAAGCAGCCCTTGAATGCCATTGGCCTTGAGCAACTGGACCACCGTGGTAACGCGATTCCGGGCCGTGCGGGCACCGCAGCCAAGTTCATACACCCTGCGGAGGTAAGCGAGAAGATCGTCGCGAGTCACATCTTGAATGTAGGTCTTGGTGCAATTCGTCTCAAACAATTGCAAGTGGAGCTTGTATGCACTGTATGTCGTGACTTCACGCTGGGGCGGTTCCAACTCTTTCAAGTAGGCGGCCACGGCGTCAGATAAACGAACCCGCTTGTCGTTTTCGTTCTCGGCGATCTCCAGGCCAGCCTTCTCAGCATCCAACTCGACCACTTTGCGTCTTGCCTGCTCCAGGATCTCCGCTGAGTCCTTCACGCTTTGCCGGCAGCGCCTTTTGTTCTCATACCACTCGATGTAATAGGTTCCTTCAGGATGGCGCTCCGGCTTGCCATCAATCAGGACCCAATCCATTTTCAATTTGTTGTTGCTCGTTTGAGCGGGAGCAAAGCGCCACTTGTTCGCGATTTTGACGTACTTGAGAATGTTGACCCGGCTGGCATAGCCGTTACGATTTGCGGCTTTCAGCATTCAATCTCCTGTCTGAGGCTTGAGAGGAACCCTTGCCCTATGGACAGGAGTATAGACAGGAAGGCTTGTAAGTGCAAGAAAATATTGGTACATGGTGCCGAAGAAGGGACTCGAACCCCCACACCCTTGCGGGTACATGGACCTGAACCATGCGCGTCTGCCAATTCCGCCACTTCGGCTTTTGAAGGTGCGCCGGACAACCGACAAAAAGATCGGCGCGAGTGAAAGGCAACGGACAGCTTCTATTTTATACGAAGCAGCGCGGAGCGCCAATTCTCACCGGCTGATTCAGTGATCCAGGCCGCACCAAACAACCAGGAGTCCTACTTCTTGCCAATGCGATAGAAAATTCCCAGGGACAGCCGGGCCATGCCGGCAGTGGAAGCGAATCAAAGTCATTCTGATCGAACTCACGATGATATCCACTTTCGGAATTTCCTGCCGGCCATCGTCAAGCCGTTCTCCTTTTGTGATAAGCTTCGCGGCAACGCCGGGACGTACTGAAAGGACGGTTCCGGCACTCACCAAAGGAGGAAAGAAAAGCCATGAATGATCAGAGTAGAGTGTTGGGCCGCCAGCGAGCGCGCCAATTGACGCCAGCCGAAAACGAGCAAGTAAACGGAGGATTTATCACCTTTTCGCTCTGCACTGCAGCGCCTTCTCCCGATGGAGACATGCGTCCATTTGAAGCCGGCTGCTAAATGAACCAGGGTGGCGTCTGTACCGGCGCCACCCTTTCTGACCGCGAATCCACGGCACAGGGAACAGCCCCCGCCACCGTAGGAGTTCACTAATTACGGTAATAATATACTTGACAACTCCATAGATTTCCGGTACTCTGGAACCATGAACAGCATGAATGTAAACCCAGAACTAAAAACGCTGCACGAAGCCATCAAATACTTTGCCGATCCTGAGCGCACCCGACTTTACTTTGTCGTCCGACGCTGGCCCGATGGCGTCACCTGTCCGCATTGTGGCAGTGACAACGTTGCATGGCAAGCAAAATACAATCGCTGGCAGTGTAACGAGCGCCATCCACGCAGACAGTTTACCTGCAAGACTGGCACTGTCATGGAAGAATCGCCAATCACTCTGGAAAAGTGGATGATGGTATTCTGGCTAATTTGCAATTGCAAGAATGGCGTTTCTTCTTACGAGATTCACCGGGACATCGGAGTCACCCAAAAGTCGGCATGGTTTATGCTCCATCGAATCCGGCTGGCGATGCACGAAGGCGGGATGGGCTTTGGTGGTGAAGGAAAAGAAGTTGAAGTCGATGAAACCTTCATCGGTGGGAAGGCCCGCAACATGCACAAGTCCGTCAAGGCCCGCAGAATCCTTGGACAGGGCCATCACGCAAAAGACAAAGTAATCGTCATGGGGATTCTTGAGCGTGGAGAGACAAAAGGCGGAAGCAAGGTGATGACTCAGGTTGTACCTGACAGAGTAAAGGCCACTGTCCAGCCAATCATTAAGTAGCACGTCATGGCTGATTCCGCACTGTATAGCGACGAACACGGCGGATACTGCGGACTGGAAGATCAATACGACCATCAGGTAATTGACCATGCCGTTTCTTATGTGGATGGCCGCGTCTCGACTAATGGCCTTGAGAATTTTTGGGCACTCACAAAGAGAATGCTCGGCGGAACTTATGTGAGCGTCGAACCATTTCATCTTTTCCGTTACCTTGATGAACAGGCTTTCAGATTTAACAATCGCGGACACCGCAAAGAACCAATCCACGATGGACAACGGTTCGATATGATCCTCTCTCAAGTAGCTGGTCGGCGGGTAACGTATAAGGAATTGACTGGAAAAACCTTGGAGGCTGGCAGTCCAGCGTTCTAAAATTCAGATTACGGGACGAAAAAAGCGCGGCAGAAAACAGGCTCTAAAAAAAAGAGGCCCGACAATTCCGAGAAAGATTTGAACGCTGTCAGCTTGGCGGCGGGAGCGTTCATTCTCCCTTTCTGGCAGTAAGGCTAGCCATAGTCTAGCACTACTGGCGGAAAGGGAGAAGTGTCCAATTCACTTACTGTAAATAGTCTTGCCCGGAAGAATCCGAATCTCAGGAGTTGCTACGGCTCTCGCATTGAAGCGCGAAAATCTTGGGATTATTGTGTTAGTAAAGAAGCCGTGTATATCGGTAACTTTTTGTCTGGGCACACCAAAATCGGTGTCCCATTCCCCGAACTCTATTGTCATGGTCGAGCCTGGATCGAAGTCGAATTGCCACTTGTCCTTAAAGGGAATACTTACTTCCACTGCATCTTCATCATTGAAGTGCTGGATGAGAACAGCGGGATTGTGGGGGACGAAAATGTCCACTCCTCTGGAGTTAATGGGGATGACGCGATGCTTGTCGAAATTGCAAAGCAGATGCAGATACCAGAGGGGATGGTCTTGCGCAGAACTACCTCCCTTGTACGGTTGAACTGCGTCAATCTCTCTGGCGACTTCATCGGGAAACAGCTTGAGCCTGTCTTGATGAGTCCTGAGCCTGTTGGGGTTGGAGACATCGGCAACGATGGGGAAGTAAACATCCCGTTCGGAGTTTTGCCGCGAAGTGGGGAGCGCGAGTTGCCAAGCAAGCTGGTCGAGTCCAGAACGGAGAGAATACAGGAACTCGCCCAAGAGCATTCCAATAATAGTGCTCATCGGCTTCAGCTCCGTCCGGCGGATATATCTAGAATTCTGCGTATCCTCCTTTGTGATGACGGTGTGAGAGTCTTTAAGGTAAATGTCGAGTTCCCGATTGAGAGCATCAAGATGCGTCTTTGCCCTTACGGTTTTCTCTACCAGATAGGACAAGGTGGAGAGTAGCTGCATAAATCAACACCTTTCGATAGTTGCGAGAGTATTACACCATGAAACCACTAACCATCCCGCTAATGCTCAAACACCTTTCAGCAACTCCCAAGGCTTCATGTCCAGCGCAATCGCCAGCTCTTCAATGCGTCTGAGACAAATCTCTGTGCGCCCATTTTCGACTTTTGAAATGTAAGTTCTGGCCATCCCGGTATGCTCGGAAATCTCCACTTGCTTCAGTCCTTTCTTTTCCCTGATCTCGCGCACACGTCTGCCGAATCTCACAACAATGTCGTTTGCCATGACTCAATAATGCGTGTATTCTTTCGGTCACACGTAACGTATAGGTCACATCGAAAGGACGCCATGAAACCAGAAATTTACCAGTCGTTAGCGACCATCAATCAGGCCACGGAGCAGATCGTGCAAAACGCCGAGAAACTAAGAGACGCTGGTGTGCTGGTGCCGAACTTTGCAGAGATTCGCATTCTGGAAGCGAGGCAGAATTGCTCAGACATCAATGTGAGCGCAGCCCACCATCTCTCCGGCCAGGAATTAGAAGAAGCCGGAGAAATCGGAAAGGAACTGAGAGAGAAACAGAGAGTATACTCAAGCCATGAAACCACCACTACCGCCACCAGTGATTCAGGGAAGGACGCCAGCGGAGAGAATGGACAATGCCCTGAGGACGGTACTGAGAGTACCTAAAGAAGCAATCCTGAGAGCAGAGTCCAAAGAAGACGAAAAGCGGGAACTGAAGCGCAAAAGAAAGCGCGACTGATCGGCTTGCCCTGTCACGGCATCCCGATTATGCCTCGAAACTGTGGAGTTGCCAAGTATATTATTACCCTAATTACTAACTACTAAATACTGAATACTGCTTCCCAAAATGGACTAAGATTAGCCTTATGGACGCTCCTAAGCCAGCCAATCTGCGGCCCTTCAGGAATGGTGTGCCGGCTAGCGGAGTTGCGCCGAATCACTCCAACGTTGCTGCGGGCGTCCAGAGAGCGTTTGCGCGACCCTCGCTCCCGGTGGCAGATTCCCATCGCATGTCTGCGGCTTTTATGAATCAGCGAGCGCACGCTGCGGCAACGGTCTGCCAGAGAGCTACGGCTCCCGCCGGAGGAGCGCCCCCGGTCTACAGGCCGAATGCTTCGCAAATCAATTTAAAGTCTGGAACTTCTTCGCGCATGCCATCCGGATCGCCGCCGGTTTATCGTCCCATGAATGCTTCTGCCATTCTGCGCCATTCGGGATCGCCCCTGGGCGCTGCGGCGCCACCCGTCTACCGGCCTAACATGGCTGCGCCCATCTCTCCGGCGATGAACAGGTTGCCTCCTGGCGCTCCACCGGTTTACCGGCCGGTTACAGCGATTCAGCGCCACTCGGCGCTCCCGGGCACAATGTCGCCTCTGGCCTACAAGCCCAACGCGGTGGCAGTGAACGCCCTGCCGCAACCCGTACCGCCGCGATCTTCTGCGGCAGTCCAGCCCCGGAGCGTGCCCGGAATCCCGGCGCGGCACATTCCGGTCGCGCACGGTCATGCGTTTCCACCGATTCAGCGCTTTCCCGCCGCCGGCCTGCGGATGCCGGTGCAACCGCGCATGGGTGCGTGGTCTGTGATTCAGCGGGACATTCCTGAAGACGTGCAGCAGATTCGCAACGCCTTGGCAGCTAATCCCCCTCATTCGCTGCGCGCGATTTTGGAGGAGATTCTGGATGTGTATGGCTGGCGCAATGTGGAGACCGTTTATGGTCGTTCCGGCTATCAAAGCGAAGTCAACATTGAGGGAACCCACGGCGTAGACCGCAGGTATCAGGTGGTCATCGACGAAAGGCAGGTTACTGACGATACGCAGCGCCAATCCTATATTGTTCACGAACTCATGCACGCTAGCGTAGACGAGCGCTACGAGATCAATCGGCGACTGAATGAAAAAACCTTGAATGCAGTGTACGACTCCTCCGCTCCTGAAGTTGTTGCCGGCCAGCAATTCCGGCACGGAAGAGATTTGGCGGGTGCATTGGCGGGGTTGGTCGAACAGGAGAGAGAGGTGCTAGGTGGAGCGTTGGCGGACCACCTCATTTCGCGATTGGATCGAATTCAGGGCGCCAACACGCAGGAGTTCGATACAGTCATCTCCGAACTCTACTACTACGTGTGGAGGCGAGGAGTTTCTCCGCAGACGGCGACCTATCGGGAAATTGTGCGATTGGCGGAAGCAGCAGCGGCAAGCCGCCACCATCAAGCACCAATTACAGGAGTTGGCCCCACCACTTTTGCTCCGGTACGATCAGGCGGGGGATGCGGATGCTGCGTAATTACCACTGCTTGCGTGGAGTCGCGAGGACTGCCGGACGACTGCGAGGAACTGACGGTCCTGCGCCAATTCCGCGATCAGTACATCTCCAGGCAGGAAGATGGCGAAGCCATGGTAGGGCTGTACTACCAGGTGGCGCCGGAAATTGTCGCGGCCATCCAGGCTTGTCCCGACGCAGCAGAGCGCTTTGACCGCCTGTTCGGCGTGATTCAGCTTTGTGTGGCCATGGTGAAAGACGGACGGCTTGAAGACGCGCTGGCCATCTACCAATCCATGGTGGTGAAGCTCAAGCAGCAATATCTCGATCAGCCTTACCGCGACGATCTGCAAACCTATCCCGCAGACAACTTCATGAACGAACTGCTTGCCCCAGCAATCTAGAACGTGATGTGCACCGCCATTTGTACCAGGCGCGGGCTGCCGAGCGTGTTCTGAATCAGCCCGAAGCCGCTTCCTGCCGCCGCTGCTGCTCCATTAGAAAAAAATGTTGGTGGATTGTTAAAGCCGTTATTGAAGGAAACGTTGTTATTGGGTGTATCGAAACTGGGCGTGTTGGTGACATTGAAGACATTGAAGGCGTACTTAACGTGCACGCGCTCGGTGATCGCGGTGTCCTTGAAGATGGAAATATCACCACGCTTCTGGAATGGACCGCGGAAGAGGTTGCGTCCGTTGTTGCTGAATGAGGATTCGAGCGTGTCGCCGGCAGGAACTCCATCCTGACCCGGTAGGAGAAACTGCGGTGCGAAAGCATTCGGGTTCAACCCGCCATGGCCGTTCCCGGCCGTCTGGGGCGTGAAGCCAGGCGCCAGGGGAACGATGGGGTTGGTGATAAAGTCGTTGCTTCCGTAAAAAATGCTCCCTTCTGATCCGCTGAAGTCAATCACGCTATAGGGCTGTCCGCTCTCCAGCGTAATCAAGCCGGCAATGCCCCATCCATTCAGGAACTTGCCGGCGAGGCCGTGGAAGCTGGCAATCCGGGGAACTTGGTAGATGTAGTTGATGGAGAGCACGTGAGTGCGGTCGAAGTCAGAGTTGCCGTAGTTCTCCCGCAGATTAAGTGCATTATTGCCGTTGAAGAATAGCCCCAGAGCGCTGCCTTCATCCAGCGAATGCGAGTAGGTGTATGACGTGTTGATCATGAACCCATGGCTGAATCGCTTAGTAAGTTGGAACTGTGCGGCATGGTAGTTGGAAATCCCATTCGCCTGGTAGAGGACCGAGTTGGGGGAAAAACCAACGAAGGGCACGCGTAAGTCGGTGTTTCCGCCGTCAAAAGAGCTGATGGTCTCAGACGGTACGACGTTGTAGCCATAAGAGGAGGTCTGGCCATTGATTGGATTTTGCGTCGTGGCAACTCGAGGCTGGTTAAAGGGGATCGGTTCTATCTCATGAACGCCATGGTTCCCGATGTAGGCCGCAGTTACCACCCAATCGTTGAACGGTTGCCATTGGATATCCAGGTTCCAATTCTCCGAATAGGGCAGCTTGTTGCGCGGATCATAGCCGCCGAACTCAAACGGGGTGCCGCCGTTGATGAGCCCTGCAAGATTCGGCAGTGTGTTGGCGAAAGCCTGAGGAGTTTCACCGGCCGGAGGGGGTGTGGTGCCATACGGGTTTTGGAAAGTAGCGCCCGGCGGAGCAACGGTCTGGACAACCGACGGTGGCTGCAGGGTAGCGCCGAACGGCCCATTGATGCCTCCGCCGGCTGTGGGAGAGAACTCGGTAAAGAATTCACCCCGGTCGTAGTACATGCCCCAGCCAGCGCGAACCACGATGTTCTTCAGGAAAGAAGGGCTCCAGGCGAGCCCGATGCGTGGAGCAATTCCCCATTGGCGGCCGTTGAGCGTGGAATTGCTGGTTCCGGGAGTGCCAAATTGCTTATTGTTGCCGGCCACGATGAGTCCGTCATTCACAATAGTGTCCGTGGCAAAGTTGTACTGGTATTTGGTGGGATCGAAGTTGATGAGGTTCCCATTGACCTCGGATAACGGGCCATCCCAGTCATAGCGTAATCCCAGCGTGAGATTAAGGGTCTTGGTCAGCCGGAATTTGTCGCTGGCATACATTCCCGCCTGATTGGCGCGATAGTAGCGGCTGGTGGCTCCAGTGAAGAGTTGTGTGCGATTGGTCAATACGTTGCCAGTCAAAAAATCCAGAAAAGTGCTGAAATTTACCACGCCCACCTGGTTGGCCAGGTTGATGATGTTCAGTTGGGAGCGATCAAAGTTCCCCCCAAATTGCAGCGTATGTCGTCCCGTCACCCAGGTCAGGTTACTGCTCAATTCAATCTGGTTCTGGGCTACACCCGTATTGGCAAAGTTGGTGTTAGGCCCGAACTGGAGACCTCCCAGGTTGGCGGCATTGGGATTGGGGTCGTTGATACTCCGAATCGAGATGCCGGGAAGCTGTTGGCTGCCAAAGACATTGATGCCCGCCGTGCCGGCTGTGAGCGGTTGCCCGGTGGTGGAGAACACCTTCTCGCGCACAAAACCTGCCTTCTGGTCCCAGCTTACAGACGGTGACAATGAGATTACGTTCTGCAAAGAAGCCGTATTTCCTTGGGAAAGCAACTGTTGAGAGAATCCCAACAGGTTGTCATTACGGGTGAAGGGAGTGTTCGTGGGATCAGTCTGGAAATAGGTTTTGAGGAAGATCTGGTCTTTGGAGTTGAGGATGTAGTCAAGATTACCGTTGGCCTGATGGGCGATGAAACTGGAGTTTGGCGGAATAAATGATCCGTCGGACCCGGCCAACAAGGCGTTAGCGACGTTGTTGGGTGAAGGGATCAGGAATTGTCCGTTTGCCAGCTTGAACTGCATCAACGTAGCTGCGACGGGGTTAACCGCTACAGGAGTGCCGCCGTTCAAAGTTGTGGCCAGCGCCTGCAACGCCGCCGGGCTGCGATCATTGGTTAGCTCCGTAGGTGCGTTAAAGGTCTGCGCCGAGACGCCGCCCGGAATGTCACGAACAGTTGTGTATTGATAAGAAGCGAAGTAGAACAATTTGTCTTTTATGATTGGGCCACCCAGGGTCGCGCCCACGTTGCCGCGATGCAAGGGCGGTAGAGGGATAGGGGCCGGTGCACCTGTGGGGCCAGTGATGGTACCGTTTTCGGCGTTGTTATTGAAGAAGTTGTTTGCGTCCAACCCGCCAAAATCGCGAGAGCCATAGATCTGGCCGTGCATGGCGTTGGTGCCGGATTTAGTCTGGACGTTGATGTGCGCGCCAGAAGTTGCTCCCTGGCTTGCGTCGTACATGGAGGTATTGACCCGCAACTCCTGGATGGTTTCCGGCGGCGGAGAAGGAAGCCCTTGGCCTATGGCGTCGTAGACGGAGGTGTTGGTCTGGATCGTGGCGCCATTATTAATAAAATTTTCTCCCGTATTCAGCACGTTGCGGTTGCCGGGGAGTTGGCTTCCCGATTTTCCGTTGAAGATATTGCTCACATCCACTGAGTTAATGGTAAAGGTGTTGCTAGTGTCACGCTGGCCGTTGGCCCAGATGGCTTGGTTCCCCAACCCGGCGTTGGTGCCGGTCCCGCTTAGGAAATCAGCGTTCACACCTGGGCTCAAGACCGCCAGTTGAGTAAAGCTGCCCGTACCCAGCGGGGTCTCCTCGATCTGTTCGCTGTTGAGGATGTAGCCATTGGTAGTGTCCACGCTATTCAGGAGCGGAGTCGCGTTGACTTCAATCGTGGTATCGCTGCCGCCCGGCTGAAGCTTCACGTTAACCGTAGTGGTCCGGTTGGCCTGCACCAGGATCTTGTCGTGGATCTCCTTCTTGAATCCCGTCTGCTGGAAAGCCAATGTGTATATTCCAATGGGAAGATCGGGAAAGAAGAATGAGCCGTCATCTTTGGTGGCCGCGGTTTTTGTGAAGCCAGTATTATTGTTCGTCAACTGGACTTCACTCTTGGGTATTATCGCGCCCGTAGAATCAGCGACCGTACCGGTGATCGCGCCCAACGTTTGCTGGGCTGCGGCTGGAATGGAAAAAAGGGCGAGAAGGATACACGCACAGGGAAGCAGGCAACTCCTAAAGCGGGCCATACGTTTACCTCGAGGGAGGAATGAGAGAATAAACAAACCCGGAATTTTAACCCTGGTTTATTGCTGGTTTATTAATGGAGTGTGAATCTTTGTTCCCGTTTGGGGATGGGGATTAATTAATGATCGCTGCTTTTATCTTCTATCTTCTTTTGGCGGATGTGCTGGAAGCTGGGGTGGTGGCTGCCACAGCGTTGCCTGTGGACCTGATATCCAGATTGTTCAGGTCGCTTTCATGGTTGGGACCGAGTCCCAGCTTGATAAGGGCGCGGGAATCCGGTGTCACCTTGGATTGCCATCCGTTATCCGCCTGGTAGCGCTGCATGGCTGCTTCTGTACGCGAGTCCCACTCGCCGGTGGGCTTGCCGTCGAGATACTTTTCCCGGATCAGCGCTTCCTGGATCTGGCTGGCGCGGGCGGCTTCAATCTTCTGTTGTCCGTGATGCTTCCATGCACCTTTTTTCGTGCGACGGCGGTGCTTGGAGGTCTTGCCATGGACGGTCTTGGCGCTGGTCTTGGACGCCGTATGTTTTGTGGACGGAGTTGTGGCTGGGCTGATGCTGCAAAAGAGACCCACGGCAACCGCGGTCAGGATGAAGCGCCGTATTGAAGAATGCAATCGCATTATTAACGCTGTTATCGGCAGTCTGAAGCCTTTTGATACCAACAGCCTGAAACCTTTAGTTTCAGGCGGTTGAATCATTTCATGGTTTGATGCTGCCGGTCTACCTTTATGTTGACCATCCCCCGGTTACGGAAGGGTACCGGACACAAAGATATTGGCGCCATTCGCGCCCCGTCCTCTGTGTATCAGGAAGGCCACATCCTGGCCGCTCTTCAGATCGCCGGTCATCTTCCTGAAGTCCTCTTCACTATTCACTGGCTGTCGATTCACCTGGAGGATCACATCTCCCGAGGACACCTGGATGTCATCGCCAAAGGAGTCGGGCTTTACATCCGTCACCACCACGCCTTTACCCTCTGGAGTACCCAGCCGCTGCGACATCTCCGGCGTGATACTGTGCACGCCGATGCCGAGCTTGGTGGGCTTCGGCTTTTCGTCGTCGGCGCTCTCGTCGCTGCTTTCACTGCGGTCGGGGAACAGCTTGGCGCGGTCAGCCACGGTGACCTTGGCGTCCTTCGGCGCACCATTGCGCACAAAGGAAAGGTTCACCTTGCTGCCGGGCTTGGTGGAGGAGATCACGCTGATCAACTCATCGCCGCTCTTGATGGATTTGCCGTTGATGGCGGTAATGGCATCACCGGTCTGCAAGCCGGCCTCTTCTGCCGGGGTCCCTGGACGAACGGCGGAGATTACCACTCCCTCTTTCACGCCATAGACGCGCGCTAGCGCCGGATTGGGCGTGCCGCTAAACTCCACGCCAATTGAGCCGCGGGAGACTTTGTGCTCCGGCCCTGTCAACTGGTTGTAGACCTCGCGGACCGTATTGGATGGCATGGCAAAGCCCACACCCTGGTAGCCATAGGTCTGGGTAAAGATGGCGGTATTAATGCCAATCACTTCGCCGGACATGTTCACCAGCGGGCCGCCGGAGTTTCCTGGATTGATGGCTGCGTCTGTCTGGATGAAGGATTGGAAGTTTCGGCCGGGATTGATGTTGCGGCCTTTGGCGGAAACGATTCCCGCAGTGACAGTCTCCTCCAGGTTGAAGGGGCTGCCGACGGCAAGGACCCAGTCACCAACTTCCATGGCGTCGGAATCGCCGAGTCTGGCAGGAACCAGGGCATGTTCCTTGGGCGCCTCAATTTTGATGACAGCGAGGTCGGTTTCGCGATCGACACCCACAACTTTGGCATCGTGCAGCACGCCCGGCGGCTCATCCTTGAGCTTCACGCGAATGCGGTCGGCGCCATCCACCACATGGAAATTGGTCACGATGTAGCCATTGGCATTCATGATGATGCCGGAACCCAGCGACTGTTCACGTCCGCCGCCTGGAAGGCCGCCACCACCTTCATCGTCGCCACCACCCTGGCCACCTTGTCCGCCAAAGAAGCGATCAAAGAAATCCTGAAATGGATCCTGTCCTCCGCCATCTGGTGGCGTATTGCGGTCAGGTCTGCGGCCGCGGCGACGCGGCATTTGCGTGCGGGGGCTGGATTCCGAATTGATATTGACTACCGAAGGCTCCAGTTGCTTGGCCACCTGCCTGAAGGTATTGCTCTGCTGTTGTGGGCTCTGCATAGGCAGCAGGGTGGCATCTGCTGACGGAGTAGAGTTTCCCTTGACGCCGCTTTTGCTCACCACTGTGCCAATCAAAATACCCACGGTAAGCGTCACCAGAATGACTAGAGTAGAAAGCCACCGCTGGGCCTTAATACGGGTGAAAAAAGCGGCAAAGCGCGATTTCATAACTTAACGTCCCTCCGAGCCTTAGTGCAAAACACTATTATAAATGCGGGAGTGCGACAACAATAGCAGGTACTTGGTTAGACGCTCAGGATGAGACTTTCGTTACCCGGCTTAGGGCACAGGGAACAGGAAACCCGAAACCCGAAACCGAAGACAGGGCGCAAGTTACGGGTGACCGGAACCGGGTTGGGCTTTTGATCTTTCCTGTTTTCCTGGCCTAGCCTTCGGCCAATGCTTGTTCCGGCCTGGCTACGTTCCCGAGAAGTTCCGAAACCAGAACACCGGCCAGGATCAGCAGTGCTCCAGCCCCGGCGCGCATTCCCAGGCGCTCGTTGAGCACCACAAACGACGTCAGCCAGGCAAAGACCGGCTCCAGGGTAAAGATGAGGGCGGCATGGGTGGCCGGGGTAAATTGCTGGGCCCAAGCCTGCACCGTAAATGCAACAGCCGTCCCCAGAATGCCGGTAACCAGGATGGCGGTGACCACGGTGGCAGAGAGTTGCAGATGAGGTTGCTCAAGCACAGGCGTAGCGATGGCCATCAGAAAGGCGGCGGTGGCCATCTGCAGCACCGCCATTTGCTCAAACGGGAAGCGCTGGCTGGCTCGACCAATCAGGATGATGTGGAAGGCGAACCCAAACGCACAGGCAATGGTGAGCAGGTCGCCCAGATTCACATTGGCAAAATCGGCAACTCCCTGCCGTCCGGGGGGAACGGTCATGAAGAAGAGTCCGAGAAAGGCAGTAAGAATGCCAATAGCGCGCCAGGGATTGATGTGGGCCTTCCAGATGATGATCAGCAACAGTGGAACCAGCACGGTGGAAACGCCCGTGAGGAAAGCTGACCTGGACGGTGTGGTCAAATGCAGGCCGGTGGTCTGGAAAGCGTACCCCAGAAACAAGAAGATACCGACGTTCACGCCTGCCCACAGCGCCGGACGAGTCAGCCGGGTAAGATGACGGCGATAAAACAGGGCCAGCAGGATGGCTGCCAAGGACATTCGTACTGCATTGAAGAAGAGCGGTGAGGCTGAGAGTAGAGCTTTCTTGTTAAGAACAAACGTTGAGCCCCAAATCAGCGTCATCAGGACAAGGAGAATGTGGGCTTTGAGGGAAGGGGAAGAATCGGGTGATCGGGTCATCGGTTCATCGGTCAACGAAAGAAAACCCCAATACATCTTTGTAGCACAGGCCCACCGATTCTAAAGATGACCGAATCACCAATTGCAGAACCCGATCACGATGATCACCCGATGCTTTCTGCTTTTTGTAGACAATGGGGACACTCAAGTCTTTGAGGCCGTGCGATTTCCCCGGATGCGTCATGCCGGTGCGCTGCTGCATCAGGCTGAACGATGAGCGGCCTTCCTGGTCGAGAACAACAATTTCGCCATCGAAGATGGCATTTTCCACGGGTATCTGCGCCAAGGCCTTGGCAATCTCAGGAAACTCACCGGTCAGATCATTCTGGTTGCGAGAGAGGAGTTCGGTCCGGCCTTGTTGGACATAGCTGACGGTGCGATAGCCATCCCATTTGATTTCGAAAAGCCATTGCTGGTCATCGAACGGGTCTTCGACGAGCGTGGCCAGCATGGGATGGATGGACCGGGGTGACGGTTCTTCATGAGCGCCTTTCAGTTGCGCGAACGCCGCCTGGAGGTTGGCTTTTGCCGTCGGCTTTTTTTTACTGCGTGGTGCTTTGGCTGCCTTGGCCAAATCGCCGTTCTTTGTTGTGGACCTACGCGCAGTTTTCTTCAATGAGTCCCGCAGCCATTCAGTTCCTTTGCGTGGCGCAGCCGCGCGATTGCTTTGCCACTCAGCCGAGCCGGAGTTGCCGGCAATTTCATCCAGGCTGCGGCCGGTCAGGACGGACTGAGAGACCTTTTCAGCATTGAAGCCAGTCTGAGCAAACTCATCGCGTTTCTTGATCAGGAGCCATTCCGTACCTTTAGATCCAGCGCGGCGGGAGCGCATTTTGGCCAGAACAAATTCGCCGTTGAGCTTGCTGCCGCGCAGGAGAAATTTCAAGTCGCCTTTGTCCAGCATGGCGGAAGCATCGCCGAGCGGCTCCCAGGAGCCGGTGTCCCACACCATGACAGTGCCGGCCCCGTAATTCCCATCAGGGATGTTGCCTTCGAACTGCACATACGATACAGGATGATCTTCCACCTGCATGGCCAGGCGTTTGTCTGCTGGGTCGAGCGATGGCCCTTTGGGAACGGCCCAGGATTTCAAAACCCCATCCATCTCCAGGCGAAAGTCATAGTGCAGATGCGAGGCACGATGCTTCTGCACCACAAAGCGGTGTCCCGCGCGCGCTTTGATCTTGGGAGGCGGTTCCGGGGTCTGATTGAAGCGTCGTTTGCGTTTGTACTCGGCCAGCGCCATATCAGCTTGGATGCAGTCTTTGGATGCAGTCTAAGGAAGGACAAATCCTCCTATTGACATTCTATATAAGCACGCATTATTATAGACATTCTATAGGAGAGATTGCCCTTGCCTTCCAATCAGGTTGAGTTGCTCCAGGGGACCCTGGACCTGCTGATTCTCAAAACTTTGGCGCTGGCGCCCCTGCACGGGCTGGGTATCTCCCAGCGCCTCGAACAAGTCACTCGCGGGACCTTCCAGGTAAAACCCGGGTCGCTCTTTCCCGCGTTGCACCGCATGGAAGAGAGAGACTGGCTGGCTTCTTTCTGGGGAGAGTCAGAGAACAACCGGCGGGCCAAGTTTTACGAGCTGACCAGGACCGGACGGCGCCGCCTGGAATTGGAAACCGAACGCTGGAAGCAGATCTCGATTGCCGTGGCGCGCACGCTGGAGGCGAATTCATGAAGTGGTTATCGCTGGGCAGCAGCTTTTTTCGCAATCTTTTCCGGCGCAAACAGGCCGAGCAGTCGCTGGACGATGAAGTTTCCTCCTACGTCGAATTGCTGGTGGCGGAGAAGATGAAGCGCGGGTTGACGGAGCAGGAAGCGCGCCGGGACGCACGCCTGGAGATGGGCGGCTCATCCCAGATCAAGGAAGAAGTGCGCAACATTCGTGTAGGGGCATGGCTGTTTACCTTTCTGCAGGATATTCGGCATGGGCTTCGCCTGCTGCGCAATCAGCCGCTGTTTACGCTGGCTGCAGTTCTCATTTTCTCGATTGGTATTGGGGCCAACACCACAATCTTCAGCATGGTAAATGGCCTGCTCATGCGTCCTGTGCCTGTGCCAGGATCGGAACGCCTTACTTACCTGATACAAAAACGTGATCGCTGGCGCAACGGTTTTTCCTATCCTGACTTCGAAGAAGTTCGCCGCCAGGCAGGCGAGGCTTTCTCTGACGTTGCTGCCCTGCGCATTTTCCAGATGGATGGCCTCAGTGTGAACGGAAAAAGCCAGCCCATCTGGACCGAGTATGTGACCAGCAACTTTTTCTCCATGCTTGAAGTCCGGCCGGCGATGGGAAGCCTGATTCCGTCCAGCCAGAACCTCAAAAGCAAAGATCCGGTCATGGTGGTGAGCTATTCGTATTGGAAGAACCATCTGGGCGGCGATCCCAACATCGTTGGCCAGAAGGCCACCTTGAATGGAACGCTGGTCACCATCATCGGGGTCACGCCGGAAGGATTTACAGGGCTTACCCCGATCCTGGAGACGCAGGGCTATCTTCCTCTTGGCATGTACGCCTCCACCCAGCCCCAGCAGAACAAAGATGATCTCTCAGATCCACGGGGTGATGGCGTGCTGGTATTCGCCCGTTTGCAGGACGGCATCACGCTGGGCAAATCACAATCAGTACTGGCTGTGATCGCCCATCGTCTCGCGGCGGAAAATCCCGCCACGAAAAAAGACCTCATGATTCGCGCCGCCAGTCTGGGCAGCGGCATGCTCAGTCCGGATGGCTCCAATTCGTTGCTGGCAGCAAGCATCCTTTTCTTTGTGCTGTCCGGGCTTCTTCTGCTGCTGGCTTCAGCTAATGTCGCCAACCTGTTGCTGGTGCGGGCTATTGGCCGCAATCGCGAGATGGCAGTCCGCTCCGCGTTGGGGGCACGGCGGTTTCGGCTGGTCCGCCAGGTTCTGGCGGAGACACTGCTGTTGGGATTGCTGGGGTGCGCCGGTGGAGCGGTGCTGGGCAGCGTGGGAAGCAGCATCATCAGCCGCGTGCCTCTGCAAAGCGATATTCCCATGGTGCTGGACTTCCACTTCGATTGGCGCGTCTTTAGTTTTGCTGTTGGCGCAGGCGTTTTTCTCACCCTGGTTTCAGGATTGGTTCCCGCTTTACGCGCCGCGCGCGTGAACCTAAATGATGCTTTACGGGAGAGCTCGCGCAGTTACAGTTCGCATCGCCAGCGCTTTCGCACGTTCCTGGTAGTGGCACAGGTTGGCGGATCGCTGATGTTGTTGATCGTAGCCGGACTGTTTGTGCGCAGCTTGCACAACGTACAGAACCTCGATTTGGGATTTGATCCCGGCCACGTGATCAACTTTGGCGTGGACCCTCACACCGCGGGATACGATGATGTGCGGGGTCGAGAGTTCTACCGCGAGCTGCTGGAGCGCGTCCGCGCCCTCCCAGGTGTGGAGTCAGCGAGCCTGGCCGCGACCATCCCGATGGGGCCTGAAGATCTGGGAGCGGAGCTCAAGATTGAGGGCTACCAGGAAGCGCCAGGCCAGCCCAAGCCTGCCGCAGACATGAACCTGGTCTCCTCAAGCTACTTCCAGACCATGCACATCCCGGTGGTGCACGGCCGACATATTCAGGACACGGATACGGAAACCTCACAACGCGTAGCCATCATCAGTGAAGCGATGGCCCAAACTTACTGGCCAGGAAGAGATCCCATCGGCCGGACGTTCACCAGGTCTGGCGACCCCGGCCATACATGGCAGGTTGTAGGCATAGTGAAAAACATCCGCAAGGGATTGCTAATGACGCCTGTCTCCCCTGCTTTGTATGTGCCCATGGCCCAGGATTATCGCTCGCGACAAACGTTGCAAGTACGGACCTCTGCGATCTCCTCTGAGGCGATAACACAGATTATTGGGCTGGTGCACTCCATGGACGCTACTGTGCCCGTATTCGACGTGCGAACCATGACGCAGGCACTCGATAGTCCGGACGGGTTTCTGCTCTTCCGGCTGGCTGCGGCAATGGCGTCGTCGATGGGCCTTCTGGGATTGGTGCTTGCCGTCGTGGGGGTGTATGGAGTCATCTCCTATTCTGCCGCTCAGCGCACGCATGAAATCGGGATTCGAATCGCCCTGGGTGCACGGCCCGGGCAGGTGCTCAAGACCATTCTCCGGCAGGGCGTCATGATTGTGCTTTGCGGATTGGCCTTTGGAATCCTGGCAGCTATCGCGATTGCCAAATTAGTTGGCTCCTTCCTGGTCGACGTATCAGCGGTTGATCCGGTCACCTACGTTGGCGTCTCAGCCTTGCTGGCCTCCATTGCGCTGCTGGCGTCATTCATTCCAGCATGGCGCGCGACGCGAGTCGATCCCATGCTGGCTTTGCGCTGCGAATAGAACAATCAGCAAATGGCAATTGGCAATCAGCCCGGCTGACTGCGCAACAATGCCAGTAGCCACTAGCTCCCTTTCTCTGGCAAGCTTAAGCAATGCAGCCTGTCCATGAGGCAGCGGGGCAATCCGCGCCCTCTCTGGAATACTCGCGCCGTGTTGCAGCCCGGGAAGCTGAGGCGCACAAATTGCACAAGGACCACATCTGGTTGGGCAATCTGCGTCTTGCTTTGTTCATTGCCATTCTGGTGCTTTGCTGGCAGACCGGAAAAAATGGATATCCTTCACCGTATTGGCTGGCAGCGGCGGTTGTCGCTTTCCTTGCGCTTGGCAGTTGGGACCGGCGCACGGTCCGGGCCAAAGACCGCGCAACCAGGGCGGCGAATTTCTATCGTCGCGGCCTGGCGCGCATAGAAGACCGCTGGAGCGGACAGGGCGAGGATGGACGGGAATTCCAGTCTCCCGAACATCTATACGCTGACGATCTGGATCTGCTGGGCGAGGGCAGCCTGTTTCAGTTGCTCTGCACCGCACGTACCAGAATGGGAAAAGCTCGATTGGCCGCTTGGCTTCTGGCTCCGGCTGGGCCTGACGAAGTGCAAAAGCGGCAGCTCGCGGTGACAGAATTAACGGCCAAGGTGGACTTGCGAGAGGACCTCGCGTTGGCCGGTACGAGCGATGAGATCGCGGCCGATGGGGAGAAATTGAGCCGTTGGGTGAATGAAGAGGTGGCGCTGAATTATCGCCGCTGGTGGCCCTGGACGCTGTTGTTGGCGGCCCTGAGCATTCCCGCCCTGGTGTTTGGGATTCTGGCGTACTGGACGCCCTTTGCCGTGGTGGTGATTGTGAATGCCAGTGTGACGTTTACCTTGCGGCATCGGCTGGCACAGGTGTTCACCGGCTCAGACCAGGCTTGCAAAAATCTTGACTCCCTGGCTTCTCTTCTCAGTCGGGTTGAGCAGGAGCATTTTCAGTCGCCGGAGTTGCGGGTTTTTCAAGAAGCGCTGTTGAGCGAAAACGTGAAGGCATCCGAATGCATTGCCAGGCTGGCAAAACTCTGCCAATTGGTTGACTCCCGTCGCAACATCTTTGTCGCGGTGTTGGATGTGCCTTTGCTGTATTCGGTGCAAATGGGCTTTGCCGTCCAGCGATGGAAAACGCATTTTGGCGGCGGTATCCTGGCTTGGTTGGACAGTATCGCCCAGATCGAGGCGCTGGCTTCACTTAGCGCGTATAAGTTTGAACATCCAGACGATCCGTTTCCTGAATTTGCTCATGCGGAATCCCCGTTCTTTGCAGGAACTGCGCTAGGCCATCCTCTGTTGCCCACGTGCAACTCGGTCCGCAATGACGTTGCTCTGGGTGGACCGAGCCAGGTGCTGCTGGTCAGCGGATCGAATATGTCAGGAAAGAGCACTCTGTTGAGAGTAGTGGGCACGAACGCAGTGCTGGCCATGATGGGTGCCCCGGTGAGGGCGCAGCGGCTGAGCCTCTGCTCCTTGTCTCTGGGAGCAGCCATGCGTCTTTCAGATTCTTTGCAAAAAGGCGTTTCCCACTTCTACGCGGAGATCAGCCGGATTGGGCGGGTGGTGGATCTTTCTTCCCGGACCCGGGTGCTGTTTCTGTTCGATGAGATTCTGCAGGGCACCAATTCTTATGATCGCCGCATCGGAGCAGAAGGCATTCTCCGCGCGTTGATTGCGCGTGGGGCGATTGGGCTGGTAACCACGCATGACCTGGCGCTCACTGGTCTGGCAGAGGTGTTTCCTGATCGCGTGCGCAATGTCCATTTTCAGGAAAAACTGGAATCCGGCAAACTCGATTTTGATTACCGGCTGCGGGAGGGAGTTGTCACCACCAGCAATGGCATAGAACTCATGAAATCGATCGGGCTCGATGTGTGATTTGTAGTGGCTTGAAAATCGAGAACAGATCCCGCAATGGTCTCGAGTTTCTGAACGGCTATGTGACCGACGGAACGGTAGCTTTCAGCGTGACGAGAAGGACCAAACAGCCGTTTAGCCTGATTCAGGCCGCGTGGCGGTGGATCGAATGCGGGTCAGGCCGCTGATCTTCGATTCGCCTCAGTTCAAAGGGGCGTGTCATCGCTTCAAATTGTGAACCACAGTCGTCACAGGAAACAATTTCGCCTTCCCTGATGTCATCTTCCTGGAAATCGAAGTCGTGCTGACATTCGGGGCAGACAAGCTGGTCCCAGTGAGGAAGACGGCGGGAATTCCAACGTGCCATGACTGCTTCTCCGGTGGGAGTACTCGTCCAGAGTACACCATATAAGGGACGCGCAGCTACCCCGGTTGGTTGCATGACAACCTGCAATTTCAGCGTAAATCATTGATAATAGATGGTTTACATTTTGACAATCTGATTTTCCCAGCCATATTTGCCGCAAATCCGCTCATTTCCGTTGCATCCTAACCGAATCTGCAGCATCAATTTAGATAAGAGCAATAGCTCCAACTAGATAGCTGCCCTCACACGGGAGGAGAGAGATTTGGTGTTGTTATGAAGCAGCACACCCGGACGAACAAGAAAAAAAGGATGGTTCGGCGCAATGGCTATGTACTCAAAGTCACTGACAAGGTGATCGAGTGGCAGGAAGAAACGGCGACCGAGGGGAAGCGGCCGGCTGACGAAATCTTTGATCGCCTGCTGCCCAGATTTGGATGGTCACAGACCGAGAAGGGAACTCTGGAGCATGTGGGACTGGATTCGTCAGAGGACGCGGCGTGAGTCTGGTAAATTGTAGTCTCACCAGAAGGCAAAGTTGTATCATGCAAGCCATGTTGCTCCTGCTGTTGATGGCCACAATTGCACTTTGCCCGTTACAGGTTTCCCAAACTGCGGTCCCAGACGATCAGGCAGCCACCAGTAAGCTGGGCGTGTTCGTGGGTAAGTGGCAGAGCGAAGGCGCCCGATTGGAGACGGCCTTCAGCCACGCCGATAAAATCACCTCCAGTGTCGATTGCCGCTGGTCTCCGCAACGGAATTTCCTGATCTGCGAGCAATCCATTAATGACTCCGGCGGCAAGCACACGCAGCTCTCCATCTATTCCTACAACAGCAAAGACAAAAATTACACCATCAGCAGCATGGCCGGTCCGGGCAAACAGCCATGGAACGGGACGGTCATCATCAACGGCAATGTCTGGACTTATCCCGGCGGCTTTGAAGCGAACGGTAAAAAGGTGGAGGTAAGGACCACCAACGACTTCTCCGTAGCGGGCACCGAGACCTTTAAGAGTGAATTCTCTGAAGATGGCGGAGCCCATTGGACTGTGATGCTGCAAGGCGCCGCTCACAAAACATCAGACTAATTCCACGCCTGTGCCACCTCGAACGAACATGTTCTCCCGGATTCGCGCGGCCATCTTAAAGATTCCGCGTAGCCAGGTCTCGACCTACGGGGCAATCGCGCGCGCTGCGGGCTATCCCGGCGCCGCCCGACAGGTGGTTCGGGCGCTGCGGCAGTCTTATGGACTTCCGTGGCATCGGGTGGTAGCTGCCGGAGGACGAATCGCTTTGCCGGGTGAATCAGGCATGGAGCAGCGCTTTCGGCTGGAAGCCGAGGGAGTCCACTTCAGCGGCAGGCGGGTCCGTATGGCCGAGTATCAATTCAAGTTTGCAAAAACGCGGGCGGCAAAAAAGACGACCCGCAAGCGAAGTAAGAAGTAAGCTTCGCCTGCAGGCCCAGAGCCTCTATCAAATTATCGCGTCACCGTGACAAAGCCCTTGAATGTTGCACCGGATTCATCCCACCCCTGAATGCAGATCAGGTGGGCGCCCCTGGACAAGGTCAGCGATACATTCACATGATTGGTGGAACTCTGATACTTGAGCACGCCGTCCAGATAAACCTGGGTGGCTACTACTCGATATCCGGAATTGGCAGTCCCAATTACCCCTACTGAAGAGGTCGCCACAGTACCTGCGGTTGGGCTGGTGATCAATACAAATCGCGGCTTTACCACTACCGTAGTGGAAGCTGCGGAGGAAGCGCCCTGGTTGTCGGTGACGGTTGCCTTCACCGTAAAGGTGCCGGTCGTCCTGTATTGGTGAGTTGCGCTCACGCCGCTCACAATCGTCCCATCGCCAAAATCAATCTGGATGGAGGCAATACTGCCGTCTGGATCGCTGGATCCGGCGGTGGAGGCGGTTATGCTTCCCCCAACCAGAACCGAGCTCGAACTAACGCTGATTACTGCCTTTGGTGGTTGATTCCCCACTATTGCCAAGCTCAAGGACTTTGCAAAGCTGCGGTTGGAGCTGTCTAAGCCTTGCACTGTCAGTAAGTGGTTGCCGGAAGACATGGTGACACTGGTGTCCAGGTTGGCCGAGGCGACGGCGAAATTCAGTTTGCCGTCCACGTAGATCTGCATGGAGATGACCGGAAGGCCGGAAAAGCCGCTGGCTATAATTTGGACGGGCGACGAGAGGCTTACTCCATTTGCGGGGCTGCTTATGATTACCTCAGGCGCCTTTACCGTCACGATTGCTGAGGCACTGGATGAATTCCCTAGATTATCAGTTACGGTGGCGATCACGGTGTAATTGCCTGCTGCCGCGTAGGTGTGGTTAGCAGCCGTTCCAGAAACGGTAGTGCCATCGCCAAAATTGATGGCTGAGCCGGACAATGATCCGTCCGGATCGTACGACCCCGCAGTACTGGCTGCAACAGTCAGCGGACCGTAACCTCCTGTCGGCGAGACCGAGAGCACCGCCACCGGAGCCTGGTTTTGTATCGTCATCGCAGCCCCGGCAGACATTTTGTTGGCCAGAGAAGGCTTGCCCACAGCCTGCACAAATACGCTGTAATTGCCGGCATTGAGCTGAAATGATTTCAGATCCAGAGAACTCGTGCCGGTTGGCTCGTCCGCCAGCCACATCAGGTTCTCCCCGTCCTGCGATACATATAC
>DATDGL010000062.1:0-4676 GCA_036522115.1 Candidatus Angelobacter sp.
GCCGCCAATCAACGCGAATTAAAAACCTGCCAATAAAGAAAGAGCGATGAAAGTTTGCGCAAAAAAGGAAGAAATTAAAATTCCTGGTTTTGATTTCGCTAATTGCCGACTGCTAATTCATTACTAGCTGCTTCCTACATCACATTCGTTGAAGATGAGAGGTGGAGAAGATTGCGGAAGCGGGCGGTCTGTTCTTCTTCTTCAGGGGAGTTCCACAGGAATTCCACTCCGTACTTGTAACCCTCACGGTTTCTGACAACGGCACGGACGCGAATTGGCTCGCCGGAATAAGGAGGTGTAAACTCCACAAAGATCTCATCGCCTTCCTTCAGTTCAACTCCGGCAAAAATAAGCAGGCCACCTTCGCTGATGTCGCTGCCACGGCCGTGGACGATTGAGGTCTTCTCGCGATGCACCACCAGACGCAAAGGGAGATCGAGCCGGAATCGTTGCCAGCGCCGCTGCACTGCTTCCTTATCTGCCAGATGACTGCCGTTATGGACCGCCATCTCCGCATGATAATGCCACTTTCGTGCAGATGGAAGTTACAAAGGTGCATGGCGCGTGATGGTGGCATCTCAGCAACGCATGCACCCTCCAAGGATGCGCAATAAAATACAAGGCGAACAATTGTCTGGATTAAGAAATCCTCACGCACCCGCCGCCTTGGTCTTGCCCGTCGCCTCCGGCGACCCGTGAAGGGCCATATAAACGATGGCGGCAATGATTCCTCCGGCAAGCGGGGCGGCAATGAACAGCCACAACTGGTCCATCGCCCAGCCACCGACATAGACAGCCGGTCCAATGCTTCGCGCGGGATTGATCGAGGCGTTGGTCACAGGAATAGTAGCGAGATTGGTGACAGCCAGAGCCAGGCCAATTGCCAGGCCGGCAAAGCCTGACGGAGCTTTCGAATCCGTGGCCCCAAGCACGGTGACCACGAGCAGCATGGTAAAAAATGCTTCGGCAAGAAACGCAGCCAGCAGACTGTAGTGGCCGGGGGAATGCAGTCCGTAGCCATTGATGCCGAAATTTTCCGGCGTGGGGGAAAATCCTTCAGCCCCTTTGGCAATCGCCAGCACCAGGCCGGCGCCGATGATCCCGCCAATCACCTGAACAATCATATAACCCAAGGCTTGGCCCGCTTTGATGCGTTTGGTCACCAGCATCGCAAGCGTGACCGCAGGATTGATGTGGCAGCCGGAGACAGGGCCTATGGTGTAGATCATGGCCACCAGCGTGAGGCCAAAGGCAAATGATATGCCCACTGCATGCACCGTTCCTCCTGCCAGCACTGCTGTGCCCAGCCCCGCAAACACCAACACAAATGTGCCAAACAACTCCGCGGCATACTTCATGGATTTTCCTCCCCAATCAATTTCTATGTTAAGAAGGGGACATTCTACAACGGCATATTTGTTTGGGAAAACTAAAGATGTACCTATTAAGGCGAATATCGGCCTCAAACTAAGACGAAATGCCACCGTCGCCGAAGATTCCTGCCTGCGCAGCCATTGAAAGGAGATGAAAAAGCCGGGTTTGCGCCCTTCATCGCCGGCCAAATGGTAAATTTGTTTCATGGATCCAGAGTGGCGAAAACGTATTCAAATTACTTTTGTTGTTTTTATTGTGATTGCCGCCATCCGGATCGGCATAATTTTTTATGACAGGACCCACTGGACGGAGCCGCCGAAGCCGCAACAGCACTCCTCGTCTTCCTACAGAGTCACTGACGATGATTACGTGACTCCTCACAAGTTGTTCCCGTACGACCTGGCATCAGCCAGGGAACTGGTGGGAAAGGCCACCTGGATTCGTACCGGCAATCAGCTTGGGTTCTACCATTACTCGGCCAAATCTCACGGCATGGACTCGCTTGCAGCCGGGTTCCTGGGTCCTCTGGAAAAACTGGAAATCAAAGACGTAATTGCGCAAAACCTTCATGGCCGGAAGCAAATCATAGCGGTTTTTACCAGAGCGGGTGCGCCCGAGGAAAATGCGGTTCCAATTGGGACTGTTACAAGTGAAAGATACAACTTCACCATCAATGACATTTTCTTCATCGATGATCCGCATCAACTTTATAACCACTGGCCCGCCGATGTGTGGAGCGCCATTGACCAGCATCAAGTCAAGCCGGGCATGAATGAATTACAAGCCAGCTTCGCGCTAGGGACCAACGTTCGTGCTGGCCGTGGCGACTATGGCAATCGAGATGTGCAGTACATCAATGCGAACACCGGCCAGTCAACTCTAGTGACTTTTTCCGATAACAAGGCCGTCACCGTGGAACCAGAAGCACATTAGAGCGTTCGCAGTATTCGTGTAGCCCTCCTTAATTAAAGCGCTCCGCTCCAAGAACGGGAGCTGCGCGCCGGCCTGCGGCAGCAAGGAAGTGACCTCTTACAAAGCGTTTTACGCGGCTGAAAGCCGCTCGACCGAAGTGGCGCCCCTGTTACCTGTTTCGTTATTGGAGGCTACTTTTTTCAGCCTGTTAGAACGATAGCTTTGCTGGAAACAGCTAAAGGCCAAAGCCACATTACTTTTGGGTTCTCCTTGGTTTGGGCTTGGATTGTGCCAGTTTTGTCTCCATGCGAATGCGCTTGCGCTCATGGCAGTATGCGTCTTCGGCTTCGGGGGCGGCGAGGTTGAGGGTCGCGGAGGTAGCGACTTCAGCCCGCAGCTGCAAGGCTGCCGTCTTGTGGCGCTCCACAGTAGTTGGCGCCAGAACGCTGGCGGAACCCAGGCGCTCCAGATGGTGAGTGATTTGTTGGGTGGCTTGGCAGATCAGATACAGGGACTCGTAGACTTCAGTCCGGGTGGGACTGCTAACATTAGAAGTAGCTATTGTCGCCTCTTATACAGGTGATGTTGGTCAGGGCAAGACCGGTGCTGATTGCACCGGTTTTGCCCGCTTTGCTTTTATTGCATAGTCTGGGGGCGAATGCAAGGAGAAAGTGCAGAGCTCTCTCAAGAAACTGAGGTTAGAAAGAGATTCGCCTCGATTCGTGCCTTCGGGTAGCGCACGCGATTCGGATCATCGGTTCATCGACCCCGTCACGCCAAAAGCGGAAGCAGAATGAAACATTACTTCCCACATCGGCACACAGTCAGGTTACCTTTGTACCTTGAGGGGATCCTAGAGTCGAGGTTATAAAGTGTGATTAGTGCCGCACAAGTACCTCATAAAAGAATTTGAAGATTATGCCCGCTCGGTGACCAGCGTCGAGCCGCTGATGCAGCGTATGTCGGAGCGAATCCACAAGCATATTCCCCGGTACAACTGGGTGGGTTTTTATCTGGCGGACAAGAAGGATCCCGGCGCGCTGCTGCTGGGACCGCATACCGGCAGTTTCACTCCGAATTCGCGAATTTCCGTCGATCAAGGCTTGTGCGGTTTGGCGGCCTGCTCCGGCCGAATCGTCGTGGCAGATGATGTTGCCAAAGAGCCGCACTGTCTTCAGACATACGACCTGGTAAAGTCGCAAATCTCTGTTCCCATTGTGATGGGCGGCAAAGTTTTGATCGTATTTCATTTAGAGAGCTATTTTCTGGCCACGTTCAAACCTACTGTAGAGCGCGAGTTCGTGGAAAACTGCGCCAGAATTGTAGGAAGATGCCTGCAAAAGACGACGGCCAATGAGTTGGTCAACGCATAACTTTCTCCCATCCACCACGCCACAAGTGAATCCCGGTACAATGGTTTTCCTGATACGAGAATATGAGCGCGGATTTGAGATTGGCGCCGGGAGAAGTGCATCTCTGGCAAGTTCACCTTTTGGGCTCTGAGGACGAGGTTCGCCAGGGCCGCAACCTGCTCTCTGAAGACGAGATTCAGCGCGCTGACCGCTTTTATTTTGAAAAGCACCGGAACGGCTTTATTGTTGCGCACGCAGCGTTGAGGAAAATTCTTTCTTCGTACTTAAGGGTCAGGCCGCAGGAGGTGGTTTTCTCCTATGGGCCGCAAGGCAAGCCGGTCCTTTCCGGCCCTTTGGAGCGTTCCGGGATCAAGTTCAATCTGTCGCACTCTGGTGACTATGCTCTGCTGGCGGTAGCACAGAATGATTGTATGGGCGTTGATATTGAACTCATCAATCATGAGTTTGGAACAGAAGAAATTGCTACGCGGTTTTTTTCGCCAGGAGAGATTGAGACCTTGCACGCCGTGCCCGCTGCGGGAAGGGCGCAGGCTTTTTTCAGTTGCTGGACGCGAAAAGAGGCTTACATAAAAGCTGTGGGCGGAGGTCTCTCCATTCCACTGGACAGTTTTGATGTGGCTTTTGGGCCGGACAGTCCGCCGGCTCTGCTGCGGGTACAGGCGCCGGCCCATGAGCACTGGAAAATGTATGACATTCCCGTTCCCCAGGGATATGCGGGGGCGCTGGTGATTGAAGGGAAGGGACATCAACTTCAGTATTTAGTATTTAGTAATTAGTCGTCAGCCAAAAACAAACCAACGGCAGAAGCAAAGGTGGTCTTCTTCCTGCCCTACACAACAGAACCTTTCTTTGGATACAATAAGATCCTCAGACTTTCTTGCTCCTTCGGGGCAAGCTGCCGGGCCGTACCCGGATAAGGCAGATATTTCAGGAGAGAGAATCATGTCCACCGCACCCGTTTTGGAATCATTTCAATTCCAGGCTGAAACCACGCAGCTTCTCCACCTGATGATCCAT
>DATDGL010000063.1:0-46908 GCA_036522115.1 Candidatus Angelobacter sp.
GAGCGGAAATGGAATGGAGAGTGTTGAAAAGAAAATGCGGCTGCATCTGCATCTTGAGAATCGAGAGTTGCGCCCGGGCCAACTGGGTTTCCAGTTGAGCTTCCTCAATTTCCTTCTCTCTGAATTGAAGATAATACGAGACTCCCAGAGCGATAATGGCAACACCCCAGTACATCCAGATATCGCTCGTCAAACTTGCCAGGAAATACCTTTGCCACAACCAGCCGAATGGAAGAGGTCTTGCCTCAGGATAAGTAAAGGGTTCAGGATAGCGCCGAATCCGGCGTCAATCCCTGTCGCACACGCCATACCGGCAACATGGGCCAGGATCGCCTTCGCCAGGGTCCTACGCTCAAGCGGGAAAGTCCAGGTCAAAAGGAGAATGACCGGAGTGATAATCAGGGCCCAGTCAGCATAGGCGGTGAAGTTGAATCTCGCAACCCGACCCCAGGTGACCGGCCGGCCGGCAAGAACTGAGCCTCCGTGCGCCGCCCAGGTTCCCAGGGCGAAGAGCCCAACCCAGCACGGAAACAGCAGTAACCAGACGGCGAGTACCCGCTTCAACAGTCGGTTCTTCCATTGCATAGATCGTTCCCCTCAGAATCATATGCCGGAAAGAAGCCGCCGGGGCGCAACTTCATTACGCAACTAGCTCTCCAGTGCCAAAATGATTATTTTAAGTGAGTCTTAGCCACGACTTCCACGATCCTGGGATGAATAGGCGCGAATTCGGGATGAAATGTGTCGGAGTGCCCTCGCGATCCTTCGAACTTTCAGTGCCGGACATCATTTCCTGCATTCCTTCGTGTCCTCGCTTCTTCTCCGCGATCTTTGGTGTAGGGTTTGATTTTGGTTTTTTAAATGCTTGACCTCCGTGTTCTCCGTGGGCTCCGTGTCTCCGTGGTGGGTGTTGCTTTTGGTTGCGGCGCGTCGTGGTAAGGTTTCCCGGCTAACGGATTGCCTCTGCCGTCGTCGAAATTCAGAGGGCTTCCACGTGGCTGAATACAGTCTTCATATCAATGGCAAGCTCCACCGCGTAAAAGCCGAGGCGGACACTCCGTTGCTGTGGGTGCTCCGCGACAATCTCGGACTCACCGGCACAAAATATGGATGTGGCATCGGGGTCTGCGGCGCCTGCACTGTCCACGAAGGCGGCATCTCCGCCCGGTCGTGTCAAATACAGATTGCCGATGCAGCAGGCAAACACTTCACCACCATAGAAGGCCTTTCCCCTGACATCAGCCATCCCTGTCAATTGGCATGGATGGATGAAGACGTGGCCCAGTGCGGATTTTGCCAGCCCGGGATGATCATGGAGGCGGCCGCGCTGGTCCGGCAGCATCCTCATCCCAGCGATGAGCAGATTGACCAGGCGATGTCGCCGCATGTTTGTCGCTGCGGCACCTACCAGCGCATGCGGAAAGCCATTCACAATGCGGCGGAGCGCAAGTCATGAGAATTTCGCGCCGCAAATTTCTTGATTACAGCGGACGGGCAGCAGTGGGATTGACAATCGCCTTCCCTCTTGATTGTTTCGCGCAATCTTCCGCGAGAGACGCGACCAGAGTTTTTCAGCCGAATGCTTATATCCGCATCGGCAGTGACAATGTTGTTCGCCTGTGGGCCACCCGATCGGAGATGGGCCAGGGCGTCCGTACCCTTTTGCCCATGGTCCTGGCAGACGAACTCGGAGCGGATTGGGACAAGATTGTCATTGAACAGGCTTCGCCCGGACCTCCCTTTAAAAACATCCGTCTCCGTACCAGCGGCAGCGGAAGCGCCGCTGGTACGTGGCATCCTCTGCGTGTGGCGGCAGCCGCAGCGCGTGAGATGCTGATCAGCGCTGCCGCGAAAAAGTGGGACACAGAGGCCAAGAATTGCCGGGCGCAGAATGGCTCTGTCGTTCATCTTTCTTCAGGCCTTAAGCTCAGGTTTGGCGAATTGGCTGCTTCAGCCGCGCTTCTGCCTGTGCCTGCCAAGCCGCCACTGAAGAATTCAAGCGATCTGGAACTGATAGGCAAGCCCGTCAAACGTCGTGATGGCGCCAACATGGTGAGCGGGCGAGCGGTCTATGGCCTGGATGTGCGTGTTCCCGGTATGCTTCAGGCCGTTGTCGCGCGCTGTCCCTACCTCGGCGGAAAACTGGTTTCCTGTGATCCGGCGCCGGCCCTCAAGATCGCCGGAGTCAAGCACATGGTTCCGGTGAAACGCGGCTTCTCTCACGGAGTAGCCGTGGTTGCAGTCAATACCTGGGCAGCGCTCAAAGGCCGCCAGGCTCTCCAGCCGATTTGGAACAAGGGTCCAGATTCGGAATTCGATTCTTCTTCTTTCACCCGGCAGTTGGAAGACTCCCTGTCCCAGTCTGGATATCCCATCCGTCGCCAGGGCGATGCGCCCGCCGTGCTGGCTGCATCGCGCAATAAACTGGACGCGTTGTACGAGTATCCTTTTCAGGCTCACGCCCCGCTTGAAACCATGAACTGCACCGCGCATGTGCAGGAAGCCGCCTGCGAAATCTGGGTTCCGACACAGTGCCCGGAAGTAGCCCAGCAGGAAACCGCAGAGTTTCTCGGCATACCTGCCGAATCCGTCAAGGTGAATATCACGCTGCTGGGGGGAGGGTTCGGACGGCGGCTGGTCGCCGACTACGTTCGCGAAGCCGTGGAAATCTCCAAGGCCGTACGCCTGCCCGTCCAGGTGTTGTGGACTCGCGACGATGACATGAAGCACGGGTTCTTCCATCCGCCAAGGATCGAGCTTTTGCAGGCTGGCCTCGACGATCTTGGCTTTCCCGTAGCCTGGATGCACAAATCCGCCGGGCCGTTTCTTTCCATTTTGGGAACGCCGACAGCCGAGCAGAAGAAAAACCCCAACGTCTATGCGGAAATGGGAATGCCCTGGGGACTGTTCGATAATCCCTACAATTTGCAGAACCATTGGGGAGATTTTGTTCCTGTAGACTCGCCTGTGCCCACCGGTCCATGGCGCGCCGTAATGTACCCATCCACGGTTTTCGCCCGGGAATCGTTTCTCGATGAAATTGCCCACGCGGCGAGCATCGATCCTCTTGAGCTTCGGCTTCGCCTTCTGGAGCCGGGCGACGTCCTTGATCTGAAGGACCATCAGGTGGAACGCTCGCGTCTGGTGGCTGTGTTGAAGCTGGTTGGGGAGAAGTCGGCCTGGTCACAGCCGCTGAGTCATACTGATGATGGCCGCTTGCACGGGCGCGGATTGGCCTGCAATGTCTACGACGAAGATTGCTATCTTGCCCAGGTAGCAGAGATTTCAATCAGCCGGGACCTCTCCAGCCTGAAAGTGCATCGCATAGTTTCCGCCGTAGATTGCGGATTGGTGTTGAGCCCTCTCGGCGTGCAAGCGCAGACGGAAAGCGCAATCGCCTGGGGGATGACCGCCGCTCTCGGTGGCCGGATCACATTCAAGGCAGGACAAGCGCAAGAGCATAGCTACTCTGACTTCAAAGTGCCGCGAATGAACGATGCTCCAACGGTTGAAACTCATTTCCGCCAGGGCTCCCCCATGCCGGGCGGATTTGGCGAGACCGCTGTCCCCACCGTCGCGCCCGCCATAACCAACGCAATCTTCTCGGCAACCGGGAAGCGCGTCAGACGCCTTCCCGTGACACCGGAAACGCTGGCTAAGACATGACCGGATATAACCACCATTGATTAGCCGTCTGGCAATTGGTCAAAAGTGGGGTGGATTCCGTGTTTCTGCAGATCTCATTGAAATTCAAAGGAAAAATCCGGCATTAATAGACTTGGCTAACCACCGCATTTTTATTGGGCGAAAATGCACTTTCGACTTAACAGGGCTGCTCTGGCTGCTCTCCATCAGTTGTACCAGAACTCTCCGGGAAGAGGCTCCATTTTCACGAATTGCCACGGTAACCGCTTGCTGAGGGGACGGTACTGGTTTGAGCCTGAGATTAAGACAGCGGGCATCAAAAACTTTTGCTGGCACTGCCTACGGCATACGTTCGCCAGCAGGCTTGTAATGGCCGGAGTGGACTTGAGAACAGTCGCGCAGCTTATGGGACACAAGACAATCCAGATGGTGATGCGCTACTCGCATCTGGCACCGGAGCATCAGGCGGCGGCAGTCGAGAAGCTGTGTCCGGCAGACACCGCTCTTGTTGCTCCAACTGACACCAGAACTGGCACCGCACACGTTTCCGTCATTCCGGGCAATCATGACATCATCCACTAACTCATTTGTTCTGTGTTAGATTGGTAAGAGTGTGGGCGCGTAGCTCAGTTGGTAGAGCAACGCCCTTTTAAGGCGTGGGTCGCTGGTTCGAATCCAGCCGCGCTCACCACTTATTTTAAAGGGGAGTAGCTGCCCGGCTGCTCCCTTTTTCCTTCCCATTTTGGGCAGGTTTCGTCCGCAAGTCGTGCCGACGAGTATGGTAAAATCGTCAACCGAGAAAGGATTAGCGACATGACAAACGAAACGAATAATCGGGTACTGAGTAGACAAGGCGCGAGAACGCTATCGGAGCAGGAACTGCAAATGGTGACTGGTACTGGTGGAACGGTCGTGGCGACGGGTTGTTTTCGTTGCACTGAGGATTTCAGACCTGATTAAGGTAATGGCGAACCTCGACTCCCTTTTGTTTTGTCCATAATCGTCCGTAGCCGGAGCCACTGGCTTCTGCTGGATGGTCGCGGAGACCTAACTATCTTTTACACCAGGACTGAAGAAAGGAAGCCCCTGTCGGCGTCGTCTTCCCAGATTATCTAAAAACCCACGATTCTGGAGGCGAGCTGTTACCGTATAGTGCAGCAGCCAGTTTTTGCCGCCGTAGCACATAGGCCAAACATCAGGTTGCAATTCGTGACTGATTTTCATACTTACTCCTCTCGTCGGCGACCTTGATTCGCGTTCATTCGCGCGAAATTCGCGGCCAAGCCCTCTGTTATTTCTTGGCAATCGCCATGGCGGCCAGGTTTCCACCCAAGCCCATGGTCTCCACCGCCGAAGAAGGCACAATCACCATGGAGCCGCGCTCCTTGATGGCCTCATACAGCATGTTCATGGCCCGCAGATGCAAGGCAATAGGGTTCTCGGCATAGGCCGCTGCGGCGCTCACGAACTTGTTGGAAATCTCGGTCTCCGCTTGGCCCAGGATGATGCGCGCCTGGCGCTCACGCTCCGCCTGCGCCTGCCGCGACATGGCATCTTCCAGCGCCTGCGGAATCTTCACGTCGCGGATCTCGACCGACTGCACGGTAATTCCCCACGGCGTGGTCTTCTCGTCCAGGATGGTTTGCAACTGCTTGCCCAGCGTCTCGCGCTCGGTGATCATCTGCGCCAGTTCGTGGCGGCCAATAGATTCCCGCAAGGCCGTCTGCGCGCTACGGGTGATGGCGTCGTTAAAATTCTCCACCTCCAGGATGGCTTTCTCGGCGTTCCACACCAGCCAGAAGACAATGGCGTCCACGTTGACCGGCACCGTGTCCCGGCTGAGAGCAGATTCGGCGGTCACGCTGGCCACACGCACGCGCTGGTCAACATACGGGCTGATGGTTTCTAGGACCGGTACAATCATGAACAGGCCAGGCCCGCGCAGTCCCACGTACTTGCCCAGCCGCAGCAAAGCGACTTTCTCCCACTGCCGTATCACTTTGATGGCAAACAGCATGTAGATCCCCACAGCGGCACCGGCGATCACCGGAACGTTGTTGTGGGTCAATGCGGTGGCCGCTCCACCCGCGCCGGCGCAGATTACGAAGAAGGCAACGGCAACGCTGTTGAATGAGGTCGTCTCAATTCTTTGTCCGGTTGGTGTTTTGAAAATCATGTTCATCTCCTTGGAGCTTGATCGTGCACAAGCTCGCGCAATTCCTTCAATAACTCTTCCACGGTGAATCCGGCGGCCCCGGCACGGGCCAGAAATTCGCCTACCAGTTGGTTGAGCTGGCGTTCCCGCTCCACGTCGTCGCGGCGTGGCTTTCTTTCTGTAATGAATGTGCCTGTTCCCTGCTGCGTTTCCAGCAGCTCGCCCAACTCCAGCTCCCGATAAGCCCGCAGCACGGTGTTGGGGTTGATGGCCAGGTCCACGGCAAGCTGGCGCACAGTTGGCAACTGGTCACCGGCAGCCAGCGTTCCCGAAGCCATGCCCACCCGCACCTGATCAATCAGCTGACGGTAGACAGGCACGCCGCTGCGCAAGTCCAGCCTGAACTGGAAAGTCCTGGCAGAATCGACCGTAGAGTGTTTCGCTGTCATATACAATTATTGTTATATATAATTAGTACAATAAGTCAAGACCTAAATTTCGTCTGGAATCAACTACTTGGATAAATTGCTACACTGGGGCTACGCAGTGGGAGGAAAGGCATGGCGGAAGACAACACGCTTGCGGCGGCGTACCTGGATGAAGTGCGGCGCAATTTCCGCGGCTACAAACGGCTGGCGGAAGCAGCACTCGCCCAACTGGACGAGACGGAGTTTTTTTACACGCCCGACGCAGAATCGAATAGCGTGGCCGTCATGGTCAAGCACATCAGCGGGAACCTGCGCTCGCGCTGGACGGACTTTCTAACTACGGATGGCGAGAAACCAGACCGCAATCGCGACCAGGAATTTGAGATGAACCAGGGAACCACGCGCCAAGATCTGATGCGCCGGTGGGAAGAGGGTTGGAACAGTGTGCTTGAGACGCTGGCCGGCCTTCAGCCTGCGGACCTGGCGCGTACGGTCTACATCCGCAGTGAACCGCATTCCGTGGTGCAGGCCATCAACCGCTCACTTACCCACTACGCCTACCACGTCGGGCAGATCGTCTATTTAGGCAAGCTACTCCGCAAGCACGAATGGAATTCCCTGAGCATCCCGCGAGGAAAGACAGCCGAATACAATGCCTTAAAGCCTGAGGCGCGCAAATTCAAACCACCCACAAAAGGCTAGCCGCCGACTTCAGGCAACAGCAGGTTTTCGATGAGCTGGTCGTTCTGTCTTTGAAATTCGGTGAGAGGTTTGCGGATGGGTTCAAGGGAGCCGTCAGCGCTATAGATCATTCCTCCGCCCGCAGGGATACCGATGCCCCTGGCGCCATCGCCTGAGAGGTTCACCAGCGCCCGCAGGTCCCACCAGTCGCTCTCCTCGTCATGCGCGCTTATATAAAAAGGCGCAAACTGGAAGAGCGAGAGCTTTTTCATGGTCGAAGATTCCAGCAGCGTACCCAGTCCAAGCTGGACCGCGCCGGCGGAAATTCCGACCAGCACCGTGCCGTCGTAGCGTTTTTGCACCAGCAGATCTTTGATTCCGCGCTCCTGGAAGACGTTCCAGCCCCTTTCCACGTCGCCCCCGGCAAGAAGCACAAGGTCCGCGGCCGCCAGGAATTTTGTGTCTTCCGGCGAAGGGACCGAGGGTATCATGCGGCAGGATGGCAATCCGATTCCTTCCATGGCCGCCTGAAACAACTGGTAAAACTCCGGTGCGTCGCCGTTGGAGGCGCCGAGATAGGCCGCCGTGGGGCTTGGCGACTCCAGTTGCTCGAGAATCTTCTCCGTAAATAAGTGATTGCCGTCCTTCCAGAACAATACCTGGCTGTCGGCCAGCAAATACATGGGTTTGATCACAGCGCCGCCACTCCTTCAAGAAGGAAGTTGTACCTCAAAAGGCGTTCGATATCCATTCTTAGCTCACACTAATATAAAATCCTGAGCATCGGCAAAATGAATTGGCCAGAGCTTCCAGACCGCGCGTTGATAGACGAATGCCTCCGAAGCATGGGAACAGAGGCGTGGGCGGAATTTTTGCGCAGATTTCAGCCTCTGATTGCCAGGGTAGCGAGCAAAACGATACGGCGATGGGCCCGGCCAACGGCCAATCTGGTGGACGATCTTGTGCAGTCAACGCTGCGCAAGATCTGTGACAACAATTGCCGGGCCATGCACAGCTTTCGCTGGCTGCACGATAATTCCTTTCGCGGATTTCTGAAGGTGGTGGCCTCCAACGTTGTCCAGGACCACTTCCGCAAATATCCTCCTACCAGGGTGGAAGAAGACCTGGAAGATTTGGGTCCGGAAGTCCTGAAAACCGAGACGTTCACCAAGGGAGTGGAGACAGAGGCCCTGGTGCACAAACTTACCACCTGTTTGCAGAAACTGCTCAGCGCTGAAGCAGATTTTCGGCGTGACCTTGCGATGTTCCTGCTCTATTACCGCTATGGCCTCACAGCGAAAGAGATTTCAGGCTTGTATTCCCTGACGATCAAAGCTGTTGAGAACACGCTTTTGCGGCTGGTGCGCATCGCCAAGGCACGTTGTATCTGAATTGAGGCAGGCGGGCAACGTCACTGAAATCTTTTAGGCTTTACCAGGTCAGTTACGTTACTAATAAATGAGGGTAAGAGAGAGATGTTGGACCACTGAAGCTGGCTTCATTCCGGTAGCCTGCTTGAAAAGGTTGCCAGAACCGCAGTCCGGCCGGCCCGCTACTCACCTTGCCCTGCTCGAATCCTCGCTGAGAGATGATGCACAGAGGGGACGGAATTGAAGCCTTACGTTACTACTGGTTGGAGGCAGCGCATACAGTGAATCAGGCAACGGACCATTTAACAGATGCGCAGATCGAAAATTACGTAAGTCACGGGACTGCAAGCAATCCTGACGCTCAGCGTCTTGGGCTTGAAGGCCATCTTGCGGATTGCGAATCTTGTCTGGGTCGCGTGCTGGACGCGGAACGCATTCGTCTTGGCCTCCTGGGGGGTGACCGCATGAGGGAAACACCGTATCCGGGCTGTCCAGCGGAAGAGACATTGCAGGAATTGGCTGCCGGAATTGGGCCTTCTGAAATTGTGGAAGCGACTACCGAACATGCCGCTCACTGCGATTTTTGTGGCCCCTTGCTTAGCCGCTACTTGCGCGAGTTTTCTGAATCCCTTGAAGAACAAGATACAGCTTTGCTGGCGCAACTGGAAAGCTCGAAGCCAGGATGGCAGAAGAAATTCGTAAGGCAGCATGTTGTTGCGGGCAAGACCAAGCAGGGTTGGTCAATCTTCTCGGGGTTCTGGCCCAAGGTGGCAACTGCTGCTGTTGCGGTCGTGGCAGTTGCATTTGGGCTTTATATGTTTCTACGCCACGATGACCTGGGCGACGCACAGCGACTTGTGGCATCGGCCTACGCCGAGCGCAGAACCACGGCGATGCGGCTTACGGGCGTTCCCCATGCTCCGTATTCTCCCGTGCCTGTGGAACGAAGCGCCGAATCAGGCGCAGCCTTGGCATTCCAACGTCCTTCATTGCTTCGAGCCGGAGCTGCCGTCGGCGACAAGCTGAAGAGTGATGCGCCTCTCGATCCACGCTGGCTACAGGTCAAAGGGCGAATTGACCTGTTAGAGGCAACGCCAACCAGTGCCGCAGATGCGCAAAAAGTTTTGGAGAAAGCACAGGCAGAAGGTTTGAATAGCCCAAGCCTGGATATCGATTTGGCGGCCAGCTCTTTTGAACGCGTCGGAAATGAAGAGAAACCGAATCTGTTAGTAACCATCCATTGGCTGAGAACAGCGCTGGATGATCCCAGGATTTCACAGGAAGAGAAACTGGTTGCGCTTTTTGATCTTGGGATTGCGTATCAAAAATCGAAAGCAATCGATCAGGCAATTGATACCTGGGAACAATACCTCAAACTTGATTCTTCCAGCGATTGGGCCAAGGAAGTACGCGAACGGCTCGAAAGCGTAAGAAAAGCGGCGCCCCCGCAAAAAAATCAAAGCAGTTTAGATAACCAAGCACCCGCTTTTTTTTTTGAATCACCTTACAGACCCCGCGGTGCTCGAGCATTTGGATCTCTATCAGGATCTCGCCATCCGTTTCTGGCTGCCTAAGGCAATTCAGGAGCCACACGGCACATTTTTTCAGGCTGTCCACAAACTCGCGGAGCTATCCGGGCAATATGACTCCGATCCGTGGATGAAAGAGTTTCTTGCTTCTCTCACGGGAAGCGATGGAGCCGCTGTACAAGCCCTTAGCGCAGCAGTCCGGGCCAACAGGAACGGACTTTATGGGGTGGCCGTACAGCAATCGCGAACCGCTGCGCGGACTTTTACGGAGCACAGCAATCTTCCTGGGTTTTTGAGGGCTCGGTTCGAAAGCATCTATGCCAGCCAGCGATTCCTGGAAGGATTTGACTGTCTTGCCCAGGTCGCTTCTTTAGAAGCTCCTGAGCGCTACCGGTGGCTCGAGATCCAACTCGCCCTGGAGAAATATACTTGCTCCAATTTTGGCGGGGAATTCGCCGCTATAGAGCAGGGATTAGAAACGAGCCGTGAGAAAGCTGAGGCGGCCCACTATCACTTCCTCGCGCTACGTTCCATCGCGCTTCAGGCGAGCATCAAGCGACAGCAGCAAGCAGGATGCCGCGAGGTGTGGGAGGAGGTAGGCCAGGGGCTGGATCTTTACTGGCGACAGGGCGTGGATCGCCCTGAGGCTCTCTATGAGTTCTATTCCATATTGGAGCAGTGCGCGGCGCAGATGAAACTGTGGCATGCCGCGGAAGCTCTTCAGAGGCACTCGATAAGGCTGGTGGAGCTTGCCAATCAAGACTACGACCCCAACCTGATCCTCGAAGGAAGCGCGCACGCGGAATTGGCAGCCATTCTGACTGCGGAAGACAGAGATGCCGATGCTGACATAGAGCAAAGCGCTGCGGAATCTGAGTGGAACCGGGTCCGGCATGAGCCGACCTCTGACACCTATCGCCTGTTCATGCGGATCCGCTTGGCGGAAATCCAGCTTGACCGTGGAGATACTCAGCGTGCCCTCTCCACCCTGAACTCTTCGCAAGGACTCCTCAATTCAACACAATACCAGCTATTGTCTCTGAATTTTTATAGGCTTTTGGGTAAAACTTGCTGGCGATTACATCGCCTAACCGACGCGGTTTCCGCCTACGCCCATGGGATCGCAGTTGCCGAGAATTCTCTTCGAAGTATCCGGCAGAGTGCCAAAGACAGACTAAGATGGGTCACAAAGATTGATGACGTCTATAGGGGATTGACGCGAGTCTGGCTGGAACAGGGCAGGACCGAACAAGCCTGGAGACTATGGGAGTGGTACAGGGCTCGATCGCTTCCCCAGGGATCCGGCTCGGTCGGGTTTGAGCCATTGACCGCAGCCTCGTGGGATGGAATCGAGTCGGAAATCACGAGCGTAAATCTTCCATCACAAAAACATTTGGTTTACGCGAGCTTTGAAGACGGCTCGGAAGCCTGGACAGTCGATTCGACCGGCGTTAAAGCCCACTGGATACAGCTAGACCAGGCACACATGGGAAGATTAGTGAATGACTTTGCCGAGCACTGTGCCGACCCGTCATCACCGTTGAGCGAAATCCATACAGAAGCTCAGGCACTCTACCTAATCCTTCTGCAACCATTGGCTGCAGACCTGCCCGGCTCCGGCCTTGTGGTTGCTGAACTGGACCGGACACTATCCCGGCTGGTTCTGCCTGCGCTCATGACGCCGGACGGCAAATATTTTGCGGAGAGTCACATCGTCGTATATTCTCCCGGCATACTCATGGAGAAGAATCTGCGCCTGCCGTTGCCTCTCGAAGCAAATGATAGACTGCTGCTGCTGGATGCATCCAAGACGAGCGGCGCAGGAGCAGTACCGGGCCATTTGGAGGAGCGGGAGTCGGCCCTCCAAGCCTATTCCCACGTCAGGCTGGTCACAGGTGAGGAAATAACCGCGGCGGAGATAAAGCGGGCACTTTCGACCAGCACCGTTTTCGCCTTTATTGGCCACGGTGAGCAGCATGGAACCCGCACAGAGTTGAGACTTGGCAGCAACTTATCTCTCACACCCGCAGATTTTGCTCCGCGTGCGCTCTCCCACATCAAATTAGGCATACTGGCCGCCTGCTCCACTGGAGCAGCGAGCGACGACCGGTTGCTGGATACAGACAGCCTGGTCCATTCTTTTCTTTCAGGCGGAGTGCCGAACGTGATTGCAAGCCAATGGAATGTTGATTCCACCGCAACCATGCAGCTTATGCAGAGCTTTTATGGTGATCTTGGCGCCGGGGAAACAGTTCCTCGAGCTATGTACCAGGCGCAGAGAAAAATCCTTATGGCTCGCGATCATCCGTACTTCTGGGCCGGCTTCAATCTGTCCGGCAGAGCGAACTAAACTAACCCGTCTGTTTAAAATGGACCGCAGTCTTAGTCCAACGGAAACTCTTTGTCTAGGGAAAACTAAACGATACGCGTTGTAGATAGAAGGAGGGGTAATGAACAGACGGAACTTATTGAAAGGAGCGGTCACGATTCCGATCGCTACCGTTCTAAATGCTTGCAGCCATGAGCGTGATGCTTCCGAGGCCTCAAAGCCCTCGCAGGGCACGCTGAAGGTCATCCTGAACGGCCCTTTTGGCGTGGTCCTGGAGAGCGCCAGAGACTATCGAATCACAGCATATGTCCCTTCTGATCCAGCGGGCGAGCATGAGCTTCGGTTCCGGGGTCCGGCAGAAGTGGCTGGAAGAGAGACGAAGAAAGGAAAGTCTCCTTACTATCGGTTCAGCCTTTCTGAAACCGGCCTGGATCTCGGACGAGGCCGACCCAGCATAGACCAGGGATTTTACGATTTCAATTTTCCCCATATTGGCAAATTCCAACTGCCAGCCGACGCTTTTGTTGCGATCGAGCTGCCGAGGCCCGACTACATTACTTTCACGCCTCCAGCACAACCTTCCTTATTTGGAGGTAAAATCACGCTTCAACCGCTGGACCACATCCTTGAGTACAAACTCTCTGAACCAGGCAGAGTTCGCATCAAGCAGGGTGAAAAGGAGATACCACCTCTCCCGTGTTCGGAGTTGCTCAAGCAGTATCAGGAATATTGGTCAAAAATGGGGAAGCGGAATTACGGAGCGGAAGAATCGCAGTACAAAAACATGGAGGAAATGTTGACTAATTGCTCCTCCTCCGATCTTTGCCTACTCTTTGGCGTTGGATTTGATGCCGAACACTCCACGACGAACCTGATCGATCACGGGCTCAACTTCTTCAACAATGTATTGTTACCCTTATTCGCTCCAGGAGTAAGAAAGAGGCTGCAAAAGGCCAATTGCACTCCAATTGCGGAAAACGAGGGGTTTCACCCCGAAATAGTTCCGGCCGTTTATAGATATCCGATGCCCGAGCCGCGTCTGCTTCAGGTTGCCTCGGTGCTGGATTGTCACATTGGCGGCTTGCTAGGCACGAGCCCGTAGAGCTACACTCCTATTGCTTCCGCATAGAGGCTATGAAAATGATGGACGCCGCGCTCCTGCTTTACGCTGTAGCGGCCGCGACTGTAGGAGCGCGAGCGCAGGTTTTTCTGCACGACCTCGCAGATGCGAACGTCTTCCACCTGAATCTCGTCGCTGAATTGAACGGTCTTTGCTGGAGCTTCCGCGGGCAGCGCGGTCTCCGGAAAATACCATTCAAAAATGGCGACCGAGCGCTCGGCGGATACCGGCAGGACGATGTTCACAGACACGTTGTCGGGATAGCAGTTGAGCATCCAGTTAGGAAAAACCCAGTAGTATTCAGCCACGTCGTCGCCTTTGGCCTGTGAATACCGACGCTGCACCGTGCTCTCATTCTCCGACCCGCGGATCGGGCTGGACTGCAGCGAGTAGCCGGGAAAGAGCTGCGTGGTGTAGCTGCTATAGTCTAGCTCGCGATTCAAGCTGGGATGCACGCTCGGCAGGTGATATCCCTCAAGGTAATTGTCGATGTAGGTCTTCCAGTTGCACTCCATTTGGTAGACGCGGCGTTCGTGGCGCTGCATTTTCTCCAGCTCAAAGCGAGCTGCCTGTTCAGGAAGCCGGCCTAAGGACTTGAGCAACGGTTCGGCTGAGGAATCGAGGTTGACGAAGATCAGTCCTGCCCATACTTCAGTGCGGACAGGAGTCAAGCTGAAATCCTGGTAATGGAAGTCTTCTACGCCTTCGCACTCAGGAGCATTGAGCAGTTCGCCATCCAGTGAATAGGTCCAGCCGTGATAGCCGCAGCGGAAGACCTTTCTTTCGCCGCAGCCCTGGGCCGGAGGCCCAGCGCGATGTTTGCAAACATTATAGAAGCCTTTGATCTGGCCGCTGGAGTTGCGGGTAATGAGCAAAGGCTCGCCCGCCATGCTGATAGTAAAAAAAGAGCCGGCTTTCGGCAACTGCCTGACATGTCCGACAATCTGCCAGGTGTGGGCGAAAATCTTCTCTTTTTCAGCGGCCTCAAACGCAGGATCGAAATAATACTGCGAGGACAAGGTAAACGCCTGAGCCACATTGGGTTGGATGAGCTTTGCTGAGAGAGATTGAGGGCCCATGAATATCTCCTGCACTTGACGCCGATGGCGGAAACGAGATTATATCTAACTCACCTTGACCCAACCCGCCAAGCTAATTCGCGGCCTGTCCCTGCTTGACTCCATTCTGCTTCTGGCCAGCGGAATCATCGGGTCAGGCATCTTTTTGACGGCTGCGGACGTAGCATCGAATACGCGAAGGCCTTTGCTGTTTCTCTCCATCTGGGTCATTGGCATGGTGATTACCATGCTCGCCTGCTTCGCTTTTGCTGAAATGGGCGCCATGTTTCCTGAAGCCGGCGGACAGTACATCTACCTGCGTGAAGCTTACGGCGAATTTGTGGCCTTCCTCTACGGCTGGATGATCTTTACCGTCAGCGTTGCCGGAACCATCGCCGCCCTGGGAGCGGGCTTCGCCGAATACATGGGCAAGCTGTTCCCTGCTCTTTCCGCTACACATGTCTCGGTTGTGATTCGGTTTCCGGGACTCTCCGCCGGGCATTTAGTCAATAACCTGTACACCCTGAATATCACCCGCGAGCACCTGGTCTCGCTCGCTGCCATTGCCTTTCTCACCATGGTCAACGTAGTTGGCCTGCGCAGAGGCGCCGTATTGCAAAACATCGCCATCTGGGCAAAGTTTGCGGCCATTGCCGCCCTAGTCATCCTCGGTTTCATCCTGGGCAAAGGATCATGGGGAAATTACTCAATGCCGTTGCAGGCGTCCTCGTCTGGCCCTTCATTGATGACAGGAATCGGAGTGGCGCTGATTGCGGTTTTCTGGGCTTACGACGGCTGGGTCTATATCACCTGGGTTGCGGGCGAGGTCAAAGATCCGCAGCGTAACTTGCCCAGGTCGATGATATGGGGCTTGCTGATTGTCGGCGCACTGTATGTGGCCATCAATGCGGTTTATCTCTATGCCATGCCTCTGAGGGACATTGCAGCCAATGGGGCCGTAGCACAGGCTGCGGCGGTCTCCATGTTTTCCGAAGGCGCGGCACGCTGGCTGTCCTTGATGATCGCTGTTTCCTGTTTTGGCGCCATGGCCACGGCAATCATGTGCGGTGCCCGGGTTTACTATGCCATGGCGGAAGACGGAATCTTCTTCCGCGCTCTGGCTAAAGTGAATCCGCGCTGGCATACTCCCGCCAGGAGCCTGGTGCTGCAAGGCGTGTGGGCGGGCATGCTCGCGCTGAGCGGCGGATACTACGCGTTGTTGACTTATGTCATGTTTATGATGGTGATCAGCTATACCCTCACTGTGGCTGCACTCTTTGTCCTGCGCCGCAAGATGCCCGATGCTCCGCGCCCTTACCGCTGCGCGGGATATCCTGTGCTCCCGGCTCTCTACCTCCTGATCGGGATTGCGTGGAGTGGAAACGTCATCGTTCAGAAAAGCACCGAGGCGCTCTGGGGAACTGTCATAGTGGCGGTTGGCATTCCGTTTTATATCTACTGGAAACGAAGCAAGCAGCCGGATGTCTAACGACCTACGGGTTCTTTGGCTTTGGGCGGGCGTAGTTTTCCATCTCTGCCGTCCACTTGAGAAATCGCTTGATCTGCCTGCGTTCACGAAACATGAATCCACAGAATTCCACGAAGCCGATCTTCTCCATCTTGAGGCCGCTGTAGGTCTCCATGCGCCAGCGGAGATAGGGACTGCGCCACGGCATCAGATGGTAGCCGCGAGTGGCATTCCAGAAGAAACGCAGGATTCGACGCATGTCTAAGTGTACCGTAGAGGGATGTTAAAATTGCTCGGATGGCGGACGAAAACCGGCAAGCTGCTGAAGACCATTATTACCGCGCTCTCGATTTGTTCGGTGAAAATGAACACGAGCAGGCAGCGGAAGAATACCGAAAAGCCATTGAGCTGGATTCCACCTTCACGGACGCCATGCATGGCCTGGTGCGCGTGTACCAGGAATTGGGACGCCTGGATGACGCCATTCCCGTCGCTCGCATGATCTCGGAGCGCGATCCCGACGACATTCTTGCCCATACCAGCCTTTCCATCATCTACCAGAAAAAAGGCATGATCCCGGAGGCGGAAGCCGAAGCCAATCAGGCCCGCATCCTGGGATGGAAGCAGCAGTTGAAGGAAAAGAACAGCAGTTAAGCTGACAAGCGGAAGAATCTCACACCACGGCATGCTCCAAATAAAAAACACAATGTTCGATTTTGCATCTAAATTAGATATCGTATTTCTTCAGCAAGTGGCGGAAAGACCGGTAGGAGACCTTCAACAGCTCTGCGGCGCGGGTCTGCACTCCTCCGGATTGTTCCAGGGCGGATTCAATCAGTGAGCGCTCAATGCCGGCCACATATTTATCAAAATCCAGGCCTTCTGCAGGCACGTCATGGTGTCCATTGCCGTTCCCGTTGGCGGGAACAAGGCCGTTCTTGGGGTGCTCCGGCTCAATGTCTATCCTGAGTTCCTGCGTAATCTCCAACGCGACGGCCCGCTCAATGGTGTTTTCCAGTTGCCGCACGTTGCCAGGCCATTCAGAGTCGTGCAAAGAGGCAAGGGACGCAGGGTTGATACGAAGAATGCTTTTCTGAGCTGCCGTGGTGTACTTCTTGAGGAAGTGGTTGGCGAGCAACTCCACATCCTCGCGGCGCTCCCGCAATGGCGGCACGAAAATGGGAATTACGCTCACGCGATAGTAAAGGTCCTCGCGAAACAGGTTGTTGGCCACCAGTTGCTTCAGGTCCTTGTTGGTGGCGGCAATCACGCGGACGTCAATGGGCGTCTCCTGGGTCCCGCCCACCGGACGCAGGTTGCGTTCCTGCAATACGCGCAGCAGCTTGACCTGCATGGAGACGCTCATTTCGCTGATCTCATCCAGGAAGATTGCACCGCCGCTGGCCACTTCAAACAGTCCGCGCTTGTTCTGGTTGGCCCCCGTAAACGCGCCTTTGACGTAACCAAATAATTCACTTTCCAGCAGGGTTTCCGGAAAAGCGCCACAATTGATGGAAACAAACGGTTCACTCGCGCGTGGCGAACAGCTATGGACCGCCCGCGCCACCAGTTCTTTTCCCGTGCCGCTCTCGCCATAAATCAGCACGGTACTACCGGTGGTGGCGATGGTGCGGATGGTCTGTTTGAGTTTTTCGATGGACTCGCTCTTCCCGATAATGTTGTCCAGTGAATTGCGGCTGGCCGCATCGCGCTTGAAAGCAAAATTCTGACGCCGCAGGTTGAGCGCTTCTACCGACCTTGAGACGGCGATCTTGAGCTCTTCCAGCAGCCCCGGGCCCTTATGGATGTAATCGAAAGCGCCGCCCTTCACCGCCTGCACTGCGGCTTCGTAGTCCTCAACCGCGGTAATTAGGATGACGGAAGTATCTGGTGAAACCTGGCGGGCGTAATGCAAAACTTCAATGCCATCCGTCTGCGGCATTTTGATGTCGGTGACCAGGATTTCATAGTTGGCAGAACTCAGCCTCTTCTTGGCTGCTTCGCCGGCGCCGACCGTCTCTACCCGATGACCATCCTTGCGCAGAGAGATATCGAGCATCTCGCAGATCGAGCGCTGGTCGTCGCAAACAAGAATGCTAGCCATTGGCTACTGCTCCAACCGTTTCCAGCAAGGGCGCCGGGGCTTCCTGTGCGGCCTTCGCGTGCAGGAGCTCAACGATGAACTCTGCGCCCTTGCCCATCTGGGACTCAGCCGAAATCTTGGCTCCATGGGCCTGGATGACCTGATAAACAATGGCCAGTCCCAGGCCTGTACCGCCTTCAAAATGGGACTGGAACGGCTCAAAGATCTTCTCCATGAGCTGTTGGCTCATGCCTGTGCCGGTGTCACGAAAGCCAATGCGCCACGAATCACCCATCAGCTTTACAGAGACCGTAATCGTCCCCTTCTGGGACATGGCGCGCGAAGCGTTTTCCAGAAGATTCCAGAAAACCTGCTTCAGCCTGTCACCATCCACAACGGCATAGGCCTCCTGCACGCTGAACTTCCGCACAATTTTCAGATCACTGGATTGCGAGCGGTTTTCCAGCAGCACTAACGTATCTTCGAGCAGCGGAAGCAGGTCCATACGCGCAAACTTGTAGCTCTTCTCCCGTGAATAGGCCAGAAAATCAGTGATGATGGAATTCAATCGACGCGACTCGCGAATGATGATGTCCACCAGGGTTTTCTGCTCGTCGTTAAACGGGGACATGCGTGAGAGCACCTGAATGGACCCGGCGATGGAACTCAAAGGATTGCGTATCTCATGGGCAATGCCGGAGGCCAGCCGACCCACTGCTGAGAGGCGGTCTTTCATGCGCACCTCGCGCTCCAGCCGGCGGATCGCCGTGTGGTCCTCAAAAGTGTAGACATAGCCAATCACGCCGCGGTCCGGCACGTTGAGCGCTGTCACGGCTATCCCAAAAGCCTTTTCTTCGCCTGACGGCGTCATGACTCGGACTTCTCCCGTGGAAGGAATGGAGTCCAGGCGCGGCGGACGGTCCAGGAAGAGCTCGGCAATATGCCGTCCGTAAACGCCGGAAGCGGTGCGGTGCAACAATTTCTGGCCGGGAGCGTTCAGGAGCGTGATGCGTCCTTGCAGGTCGGTGGTGATCAGGCCGCTGCGGATGGAGTGAATTACGTTCTCGTGCAGCGCCTGAAGGCTCAGCAGCTCTCCGCTCTTGTCCTTGAGTTCGCGCCCGGCCTGCCGCAGCTTGGCCGCCAGTGTGCTGGACAAGTGGGCCACTGCCAGATAGGCGAAGAAGTTGGTAAGAATTACAGCCTGCAGCGCTTTGGCATCACCAGGCGCGGAAATTTGATAAGTGGGGACCTTTTCAAAATAGGAAAGCTCGAGCAGCAAGCCAAACAGCGCGAAGGACACGCCGGCGGTCACATAAGCCCAGTAGCGCGGCAGGAGGATGCTGGCAACAATGATTACCAGCGGATAAAGAAAATTGAAGAATGTATCTATGCCGCCGGTCACGTAGACGACGGCCGTGGCAAAAACCAGATCAGTAAAAATCTGCAGAATGGCCTGCTGTTTGTATTCGTCCCAGAGGGAAAGGAGCACGACAAAGAAGACCGAGACGGTGTACCAGGCCAGAACGACGTTGATGAATAGCCGGGTAGAAACATTGTTTGGAGTGAGGTTGACGATGAGCAGCTCAACCGCGAGCAGGAACGAGATGATGATGACACGGACTTTTACCAGCCATGCCAGCCATGATCGTTCATTGAACCTGGTTCCCATTCCTGCCCTCGTGTTGTGCAGTCTTTGCTGAATACTAATTACTGAGTACTAACTAACTACTGCTTTGTTACCCTGCCATCTTGGCGATCATGGAGAACATCGGCAAATACAGCGAAATCACAATGCCGCCGACCACTACGCCCAGGAAGACGATCATCATGGGTTCGAGCAAGGTCAGCAGGTTCTTGGTGGCCGCGTCCACTTCGTCTTCGTAGAAGTCGGCAATTTTCTGGAGCATGGCGTCCATAGCGCCTGTGGCCTCACCCACGCCGATCATCTGCGTCACCATGTTGGGGAAGACGCCGCTTTCGCGTAGCGGATCGACAATCGTGCGGCCTTCCTCAACCGACTTGCGCACCTTCATGAGCGCTTCTTCCAGCACAGCGTTTCCTGACGTGCGGGCTGTAATGGCCAAACCTTCAAGGATGGGAACGCCTGAGGTAATCAAAGTTCCCAGAGTGCGGGTGAAGCGGGCAACCGCAATCTTGCGCAGCACGGATCCCAGGACCGGGAAGTTGAGCAGGAACTTATCCAGAGCGTAGCGGCCGCGCGGATCCTTGCGGACCTGCTTTATGCCCACAACCAGGGCGATGATTGCAACGAAAAACACCCACCAGAAGCGTCCGACAAAATGACTCAAGCCGATGACGATCTGGGTGGGCAAGGGCAAAGCAACACTCATGCTGCTGAACATGTTGGCGAAAATCGGCACCACAAATTTCAGCAAGGCGCCCATGATCAACGTGGCGATGCTGAGCACGGAGACCGGGTAAATGAGCGCAGATTTCACCGCCGATTTCAGCTTGACGATCTTTTCCAGATAGGTGGCCAGACGTTGCAGAATAACGTCCAAAATACCGCCCGCTTCGCCGGCTTCAATCATGTTGGTGGTGAGGTCGTCAAAGATCTTGGGATGATTGCGCATGGCATTGGCCAGCGTCGCGCCGCCTTCCACAGTGGTACGCACGGCATTCAGACACTTCTGAAAGGCGACGTTTTCCTGGTTTCCACCCAGAATTTCCAGGCACTGGACCAGCGGCAGGCCGGCGTCGATCATGACGGAAAACTGGCGGAAGAAGATGGCTATGTCCTTGACCGCCACTTTTCCGGAGCCCAGCTTGGGCAACGTAAACTCTTTGCCTTTTTCCTTGACTGCCTTGGCTGTAATGCGCTCGCGCCGCAGCAGATGTTGCACCTGTGCCTTGCTCTCTGCTGTTCGCTCTCCAGAAATCTTCTTCCCCTGCGCGTCAGTTCCTTTGAATGTGTATACCGCCATACCAAGACTCCTCTCTAATCACGAATTGCTCTGATTCCTTTAAAGCTCCATCCATGGCCATTCTTGAAACTCACGCCTGACACAGAACGCCATGGCAAACCTTTTCTTGCACTGCGACTGGCTCTAAAGCTAATTCCTCCGCGCCGGACTGCCGGTGGCGCCGGCAGCAACTTTGCTGGCCATAACACCGCGATTGATAATGTCCTGCAGCTCATCCGGCATCGACGAGCGCTGCAGCGCCGTTTCCAGCGAGATCTGCTTCTGGAAGTGCAATGCTGCCAGCGACTGGTTAAATGTCTGCATGCCGAATTTGTCCTGTCCTGATTGCATGGCCGAATAAACCTGGTGGATCTTGTCTTCGCGAATCAGGTTCCGCACCGCAGCATTGGGAATCAGGACCTCCATGGCCATGACCCGGCCGTTTCCGCCGATCTTGGGCAAGAGCGCTTGACAAAGAATCCCTTCCAGAACCAGCGAAAGCTGGGCGCGAATCTGTGATTGCTGGTGCGAAGGAAAGACGTCAATGATGCGGTTGATGGTAGAGGCGGCCGAGTTGGTGTGAAGCGTGCCGAACGTCAAGTGGCCGGTCTCTGCGATGCGCAGCGCGGATTCAATGGTTTCCAGATCGCGCATTTCGCCGATCAGCACCACGTCCGGGTCTTCGCGCAACGCGGCGCGTAGCGCGTCTGAAAACGACTTGGTATCCGAGTGGACTTCACGCTGGTTGACCAGGCAACCCTTGTTCTGGTGCACAAACTCGATTGGATCTTCGATGGTGATGATGTGATCGTGGCGTTCAGTGTTGACCTTATCCAGCATGGCTGCCAGCGTGGTGGATTTGCCCGAACCGGTAGGGCCGGTCACCAGGATCAACCCGCGCGGCTTGTCACACAGCTTGGAGACGACTGGAGGCAGGCTCAACTGCTGGAATGACTTGATCTCAAAGGGAATCACGCGGTATACGGCGCCCACCGCGCCGCGCTGGTTGAAGCAGTTGCCACGGAAGCGGGCCAGCCCTTTCAACCCAAAGGAGAAATCCAACTCAAGAGTCTCTTCAAAACGATGCTTTTGCGCGTCCGTAAGCACACTATAAGCGAGCTGCTTGGTTTCCGCCGGGGTCAGCGGAGGCATATCCAGCGGTTGCAAATGCCCGTGTACCCGCACTTGCGGCGGAGAGTTGGTGGTGATGTGGAGATCGCTACCGCTCATCTCCATCATCTTCTTCAACAGCTCACTCAGCGATACGTTCATGGGTAACCTCAGTATTTAGTACTTAGTATTTGGCTGACCAACCTTTGCCCTTTGTCGTGCCAATCTCCTGTTTCCGGTAGAACTCGTCGAGATTGTTACAAATGGTCCCAAGCAGTTAGCAGTTGAAGCTTTAGCTGACTCGTAAATACTAAGTACTAACTGCTGCTTTAATGCACTGTCTCTCTGGCCACTTCTTCCAGGGTCGTGGTTCCTTCCGCCACTTTAACCAAACCGCTGCGACGCAGTGTGATCATGCCACCCTCTATGGCTTTCTTCTTCAGTTCCACGGCCGAGGCGCCAATCAGAATCAATTCGCGAATCTCGTCATCCACTTCCATCACTTCATATAATCCGCAGCGTCCTTTGTATCCGGTGCCGTTGCAGGTGGTGCAGCCTTTGCCCTTGTAGACTTTGACCTTCTTGGATTCTTCCTGGGAATAGCCGGCCTCAAGCAGAGCTTGCGGCGGCAATGGCACCTGTTCCTTGCATTCCGAGCAAATACGGCGAACCAATCTTTGCGCGCAAATCAGGTGCACGGCCGTCGCCACCAGAAAGGGCTCAATTCCCATATTCATGAGGCGGCTGATGGTCTCCGGGGCGCCGTTGGTGTGCAGGGTGGAGAGCACCAGGTGGCCGGTCAAGGCGGCCTTGATAGCAATTTCCGCAGTTTCAAAGTCGCGTATTTCGCCCACCAGTATCACGTTGGGGTCCTGGCGTAGGAAGGCGCGCAGGGCGGCGGCAAAGTTGAGTCCAATGGACTCCTTCATCTGCACCTGGTTGACGCCGTTGAGTTGAAATTCAACCGGGTCTTCGGCGGTCAGGATGTTGGTATCCGGCTTGTTTAACAGCGAAACGGATGAATACAGCGTGTTGGTCTTGCCAGAGCCGGTGGGGCCTGTGACCAGCACCATTCCATAAGGTTTGAGAACCGCGCGCTGAAATTTCTCCAGCGATTCCGGTTCAAAGCCAAGTTTCGTCATATCCAGCCGCAGGTTTTCTTTATCGAGCAGCCGCAGCACAACCTTTTCTCCCCAGAGCGTTGGCAGGCAGTTGACGCGATAATCAAGCTGCTTGCGCTTTCCGCCGACATGCATCTTGAGCATGATGCGGCCGTCTTGGGGCAGGCGCTTTTCGCTGATGTCCATCTTGGCCATGATCTTGATGCGGGAGGTAATGGCGTCCTTCAGCTTCATGGGCGGCGACATGATGTGCTGGAGCACGCCGTCAATACGAAAACGTACGCGATACTCTTTTTCGTAAGGCTCGATGTGGATGTCACTGGCGCCACGCTTCACCGCATCGGTGAGGATGATGTTGACCAGCTTGACGATAGGCGCCTCGTCCGCTGACTTCTCCAGCTCGCTTAGGTCCATCTCCGCCTGGTCGGCCTGGAGTTCGACGTCGGCTTCGTCACCCATGGAGGCAAGAAGCTCGTCTACGTTCTCTTCCGATAGCTGCGCGCCGTAGGCTTTGGCGATGGCGTCCAGGATGGCGGATTCGGACGCCACCACCGGCTCGATGTTGAAACCGGTCATGAACTTGATATCGTCCATGGCGAAGACATTCGTGGGATCGACCATGGCGATGGTCAAGGACGCGCCCACGCGGCTGAGCGGGAGAATCTGATAGCGCTTGGCGGTATCTTCCGGGACCAGCTTTACGACGGATGAATCGATTTCAAAATACTGGAGATTGATGGCCGGGACGCCGTATTGACGGGAAAGAAAGTTGGTGACTTCCTCGTCAGTAACGAACCCCAATTGAACCAGCACGGAGCCGAGACGGGCATTGGCGCCGTTCTCTTTTTGCTTTTTGACGGCGGCGTCAAGTTGTTCAGAAGTAATGATCTTCTCTTTGACAAGAAGATCGCCAAGTCTTTGCGACATAGGCTGCTGGTTCCCTGGTGCTCAGTCTCCGAGTTGCAATTTACGAAAGGCAGTCGGGGGCAGCCGTCGCAGTAAAACGTTCCTAAGTCCACAGCGTATTCTGTACTGACAGAAAATGTCAATCAAGAATGTGGCCTAAGCAGTAACGTTTTCTATCTGTTAGGGCATGTCCTTCTGGCATATCGGCAAAATGTGTCACTCGATTTAGAGCGCCTGTTCGGTATGGCCTTTTGGCTTAAGAATCAATATCCCGCAGCCCGCCACCAGGCTTTATTGTGAAAAGGAAAGGTTTACCGCACTTCTTCGTTTCTACTTCCGGCGCAGTCAGGAATAGAGAAGCACGCCAAGAGCTAAAAGCAAGGAACGGCTTTTAAACCACCACAGTTTCCTGGTATTCGCCAAAGACTCCGCGCAGGGCGTCAGAGATTTCGCCGACTGTGGCATAGCTCTCCACAGCAGCGACGATGTGGGGCATCAGGTTGTCGCCGGAACGGGCAGAGTCTTCCACTTTACGCAAGGCGTCCTGCCAAGCCGCCTTATCGCGGCGGGCGCGCAATGCCCGCACTCGGTCCACCTGCTTGCGTTCAAGATCGGGATCGATGCGCTGGATAGGTATGGCGCGGACCTCATCAGAATCAGTCTGGAAGCGGTTCACGCCCACCACCACATTCTCCAGCCGGTCCACGGCCTGCTGGAAGTCATAGGCGGCATTCTGGATTTCCTGCTGGATGTATCCCTTTTCGATGGCGCGGAGCGTGCCTCCGAGCGCCTCAATCTTTTCCAGGTACACATTCGCGCGCTGCTCAATCTCGCTGGTCAGGGATTCGATATAGTAGGAGCCAGCCAGCGGATCGATGGTATTGGGGGCGCCGGTTTCATGGGCAATGATCTGCTGGGTTCGCAGGGCAATGCGGGCAGCTTCCTCGGTGGGCAGTCCCAGGGCCTCGTCAAAGGAGTTGGTATGCAGCGACTGCGTGCCGCCCAGGACCGCCGCCATAGCCTGGACAGCAGTGCGAACAATATTGTTCTCCGGCTGCTGGGCGGTGAGAGTTGAACCTGCGGTCTGGGTGTGGAAGCGCAGCGTGAGGGAACGCGGGTTCTGCGCGTGGAAGCGGTCTGCCATGATGCGGGCCCACATCCGGCGGGCCGCACGATATTTAGCCACTTCTTCCAAAAAGTTGTTGTGAGCATTGAAGAAGAAGGAGAGCCGGGGAGCAAAGCGGTCCACATCCAGGCCCGCATGGACGGCAGCTTCCACATAGGCAATGGCATTGCCCAGCGTGAATGCCACCTCCTGAACGGCGGTAGACCCGGCTTCGCGCATGTGATAGCCGGAGATGGAGATGGGGTTCCAGTCAGGGACATTCTGGCTGCAAAAAGCAAATATATCCGTGATGATGCGCAGGGCATGTGCTGGAGGGTAGATGTAGGTCCCGCGCGCGATGTACTCTTTGAGGATATCGTTCTGCACCGTGCCACTGAGCTTGGAGACTTCTGCGCCTGAGCGCCGAGCCACAGCCACATAGAGCGCCAGCAGGATGCCGGCGGTGGCATTGATCGTCATGGAGGTAGAGATCTTCTCCAGATTAATGCCCTGGAAGAGCCGCTCCATGTCCTCGATAGAGTCAATGGCTACGCCGACTTTGCCGACCTCTCCCGCAGCCATGGCATGATCGGAGTCCATGCCAATCTGCGTTGGCAGATCGAAGGCTACAGAAAGACCAGTGGTGCCGTGGGACAGCAGGTATTTGTAGCGCTTGTTGGATTCTTCGGCATCGCCCATGCCGGCGTATTGGCGCATGGTCCAGAGACGTCCGCGGTACATGGTGGACTGAACACCGCGAGTGAAGGGGAACTCGCCGGGATAGCCCACATCACGCTCGTAATCGCAGCCTTCCAGGTTGGCAGGTGTGTAAAGAGGGCTGGGTTCGACAGATTTTAACTGGCTGGCTTCGGTTTCGACCTTTGTATCCTGGGGCATGAAAAACCTGGATTTCGACTCTTGCTACGGTTTAGCCGGGTTGGTCGTCTGCCTCCGTTTAGCCTTGACGAACGACATAATAGTAAACCCGAAGCACACCGTGGTGAAACATATCGTGGTCCAGAACCGGTGAGGATCACCCTTCCAGGCGTGGGCACGGCACAGACGCACCAACGACGAGACGCCAATCAGAGTAAATGCAGCAAACATCAGGCCTGTGATCTGGAGCCAGAGTACATAGAGAGTCCGGGCAAACGAGGAAACAACGGACTTCACTCCGCTGAGGACGGCGTACCCCAGGCGACTCCGAACATGGCTGGTAAGGCTGTTGAGCACGTCCCATAATCTTACAGGAAGGAGCTTATTGGCAGAATGGTCAAAATCCGGCAAAACCGAAGACGTCTCATCAGAATGCGATACCACGAAGGGGAGTGGCTCATGATCGAGCTTTCGCGGTCAGGGCACCGGCAGCGCCTAAGACCCCAGACCGGCCGTTCAGGCCGCGTCGTCCACTTTGATGCGCAGGGACTTCAGAAAGCGCACATCGTTGGCATTGATGGCCAATTCTGGATTTAGCTTCCCTTTGTTAGGCAGGCTGACAAGTTCTGAAGGGGCCGGCGCGTTCTCTTCGTCGCGGCGGTTGAATCCAATGGTGGCTTCAAGAACCAGGAAGATATCGAAGCCCTCCTCCTTGATCCTGGTAATGACTTGTGCGATCTGGTCCGACTCGGAAAGCGAGCTGTTAATGGCTGCTCCCAGCTCTTTCATAAGCTTCTTCAGCTTAGGATTCACGTGGGTTCCTTTCGTATACCAAGTTAGATGCTACGCTCAGAAGGAGGGTTACGGCAAAAAAGCAGATTGCTTTCTGCTAAAAATCTGAATGGCAAATTCCAGGCAGCAGCCAAAAGTTAATTTTCTGCTAGCATCTAACCTTCACAGTATTTTTCATGCAGATCTACGGAGCATTCTGAATGAAAGACACGCTGGGAGTGTTGTTGGCCGGTGGCGCCGGGGAACGACTGTATCCCCTGACCCGCGACCGGGCCAAGCCGGCCGTCACTTTTGGCGGCAATTACAGAATCATCGACATCACGCTCTCGAATTGCACAAATTCAGATCTGCGCAGGGTCTACATCCTCACGCAGTACAAAGCCCTGTCACTGAACCGGCACATCCGCGAAGGCTGGGGCAACGTGGTTGCGCGGGAACTGGGTGAGTTCATTGAGATTTTGCCCCCTATGCAGCGGGTCAGCGAGAACTGGTACCTGGGAACCGCCGATGCGGTCTACCAGAATATCTACTCCATCGGAAGCGAGCAGCCCAGGTACGTCCTGGTGCTCTCCGGCGACCACATCTACAAGATGAATTACCAGCTCATGCTGGACCAGCATGTGGCCTCCGGGGCAGACGTGACTTTGGCCACCATCCTGATTGATCCCAGCGAGTGCTCGCGGTTTGGAATCGTGGACGTGGATCGCCAGGGCCGGATCACCGGATTTGAAGAGAAGCCAAAGGAAACCAAGCTGCGTTCTCCGTATCACTCGGAGATGGTTTCCGGCTCCATGGGCGTCTATCTCTTCAATACGGACGTGCTCCTGCCGGTGCTGCTGAAGGATGCTGAAGACCTGGAATCGTCCCATGATTTCGGCAAAGACCTTCTGCCCCGCATCCTGGACCAGTACAAGATCTATTCCTTCAATTTTATTGATGAGAACAAAAAGGAAGCGCTCTACTGGCGCGACGTAGGCACGCTGGAGGCGTATTACGAAGCGAACATGGACCTGGTGTCGGTGTCGCCGGTATTCAACTTGTATGACAAGGAGTGGCCCATCCGCACTCACCAGCGCCAGTATCCGCCGGCGAAGTTTGTGTTTGGCGAACCGGGCCGCACCGGCACTGCGATCGACTCCATCGTGTGCCATGGATGCATCGTGTCTGGCGGAACAGTGCGCAGATGCGTGATTTCCCCGGACTCGCGCATCAATTCTTACACCCAGGTGGACGACAGCATTATCTTTACCCACGTCAACATCGGTCGCCACTGCCGCATCCGCCGCGCCATTATTGACCGCGATGTCCATATCCCCGAAGGCACAGTGATTGGCTTTGATCCCGAGTTGGACGCCAAGAACTATTTCGTAACCGAGACCGGAATCATAGTGGTGACCCGGGATTATTCGCTGTTTGAAAATCCGGTGACGGTGGACTACTTTACGAGTGAATGATTCCCACGGTTGATTGTGGTTGTTTTTGGACGCCGAAAAAGAGACCTGTGAGCAGGACGCCTACAACCAGGCCCGCGACCAACTCTTCCCAGGTGGAACTCACAAAATAGCCTCCCAGAACTGCAAGCAAAATACCCATCATTCGTCCAAGAGGCTGCCTCAAATTTGGTGAGCCAGGCGCCAAAATATATGAGGTAACGATGAGGCCTAAAACAATTCCAGTCAGCCCGGAGGCAAGAGGAATATGTCTAGTGACCGACACTGCAATCAAGCTGAGAACTCCTCCTGCCAGCAAATCGAATATGGAAATCCTGTCTCTTAGCTCGACCACCTTGATAAGGACCACGACTAATATCACACCCATAAGCGCGGATTGCGCCCCTTGATAGCCGAAGAGCCAAGCTAAAATCAGGCCACCAACCACGAGTTTTTGGGCGGTTTGAAAGGCGAGAACTCCTCGTGCCAGCAAATTAGCTATGGAGACCTCGTCTAGCAACTCGATCAACATGATAAGGGCCATGACTAATATCACGCCCATAAGCATGCGTGGTGCCTGTCGGTAGCCGAAGAACCAGGCTAAAGTCAGGATACCAACCAAGACTCTGACGGCTTGAATGGGAGTCACGATCTTCATTCAACACTCTCTTCCCAAATTATATCCTGCCTGCCCCCATAAGGCTCTCTTCCTCCGGTCGGGATAAACTACAAGAGCCAACCGTGAAACTTGGATAACGCCTGATTCGTATCATTAGGCGGGGAGACTGCTTGGAGGACCAGCAGACAGGCCAATTAGTCCGCCGGTGCCTGGCCGGAGATGGTTCGGCATGGGAGGAGATCGTCCGCCTGCACAACCGGCGCATCTACAATCTTTGCTATCGGTTCACCAACTCTGCTGAAGACGCTCAGGATTTGACTCAGGACGTTTTTATCCGCGTTTACCGCACTCTCTCCAGTTACGACCTGGACAAGAGCGCGTTCACCACCTGGCTGACCACCCTCGCCAGGAACCTTCTGGTAGACCATTTCCGGCGAAGCAAGCAGGACCGAATTACAGATTCCATTGACGCCGGGCTTCGGGAGGAAGAAGATGCTCTGTCTTTGAGCGACCGCCTGGAAGACCCAGGCCCCACGCCCGACGACCGGCTGGCGAGCAAAGAGACGCAAAAACTGGTCCAGCAGGCGCTTTCACGGCTTTCACCGGACCTGCGGGAGGCCGTGATCCTGCGCGACCTGCAAGATATGGATTACAAAGAGATTGCCCAGGTCTTGCGGGTGCCGGAGGGTACGGTCAAATCGCGTATTAACCGGGGCCGGATGGAACTTGGACGATTACTTTCTCGTAATAAAGAGCAGGCAGGCAATGACTGAAAAAGGCCAAAACGGAATCCAGTGCAGCCAGTTCGAGGGCTTGCTGCCCGATGCCCTGGATGGGCTCCTCTCCAAAGAGGCCAGCCAGGGGTTTGAGGCACATGCTGCCGAGTGCCAGGTTTGCGGGCCTATGCTGGCCGAGGCTCGGCAGGGTATGGCGTGGCTGCAAAACCTGGAGGAATTGGAACCTCCCAGGAACCTGGTGCACAACATCCTGGCAGCCACTAGCGCATCACCTGCCCAACAGCCGCAGACAGCCCCGAAGGCGATGAAGCCGGGCTGGATCGCGAGGGGGTGGAAGCCTGTCCGCGGAGTGTTGGCGGGCATGATGCAGCCCCGGTTTGCCACATCGTTTTCCATGGCCTTCTTTTCCCTCAGCCTCACGCTCACCCTGGCCGGAGTCAAGCTGACAGACCTGATCCATATGGATTGGCATCCCAGCGCCGTAGGCAGGGCGATTGTGATGGAGTACACCCAACTGGAAAGCAAGGTTGTGCGGTACTACAGGAACATGCGCCTGGTTTATGAGATCGAATCGCGGGTGCAGGAGTTGAAAAATACCTCCCCGGCGCCGAGCGATCAGCAGCAGCCACCAGCAGAGCAGCCCAAGGAAGACAAGAACAAAAAAGACAAGAACGACACCAGCGGACGTCCGGAAGAACGGCAGGACCACTATAGCCAGGAACTGGACAACGCGCTGGTTGCAGATCTGAAAATGAGCAATGAAGGAGTCCAACCATGAACTGCGCCATACATACCCAAACGCCCGCAACGGCCTTTTGCCGCACCTGCGGGAAGGCGCTGTGCGAAAACTGTAAGCGGGATGTGATGGGCGCTATCTATTGCGAGCCATGCATTGCCGTGCGGCTGCAAGGAGCCGTCCCCGTGGCTCCGGCACCTGTGCCGGTCACGGGTGTGGAAGGTGCGCCGAGTCCGGCGCTTGCGACTCTACTGGGCTTTCTCCCGGGTGTCGGCGCGATGTACAACAACCAATTTGTTAAAGCTTTTGTGCATGTGGCGATTTTCGTTCTACTGGTTGTCGCGACCAGGCATATCTCGGGCCTCATTGGGATTCTCATTGGTTTTTTCATAATCTATATGGCCTTTGAAGCGCACCAAACAGCCAAAGCCAGGCGAGTTGGCCAGCCGACGCCGGATCATCTTGGCCTGGAACAACTCTTTGGAATTCAGGAGAATCATCCGCCTCAAATGGGAAGCGCTAGCGCCGCTATTCCGGCTCAGACCCCAGCCAATCTCAAGGCCGAGGACCACGCTCCCACGTCAGCAGTCGTGTTAATCGTGTTGGGAGTCATTTTCCTTGTGAGCCGCTCGTTCGACATGGATATAGATAAGATTTGGCCGATTTTTTTTATTGTCTTGGGGCTGTGGCTTGCCTACAAGAGAACTTCAACGAGGGCCTAAGGGGATATGACAATTTACATCAGAAATCGTCGCTGCCGTTGTTCCAGATGCCGCACCAGGGCGCTGATGGGACCTGTAATTCTAATCACTTTCGGAGTGCTGTGGCTGCTTCAAGAGTATGTAGGAACCCCCCTCGAGAACACTTGGCCGGTTCTGCTGATTGTAATTGGGGTTCTTTCCTTTGCTGCCCGCAGCGGCTCGATGGAAGGTCATATTCAACCTAGGTGGATGGGCGGAGCACCGCCGCCGGGCGAGAGCAACTCTGGGACTGCTGGCGGAGACTCACAGGTGAAACTATGAATGACATTCGTCCACGTTACCGCAGACGTTCTCTTTTTGGGCCGCTTCTGGTAGCAGCAACCGGAGTGGTCATCCTGTTATGCAATTTGAGGGTGATTAAATACTATGACGCCGGAGCCTGGTTCAGCCGTTATTGGCCCATTCTGCTGATCGTCTGGGGAATTTTCAAGCTCGGGGAATATCTTTGGGCACGCCGCCACAATGAGCCTTATCCCGGAATTGGCGGCGGCGGAGTTGTTTTCCTAGTATTTCTGATCCTTTCCGGTCTTGGAGCATCTGGGATCTCCAGAGTGCACTGGAATATTGATTGCACAGACGACTGGAACGATCCGTTAGGATTTTTGGGGACACGTTACGAGTTTAATGAGAGCTTTGTGCAGCCAATGCCGGTGGGAGCCCAGGTGAGAGTAATGTCTGTGCGCGGAGATGTCAGCATCAGTGCAAGCCCCGACGATCAGGTACATGTTGTAGCGCACAAATGCACTCTCAACCACTCGCAGGAAGAAGCGAGCCAGTTTAACAACTCCACACACCTGAAATTTGAGCAGCAAGGGGCAGTCTGGATACTCGACATGACCGGTGGCAGCTTCTCTCAAGGGCGCGTTGACTTGGCGCTGCAAGTACCGCCGAAGTATGCAGTCTCGGTCACTGATTCCAGAGGTAATGTGCACATAAAACAAATTCACGCCGACGTCGAACTTGAGACCATGCGCGGCGATCTTGATGCCGAGCAGATCAACGGCAATGTTTCATTGCACGAACATCGCGGCGATGTAACAGCAAAGAACATCAGCGGCAACGTAAGTGTAGATGGCTACGTAGATGACAGCACCTTCGCAGATATTGATGGCACCCTTACTTTGACCGGCAGTTACTCGGGGGACGTCGCGTTGTCTCACGTTGCCAGCCAGGTGAAATTCAACTCCAGCCGGACTGACCTGCAGATGGCCAAGCTGGATGGCGACCTGACCATGGACGGCTCTGACCTGAGAGTCGATGCCGTTGCTGGGCCATTCATCTTAAGAACTGACTCCAAGAACGTTCGGCTGGACCATGTTACCGGCGACGTGCGTATCGATGACCCGCGAGGAGACATCGAAATGCAAGCCGCGGCGCCGCTGGGAAACGTAGACATTTCCACTACCGGCTCACAAATCAGCATCGAACTGCCGGAAAACCCTGGGTTCCAGATGGACGCACAGAGTGATGGTGGAGAAATTCAGAGCGACTACAGCCTGAACATCAACAACGACCGCCACAATGCCACCGGGACTGTTGGCAAAGGCGGCCCCCAGGTCAAGTTGAGGACCAACCGGGGGACGATTCAGATACGGAAAGACTGAGGTCATCGGGTCGTCAAGTCATCGGTCATCGGTAAACCGTTAGCTAACTTCTGTTCGATGATCTCTACCGCTCTGTGAAAGACCTGTTCCAGATTCAAGTTCGTTGAATCAACCACAACTGCATCAGGGGCGGGAACCAGCGGTGAGGTGGCGCGGTTGCGGTCGCGAAGGTCGCGCTTCCTGAGTTCGGCAAGCACCGAGGCTTCCAGAGCATTCACCGCCGGCTGCTGGAGAAAGCGGCGACCGCCACGCACCTCCGGGGCGGCATCGAGAAAGATCTTCACCTGGGCATCGGGAAAGACCTTGGTGCCGATGTCGCGCCCCTCCATGACTATGCCACCACCAGCACCGATCAGGCGCTGCTGCTCTACCATCCATTCGCGCACCGGCGGGTGCACGGATACTTTGGAGGCGGCATCGGTGACATCCTGTTGGCGAATGCGCTCAGTGATATTCACGCCATCCAGCAGAACGCGGTTCCCCTCCGGTTGAGGCACAAGTTCAATGCGGGAATCTGCCGCCAGTCGGGCCAGTGCCGGGCCATCGTCCAGCGAGACGCCGGATTGCATGGCCTTGAGCGCCAGCGCCCGGTACATGGCGCCGGTTTCGATGTTGACGTAGTTGTATCGCCGCGCCAGCAGTGAAGCCAGCGTGCTCTTACCCGAACCGGCCGGACCATCAATGGCAATGATGATCCGGGGCTTATCCATGATTGCGCCTCCGCGCATCGTCAGCAACAGGAGCAAGGTGGATCAGCGTTTTGGCGCCGACGGTAACCAGGGCGAGCTGGCGCGCGGCCAGCAACGCATGAATAGCTTCACGGACCTTGGAACCGGAGACCAGATAAGAGAAGAAGTGCTCAAGTTCCTCCTGGCTGGCTGCTTCAACCGCCTCCAGGTACTTGCCAATCAAGGCGGAGAGCGCCTCGGGGACGGAAATCCCCACGCCTTCCATCACTGCATCAGGAGTCCAGCGATAGAGCAGGTTCCAGTACGCTCCCTCCTTTTCGCGATAGTCTACCCGGATAATTTTGAGAATGGACCAAAGCTCATTCAATGCGCGCTCCATGGCAGCGTCGCTCGGTTCGCGGCTGATGATCTCGCGTAATTGCCGGGTGTTGACTGGACCTTTCTGATCAATGGCGTCGAAAACCCTCAGAGCCAGAGGCGACAATTTTGCGCCCTGAGCTTTGGTTTTGGGCGCGGCTTTGGGCTTGCGATCGCCCAGCAAAGCATATATCGATGGAAACAGCGGCGCGGAGACCAGGAGGCTGCTCTCGGGAAGCAAGTTCACCTCGTAAGCATCCCGTGCGCGCAGGAGCCGGACCATCAGCTCGATTGCCGGCTGGGTGCGCGGGTCGGCAAATGCATGCCTGGCATCGGGCAGGCCGGTGGCAGATCCGGCGCAGGCCCCAAGAAATGTGGGCACCACCGGCAGCGCGCGCACCGGATACATCAGGCAGAGGCCAACCGAGTCAAGAAAGCTTTTGGCCTCCTCGAAGGTGCGCATGGGATGGCCGTTGGTCCGCCAGATTTCCGCGCGTCGCTGATGAAGTTCCTGTTCAGTCACTTTTGCACGCCCACTTGGCTGGGATGGAGGGCCGTTATTTCCTTATAACGCATGAAGTCTCGGCCGTTAAGGGTGAGGAGATGACGAATTCCGTGAGTTTTCATACAGGCCACGATGCGAGCGTCATGGACTTGCACCCCAGCAATGCCGTAAGCGACCACAAGTCGTCTCCATTCCAGATGTATAGCCTCTGTATCGGGCAGCAGCAAAAATGCTTCTTCAAATCCACGAGCTTCCGCATCCGCCTCCATTGCCGACAATCCATGCCCGTTTCGCTCAACGGGACGCGTGGATACATTCCAGAATTCGATGAGATTTTGAGACGTGTAGCAGAGACGGGCTTGTTTCTGAACGAGAGCATTCAAGACGGGTCGAACCAATTGAAACTCCCGACTACGTTTCTCTGAGAGGCGGAGCAAAATGTTGGTGTCCAGCAGGTAGGTCGCCGCGAGTATCGCCATCAGTCGTGATCTCTGTATATTCCTTCTCGGGTAAGGGCTTCGGGTGGCAATTCAGGGATTTTGTCTGAGTGCGCCGCAATGGAATCCAGAGCGGCCTCAAATTCGTTCAATGTCAACATCCGATTTTGAGCCTGGGGCGGGAGCTGCTGTTCTAACAAACGTTGTACATACTGATCGAGAGATAAACCCAGTGCGCGGGCTTGCGCTGTCAAAGTTTCTTCTAAATCATGCTTCAGTTGCAGAATAAGGGCCATGAAAGGCAACTCCTCATAAACATTTTCGCACTATATCCGCTTAAACGCTCGCTGAATCTCCTTCACAGAATAACGCAGCAGGACGGGGCGGCCATGGGGGCAGGTCATGGGGCATTCGGTTTTGGCCAGCTCGGCCAGCAGCCACTCCATTTTGTTTTGCTCCAGCGGCGTGTTGATCTTGATGGCGGCATGGCAGGCGATGCTGGCTGCAATCCGGTGGCGGGCCTTGTCCAGATTCAATGCCTGTTCTTCCCGCTGGAACTGATCCAGCAGTTCCAGCAGCATCTTTTCAATCTCCACCGGCTGAATACCCGCAGGGGCGGTCTTGACGGCGATGGTGCGGACGCCGAAAAGCTCGACTTCAAATCCATTGTGGCGAAGCTCGTCAGAAATCTCGGCAAAGACGGCCTGCTGCCCAGGGGTCAGCTCGACGATCAACGGCATCAGCAGCCTCTGGCCTTCGCCGGCCTTACGTCCGCGCAAAACTTTTTCAAACAGCACCCGTTCATGGGCCACGTGCTGATCGATGATCCAAAGGCCGTCAGGACTCACGGCGAGAATAAAAGAATCGCGAACCTGGCCCAGGGGCCTGAGGGTGCTGAGAGCAGGGCTTTCTCCTGCCTGCAGGATGTCGCCGGCTTCAACTTCTTCCTGCAGCACATTGCCGCAGGCGTCATCGACTCTCTCCATCAGCTTCACTGTGGGCGCTGGAACCGCGCCGAAGCCGCTGATGGCGGCATTGGCTTCCACGGGAATCGGCGAGCCGGAGAATTGCAGACGGTGACTCATTGGCGTCTGGGGCTGTGGCTGGAGCTCGAATTCCTGCGAGCCATTGGAGTTGGATTGGGGCAGATCATCTTCCACTTGTGAACGGCCGGTCAGAACACTGGGCGAAAATCCCGGAGCGGCCGTGGGCTGGGCGGTAATTTCGCGCACAAACTGGGGCACGGGCCGGGCCTTGAGCAGGGCGGCGCGGACGGTATCGCGAACAAAATCATGGATGAAGTTTTGCTGGCGAAACCGTACCTCTGTTTTTGCCGGATGCACGTTGGCGTCCACCTCTCCGTGAGGCAGTTCGATGAACAGCAGAACCACGGGAAAGACGGTGGGCGGCAGGATGTTCCTATACGCCTCCGTCAGCGCGTGCTGGACCAGGCGATCACGCACCAGCCGGGAATTGACAAAGATAAAGATGGAATTGCGATTCAGCTTCTGGATTTCCGGCTTGGAAACAAAGCCGTGCACGCGGATCTCACCCGGCTCAGGCGATTTATAGTCCTCGTCCCGCCTCCACGGCGGCGGCCCGGGAATGCCAACCCTCTCCATCTTGCGCTGGTGGGAGACGTGGATCAACTGGTCCAAAGTGTCCTTGCCGAAAACCTGGTAAATGCGGTCTGAGTAAGACTCAACCGGAGGGGCAATGAGCATGGCGTTGGTGGCCGAGTGCAACTCAAAATGTTTTTCCGGATGGGCGAGCGCGTAATGCGTGACCAGCGAGGCCAGGTGAGAGAGTTCTGTAGATTCGGACTTCAGGAACTTCTTGCGCGCCGGAGTATTGAAGAACAAATCGCGCACAGCAATGGAAGTCCCGGCGGGAAGGCCTGATTCCTCCACTTTAAGGATTTTTCCTCCGGCAATCTCCAGGACGGTGCCGCCGGCCTCTTCCGGGGCGCGCGTCTGAAGGGCGAGACGACTGACGGCTGCGATGGAAGGCAGCGCCTCACCGCGAAACCCCAGCGTATCAATATTCAGAAGGTCATCTGCATCTTTGATTTTCGACGTCGCGTGGCGCTCGAAGGCCAGCAGGGCATCGTCCCGCATCATGCCGCAGCCATCATCCGTGACCTGGACCAGTTTCTTGCCGCCGCCTTCAATCTGCACCTTGATGCGCGTAGCGCCGGCATCCAGCGAATTTTCCAGCAGCTCTTTCAAGACTGAAGACGGGCGTTCCACCACCTCGCCGGCAGCGATCTTGTTAGCAACAAGTTCGGAAAGAACGTGGATTTTTCCCATGAGAAAGGTTCATTGTAGCGCAGAGCCAATCTCGCGCGTCATCGCGTGACAGGGCCTTGCAGGATTGAAAAATTGGGTAATTGGTAATTGGGGAATTGAAGGGCTTCACAACCGAGGGCTAAAGGCTTCGCCTTTGAGACGGTGAGCGCTGTGCTGAGCACCGTCTGTACAACTTAAATGTCTACCAATACGTCTTCGCCCTCAACCTTCAGCGGGTAGACGGCAACCTTGGCGCTGGAGTTGTGGGCGACCTCTCCACTTTTGGGATCGTATTGCCAGCCGTGCCAGGGGCAGACAATTTTTCCATCCTCGACCGTGCCCTGCCCCAGAGGGCCGCCACGGTGAAGGCAGACGTTGTCCATGGCCGAATATTCGCCTTCCACGTTGGCAACGCAGATGATCTTTCCGCCGACGGTAAATTCTTTGGCCTGGCCTTCGGCGGGGAGACCAGACTTGGTTGTGATCTTGGTCAGGGGCATATCTTTTAAGCAGTCAGCATTCAGGCCGCCAGCATTTGGGCCAAAGGAATACAGTGCCTTTGGGCATGGTTGAGTGATCAGTCTACAGCATTTTTGAAGATGTCAAATATTTCAATTTCACACACCACACGGTCCTTCCGCGTGCCCGACAAGCCGGGCACGCCTCAGGATGACGGACGCGGAGTGTTGGTTCCCCGCACTATTTGGCCGGGGACGAGAGTGGCGGCGCACCATACGACGGGAGTTTTTCCCGCGTGCGGTTGGCGCGCTGGACTTCCAGTTCGTCGAACAGCAGCGAGGGAGCGACGATGGTGCTGGGAAGAGGATCCGAGCGGTTGTAGACGTAGGTGTCATTGCCGGCGGCGATGATGTCACTACGCAGCGTGCGCGTATCGAGCTGATTGAAGACCGCGCCGCGCACCAGTTCCATGTGGCCATCGCTTGCATACACGCGCCAGAGGAGGCGCGGAGCAAGACGTACTCCAGTGGTTTCAACGTAGTAACCATAGGGCCGACCCTGGTCTTTGCACATTTGAATCAGCTTCTTTTTCAACTCTTCAAAGGGCACTCCGTTGGACGCGGTAAAGATCAAATTGGAAATCTGCGGACGCGGAGAGCTGGCAAGCGCGGTGCGGCCGCGACCGTTGGAATGCAGAAAGTCCTTGATGGGCTCGCGGTCCGTGAGAAAGCCGGCCAGCACTCCTTTATCGATCACGGTCACCGGATCGGCTTTTACGCCTTCGTCATCCACATCGTAGCTGCCCAGCAGCGTCTGCCCGTCCACTTTCCTGGGACGAGGATCATCCACGACGGAAAGAAAATCCGGAAGGACGCGGCTCTTATAATACGAGGCGAACTCACCGCGAACCCGGGCAGGACTGCCTACCTCCGGACGGACCCCCAGAATGTTGCCAACGATCAGGCGCTCGAATAGTGCGGTAGCGGCATCGGCGGAGAACAGCACCGGACCGTGATAGTCATCGTCGACCAGCGGAGCCTTCCTCAATGCTTCAAAAGTGCCGATGAGCTGTTCCGCATCCTTCTTTACCTCTTCCGGTTTAGGAAGCTCATCGACCTTGCCTACGGTGTAGCCATGGCTGCGGTCCAGGCGCATTCCGTCAGCGGCCTGCGCGCTGCCTTCAAATGAATAGGTATAGACGGCATCGCCATTCCGGGTAACCGCACCTTCCGTATTCACAAAATAATGGTTGAGGATGCGGAAGTGCAGCGCCGCCGACGATGATTCCAGATCAGGATCACGACGAAACAGATCAGAGGTGGAGCGCGTCATCTGCTTCCAGTAGTTGAGATCAACATCGAACCTGGGCAGGTCATGAATCGACTCGACAGGTTTTTCCCGGGAAAAGTCCGGCAGCTCCGTCTCCACGACCACGTTCTTCAGTGCGGCCTCTTTCTCAGTGAGTCCCGTGAGCGCGGCCTTGTAAGCTTTGTCCGTGGCCAGCCATAGCTGATGGCGCAGCGCCATCTCATTGTTGTCCATAGGCATGATTTCGACTGAGCCGGTGCCCTCACCGTAATAGCTGTCCTGCTTGTAATCGCCAATGCGGACGACAACGCGCACCAGCCGCCCGATGTTGGCCTGCTCAGTGCGTAGCGCGCCCAACGTGGCGTCGGCGACATAGTCCTGCAGCTCGGTGACTTGATAATCAATGTAGTACGGCCGCTGAAGCTGCCCCAGTTGCAGTTTCTCCTGGGAACGCCGGAGTTCGCTCAGCATGGCTTTCAATACCGGATCGCCATGATCATTGATTGCAATCAGGCTGGGCGGAGCTTGCTTATCGTCTGCAAACGTTAGAAGGGCGAAGCAGCCAAGCAGCAGGAGAAGCAGAGCAAGAGAGATTTTGCGCATTAGCGTGCCTCCTTTCCGCCGTTGGGCTTGTCATCAAAGCCGGGCGGCGGCAGCAGTGGAGGCCGCTCATGGCCCTGCGCCATCTTTTGCACCTCGATTTCCGAAAAGAGCATGGCCGGGGCAGAGGCGGAAACGGGAACAGAGCCGGACTCTGCACCGCACTCGCCATTAAACGTATCGAGCTTGTCGCCCGTAAGCACGATGCGGTTGAGCGCCGCCAGTGGCGTGCCAATAATATCCACGCCCCGCACCAGCTCGTCAGGACGCCCGTCGGGGTACACCTTCCACACCATCAAAGGCATGATCTGAAAGGCTTGCGGCATATTGCGCAGAGTGAGAGTAAAGCCGCCGGCGATGTCTTCAAAGTAAAGACCGTAAGCCTTGTTTTGTTTCTTGATTTCTTCGATCAATTTGGCGCGCAGTTCAGAATCAGGCACAGATTTGGACGAGCGCACAATCAGGTTTCCCTGGCGGCCCACAGGCATCAGTCCATCCTGGGCGCGACCGTGACCGTTGGAGTGCATGTAACCCTTTACCGGCATGCGCGACATCAGGAACTGCTTGAGGATTCCGTTGGCAATCAACTCCACGCGCTGGCTTTTCTGCCCTTCCTCGTCGAACAGGTAATGTCCGCTCAATTCCTTGCCTTGCAGGCTGGCCAGCGTGGGATCATCCTCTACGCTTAGGAATGAAGGCAACACCGACTGATTCACCATCTTGGTAAAGGTCTGGCCTTCATTTTCGCCGCGCTGCCTCTGGCCCTCCAGTCGATGGCCGACCACCTCATGGAAGAAAACTGCGGCTGCGCGGCCGGAAAGCAATGCCGGCCCGCTGAACGGTTCCACCACCGGCGCGGTCTTGAGCTTGATCAGATCGTCGGCAATCTTTTCTATCTTGGCGGTAATCTCCTGATCGGAGGGCAGCTTGTCAAAGGAGGAAGCATCGAACGTTTCTGACCGCGCCAACTCCATGCCATCCGAGGAGCGCGTGCTGCCCAGCGCCAGCACGCGAATGAGCGAGCGCGAGGTCACGATGCGCGAGCCTTCACTGGAGACAAAATACTCTGTGGGAGCGTCCACCAGCAGCATGACAGTGGAATTTTCGATCTCCGGATGTTTGCCGAAAATCGCTGAGAAGCGGCGGACTTTCTCTCGCCACTCACGCTCATCAAATTTGGGCGGCTGGACGGCTTTGCCGATCGCAACCTGCGGCTTTTCGGTGGAAAAATCCGGTGACGAATCTTCCTCCTCGGCCCGCACCTTGGTCCTGGTCTTGACCTCTACGTAGATCTGCGAGGCCTTCTTGTACATGCGGTCGGTGTTGAGCCAGAGGACACGCGCAATGGCGTCGGGCTTGTCGTCCACCGGAACGCTGGTTTGGGCCAGGCCGTTGGAGCGGTTCTCACCGTGGGTGTTATCGAGATCGCGGTCGCCCACGCGGACGGAAATGTCGGCGGAGCGCTCATGCCGTCCGACGTCGGCCACAATGGCTCCGCTGCTGGCCACAATGACGCGTCCGGACTCCTCGTCTACGGAATAGCTGATGAAGTAGGGCGCAGGATCCGACTTGCTGAGTGCAGTCATGGCCCGATCCAGTTCCTGCTGCATGGTGCGCAACAAGACCGGATCAGAATCGCTATATTGGCTGGATTGTGCCGGTGCAAAAGACGACACCAGTGCCAGAAGGAAAACCAGGAAAAAACTACGAAGCTGCATGATGAGTTGAGTTTACCTGAAGCCTTAGACACCGCAAAATTACCTTTGGTAAGCAAACTGGCGGGTACGAGCGGTTGGTTGGTGCGGCGAAAGCTTCAGGGAACCGGCTGAGAATTGGGGCAATTTTGTAATGTGGTAATTTCGAGTCAATCTCTTCCGTGACCCGTAACCTGTGGCCTCTGTCCGTGTTAGATTTCCTAAGCCATGTCTTTGCTTGACGATAAGCGCGACGACCTCGAGAAATATGAATTCATGATGGGCATCCCCCGCGGACGCCTGGCTGTAACTCTGGACCTGCTCACGGACGCCCTTGTCCTGGTGGGGCAGCATGGCGTTTATTGTCAAAGCACGCGCCAACCCAACAAACCGGCCATGGACCTGCAAATCATTCTCGAGGCCCTCAATTCTTCCAAGGATCTCATTCGCAGCGTCATGGAAGAACTTAAGAAAAGCTAAACCTGCTAACGACTTTGCATGGGAATTGGGGCAATTTTCAGAAACACGCTGATATCCTTCTCATCCGAGCATGTGATTGAAAATTCGAGAGATCTTTGTCCCGGATTGGACGATACATTCCTCTTTCGTTCCGGAACAATCCACTGATTCGCTCACTCAACAAAACTGATGGACAGAACGGGTTGAGGGACAACCAAAGACTAAAAGATCACCACGGAGACACACGGAGAAAAATCAAAAGCAAACCTTACCACGGAGGACGCTGAGAAAGAGCGAGGACACGGAGGAGTGCTACAAGCTAAAGAAGTCGTACAAGAAAGCGCCTGGCTGCTGGCTAGTAGCCCACAACCAACCCAAATTCAGGCCGCGAACTGCCCAAACAGCGCGGATTAAACCTAAAACCAAACATGAGGCTGATTCGTCCTATTCCTCCACTGCACTGATTCCATTGGAGATAAGTGGAGGACGAATGGGAGGACGGAGGACTTTGATTCCTCCACCATTCCTCCACCACAGACCCTACGGCGAAAAACAGTGGGTGAATCCGCCAGGCTGCTACCGCGGTCCAGGAGCTTGGGGCAAAAGTAGCATCCACGCAGGTTTCCGGCCACCCTGAGGGGTGGGGATCCCGTTACCGTGGGACACACGTATGCCGTGGCGCCCGCGATAGGGAAGAAGATCTCAGTTTCTTCCCGCCGCCAAACTGCCGCGTTCGGGTCAGAATGACAGTTTGAGGTGCTGCGGTTCTGTTAGCGCAGCACCGCGTTCATTCGCGAGCGCCAGTTACACGTCTCCCGCTGCGTCGTGCCTTTTTGTTTCGCACGACACCGCTTCAATTCAGTTTTCAAAGAGCAAGCACTGCAAGCTGTTGGCCCCTGGGGGCACAGCCATCGAATCGGGTCATCAGGTCATCGGGTCATCTGAAAACCAAAACCTTGGACCCAACCTTCGCTTTTGACACGATTCAACAATTCCAGAATTACATCCCTGATGTTGAGAGTCAATCAAGTGCTGTCACAATGCTGTCAGAGTGACAGCACTTTTGCTGGTTTTAACCAGTGGCGGAGCTTCTTATGCGCGGGAATCAGCGGCCAGATTGAGTTTTTGGGTTTCTATTCCCTGTTCCCTGTTCTCTATTTCGCCCAGCTTGGTCTCCCTGCGAATGCGCTTGTTCTGGCAGTCTTCTTGTTGCTTCAATAAAACCCAACCGCTTAGGAATTGTGCTAACATCATAACGTGCCGACAGTTCTCAGGTTTGAGGGACTGCGGGTCGTAATCTATCCAAACGATCACAGGCCAGCCCACGTCCACGTGATCGGACGAGGTTGTGAAGTGGTCTTTAACTTGAATTGTCCGGCAGGACCGGCAGAGCTTCGGGAGAATTACGACTTTTCAATGCGCGAGATCAGGCCTATCGAGACAGTTTTGGCAGAGCATATGGGGGAGTTGTGCCGGGCTTGGGAGAACATTCATGGCGCTGCGTGATAATTTCGAACGGGCAAACCAGCAAGCTAAGGAGCTTCAGGCGACTCTTCCCAGAGCAATCTCTGCTCGTTACGACCGGAAGAGCGGCCGCATCGTGATTGATTTGAGTTCGCGGGTCACTCTCGCCTTCTCGCCACGGGATGCTGAGGGACTGGAGAATGCGCGGCCAGCCCAACTGGAGGAAGTTGAGATCAGCCCCTCGGGCTTTGGGATTCACTTCCCGAAACTGGATGCGGACATCTACGTGCCCGGCCTGCTGGAGGGGTTGCTTGGATCCAAGAAATGGATGGCCACCCGGCTGGGGCAAATCGGTGGCCAATCCAGAAGCAAAGCGAAGAAAGCCGCGTCCAGGGCCAATGGGAAGCTCGGGGGCAGGCCGAAACTGCGGGGGATTTACCGCAAAGTGCGCTAAGCTCGCAAAGTTAAGAGAGAGTCATAAGTTATTTACGACTCGTTTAATTCCGTGCTTGAGGCTTACATCATTGAAATTGATTAGAAGGCCTCTCTGGGAACTCGGGAGATTAGACGGTGCGGGCAAGTGGGAATATTACGGCTCGGCCTATGGCCTCAGGAAGTGTGGGCGGAGCAAAGCGAAGAAAGCCGCGTCCAGAGCCTGATGAATTGGCGCTAAGGCGTCGACTGCTTTGATCTCAAGCACCATCTATGTCACCGCAGAGGACGCAGAGAGCGCAGAGCAATGCGCGTCACAGCCCATTCGCAATGCGCCGAAAGCCATCTTTCAAGCGCAAGACATGGAAGTTAATTAAGAGGCCGAGCTTTTTTTCGCTAAACTTGAGATAGGACATCTATGTCACCGCAGAGGACGCAGAGAGCGCAGAGCAATGCCGGTCACAGCCCATTCGCAATGCGCCGAATGCCATCTTTCAAGCGCAAGACATGGAAGTTAATTAAGAGGCCGAGCTTTTTTTCGCTAAGCTTGAGATAGGACAAGAGTTGCGCATCGTGGATCGGCAAAAGTCTCTCAACTGCTTTCAATTCGACCACTACCAGATCTTCCACCAAGAGATCCATCTTGTAGGATACGTCCAGATAGACTTCACGATATCGAATCGGCAGAGGAACCTGCGCATGGAATTTGATTCCCCGGCTTTTCAGTTCATAAGCAAGGCAGGCCTGGTAGGCACTTTCCAATAACCCCGGGCCTATGGCCGAATGGACTGCAATTGCCACGTCCAAGATAATCCCGCTAAGCTGGTTCTCTCTTTTGGCCGACGATTCCGGATCGCGTTTTGCATCCACGTCTTCTTCCATTGATCCTCATCTTATCCTGCACTACCGGTTTTCTCTGCGCTCTCTGCGTGCTCTGCGGTAGATCATTCGGAAGCGCTTGTCGCCTGGGCTGGTTTCCAGCGCAGCACGGGCTTTCTTGCGGCGGCGGTTTCGTCCAGGCGGGAGACCCTGGTGGAGTGAGGGGCGGTCTTGACCAGTTCGGGGTCTTCTTCGGCTTCGCGGGCTATGGATTTCATGGCGTCCACCAGCAGGCTTAGTTCTTCCAGAGATTCGCTTTCCGTGGGCTCGATCATCAGTGCTCCGTGGACTACCAGCGGGAACGAGACAGTGTAGGGATGGAAGCCGTAATCGATCAGGCGCTTGGCGATGTCGCCGGTCTTTACGCCTTTCTGGGCCTGGCGATGGTCGCTGAAGACCACCTCATGCATGGACGCGCTCTTGTAGGGCAGATCGTAATCGTTCTCCAGCTTTTTGCGGATGTAGTTGGCGTTCAGCACGGCATCTTCGGTGGTCTGGCGCAGGCCGTCAGGGCCGTTGGCCATGATGTAGGCCAGGGCGCGGACGTGCATGCCGAAATTGCCATAGAACATGCGCACGCGTCCCACGGACTGGGGGCGATCGTAGTCGAAGCCCAGCAGACCGTTTTCCTTCTGCACCACTACCGGATAAGGCAGGAACGGATCCAGGGCTTTTTTGCAGGCCACCGGGCCGCAGCCCGGACCACCGCCACCGTGAGGCGTAGAGAACGTCTTGTGCAGGTTCAGGTGCATCACATCCACGCCGAAGTCGCCGGGACGGGTCTTACCCACCAGGGCATTCATGTTGGCGCCGTCCATGTAGAGCAGGCCACCCTTGCCGTGCAGGATGTCTGCAATCTTGTGGATCTCCTGCTCAAAGATGCCCAGGGTGTTGGGATTGGTGAGCATGAGCCCGGCCACGTCTTCATTCATCTGCTGAGCGAGAGCGCTGATGTCCACCATGCCGCGCGAATCGGATTTCAGGTTCTCCACGGCATAGCCGCAGATGGCGGCGGTGGCGGGATTGGTGCCATGAGCAGAGTCGGGAATCAGAATCTTCTTGCGCGGATTGCCTTGGGACTGAAGACAGGCGCGGATGAGCAGGATGCCGGTCATCTCGCCGTGCGCGCCGGCGGCGGGCTGGAGGGTGATGGCGTCCATGCCGGTGATGTCCAGCAGGCAATCGGCCAGGGTCTTCATGATGCGCAACGCGCCCTGGGAGATTTTTTCCGGCTGGTAAGGATGGGCCTCCGCCAGACCCTGAAGCCGCGCGACCACTTCATTCACGCGGGCGTTGTACTTCATGGTGCATGAACCCAGGGGATACATGCCCAGATCAATGGCGTAGTTCCAGGTTGAGAGCCGGGTGAAGTGGCGGATGATCTCCATTTCGCTCACTTCCGGCATGTTGCCCAGGTCCTCGCGGGCGGCTGTGCCCAGGGCCTGCTTGTAATCCACGGCGGGGACATCCAGCGGCGGAAGGCGGTAGCCTTTTTTGCCGGGCGAAGAGCGCTCAAAGATCAAACCTTCATTCTGGTTGACGTGGCGCGTAGCTTTCTTGATATCACGATCGCTCATTGGGCCACCGCCAGCACCGCGGAATCAATTTCTTCACGGGTATTCATCTCTGTGCAGCACCACAGCGAGGCATTTCCCAGTTCGGGATAAAATTTGCGCAACGAGCAGCCTCCAATGATCTTCTTTTCCAGCAGGCGGTTGTTGAGATCATGCGGGTCTTCGCGCGTCTGAAGCACGAATTCATTAAAGCGCGGCGTGCCCGCAAACAAGACTTTCGCCTTCTTGCCGAACTGGCTTGCGGCATAGCCGGCTTTGGCCAGGTTCTGCTGCGCCAGTTCCTTGAGCCCTTCGCGGCCATAGACCGTCATGTAGATGGTGGCCATGGTGGCGATGAGGGCCTGGTTGGTGCAGATGTTGGAGGTGGCTTTCTCACGGCGGATATGCTGCTCGCGGGTGGAGAGCGTGAGCACGAATCCGCGCTTACCGTTGTGGTCCCTGGTTTCTCCCACCAGCCTGCCGGGCATCTGGCGGACAAATTTTTCTTTGGTGGCCAGCACTCCCGCGTAAGGCCCGCCAAATCCCAGAGGCACGCCGAAGGACTGCGATTCCATGGAGACGATGTCAGCCTCTACCGGCGGCTTCACGATCCCCAGCGACAAGGCCTCGGAGATGGAAACGGCGAGCAGCGCGCCTTTTTTGTGAACCAGGTCCGCCACCGCCGCCACATCTTCAATACTCCCAAAGAAATTCGGAGACTGGATGAGGACACAGGCGATATCGTCGGTAATCTTCTTTTCCAGGCCGGCCATATCCACGCGGCCATTCTCAAGAAATCCCACCTCCGCCATGGGCAAACCCTGATGCTGGGCGTAGGTTTGGACCACTTCGCGGTATTCCGGATGGACGCTGCGGGCCAGCACTGCTCCTCTTCTTCCAGTAACGCGGCAGGCCATCATGACGGCTTCGGCTGCGCCGGTGGAACCGTCGTACATGGAGGCATTGGCCACTTCCATGCCGGTAAGCTCGCAGATCATGGTCTGAAATTCGAAGATAGCCTGGAGCGTGCCCTGGGAAATCTCCGGCTGGTACGGCGTGTAGGCGGTGAGGAACTCGCCACGGGAGATCAGCGAGTCAATCACCACGGGCCGATAGTGGTGATAGGCGCCCGCGCCCAGAAACACGGCAAACCCTGCGGCATTGGTTTCCGAGCAGCCACGAAAATAATCGATGATC